>NZ_JBITSN010000009.1:277177-331750 GCF_044540975.1 Streptomyces sp. NPDC085927
GGCGGGGGGGGGGGGCCGCGGGGGGCCCGGCCCCGGGGGGGCCCCCGCCCCCCCCCCGCCCCCCCCCCCCCCCCCGCGGGGGGGGGGGGGGGGCCGGCCCGGGGGCCCCGCGAAGCCGCGGGCCGTGGACTCAGCCGGCGGTCGGCGTGGGCACGAACGGCATGAGCTCCGCCGCCAGTTCCTCGTGCACCCGCACCTTGAGCAAGGTGCCCTCCGCGGTGTGCTCCTCGGAGATCACCTCGCCCTCGTCGTGGGCGCGGGCGACCAGCTTGCCGTGCGTGTACGGCACGAGTGCCTCGACCTCCACGGCCGGGCGGGGCAGCTCGTTGTCGAGGAGGGCGAGCAGTTCGTCGATGCCCTGGCCGGTGCGGGCCGAGACCGCGATGGAGCGCTTCTCCTCCCGCAGCAGACGCTGGAGCGTCAGCGGGTCCGCCGCGTCGGCCTTGTTGATCACGACGATCTCGGGTACGCCGGTGGCGCCGACGTCCCTGATCACCTCGCGCACGGCGGCCAGCTGCTCCTCCGGGACGGGGTGCGAACCGTCCACCACGTGCAGGATCAGATCGGCGTCGCCGACCTCCTCCATCGTGGAGCGGAACGCCTCGACGAGGTGGTGCGGCAGGTGCCGGACGAAGCCGACGGTGTCGACCAGCGTGTACAGCCGTCCGCCCGGCGTCTCGGCCCGGCGCACGGTCGGGTCGAGGGTCGCGAACAGGGCGTTCTCGACCAGCACGCCCGCGCCCGTGAGGCGGTTGAGCAGCGAGGACTTGCCGGCGTTGGTGTAGCCCGCGATGGCGACGGACGGCACCTTGTTGCGCTTGCGTTCCTGGCGCTTGATGTCGCGGCCGGTCTTCATCTCCGCGATCTCCCGGCGCATCTTCGCCATCTTCTCGCGGATCCGGCGCCGGTCGGTCTCGATCTTGGTCTCACCGGGGCCACGGGTGGCGAGTCCGCCGCCCGAGCCGCCGCCCATCTGCCGGGACAGCGACTGGCCCCAGCCGCGCAGCCTCGGCAGCATGTACTGCATCTGCGCGAGCGCGACCTGCGCCTTGCCCTCCCGGGACTTGGCGTGCTGGGCGAAGATGTCCAGGATCAGGGCCGTCCGGTCGATGACCTTGACCTTGACGACGTCCTCGAGGTGGATCAGCTGGCCGGGGCTCAGCTCACCGTCGCAGACGACCGTGTCCGCGCCCGTTTCGAGCACGATGTCACGCAGCTCCTGGGCCTTGCCGGAGCCGATGAAGGTCGCCGCGTCGGGCTTGTCGCGGCGCTGGGTCACGCCGTCGAGCACGAGGGCGCCCGCCGTCTCCGCCAGGGCGGCGAGCTCCGCGAGGGAGTTCTCCGCGTCCTGCACGGTTCCCGATGTCCACACGCCGACGAGTACGACGCGCTCCAGGCGGAGCTGCCGGTACTCGACCTCGGTGACGTCCTCGAGTTCGGTGGAGAGGCCGGCGACGCGGCGCAGAGCCGCGCGCTCGGAGCGGTCGAGCTGGTCGCCGTCCCGCTCTCCGTCGATCTCGAGGCTCCAGGCGACGTCCGCTTCCATCAGGGCATCGGCCCGGAGGCCCTCGGGGTAGGTCCGCGCGAAGCGCTTGGTGTCCTGGGAAGGGGAAGAAGAGGAGGTCATTGGGTCCTTACGTCGATACGTCGATGGGAGATCGCAGGGGTGACGGAGTCCGTCCGTCACCCCTCACAACGCACGAGTCTCCCGGGAGATTCCCGTGCCCCGTGCGGCGGCGTCCTGACGATGGTGGCACGGCACGACACGTCTCGTCACCGTGTTTGTTCCCGGCTCGCGCCCGGTCGATGCGCGGCCGGGCCGGAACGTTCCGTGGGCTGTGCGGCGGATTCGGGGGCCGTGGGCCGGTGGCCCGTGAACCTGTAGGCCGTGGACTTCTCCGGGGCCCGCTCCGTGGACTTCCAGTCCGGGTGGCCGGGCATCGGCGGGGTCTTCACGTCGTGGAGCCAGGCGTTCAGGAATCCGGTCAGGTCGCGTCTCGCGGTGTCGGAGGCGAGCCGGACGAAGTCGGCCGTGGAAGCCGTGCCGTCCCGGTGCCGGGTCACCCAGCGCCGTTCCAGGCGGTCGAACGCGGTAGGGCCGATCTCCTCGCGCAGGGCGTACAGCACGAGTGCGGAACCGTCGTACACGATCGGCCGGAAGATGCTGATCTTCTGGCCGGGCCGCGGTGCCTTGGGAGCGGCGGGTGGTCCGCCCTCCGCGCGCCAGCGGTCGGAGGCCTCGTAGGCGGTCTTCATCCGGGCCTCGAGGGACCGGCCGGCCTTCTCCTGCGCGTACAGCGCCTCGTACCAGGTGGCATGGGCCTCGTTGAGCCACAGGTCGGACCAGGTGCTGGGGCTGACGCTGTTGCCGAACCACTGGTGGGCGAGCTCGTGCACCATGATCGACTCGACGTACCACGCGGGGTAGGCCGGGTCGGTGAAGAGTTCCCGCTCGAAGAGGGACAGCGTCTGGGTCTCGAGTTCGAAACCGGTGGAGACGTCGGCCATGAGCAGGCCGTACGTCTCGAACGGGTAGCTGCCGACCTTGTTCTCCATCCAGGCGATCTGGTCCGGGGTCTTCGCCAGCCACGGTTCGAGCTGTTCGCGGTGGGCCGTGGGGACGACGTCGCGCAGCGGCAGCCCCTGCGGGCCGGTGCGGTGCAGGACCGTGGAGCGGCCGATGGACACCTGGGCGAGTTCGGTGGCCATGGGGTGCCGGGTGCGGTACGTCCAGGTCGTCGTCGCCGCGCGCGTGCGGTCGACATGGATCGGCACGCCGTTGGCGATGGCCGTGTGACCGTCGGGGGCAGTGATGCGGAACGTGAAGAAGGCCTTGTCGGACGGGTGGTCGTTGCACGGGAAGACCAGGTGCGCGGCGTCGGCCTGGTTGGCCATGGCGAGACCGTCCGCGGTGCGCACCCAGCCGCCGTCACGGCCCTCCGCGGCCACCGGATCGCTGGTGTGGCGCACGGTGATACGGGTCCGTTCGCCGGCGTCCAGGCCGCTCACGGGCGTGATCACGAGGTCCTCACCGGCGGTGGTGAAGGCGGCTGGGGTGCCGTCGACCTCGACCGAGTGGACCGTGCCGTGGGCGAAGTCGAGGTTGATCCGGTCCAGGTCCGTGGTCGTCCGGGCCTCGATCCTCGTGGTGGCCTGGAGCGGGGTGTCGTTCGTGCCGGGGTAGCTGAGGGCGAGGTGGTACGACGCCACGTCGTACCCGGGGTTGCCCAGGTGCGGGAAGAGACGGTCGCCGATGCCCAGCGGCGTGGCGGGGGCGCTCGCGGCGAGGAGGCAGACGGAGACGGCCGACGCGAGCAGCGCCGCGGACGTCCGCCGACGGCGGCCCCGGGGGGCCGGCGTACGGGCGGCCGGTACGGGGGCGGCCTGACGGACGGGGGCCGGACGGCCGGAGACCGGGCCGTGCGGGGCGGGATGTTCGGGGGCCGGTTCGGGGACGGCCGGGCCGTGGGGAGTGCGCAGCATGGGCCCACGGCTATCAGCGCGCGCGTGCGCGGTTACGGCGGCGCGCTCCCGGTCCACCCGATCGGGTGTGCCGATGGCCGAGGGGGTGTCCGAGGAGGCCTCCGGCCGGGTGGTGTCCCCGCGCGCCTCGCTGTCAGGTTCTCTGGGGCTGCGGCTTGGCCCGGCTCACGTCGTACACACCCGCCACCTTGCGCATCGCGCGCATGAGGACGGGCAGGTGGGCGGCGTCCGGCAGCTGCACGGTGTACGTGTGCCGCACCTGCTGGTGGGTCGGGGGTTCGACGGTCGCGGAGACGATCTCGGCGCCTTCGGCGGCCATGGCCTCGGTGAGGTCGGCGAGCAGATGGGGGCGGACGAACGATTCGGCGACCAGGGTGACCCGGCACTCGGCGCCCTCCCCCCAGCGCACGCCGACCTCCGCACGCCCCGCGCTTTTCATGCGCGTCACGACGGCGCACTCGATCCGGTGCACGGCGACCGCTCCTCCGCGCACGGCGAATCCGGTCACTTCGTCGGGCGGTACGGGCGTACAGCAGCCGGCGAGCCGCACCGGCGCGCCGGGCCGGTCGGCCAGGACCTGGGCACCGCCGGAGGAACCGGACACCGTCCCGGAAGCCGGTGCGGCGGCGGGCTCGCCCGCGGCGGGACGCGTGGCCGCCCGGGTCTCCCCGGACCCGGCCCGGCCCCCCTCGGGCGGCTCGGCGGGATCGACGGGGTGCGAGGGGTGGGCGGTCAGCCACCGCTGAATGGCGATCCGGGCGGCCGGGGTACGGGCGTGCTCCAGCCACTCCCTGGAGGGCTCGGAGGCGGGGTCCTGGCCCATCAGGAGCTGGACGGTGTCCCCGTCCTTCAGCACGGTGCGCAGTGTCGCCAGGCGGCCGTTGACGCGGGCGCCGATGCACGCGTGCGCGTCCTCGCCGTACTGCGCGTACGCGGCGTCCACACAGGTCGCGCCGTCGGGCAGGCCGATCGTGCCGCCGTCCGGGCGGAACACGGTGATCTCGCGGTCCTGGGCGAGGTCCTCGCGCAGCGTGGACCAGAAGGTGTCGGGGTCGGGCGCGCCGCGCTGCCACTCCAGGAGCCGGGAGAGCCAGCCGGGCCGGGTCGGGTCGACGCGTTCGCCGTCGCTCGTCGACTGCTCCTCCCCCGGGACGGCATAGGGGTTGCCGAGGGCGACGACACCGGCCTCGGCGACCTTGTGCATCAGGTGCGTACGGATGAGGACTTCGACGACCTGCCCGTCGTCGCGCGCGACGGCGGTGTGCAGCGACTGGTACAGGTTGAACTTGGGTACCGCGATGAAGTCCTTGAACTCCGAGACGACGGGTGTCATGCAGGTGTGCAGCTCGCCCAGGACGCCGTAGCAGTCGGCGTCCTCGTTCACCAGCACCAGCAGCCGGCCGAAGTCGGCGCCGCGCAGCCGGCCGCGTTTGCGGGACACGCGGTGCACGGAGACGAAGTGACGGGGGCGGATGAGGACCTCGGCGGTGAGGTCCGCCTCGCGCAGCACCTTGCGCACCTCGTCGGCGACCTCGGCGAGCGGGTCGTCCGCGCGGGAGGCGTTGCGGAGGATCAGCTCGCGCGTGTGCTTGTTCTCCTCGGGATGCAGGATCGCGAAGACCAGGTCCTCGAGTTCCGTCTTGAGCGCCTGGACGCCGAGCCGTTCGGCGAGCGGGATGAGGACGTCCCGGGTCACCTTGGCGATGCGTTCCTGCTTCTCGGGGCGCATCACCCCGAGGGTGCGCATGTTGTGCAGCCGGTCGGCGAGTTTGATCGACATCACGCGGACGTCGTTGCCGGTGGCGACCAGCATCTTGCGGAAGGTCTCGGGCTCGGCCGCGGCACCGTAGTCGACCTTCTCGAGCTTGGTGACGCCGTCGACGAGATAGCACACCTCCTCGCCGAACTGCTCACGGACCTGATCGAGCGTCACCTCCGTGTCCTCGACGGTGTCGTGGAGCAGGGAGGCCGTCAAGGTCGTGGTCTCGGCCCCGAGTTCGGCGAGGATGAGGGTCACGGCGAGCGGATGGGTGATGTACGGCTCGCCGCTCTTGCGCATCTGTCCCCGGTGCGAGGACTCGGCCAGGAGATAGGCGCGGCGCAGCGGGTCGAGACCGGCGTCGGGATAGTGGGCACGGTGGGCTTCGACCACATGGCCGATGGCGTCGGGGAGCCGGTCGCGGGAGGCGGGTCCGAGGAATGCGGCGCGGCCCAGCCGACGCAGGTCGAGCCGGGAGCGGGCCTTCCTCCGTGTCCCTGTGGGCGTGACATGACCTGGTGTCGCAGACCCCGTTGTCACGGGGCCTGGGGTCGCAGGTTTCGCGGCCTCCGCATTCATGGGCACCTCCGGCGGCGTTGACCGGCGGACGCATGCCCAGGGCGGACTCGGGCTCAGGAGACGGTGCTCGTCCCCGTCCGGGCCGGTGCTTGATGCTACCGAGCCCAGCACGTGCGACCGACCGCCTCCCTCCGAGCGTGAAACGGATCACTCCTTCGAGCGAAGACCGTCACAGCGGCGATTTCACGCCACGGGATCAGAGGCACGCCATGCTCTCGAAGCCGAACCGGGCCCCGCACCCCACGGATGCGGTCGGCCGGCACGCGCTGTTCTTGGATACCAAGCCGGTACCGGGCTCAGCGGGGCAGGTTCTCCAGCCACTCGCTCTCGATCACGCCCTCGGCGACGATCACCGCGGGCCCCGTCATCTCGATCTCCCCGTCGGGCCGTTCGGTGATCATCAGAGTGCCGCCGGGCACATCCACCGTGTACGTCACCGGGCTTTTGGTGACCCGCGGGTCGACGCCGTCCCGGCGGGCCGTGGCCACGGCGACCGCGCAGGCGCCCGTGCCGCACGAGCGGGTCTCACCGGCCCCCCGCTCGTGGACGCGCAGCGCCACGTGCCGCGGGCCGCGGTCGGCCACGAACTCCACGTTGACGCCGTCCGGATAGACCGAGGCGGGGCTGAACGGGGGTGCGGTGAGCAGGTCGCCGGCGTGGTCGAGGTCGTCCACGAAGGCCACGGCGTGCGGATTGCCCATGTTCACGTTCCGCGCGGGCCAGCTGCGTCCGCCGACGCTCACGGTGACGCCGTCGCCGGGCAGCAGTGCCCGGCCCATGCCGACGGTGATGTCACCCGCGGCGGAGCCGCTGTCGGACGCGGTCTTGGCGATGCGCACCGCCTTCACGCCGCCGCGCGTGGCGATCGCGATGTCCCCCTCGGCCACATGTCCCGCACGCTGGAGGTAGCGCGCGAACACACGCACTCCGTTGCCGCACATCTCGGCGATGGAACCGTCGCCGTTGCGGTAGTCCATGAACCACTCGGCCTCGGCCGCCAGGTGCCGCGCCTCGGGGTGCGCGGCGGACCGCACCACGTGCAGCAGCCCGTCGCCGCCGATACCCGCGCGGCGGTCGCAGAGGGCCGCGACGGAGGCGGGGGGCAGGTCGATGGCGTTCTCGGGGTCCGGAACGATCACGAAGTCGTTCTCGGTGCCGTGCCCCTTGAGGAAGGCGATCCGCGTGCTCATCCCTCGATCGTACGGGGCTCCCACGACAGCGCGCCCCGGCCCTCGCAGCGCACGGGGCCGGCGGGCGTCAGCGGAGGCGGGCGACCCGCCAGACCGCCAGGGCGACCACCACGGCGACCACCACGGCGTAGGCGATCACGACCCTCCAGTCGGGTCTGCGACCGGAGTTCCGGGCCGGCAGGCCGGGCCAGGTGTAGCCCACCCTGCGGGCCGCCATCATGCCCCAGCCGGCCGCGCAGGAGCAGATCAGCAGGCCCAGCATGGCGATCACGGCGCCACTGTCGCCGAAGTCGAAGGCGAGCGGGAACGCGAACATCAGGGAGCCGACCGCGGCCAGGCCGACGATGGGGGCGAGCTGCCAGATGCGCAGCCGGCGCTGCGGGCGCAGCTCGACCTCGACCTCGTCGCCGCCCGCGAACATCTCGTCCGGCTCGGGGCCGTCGTCGGTCACTCCGCCCTGTGTCTCGTCCGGCCCGTCGGGGCTGAGAAGGTCAGGGTCCTGCTCCGGTACACCTCGCTCGGTGGTGAGGTGTTCGGTGCCGTGTGCGGTGTCGCGAGGGCCGGCCTCCATCGCCACGCGCCCTCCCAACTTGGACTCCACTTGGTCGATCGAAGCTCGATGATGGCACGGCGTCAGAGGCCCGGATGACGGCCTGGGCGTCCCGATGCCATGACGTGATCAGGCTGTAACCGGTCGTTCGACCAACGACAACGCGAGCTGCGGAAGTTCCGTCAGGTCCGCCGCGGCCCCACTCAACCAATGCACCCGCGGGTCGCGCCTGAACCATGAATCCTGGCGGCGCGCGAAGCGCTTGGTGGCGCGGACGGTCTCGGACCGCGCGTCCTCCAGGGTGCACTCTCCGGCGAGCGCGGAGAGCACCTGCTGGTAGCCGAGCGCGCGCGAGGCCGTACGCCCCTCGCGCAACCCTTGCGCCTCCAGTGCGCGCACTTCGTCCACGAGACCCGCGTCCCACATCCGGTCGACCCGGTCGGCGATCCGCGCGTCCAGCTCGGGGCGGGCGACGTCGACACCGATCTGGAGGGTGTCGTAGACCGAGTCGTGGCCGGGAAGGTTGGCGGTGAAGGGCAGGCCGGTGATCTCGATCACTTCGAGCGCCCGGACGATCCGGCGGCCGTTGCTCGGCAGGATGGCCCGCGCGGCCTCGGGGTCGGCGGCGGCGAGGCGGGCGTGCAGCGCGCCGGATCCGCGCAGGGTGAGCTCCTCCTCCAGGCGCGACCGTACGTCGGGGTCGGTGCCCGGGAACTCGAGGTGGTCGACGGCCCCGCGGACGTAGAGGCCGGAGCCCCCGACGAGGACGGGCCAGCGTCCGGCGGCGAGCAGGGCGTCGATCCGCTCCCGGGCGAGGCGCTGGTACTCGGCGACGGACGCGGTGACGGTCACGTCCCAGATGTCCAGGAGGTGGTGCGGGACGCCCCCGCGCTCCTCGGGCGTCAGCTTGGCGGTTCCGATGTCCATCCCCCGGTAGAGCTGCATGGAGTCGGCGTTGACGACTTCACCGCCAAGCTCTCGGGCCAGGAAAACGCCCAGATCGGACTTTCCGGCTGCGGTGGGGCCGACGACGGCGATGACCTGGGGGGTGGGGAGTGCGCTGCTCACCGGTCCAGTCTCGCAAACCCCACAGTCGGCCCTCCATCGAGTGGCGTGACGCGACGGGTGCGGGGCCGCACCCGGGGGCGGGTTTCGGCCACGGAGGGGCCGCGCGGCGGGGCGGGACCGCGTTCGCGCGAGTACCGTATGGAGTGGATATGGGTGTTTTCGCACAGGAGTGCACACGAACCGTACCGCGAGGGAAGGTGGACCATGGGTCTCCTGGACAACATGAAGGCCAAGCTGGGGCCTGCCAAGGACAAGGTCTCGGACCTCGCACAGCAGCACGGGGGCAAGATCCAGCACGGGCTGGACAAGGCCGCGAAGACCGCCGACGAGCGGACCAAGGGCAAGTACAGCGACAGGATCCAGAAGGGCACCGGCAGGGCCAAGGGCGCCATGGACCGGCTCGCCCACAAGAACGAACCCGGCCCGGACGCGGGCGGCACCACTCCCCCGGCGGGGCCGCCGCCCGCGCACTGAGCACTGGGCACTGGATCGGCATAGGGCCGGGAACGCACACCGCATGGGGCGTTCCCGGCCTTCGGTCGTTCCGGGCCTTCCGTCGTTCCACGCCGTCCGACGTGCCGGGCGGGCGTCGTGCGGAGCCGGCTCCTACGACCAGGTGGCCACCATGTAGCCCACCCCGTACGGAGCGTCCTCGTACAGCAGCGTGCCCCGCAGAGCGGTCCCCCCCGCTTCGGCCGCCCCCGCCAGGACCTGCCAGGGCGCCCGGCCGGACGCCTTGAGGCCGCGCGCCAGACCGCTGTCCAGTGCCTGCAGGGCCGCCGTGTCGGCCGCTCCCAGCGCCCGCGCGGCCTCCGCGTCGAAGGGCGCCGCCCGCTCGTCGAGGTAGCCCGGTGCCTTGAGCGTGCGGCAGGCGCTGCCGTCGCCCATCACCAGCAGGGCGACCCGCTCCGCCCTGCCGGCGATGTCCCGTCCCTGTCCGGCGCACCGCTCGGCCGTCAGGGACTCGCCCACGCCGACCCCCTCGACGGGCGCGTCCGCCCACCCGGTCCGCTCCAGCAGCCAGGCGCCCACCGCGAGCGCGGTGGGCAGGGCCCGGCCGGTCGCCGTGTCCCGGTCCGCTCCGAGCCGTACGCCGAGACCGACGCCGAAGCCGTGGAAGGACCCCGTGCTGCCCTCCGGGTAGCGCTCGGGCCCCACGTCGCCGGCCACCGGGCCGACGACCACCAGCAGGTCGGGCCGGGCGGCGGCGAGCACGCCGACCGCGTCCGTGCACGCGGCCCGCGCGGCGTCCAGCTCGGGTGCGGCGCCCGCGGCCACCTCGGGCACGAGGAGGGGCGGGCACGGGCAGACTGCGGCGGCGACAAGCATGATCAGCAGCCTACTGCCGCGGCCCGGGACGGCATCCACGTCTCGCCGGTCGTCCGTGCCCCGGACGCGCTCCGCGAGGCAGTACCGCAGGCGGTGGGTGCCCAGCCCGCCCTTGACCTGCACGAAGTACGTGTCGTCGTCCACGCGGTACACCTCGCGACGCTGTTGCAGCAGTCCTCCGGCGAACCTGTGCGTGCACGCCGTCTCGTACAGCCTGCGGCGCGCCTCTTCGCGCGTGCCTTCGAAGCGTGCGACCGGCTGGAGTGTGTCCTCCCGCTCCTCCACTACGACCCGATGAGCCATGCGTCCGCCCCCGTCGCGGTCCGGTCAGTCGATGGCGCAGCCTCCGGTGGCCACGGGCAGTGGCTCGGGCACGCCCACCTTGGGCAGGCCGAGCATGACACCCGCCGGCCCGGAGGCCCCGGGAGCGTTCCGCTTCTCCCAGGCGTCGCCCGCGCGGGTGCGGCGCACGTCGAGGGCGGGGCCCTCGGCAAGGAGGTGGTGGGGGGCCGCGTAGGTGATCCCGACGGTGACGACGTCACCGGGACGGACCTCCTGCTCCGGCTTGGTGAAGTGCACCAGGCGGCTGTCCGGGGCACGGCCGGAGAGGCGGTGGGTGGTGCCGTCCTTACGGCCCTCGCCCTCGGCCACCATCAGCTCCAGGGTGCGGCCGACCTGCTTCTTGTTCTCCTCCCAGGAGATCTCCTCCTGGAGGGCGACGAGCCGCTCGTAACGCTCCTGGACGACCTTCTTGGGGATCTGGCCGTCCATCTCGGCGGCCGGGGTTCCCGGACGCTTGGAGTATTGGAAGGTGAAGGCCTGCGCGAAGCGGGCCTCGCGCACCACGTGCAGGGTCTGCTCGAAGTCCTCCTCGGTCTCGCCCGGGAAGCCCACGATGATGTCGGTGCTGATCGCCGCGTGCGGGATGGCGGCGCGGACCTTCTCGATGATGCCGAGGTAGCGCTCCTGCCGGTACGAGCGGCGCATCGCCTTGAGGACCGTGTCCGAACCGGACTGGAGCGGCATGTGGAGCTGCGGCATCACGTTGGCCGTCTCGGCCATGGCGGCGATGACGTCGTCGGTGAAGTCGCGCGGGTGGGGGGAGGTGAAGCGGACGCGCTCCAGGCCCTCGATCCTCCCGCAGGCCCGCAGCAGCTTGCTGAACGCCTCCCGGTCACCGATGTCGGAGCCGTACGCGTTGACGTTCTGGCCGAGCAGGGTGACCTCCGAGACGCCCTCGGCGACCAGTGCCTCGATCTCGGCGAGGACGTCCCCGGGGCGCCGGTCCTTCTCCTTGCCGCGCAGCGCGGGGACGATGCAGAAGGTGCAGGTGTTGTTGCAGCCGACGGAGATGGACACCCAGGCCGCGTAGGCGCTCTCGCGGCGGGTCGGAAGCGTGGACGGGAAGGCCTCCAGCGACTCGGCGATCTCGACCTGGGCCTCCTCCTGGACGCGGGCGCGCTCCAGGAGGACCGGCAGCTTGCCGATGTTGTGCGTGCCGAAGACGACGTCCACCCAGGGGGCCCGCTTCACGATGGTGTCGCGGTCCTTCTGCGCGAGGCAGCCGCCGACCGCGATCTGCATGCCGGGGCGCTGCGCCTTCCTGGGGGCGAGGTGGCCGAGGTTGCCGTAGAGCTTGTTGTCGGCGTTCTCGCGCACGGCGCAGGTGTTGAAGACGACGACGTCGGCGTCGCCGTCGGCGCCCTCGGGAGCGCGGACGTAGCCCGCGTCCTCCAGCAGCCCGGACAATCGCTCGGAGTCGTGGACGTTCATCTGGCACCCGTAGGTGCGTACTTCATAGGTGCGCGTGCCGCCCACTGACTGGCTCCGGTCGATGCTGCTCATGCCCTACAGGGTAGGCGGTCGCCACGACACTCCCCGGACTCCGCCCGGGACCGGGCCCGGGCCTGCACCGAGGGCTCTGCTCAAGCCCTCGCCCGGGACTCCGGTCAGGCGTCCCGGGGCTCCGCACCCGGCGTCCACCCCTGCCTGCGCAGTACCCGGGACACGTCCGGTGCCTCGTAGTACTCCCCCTTGAGGACCTTGCCGTCGGAGCGACGGGCGATCTCGCCGTCGGGGCCGCGTTTACTCATGTTGGCGCGGTGGATCTCGGAGATCACGGCGTCGAGGTCGATGCCGTGGACGAGCGCCGTGCCGTAGGCGACGTAGACGACGTCGGCGAGTTCGTGCGCGAGCCGGTCGAGGGGGCCGTGCACCGCCACCTCCGCCGCCTCTGCGGCCTCCTCGGCGAGCAGGTCGCCGCGATGGGCGGCGAGTTCCGGTGGGACCTCGGCCGGTGTCTCGCGCGCGTCCAGCCCGAAGGCACGGTGGAACTCGCGGACCAGGTCGGCGGGCGAAGCACTCATGCCGTGACGGTAACGGCCGTCTCCCTGGACTCTCCCGGCCTGGTCAGGGGGCGGACGGGCTGGCAGGATCGCGCACATGTCCATCGCGCCGTCCCGTATCGGCAGGCGCCGGGTCCTGCGGGGCGCGGTCGCCGGCCTCGTGGCGCTCGGACTGCTGCTGTGGTGGCTGGCGCCCTGGACCGAGGATCCGCCGCGCGGGACGGTCACGCTGAGCACGGGCACGCACGCGGGGGTCTACCAGAAGTACGGGGAGCTTCTGCGCACGTCGCTGAGCAAGGACATGCCCGACCTCGAAGTGCGGCTGCTGACGAGCGACGGTTCGCAGGAGAACGTGCGGCGCGTGGCGACCGGGCAGGCGGACTTCGCGATCGCCGCGGCCGACGCGGTGCAGACGTACAGGCTGAGCGGCGCGAAGAACGCCGACGGGCTGCGCGGGGTCGCCCGTCTCTACGACGACTACGTGCAGCTCGTGGTCCCTCCCGGCTCCGGCATCCGTTCCATCGCCGATCTGCGGGGCAAGAGGGTCGCCATAGGGCCGCCCAAGTCGGGTGTCCGGCTCATCGCCAACCGGGTGCTCAGGGCTGCCGGCATCGACCCGGAGAAGGACATCAGGCCCTTCGCGGACGGCATCGACACCGGCCCCGGACGACTCGGACAGGGGCTGGACGCGTTCTTCTGGTCGGGCGGGCTGCCCACCGACGGCCTGCGCACCCTGTCCGAGGACGCCGGCCTCAGGTTCGTGCCGATCCCGGCCGATCTGGTCGCCCGGCTGCACGATCAGGGCGGGGCCACGCGCTACTACCGTGCCACCAACATGCCGGAGTCGGCCTACCCCGGCAGCCAGCACGGTTCGACCGTCCCGACGATGGCCGTGTCCAATCTGCTGATCACACGGACGGACACGGACCCGCGCATCACCGAGTGGCTGACCCGGATCGTGCTCAAGAGCCGGGACGGCATCGGTGCGCACGTCCACTCCGCCCAGCTCGTCGACGTACGCACCGCGATCTACACCGATCCGCTCCGGCTGCACGACGGCGCGCGCCGGTACTACCGGTCCGTCAAGCCCTGAACCGTCGCCTCGCCCGTGGGCGCGCTCCTGGGCACCGTCACCGTCACCGTCAGCCCGTGCGGCTCGTGCCGGCCGTACGCGATCGAGCCGCCGCCCGCCGTGAGCAGGGCGCGGGAGATGGACAGGCCGAGGCCGGAGCCCTTGACGTTCTGGTGCCGTGAGCTGCGCCAGAAGCGGTCGCCGACGCGGACCAGCTCCTCGTCGGTCAGACCGGGGCCGTTGTCGGTGACGACGACGGTGGAGGTGTCGCCGTTGGAAGCGACGGCCACCTCGACGCTCCGGTCCTCGGGCGTGAACTTGACCGCGTTGTCGATGACCGCGTCCAGCGCGCTGGACAGGGCGACCGGGTCGGCCCATGCCGTGGTCGGCGGGCAGTCCCCGGTCAGCAGGACGCCCTTGGCCCCGGCGGTGGGCGACCACGCCGCCACGCGTTCGGCGGTCAGGGCGCCGATGTCGGTGATCTGGAGCTGAGCCTCGCTGTGTTCGGCCAGCGCCAGGCCGAGCAGGTCGTCCAGGACCTGCGCCAGCCGCTTGCCCTCGGCCTGGACGGAGGCGATCTCCTCGTTGCCCTCGGGCAGCTCCAGGGCGAGCAGTTCGATGCGCAGGAGCAGTGCCGAAAGCGGGTTGCGCAGCTGGTGCGAGGCATCGGCGACGAAGGCGCGCTGCTGCTCCAGCACGTTCTCGACGTTGTCCGCCATCTCGTTGAAAGACCGGGCGAGCCTGCGGAGTTCCGGCGGTCCGCCGGCCGCAGCGACCCTGGACTTCAGCCGTCCGGTGGCGATGTCGTGGGTGGTGGCGTCCAGGACCCGTACGGGCTTGAGCACCCAGCCGGCCAGCCGCAGGGCCGCGCCGACGGCCAGCAGCATCGCGGCCGCTTCGCCGGCCCCGATGAACAGCCAGCCCCGCAGGATGCGGGACCGCATCTGCCCGGTGGGCGAGTCGGTGACGACGACGGCGACGACGTCACCGTCCCGGATGACCGGCGAGGCCACCACGAGGCTGCGCCGTTCCCAGGGCCACACCTGCTCCGGGTCGTGGCTGCGCCGGCTGAGCAGCGCCTCCTGGAAGGCGTCGCGCACCTCACCGGTCCCCGGCAGGAACCAGTCGTCCGGCGCGTGCGCCATCGGGGCGTCGTTGCGGTGGAAGACGCCGGCCCGGATGCCGTACACCTCGTAGTAGCTGTGGAGTTCGCTGCTGAGGGTCTCCCGGCGCTCGTTGACGTCCCCGGTGACGGGGTCGGCGGGTTCGGTGACGAACTGGGCGAGGGCCGCGAAGCGTGCCGTGTCGTCGATCCGGTCGACGATGACCTGCTGCTGCTGCGCGCCCGCCAGACTGACCGCGAGCGGAACGCCGAGAGCGAGCAGGACGGCCGCCATCAGGACGATGAGCAGCGGCAGCAGACGTGTGTGCACCTGGTCAGGCCCGCCCTAGACCACGGGCTCGACGAGCCGGTAGCCGACTCCGCGCACGGTCTCGATGAGGGCCGGCATGCGCAGCTTGGCGCGCAGGGAGGCGACGTGCACCTCGAGGGTGCGTCCGGTCCCCTCCCAGCTGGTGCGCCACACCTCGCTGATGATCTGCTCGCGGCGGAAGACAACCCCGGGGCGCTGGGCGAGCAGGGCCAGCAAATCGAACTCCTTGCGGGTCAGCGGGACGACCGCACCGTTCACGCTGACCTGCCGGGTCGGCAGGTCGATGCGCACGGAGCCGATCCGCAGCTCGGCCTCGCCACTGCTCGGGGTCTCCTCCTGGACGGTGCGCCGGCTCACGGCATGGATCCGGGCGAGCAGTTCACCCGTGTCGTACGGCTTGACCACGTAGTCGTCGGCGCCGAGGTTGAGGCCGTGGATACGGGAGCGCACGTCGGAGCGGGCGGTGACCATGATCACCGGGGTGCCGGTGCGCTTGCGGATCTTTCCGCACACCTCGTAGCCGTCCTGGTCGGGCAGGCCCAGGTCGAGGAGGACGACCCCGAAGCGGTCGGCCTCGGGGACGAGCGCCCGGAGAGCCTCCTCGCCGTTGCGCGCGTGGGTGACGTCGAAACCGTGCCGCGTCAGGACGGCCGACAGGGCGGCGGCGACATGGTTGTCGTCTTCGACGAGAAGCAGTCTCATCCGGTCCCCCTTCGGTTCATCGGCCGTACCATCCGAGTGTGTAGAAAAGCGGTGGAGAAAAAACGTGTGCACGCGCGGGCGCACCTTGCAGTGACGCCGATGAACGAGGACGGCGTCAAGAGGGTTCCGGTTGCTCTTCGGTACCGTTATCCGGCCGAAACGAGCCCTGCTCACAAGTGCTACGACACGTGTCCGATTGCTATCGGATCGTGATGCTCAGATTCCCCTCAGATGTGATGACGCAGGTCTGAAGGGTTACTACTGTCCTCCCAAACCGAGGAGGACGGAGCCAGAGAGCGATGACCGAAGTATCGGTGGCCAAGGAAGATGTGGCCGCGACCGGCGATCTGGTCGTCCTGAAGAGCGTCAACAAGCATTTCGGCGCGTTGCACGTACTCCAGGACATCGACCTGACGATCGCCCGCGGTGAAGTCGTCGTCGTCATCGGGCCCTCCGGGTCCGGGAAGTCCACCCTGTGCCGCGCCATCAACCGGCTGGAGACGATCGACGACGGGTCGATCACGATCGACGGCAAGCCCCTGCCGCACGAGGGCAAGGAGCTCGCCCGGCTGCGGGCCGACGTGGGGATGGTCTTCCAGTCCTTCAACCTCTTCGCGCACAAGACCGTGCTCGAGAACGTGACGCTGGGCCAGGTCAAGGTCCGCAAGAAGGACAAGAAGGCCGCTGAGGAGCGGGCCCGTGCCCTGCTCGACCGGGTCGGCGTGGGCTCGCAGGCCGAGAAGTACCCCGCGCAGCTCTCCGGTGGCCAGCAGCAGCGTGTCGCCATCGCGCGGGCCCTGGCGATGGAGCCCAAGGTCATGCTCTTCGACGAGCCGACGTCGGCTCTCGACCCGGAGATGATCAACGAGGTTCTGGAGGTCATGCAGCAGCTCGCCCGCGACGGCATGACCATGATCGTCGTGACCCACGAGATGGGCTTCGCCCGTTCTGCCGCCAACCGCGTGGTGTTCATGGCGGACGGCCGCATCGTCGAAGAGGCGACGCCGGACCAGTTCTTCAGCAACCCGCGCAGCGACCGTGCCAAGGACTTCCTGTCGAAGATCCTTCACCACTGACGTCGTCCTGCGCCTGGCGCTCGGACGACGTGCGTCACCGGATGGCCGGGGCCGCATCACCTCACCCACACACGGGCCGCATCACCTCACCAGTCAAAAGGATGTGCACCATGAAGCTCCGCAAGGTCACCGCCGCCTCGGCCGCCGTGCTCGCCCTCGCCCTGACCGCCACCGCCTGCGGTGGCGACGACAGCGGCGACAACGCTTCGTCCTCCGGCTCCGGGGGCGGCGACAAGATCAAGATCGGCATCAAGTACGACCAGCCCGGTCTCGGCCTGAAGACGCCGGACGGCTCCTTCACCGGCTTCGACGTGGACGTGGCGACGTACGTCGCCAAGGAGCTCGGCTACGAGCCCGACCAGATCGAGTGGGTCGAGACCAAGAGCGCCGACCGCGAGAACGCCCTCGCGCGCGGTGACGTGAAGTTCATCGCGGCGACCTACTCCATCAACGACGAGCGCGCCCAGAAGGTCGACTTCGCCGGCCCGTACCTGCTGGCCCACCAGGACCTGCTGGTCAAGAGCGACTCGGACATCACCGACGCCACGGACCTGAACGACAAGAAGCTCTGTTCCGTGACCGGGTCGACCTCGGCGCAGAACGTCAAGAAGGACGCCCCGAAGGCGCAGCTCAAGCAGCTCCCCACCTACTCGGAGTGCGTCGCCGCCCTGCAGAGCGGCGCCGTGGACGCGCTGACCACCGACGACTCGATCCTCGCCGGCTACGCCTCGCAGGACCAGTACAAGGGCAAGTTCAAGCTCGCCGGCCTGAAGCTGAGCAACGAGAACTACGGCATCGGTGTCAAGAAGGGCGACACCGAGACCGTCAACAAGATCAATGACGCGCTGGAGAAGATGGTCGGCGACAAGGCCTGGGACAAGGCGGTCGAGACGAACTTCGGCCCGGCCGAGTACAACAACGAGCCGGCCCCGAAGATCGGCGACATCGTCAAGTAAGCCCAGGGCCGTCCGTAACGCGGGGTCTTGAAGGCGTGCCGCCGTCCGTCGCGATCAGGGCGGCGGCGCGCCGCGTCCGCCACGTACGCCACACACCCGGAAGCGCGGGAGATCGTGTTCGACTTCATTTCTGACTACAACGATCCAACCTTGTTGGGTGCCTTCTGGATGACGGTGAAGCTCACCGTGTTCTCGGGCATCGCCTCCCTGGTCTGGGGCACCCTGCTGGCGGCGATGCGAGTCAGCCCCGTCCCCCTGATGCGAGGGTTCGGCACTGCTTATGTGAACATCGTCCGGAACATCCCCCTGACGGTCATCATCGTCTTCACCTCGCTCGGCCTCGCCGACATCTTCGGCATGACCATGGGCGCGCCCGACGACTTCGCGCTCCAGGGCTTCCGCCTTGCGGTGCTCGGTCTGTCCGCCTACACCGCGGCCTTCGTCTGCGAGGCGCTGCGCTCCGGCATCAACACCGTGCCCGTCGGGCAGGCCGAGGCGGCCCGCGCCATCGGTCTGAACTTCTCCCAGGTGCTCGGGCTGATCGTGCTGCCGCAGGCGTTCCGCTCGGTCATCGGACCGCTCGCGAACGTGCTGATCGCGCTGACCAAGAACACGACGGTGGCGGCCGCGATCGGTGTGGCGGAGGCCGCTCTGCTGATGAAGGAAATGATCGAGAACGAGGCACAGACGCTGCTCATCGGCGCGGTCTTCGCCTTCGGATTCGTGGTACTGACCCTGCCCACCGGCCTGTTCCTCGGCTGGCTGAGCAAGCGACTGGCGGTGAAGCGGTGACCTCCGTTCTGTACGACGCCCCCGGCCCCCGGGCCAAGCGGCGCAATGTCATCTTCTCGGTCGTATTCGTCGTCCTCCTGGCCCTCTTCCTGTGGTGGGTCTACCTGGCGATGGACGACAAGGGCCAGCTGGAGTGGGCCCTGTGGAAGCCGTTCACCGAATCCGCGGCCTGGACGACGTACCTGCTGCCCGGCCTCGGCGACACCCTCAAGGCCGCGGGACTGGCCATGGTCATGGCGCTGCCGCTGGGGGCGGTCCTCGGCATCGCCCGGATGTCCGACCACCGGTGGGTGCGGGGCTCGGCCGGCACGGTGGTGGAATTCTTCCGGGCCATCCCGGTGCTGCTGCTGATGCTGTTCGCCAACGAGTTCTTCGCCCGCTCCACGGACGTCAGCACCGCGGACCGGCCCATGTACGCGGTCGTCACCGGTCTGGTGCTCTACAACGCGTCGGTCCTCGCCGAAGTCGTCCGGGCCGGCATCCTGGCCCTGCCCAAGGGGCAGACGGAGGCGGCCCAGGCGATCGGCCTGCGCAAGGGCCAGACGATGTCCAGCATCCTGCTGCCGCAGGCCGTCACGGTGATGCTCCCGGCGATCGTGACCCAGCTGGTCGTCATCGTGAAGGACACCGCGCTGGGCGGCGTGATGCTCGGCTTCACCGAGCTGCTGAACGCGCGTGGCACGCTCGCGGCCAACTACGCCAACGTCATCCCGAGCTTCATCGTCGTGGCGATCATCTTCATCGTCCTGAACTTCCTCCTCACCTCCTTCGCCTCCTGGCTCGAGGCGCGGCTGCGCCGCAGCAAGCGCAGCACGGGCGCGGTGCTCGGCCCCGACGACGTCCACGACCTCAACGCGGCCGAGGTCGGGGGCACCCGCGGGACCGGCGCGGACAACACCTGACGCACGCCCCACCGTGCGCCTGCCGTACGCCATGACTGTGGCCCGCCGTTGCCCGGCGGGCCACAGTCATGCCGGGGGCCGGCCCGCAACAGCGGTGCGAACGAACGGTGCGAACCGGACTGATGTGATGAGCAGTCAAGTGGTGTGACGAGTCCCGCCCCACTTCATGATCGCCACCGGCCTTCGGTCACTTGACGCAAGCACCGGCAATAGGTTGCATACGTTCTGTGATCGTGCACCCTGCTCCCTCTTCCTGTTCCTCCCCGTCCCTCCGGACGTCACTTCGAGCAGGGGGCGTCGCGCCGTGGACCCGGTGATCATCGTCGGAGCGGGGCCCGTCGGGCTCACGCTCGCCCTGGCTCTGGCGCGCCAGGAGGTGCCGTGCGTGGTCCTCGACGAGGGGCCGGGCGCGGACGAACCGCGTCCCGCGCGCTCCGTCGTACTCCGCGAGGACACCACGGAACTCGTGAAACGGCTGACCGGGGTGCCGCTCGCCGCCGCCGGTTCACCCTGGGCCGGATGGCGGTCGATGCGGCGCAAGCAGGTGACACATGAGATCGCCTTCGACGACACCGAACCCGGCCCCGTGCACATCGCCCAGCACGTCCTGACCGGTGCCCTGCGCGCGGCTCTCGTCGGCGAACCGCTCGTCGAGGTCGCCATGGACAGCCGTCTGGACTCCCTCGAACAGGAACCCTCCGGCGTCACCGCGCACACCCGCGGCGCCAGGGGCACCTGGTGGCGCGGCAGCTATCTGGTCGGCTGCGACGGACCCCGCTCCACCGTGCGCAAGCTCCAGGACATCCGCTTCCCCGGCCGCACGGCGGTGGAACGTCACGCCGTGGCCGCGTTGCGTACGGAGCTGCCCCGGCCCGGAGAAGCGTTGCTGCACCGGATGCCGCCGTGGCGCACCTCCGGCCCCTTCGCCGGGGAGATCAGCGCGCGCCCGCTGCCGGACGGCGTGTGGCGGCTGGACTGGCTGATGCCTCCGGGCAAGGAACTGGTCACCCCCGAACTGCTCCTCGACAGGGTCGGGGAGACCCTGGCCGGCTGGGCCGAGGGCCCGACACCGCCGTACGAACTGCTCGACACCGGGGTGCACACCGTCCACCACCGGCTCGCCCGGCGCTGGCGGGCCGGCCGTGTCTTCCTCGCCGGGGACGCCGCGCATCTGCTCGGCGCCCTGGGCACGCACGGGCTGGACGAGGGGCTCCGCGACGCCGACAACCTGGCCTGGAAGCTGGCCCTGGCCTGGCACCACGGTCCGCACGAAGCGCTGCTCGACAGTTACCAGACGGAGCGCAGGGCGATCGTCGCCGCCCGGCTGCGCGCCGCCGACCAGGCGTTGCCGCTGGTACGGGGTGGTGGAGGCCTGCGTTCCTACGTCCCCGGTGCCGCCCGCGGTCATGACGCGTTCCTGGTGGAGGGGCACCTGGGACAGGGGACGCTGGGCGCACCGGGCGTGCACGCCGACTCGCCCCTCACGCCCCCGCCTCTCGAGGGCGAGGTCCCCGTGGACACGCCGGTCGGGGCACCGGTCACCGACGTACGGGTCACGGCGGAGGACGGCACCTTCGTCCGGCTGCGGGGCCGGCTCGGCCGGGGGGCACTGCTGGTGGTGCTGGTCGCGCCGGGCACCGGGGTGTGGGAGCGCAGGCACTGGGTGTCCGCCGGAATCATGCCCCGGCTGGCGTCGGCGGTGGCGGCACTGCCGCAGCCGGCCGAACTTCTGGTCGCGGAGAGCTATCCGGGGGCGGCGGCCCACACCGTGCTGCTGGTACGCCCCGACGGGCACCTGGTCACGGCACTGAGCGGGGTCCGTCCGGCGTCCCTGTACACGGCGGCCGAGACGGCGCTCGGCGGACCGGCTCCGGCGGAGAACGGGGCGGGGGCCGCCGGGACGGATGCCGGAGCGGAAGCGGAACCGGGAGCCGAAGTCAACGCCGGTACCGGCGCGGGTTCGCGCTGAGGCCGGCGTTCCGACGCGTTGCCCCGGCGTCGCCTTGTCGACTCATCGCCGTCACTGTGTCCGTGGCTGTCCGTGGCCGTCCGCATGCTGACGGCGAGTTGATACGCGCGCGACGTCGTGGTGTACTCCGGTCCGTGACCGACACCTGTGTGCGCCTGTGGCGGAGGGTCCATATGGACCTCCTCCGCTATGCGGGCTGCGTGTGTCGCCCGTCCTTCTGAACTCGCGTTTTCCTCCCGCGCGCCGCGCGCCGCTTCCATGCCGCTGCTGCCGTGCGCGCTCCGCGAACCTTTCCTCAGGACGGTGCCACGTGTCTGCTTCCCCTGCGCTCCCCCCTGCCCTCCCCACGTCTCCCGCGGTCTCCGCGTCCGGTGCGGCTCCCGGCCCGGCCGCTGCCCCGGGCACGGCCTCCACTGCTGCCACCCGCCCCTCGCAGGCGGACCTCCTCGACTTCGTACGACGCGTCGCCGCCGACGCCGAGCTGGTCGCCTCACTGCCGCTCGATCCGGAGGGCCGCACATGGGTACGGCTCGACGGTCCCGCGGGCAGCGAGGCCTGGCTGATCGGCTGGCCGCCCGGCACGGGCACCGGCTGGCACGATCACGGGGAATCCCTCGGGGCCTTCATGACCGCGTCGGGTGAGCTGACGGAGAACGCGCTCTCCGTGCGGCTGCCCACCGACGGCTGGAAGACGCTGGAGCTGAACGACGGCGTGGACCGGGAGCGCCGGCTGGCGGCCGGCCAGGGCCGTGCCTTCGGCCGGCACCACGTGCACGAGGTGCTCAACGAGTCCCCTGCGCAGCACGCGGTCTCCGTGCACGCCTACTACCCGCCGCTCCCCCTGATGCGCCGCTACAGCCGTACCGGCCCGACACTGCGCCTGGAGCAGGTCGAGCGTCCGGCGGACTGGCAGTGAGCACGGCACCGGAGGGGGCCGCCGACGCCCCGGGGATCGACGAACTTCTGGAGCGGGTCCGCGCGGGCTACGAACGCATCGAGGCGGTCCCCGCTCACAAGGCCGCCGGCGACGGGGAAGCCCTGCTGGTCGACATCCGCTACGCGGCCCTGCGCGACCGGGACGGGACGATCCCCGGCGCCCTCGTGGTCGAGCGCAACGAACTGGAATGGCGTCTCGACCCTCGGGGCAGCCATCGCCTTCCCGAGGCGACCGGCCATGACCTGCGCGTCGTCGTGATCTGCAACGAGGGCTACGCCTCCAGCCTGGCCGCGGAATCCCTGCACCGGCTGGGGCTCCGCCGGGCCACCGACCTGATCGGCGGCTTCCAGGCCTGGCGGGCGGCGGGGCTGCCGGTACAGACGTAGAGCGGGCTCTCAGTACCCGCCGCCCTCCAGGAACTCCGTGTCCTCGCCCTCCTCCTCCAGCGCCTGCCGGACCACGCGCAGGGCGAGGCCCTCGGGGTAGCCCTTGCGGGCGAGCATGCCGGCGAGGCGGCGGATCCGCTTGTCGCGGTCGAGTCCGCGGGTGGAGCGCAGCTTGCGGGCGACGAGTTCGCGCGCGGTGGCCTCT
This sequence comes from Streptomyces sp. NPDC085927, assembly GCF_044540975.1. Classification (NCBI taxonomy): domain Bacteria; kingdom Bacillati; phylum Actinomycetota; class Actinomycetes; order Kitasatosporales; family Streptomycetaceae; genus Streptomyces; species Streptomyces sp. NPDC085927. The sequence goes on from NZ_JBITSN010000009.1 coordinate 299,911, forward strand.
TCCTGTTCGGAGTCGAGCTGGGAGACGGCCGCGTCGATCAGCGTGGAGTCGACGCCCTTGGTCCGGAGCTCCTGGGCAAGGGCGCGCCGTGCCAGGCCCCGGCCGTGGTGCCGGGACTCGACCCAGGCGTCCGCGAAGGCGCTGTCGTTGATCAGTCCGACCTCTTCGAACCGGGACAGCACCTCCTCGGCGGCCTCGTCCGGGATCTCCCGTTTGCGCAGGGCGTCGGCGAGCTGTTTCCGGGTGCGCGGGGTCCCGGTGAGCAGACGCAGACAGATCGCCCGCGCCCGCTCGACCGGGTCCCCCGGAGACTCCTCCCGCTCGGCCCTCGGTGAGGAGGAGTCGTCCCCGTCCGCTGCGGCCGCCTCGCCGAAAGCCCGGCGTCTGCGTCCACCACGCGGCCCGCCGTCACGCGAGCCGCTCCCCCGTGAGCCCTCTGCACGACGGGACCCGGCGCCGCGCGGGCGCCGGCCACCCCCCGGGTCCTCACTGGAGAAGTCGCCGAAGAAGCCGTCCTCGCCGCCGGCGTCCCCGTACGCCCGGTCACCGTTCGCGGCCGGGTCGTCGCCGCTTCCGGTGCCCGCCCCCCGTGGGGCGCCGGAAGCGGCGCATTCGTACTCGGCCCAGTCGGTTCGTCGGGTCACGGGTCAGCTCTTGACCGCGGCGGCCTTGGGCTTGGCGGTCTTGGCCGCCGAGGTCGGAGCCGGAGTCGCGGTCGTCTCGGCCGGAGCGGCGGCATCCGCGCTCTTCTCATCGGCCGGCTCCTCGGCCTGCACGCCGATGCCCAGCTTCTTCAGGATCTTCTTCTCGATCTCGTTGGCGAGGTCGGGGTTGTCCTTGAGGAAGTTGCGGGAGTTCTCCTTGCCCTGGCCGAGCTGGTCGCCCTCGTAGGTGTACCAGGCGCCGGCCTTGCGGACGAAGCCGTGCTCCACACCCATGTCGATCAGGCCGCCCTCGCGGCTGATGCCCTGGCCGTAGAGGATGTCGAACTCGGCCTGCTTGAAGGGCGGCGCCACCTTGTTCTTGACGACCTTGACGCGGGTGCGGTTGCCGACCGCGTCGGTGCCGTCCTTCAGCGTCTCGATCCGGCGGATGTCCAGACGCACCGAGGCGTAGAACTTCAGCGCCCGGCCACCGGTCGTGGTCTCCGGCGAGCCGAACATCACGCCGATCTTCTCGCGGAGCTGGTTGATGAAGATCGCGGTGGTCTTGGACTGGTTGAGCGCGCTGGTGATCTTCCGCAGCGCCTGGCTCATCAGGCGGGCCTGCAGACCCACGTGGCTGTCACCCATCTCACCCTCGATCTCCGCGCGCGGGACGAGCGCCGCGACGGAGTCGATCACGATGAGGTCGAGGGCGCCGGAGCGGACCAGCATGTCCACGATCTCCAGCGCCTGCTCGCCGTTGTCCGGCTGGGACAGGATCAGGTTGTCGATGTCGACGCCGAGCTTCTTCGCGTACTCGGGGTCGAGGGCGTGCTCCGCGTCCACGAAGGCGACCTGGCCGCCGGCCTTCTGCGCGTTGGCCACCGCGTGCAGGGTCAGGGTCGTCTTGCCGGAGGACTCCGGCCCGTAGACCTCCACCACACGGCCGCGGGGCAGGCCGCCGACGCCGAGGGCCACGTCGAGCGCGGTCGACCCGGTCGGGATGACCTCGATGGGCTCATTCGTCCGGTCACCCATGCGCATGACCGCGCCCTTGCCGAATTGCCGTTCAATTTGTGCGAGTGCGGCGTCGAGCGCCTTCTCGCGGTCGGTTCCTGCCATGGGTTCCACCCGATTTGCTTGAGTCGATCGCTTCACGTCAATGACGCTAGCGCCTGCCACTGACAACGCGCCCCGACGCACCTCCAGCCTGTGGACAACCAGGGCCCATTCCTGCCCGAATCGGGCTATAGCACCCACGCCCGGGACTCACTGGCACCCCTATAAGAATAGATGTTCGATTTTTGTGTCAAGCGCATCCCCCGGCACCCTCACGAGTCGTTCACCCTTCACCGTCTGCTCGGGACCGACGGTTTCACACCGTCGGTCCCGAGCAGACGGTGAAGCGGTCTGCCGGGCTCAGGAGTCCTCGGCGTCCCGGCCCCGGGGGCGCGCCGGGCCCGGCCGGCGCGCCCAGAGGTGCCGGGCCCGGCCGGCGAGGCTCCGCCGCTCGCCGGGGCCGGGACCGCCGTTGTCGGAACCCGTCCCGCGGTGGCCGTGCACACGGGGATCGTCGGTGACGTCGTAGCGCTTCACGTACGCGCCCAGGAACGCCTGGAGGGTGGCGACCGCGGGAATGGCGATCAGCGCGCCGACGGCGCCGAGCAGGGCAGTTCCCATGACGACCGAGCCGAAGGCGACCGCCGGGTGGATGTCCACGGTCTTCGAGGTCAGCTTGGGCTGCAGCACGTAGTTCTCGAACTGCTGGTAGATCACCACGAAGATCAGCACCCACAGCGCGTACCAGGGATCGACCGTGAAGGCGATCAGCATGGGCAGGGCGCCCGCGAGATACGTGCCGATGGTGGGGATGAACTGCGACACCAGGCCCACCCACACGGCGAGCACGGGCGCGTAGGGCACCTCGAGGATCTCCAGCAGCACGTAGTGGGCCATGCCGGAGATCAGCGCCATCAGTCCGCGCGAGTAGAGGTAGCCGCCGGTCTTGTTCACGGCGATCTCCCACGCGCGCAGCACCTCGGCCTGCCGCGCGGGCGGCAGCACGGAGCAGATGGTGCGGCGCAGCCGCGGGCCGTCGGCGGCGAAGTAGAACGAGAACAGCCCGATGGTCAGCAGCTGGAACAGGCCCCCCAGGACCTGCGTGGAGACGTCCAGGACGCCGGTGGCGCTGTTCTGCACGTAGTTGCGCAGCCAGTCGGAGCGGAGCAGACCCTCCTGGATGTCCACCCGCCGCAGCTCGGTCTGGAAGTGCGTGTTGATCCAGTTGATGACGGAGTCGAGGTACTCCGGGAAGTCCTCGACGATCTTGATGATCTGTCCCGCCAGCATGGATCCGAGCAGCGTGACGAAGCCCGCCGCCACGATCAGCACCCCCAGGAAGACCAGGAAGGTGCCCAGCCCCCGGCGCACCCCGCGCACGGCCATCCAGCTCACCGCGGGCTCGACGGCGAGCGCCAGGAAGAACGCGATGAGAATGTTGATCAGCAGACCGGTGAGCTCGTGGAAGGCCCAGCTGCCCAGCTGGAACAGCGCGACCAGTGTGAGCGCGAGCAGCATGGCACGCGGCAGCCAGCGCGGCATGCGGGAGCCGGGCGGCGGGGCCGCACCGTCCACCGGAGGACCGGGCGGCGGCGGCGTGCCCGGCGCGGAGGGGTGCTGGGCTGCCTGTCCGGTCTCTTCAGTGGGTGCCACGGGGCAAGTCTCGCCCACACCACCGGCAGCCGTCTGCCCTCTGACGATCTCTGTGACGATCAGCGCTTTTCCCGGGGAACCTCCATCACCGCGCAGACCACCTGCCAGACGTCCCTGGCGGCCCAGCCGGCCTCCAGCGCCCCGTGCACGGTGCGCCCGTCGAGTTCCGACATGACGTGATCGCGCGCGAAGGTGTCGGCGTAGCCCGTGCCGAAGTGCTCCGCCATCCGTTCCCAGAAGACCGTCAACCGCATGCCCCCAGTATCCCGTCCACGGGGGAGAGCCGGTGCGGGGACCGCCTGCCGGCACCGCTGTGCGCCTACGGTCGGCCCGTGCCCACACCCGGACCCGGACCCGTCTCCCGCTCCCCGTGCACCCCGGGCGCGCAGGCCGCCGCCGGCCGGCTGACCGGGACCGCCACCGCCCGACAGCGCCCGGGCGCCCGGTGGGCCGCCCGGCGCCGCCTCACCCGCCCAGGGCCCGGACTCCCGCCGTCACGGCCACGGCCGCCCCGACGACGACCAGGAACGGGGCGCGCAGCACCAGCGCCACGGCGGCGGCCGCGAGTCCCGCCGCCCGCGCGTCCAGCACGAGCGTCCGGCCGTCGGCGAAGGTCTGCTGGGCGGTCAGGGCGGCGAGCAGGGCGACGGGCAGCAGGGCGGCGAGCCGCCGGACGAGCGGCCGTTCGAGGGCACCGGCGGGCACCAGGAGCCCGGCCAGTTTGACGGCGTAGCACCCGAGGGCGGTCACGCCGATCGCGATCCAGATGTTCAACGGTCCTCCTCCGGTATGCCGCCGCGCGCCGGCGCATCGCTCCGTTCCTTCACGTCACCCCGCGGAGCGCCCCCGCGGCGGCCCTGTGCCCACAGGACGGCCGGCGCCGCGAGCGCGGCCACCAGGACCGGTAGACCGGCGGGCAGGACCGGCAGCAGCCCGAGCCCCAGCAGGACGGCGAGCCCGGCGACCAGCCGTTCGGTGCCGGTCCGCAGCATCGGTGCGAGCAGGGCCAGGAAGACCGCGGGACCGGCCGCGTCCAGGCCCCAGGCGTCGGTGTCCCCGATGGCCTCGGCGCCCAGCGCGCCGAGCAGCGTGGTGAGGTTCCACAGGACGTACAGGCTGAGCCCGGTGACCAGGAAGCCGATCCGGGCGCTGCGCCGGGTGGGCTGGGCGAGGGAGACCGCGGCGGTCTCGTCGATGACCCACTGGGCGGCGAACGGCCGCACCGCGCGGGGGAGGGCCAGCAGCTGGGACAGGCGCAGCCCGTAGAAGGCGTTGCGCACGCCCAGGAAGAACGCTCCGGCGGCGGCCGTGAACGGGCTTCCTCCGGCCGCCAGCGCCCCCACCAGGGCGAATTGGGACGCCCCCGTGAACACCAGCAGGCTGAGCGCACAGGTCTGCAGCAGCGTGAGCCCGCTGCCGGCCGAGGTCACCCCGAAGGCGAATCCGGAAAGTCCGACGGCGATCCCGACCCCCAGGGCGTCCCGGACGACGGCGCCGTCCGGCTTTCCGCCCGGGGCTGCTCCGTCACGTACCTCTGCGAGTGCTGCCTGTTGTTCTGCTGCCACACCCCGGACCGTACGTGGAACGTTCGCCGGGTGTCTTGTACGTTCTTGCGCTCCCGCTGGTAGGCGCCCGGCGGCACGCCGACGATCCGGCCGAAGTGCCGGTTCAGATGCGGCTGGTCGGTGAACCCGACGGCGACGGCGGCCTCCGACGGCAGTGTGCCCGCGTCGAGGAGCCGGCGCGCCCGCCGTACCCGTGCGTCGGTGAGCCAGGTGTGCGGCGGCATCCCGTAGGTGTCGCGGAAGGCCCGCAGCAGTGCGAACGGGCCGGTCCCGAGCTCGTCGGCCAGTTGCTCCAGCGTCGGCGGCGCGGCCATCCGCTCCTCGAGCAGCACCCGCGCGCGTGCGGCGGTCCGGGCACCGGCGGTGCGCACCCGGCGCCGGGGCAGCGATCCGCCGTTCAGCCGGAGCAGCCGGGTCACGGCCACCCGCAGCAGGGTGTCGGCGGCGAGCGCGTTGCCCTCGTCGGTGGCCCGCAGCACCTGGTGCACCAGGCGGACGGTGTACGGGTCGTCGAGGACCGGTGTCACGAACCCCGGGGTGCCGCGCAGTGCGGTGGTCTCGGCGGCGATGGCCGCGACCGCCTCGGGCGGCGGGTAGACCGCGCCGTACCGCCATCCCTCGGGCACGCCCGCCCGTCCGGTGTGCGGGGTGTCCGGGTTCACGAGCGCGAGTGCTCCGGCGCCCGCGTACTGGTCGGCCCCGCCGTGATGGAAGATCTCCACCCCGTCGGCGATGGCGGCGATGACGAAGTTCTCGTGGGTGTGCCGGACGAACGACTTGCGGATGTAACGGGCCCGGAGCAGGTCGACGCCGGGCAGCTCTGCGTACTGCCAGTGCCGCGCGCGCTCCTTTCCCGTTTCCGCCATACGGCCATTGTCACGTGTTCCCGCCGGTGCTCCCTGCCGGCCCCAGGGACCGCGACCCGCCCGGTCCCGGGCATCCGCCCGGTTCAGCCCTGTTGTCAGTGCCCGGGTGCACGATGGACGCATGGTCAGTACACCGCACCCGGCCCTGGACGGCTTCTCCGCCGCGACCCGCGGCTGGTTCGCGGGAGCGTTCTCCGCGCCCACCGCGGCCCAGGCGGGCGCGTGGCGTGCCCTCCAGGAGGGTTCGGACGTGCTGGTGGTCGCCCCCACCGGCTCCGGCAAGACACTGGCCGCCTTCCTCGCGGCCCTGGACCAGCTGGCCGCCGCACCCCCGCCCGCGGACCACCACAAGCGCTGCCGCGTCCTGTACGTCTCCCCGCTCAAGGCCCTGGCCGTCGATGTCGAGCGCAATCTGCGCAGCCCGCTGACCGGCATCCGCCAGGAGTCCGTGCGCCTGGGGCTGCCCGAGCCCGAGGTGAGGGTCGGGATCCGCTCCGGCGACACCCCGCCCGCCGAGCGCCGGGCCCTGGTCACCCGCCCGCCGGACATCCTGATCACCACCCCGGAGTCCTTGTTCCTGATGCTGACGTCGGCCGCGCGCGACGCGCTGACGGGCATCGAGACGGTGATCCTGGACGAGGTGCACGCGGTCGCCGGTACCAAGCGCGGGGCACATCTGGGGCTGTCCCTGGAGCGGCTGGACGAGCTGCTGCCCCGGCCGGCCCGCCGGATCGGACTGTCGGCGACGGTCCGTCCGGTCGACGAGATCGCCCGTTTCCTGTCCCCGCGCGGCAAGGTGGAGATCGTCCAGCCGGAGTCGGGCAAGGAGTTCGACCTGTCCGTCGTGGTCCCGGTCGAGGACCTGGGCGAGCTGGGCGGCTCCCCGGTGGCGGACAGCTCTCAGGGAGCGGACGGTCCGGGGGCGGAGCGCCCGTCGATCTGGCCGCACGTCGAGGAGCGGATCGCCGACCTGGTCCAGTCCCACCGTTCGACGATCGTGTTCGCGAACTCCCGCCGCCTCGCGGAACGCCTGTGCAACCGGCTCAACGAGATCGCCTACGAGCGGGCCACCGGCGAGACCCTGGACGAGCACCACTCCCCCGCCGAGCTGATGGGCGGGTCCGGAGCCGCCCAGGGCGCGCCCGCCGTCATCGCCCGCGCGCACCACGGCTCGGTGTCCAAGGAGCAGCGCGCCCAGGTCGAGGAGGACCTCAAGGCGGGCCGGCTGCCCGCGGTGGTGGCCACCTCCAGTCTCGAGCTGGGCATCGACATGGGCGCGGTCGACCTGGTGGTCCAGGTGGAGTCGCCGCCGTCCGTGGCCTCGGGGCTCCAGCGGGTCGGCCGCGCGGGGCACCAGGTGGGGGCGGTCTCCACGGGCGTGGTGTTCCCGAAGTACCGGGGCGACCTCGTCCAGGCCGCCGTGGTCACCGAGCGGATGCGGACGGGCTCCATCGAGTCGCTGCGCGTTCCCGCGAACCCGCTGGACGTCCTGGCCCAGCAGATCGTCGCCATGACGGCCATGGACACCTGGCGGTTCGACGACCTGCTGTCGATGGTCCGCCGGGCCGCACCCTTCTCCTCACTGCCCGAGTCGGCCTTCACGGCCGTACTGGACATGCTCGCCGGACGCTATCCCTCCGACGCGTTCGCGGAACTGCGCCCGCGCGTGGTGTGGGACCGGGTCACGGGGGAGATCACCGGCCGCCCGGGGGCACAGCGGCTCGCCGTCACCTCCGGGGGCACCATCCCCGACCGGGGCCTGTTCGGGGTGTTCCTCGCGGGCTCCGACCCCAAGAAGGGCGGCGGACGGGTCGGCGAGCTCGACGAGGAGATGGTGTACGAGTCCCGCGTCGGCGATGTGTTCACCCTCGGCACCAGTTCCTGGCGCATCGAGGACATCACGCGCGACCGGGTGCTGGTCTCCCCGGCCCCGGGCGTGCCGGGCCGGCTCCCGTTCTGGAAGGGGGACCAGCTGGGCCGCCCGCTGGAGCTGGGCCGCGCGGTGGGCGCCTTCCTGCGCGAGGTCGGCTCGCTGTCCCGGGAGGAGGCGCGTGGGCGGCTCCTCGCCGCCGGACTCGACGCCTGGGCCGCGGACAACGTGCTGTCCTACCTCGACGAGCAGCGCCAGGCCTGCGGCCATGTCCCGGACGACCGCACCGTCGTCGTGGAGCGCTTCCGTGACGAGCTGGGCGACTGGCGGGTCGTCGTGCACTCCCCGTTCGGTGCCCAGGTGCACGCCCCGTGGGCGCTCGCGCTCGGAGCCCGTCTCTCCGAGCGGTACGGCATGGACGCCCAGGTGATGCACGCCGACGACGGCATCGTGCTGCGCCTGCCGGACGCCGACCTGATGGGCCTGGACCTGCTCGACCAGGAGCCGGTGCGGGCGGGCACCGAGTACGACGCGGACCGGGCGCCGCTGGACGCGGCGGACGTCGCCTTCGACAAGGGGGAGGTCGAGCAGCTCGTCACCGACCAGGTGGGCGGCTCGGCACTGTTCGCGTCCCGCTTCCGCGAGTGCGCCGCCCGCGCGCTGCTGCTTCCGCGCCGCAATCCCGGTAAGCGCACCCCGTTGTGGCAGCAGCGCCAGCGTGCGTCCCAGCTGCTCCAGGTGGCGGGCGAGTTCGGCTCGTTCCCGATCGTCCTGGAGGCGGTTCGCGAATGCCTCCAGGACGTCTTCGACGTCCCCGGGCTCGTCGAGCTGATGGGCGACCTGGAGTCCCGCAGGGTGCGGCTCGTCGAGGTCACCACTCCCGAGCCGTCCCCCTTCGCCCGCTCTCTGCTGTTCGGCTACGTCGCCCAGTTCCTGTACGAGGGCGACTCCCCGCTCGCCGAGCGCCGCGCGGCGGCCCTGTCGCTGGACTCGCGGCTGCTGGCCGAGCTGCTCGGCCAGGCGGAGCTGCGCGAACTGCTCGACGCCGAGGTGCTGACCGAGCTGGAGCGTGAGCTGCAGTGGCTCACCGAGGACCGGCGGGTCAAGGACGTGGAGGGGGTGGCCGACCTGCTGCGCGTGCTCGGCCCGCTCACCGGCGCCGAGCTGGCGGAGCGGGGCGCCGAGCCGCAGTGGGCGGCGGACCTGGCGGCGGCACGCCGCGCGATCCGGGTCCGCGTCGCCGGCACGGAGCACTGGGCGGCGATCGAGGACGCCGGCCGGCTGCGCGACGCGCTGGGCACGGCGCTGCCGGTCGGCGTACCGGAGGCGTTCACCGAACCGGTCAAGGACCCGCTCGGCGACCTGCTCGCGCGGTACGCGCGCACGCACGGCCCGTTCACGTCGGCCACGGCAGCGGCCCGCTTCGGGCTGGGCGTGGCGGTCACCGAGGGCGCCCTGCAGCGGCTCTCGGCGGCGGGCAGGGTCGTCCAGGGCGAGTTCCACCCGGCCGGGATCGGCCAGGAGTGGTGCGACGCGGCCGTGCTGCGCCGGCTGCGCCGCCGTTCCCTGGCCGCCCTGCGGCACGAGCTGGAACCGGTGCCGCCGGCCGCACTCGCCCAGTTCCTCCCCCAGTGGCAGCACATCGGCAAGGGTCACACGCTGCGCGGCGTCGACGGTCTGGTGCGCGCGATCGAGCAGTTGCAGGGTGCGTCCGTGCCCGCGTCCGCCCTGGAGAAGCTGGTCCTGCCCTCCCGGGTCGCGCACTACGCCCCCGCGATGCTGGACGAGCTCACGGCCACCGGTGAGGTGGTGTGGGCCGGTGCCGGTTCCCTCCCGGGCAAGGACGGCTGGGTCTCCCTCCACCTCGCGGACGCGGCCCCGCTGCTGCTGCCGTCACCACACCCCCTGGAGACGACCGCCCTGCACCAGTCGGTCCTCGACGCCCTCTCCGGCGGTTACGGACTGTTCTTCCGCCAGATCGCCGACCAGGTCCGCGCCACCACCCACCCCGAGGCCACCGATCCCCAGCTGGCCGACGCCGTCTGGGACCTGGCCTGGTCCGGCAGGCTGACCAACGACACGCTCGCTCCCCTGCGCTCGCTGCTGGGCTCGGGCCGCACCTCGGGCTCCACCGCCCACCGCGCGAAGCGCCAGGTCCCGCGCGGACGCTACGGCTCACTCACGGCAGCCGCCCGCGGCACCTCCCGTACCGGCCCGCCGACGGTCGCCGGTCGCTGGTCGCTGCTGCCGGACCGGGAGGCCGATCCCACGGTCCGCGCCCACGCGCTGGCCCGCACCCTGCTCGACCGGCACGGCGTGGTCACCCGGGGCGCGGTCGCCGCGGAAGGCGTCGAGGGCGGTTTCTCCGCGGTCTACCGCGTTCTGTCGGCCTTCGAGGAGACCGGGCAGGCCCGTCGCGGCTACGTGGTGGAAGGCCTGGGGGCCGCCCAGTTCGCCATGGACGGCGCCGTGGACCGCCTCCGCGCGGCGGCCAACGCCCGCGAGCGGGGCGACACCCTCCCCGGGCCCGGCCCGGACACCCCGTTCGAGGGCAGCCCCTTCGACGCCGGCCCTGACGTCCCCGGCGGCCCCGACCCCCTCGCCCTCCACGGCTTCGCCCCGCCCGCCGACGGCTCCCACGAGCCCGCCCCCGGCCACGACGGCTTCCCCCGCCTTCCGGCCGGCGCCGGCCGGGCACCGTACCCGCGGCCGTCGCCGGGCGACTACGTCTCCCCGCGCGATCTCGCCGCGCAGGCTCCCGCGCCCCGGCATCAGGGAGCGCGCCCGTCGTACGACCCCTTCGCGGGCCGGCGCCCCGGCCCGGACCGCGCCCCGCGGGCCGTCGTCCTGGCCGCCGCCGACCCCGCGAACGCGTACGGTGCGGCCCTGGGCTGGCCCGAGCCCCCGACGGGCGCCGGGCACAAGCCGGGGCGCAAGGCGGGCTCGCTGGTGGTCCTCGTCGACGGTGAACTGACGCTCTATGTGGAGCGCGGCGGCAAGACGGTGCTGGCGTGGCCCGCGGACCCGGACGGCGAACCCGCCGACGATCCCCGCCTTCCCGTCGCGGCGGAGGCCCTGGCCGCTGCCGCCCGCGCGGGCTCCCTCGGCACGGTCACCGTGGAGCGGGTCAACGGCGCCTCGGCCCTGACCTCACCCCTCGGGGCGCTCCTGGAGTCCGCGGGCTTCGTCGCCACCCCCAGGGGCCTGCGCCTCCGCGCCTGACACACGTCCCCCTGCCCCGGCCCGCCCTGATCCCGGCCGCAGCGCCCGGCCGCACTCCCCCGGTCCCCGCCCGACGACATGCCACCCTTGACCCATGCCCGAAGGAGACACCGTTTGGCAGGCCGCGAAACGGCTGCACAGCGCCCTCGCGGACACGGTGCTGACCCGCAGCGACCTCCGGGTGCCCCGGTTCGCCACGGCCGACCTCACCGGCCGCGCCGTCCTGGACGTCACCCCGCGCGGCAAGCACCTCCTCACCCGTATCGAGGGCGGTCTGACCCTGCACTCGCACCTGCGGATGGACGGCTCCTGGCGTGTGTACGCGAACGGGCAGCGCTGGAGCGGCGGTCCCGCCCACCAGATCCGCGCGATCCTGGGCAACGCCGACCGCACCGCCGTCGGCTACCGCCTGCCCGTCCTCGAACTCCTGCGCACCACCCACGAGGACCGCGTGGTCGGCCACCTCGGGCCGGACCTCCTCGGCCCTGACTGGAACCCCTCCCTGGCAATGGCCAACCTGCTCCGCGACCCGGCCCTCCCGCTCGGCGAGGCCCTCCTCGACCAGCGCAACCTCGCCGGCGTCGGCAACGTGTACAAGAGCGAGCTCTGCTTCCTGCTCGGCGTCACGCCCTGGCTCCCCGTCGGCGAACTGCCTGCCGAACGCGCCGCTCAGCTGCCCGGACTCGCCAGGAAGCTGCTGGAGTACAACCGCGACCGCCCTGTCCGCAGCACCACGGGACGCCGCGACCAGAACCTGTTCGTCTACGGCCGCGCGGCCCGCCCCTGCCTGCGCTGCCGCGCCCTGGTCCGCCGGGCCGACCAGGGCGACGGCTCCCGGGAGCGCCCCACCTACTGGTGCCCCGTCTGCCAGCAGGGCCCGGCCCCGGCCCCCGGCTCCTGAACCGGCGGCCCCTCAGCCGGCGTCCCGTCAGGTCTGCTCGTACGTTCCCCACAGGGCCCGCACGAGACAGCGGCCCCTATCGCGGCGGCGAGCAGCCACCGCCCGCGCCCGGGTCGTCCGGGCGGTCGCCGCTTGTCACCGGATGTCACCGCCCGGGGGCGCTGCCCGCGGTCGCAGGGTCCAGGGATCATGCGCAGCAGCCCGTCCTCGAAACCCGGGACGAGGACCTCGCCCGCGTGCTGGACGTGAACTTCGGGGCCGCGCTCGTGCCGACCCGGAGGGCCCGCACGGCCCGGCTGTCATCGCCCCTGGAGCGGGTCGGCGAGCCGGAGGGCGTCGCACGGACCGTCCTGTACCCGGCCCCGGACGCAGAGGTCTTCACCACGGGCTGGATCCTTCGCCCGAACGGGGCCGCGGCGGCGCCGTGGGGCCGGTCCCCGGCGAAGTGACCGCCGCGGAGGTACCGGCCGCCGGGGTTCCGGCGGCCGTTTTCCAGGCCCGCCGCCACCGCCCGTCCACAAGGGCGCCTTCGGCGCGGCCCTTCGGCATGCAGTGCACCGGAAGCAGGCTCAGTCCCCAGCCGCTGGCCGCGACCGCCGCCTCCAGCACTCCGGCGTCGGGGACGAGCAGCAGCCTCGCCGCAGCCCACCACCACAGGATCCCGAGTCCCAGCACAGTGCCCCGAGCGCCCCAGCGAACCGCCCGCGTCCTCATGGCCTTCCCCCTCCGGCCGGACGCTATGGGGCCGCTCACCCGGGTGACCAGGGCGCACCGGCGGCACACGGGCGCACCACGCCCCGCGCCGGCCGCCGTCTCTGTGCTCCCACGGCCCCGGCGTGCCACACGCGCACCCGGCCCGGCCCGCTGCCGCTCAGGGCAGCGCCCGGGGCCACGTCACCCGTTCTCGGCCTGGAACATCCAGTGCTGCTTCTCGAGATCCCCCGTCACCGCGATGAGGAGGTCCTGGCTCACCGGGTCCGCCTCACCGGTCGCGTCGACCCGCTCGCGCATCCGCGTGATCACCGCGCCCAGGGCGTCCACCATGGCACCCACCGCGGCCGTGTCGTCGACCCAGCCCTCGGGGGTCACCCCGATGCCGCTGCCGACGGCCACCGTCGCGGCGCGCCCGTCGGGTGAGACCCCCAGTGCCGCGGCGCGCTCCGCCACGGTGTCGGTGTGTGTCCTCGCGAGGGTCACCACCTCGTCGAGTTGCAGGTGGACGGAACGGAACCGCTGCCCGACCACGTTCCAGTGGATCTGCTTCGCCACCAGGCTGAGGTCCACCAGGTCGACAAGGGCTCCCTGGAGCGCCTCGGACACCGTCTTCAGGTTCTCGTCGGACAATGGGCTCTTCACGACGTACATCCGCACCTCCGTGGCTGATCCCCCGCATGGTCCCTCGTTCCCTCAACCATGGCGGTCACGCCTCGGACCGGCAAACGCACACACATGGGTGGGGACCGGGACGGCACGGCCCACAGCGCGGGCAAGCGAAAACCCCGGCGACGCCCCTCCGGATCTCCCGGAAGAGCCCCGACCGGGGCCTGTCACACTGTCACACCGCGTCAGGCGGCGACGACGTCCACCGCTTCGGCAGGCGCCTTGATGGTCACCCGTTCCGGTGGCACACCGGCCACCGAGACGGAACCCAGCATCGGGCGAACCGGCGTGGGTACGGGTTCGCTGGGAGTTGCTGCAGCCGACCGGGCCAGCTCGGCGAGAGCGAGCTCGTCACTCACTTCCCGCATGAGCTCGGACATCCGTACGTCCAACGCGTCGCAGATCGCGGAGAGCAGTTCGGAGGAAGCCTCCTTCTGCCCCCGCTCCACCTCGGAAAGATAGCCGAGTGAGACTCGGGCGGACGAGGAGACTTCGCGCAGAGTACGGCCCTGGCGCTGGCGCTGCCGACGCAGCACGTCACCCAGCAGGCGACGGAGCAGAATCATCGGTGGCTCCCTCCTCGGGCCGTGTATCCGGATCCTTCTCGCCCCACCGTACCGCCTTGCGCTGCGGCCGTGCGGGGAGCGATGTCGTTTTCACTCTGGGCTGCAAACATCAAAACCCCCCGTTCCGTTCCGTATCCTGTGCCCGCTCATTCCCGGTCTGTTCGCCCGCAAGCTCCCCGAGAAGCAGTGCGAGTACGCTCCGTACACTCTCCATACGAATTTCCGCCCGGTCGCCGTTCAACCGCAGGCGCTCCACTTTTCTGCCACCGGCGGAACCCGAAAGCGCCGCCGACGGCCCGTGCACGGCCACGTAGACGGTCCCGACGGGCTGTCCGTCCTGGGGATCCGGGCCGGCGACGCCCGTGGTCGCGATTCCCCAGTCCGCGCCCAGCGCCTTGCGGACGCCGGCCGCCATCTCCGCCGCCACCTGGGGATCCACCGCTCCGCTCCGCGCCAGCAGAGTGGCGTCGACGCCGAGCAGCTCATGCTTGAGTTCGGTGGCGTATGCCGTGACCGAACCCCGGAATGTCTTGGATGCCCCGGGGACAGAGGTGATCTCCGCGGCCACCAGACCGCCGGTCAACGATTCCGCGACGGCCAGCGTCATACCTCTCACGGTGAGTAGTCGCACCACTTCGGCAGCCGGAGAACTCACGCTTCCATCTCTTCCAACGCGGCCTTCCTCTCCGCAATTCCCTGTCGGCGCAGCACAATGGCCTGTCTCACGTAGTCGAGCCCGGTCACGACCGTGAGCACGACGGCCGCCGCCATCACCCAGAACCGCAGAGTCGCCAGCCACCCTGTCAGCGCCAGCACGTACATGCCGACGGCCACGCCCTGGGTGAGGGTCTTGAGCTTGCCCCCGCGGCTCGCCGGAATCACGCCGTAGCGAATGACCAGAAAACGCAGGAGGGTGATGCCCAGTTCCCGGCCGAGGATGACTCCGGTGACCCACCAGGGGAGGTCTTCCAGCACGGACAGACAGATCAGCGCCGCTCCCATGATCGCCTTGTCGGCGATGGGATCGGCGATCTTCCCGAAATCGGTGACCAGGTTGTAGGTGCGCGCCAGATGGCCGTCGAACAGGTCGGTGATCATGGCGACGGCGAAGGCGGCCCAGGCGAACGAGCGCCAGGCCGGGTCGTATCCCCCGTCGGCCAGCATCAGGGCGACGAAGGCCGGCACGAGGACCAGCCGGAGCATGGTGAGCAGATTGGCGATGTTCCAGACGCTGGCCTGGTTGACAGCCGCCGCCGCGATCTTCTTGCCCCGCGCCGGGTTCCCGTCGCCGTCACGGCCGTCGCCGCTCGAAAGGTCGTGGAAAACACCGTGCGGCGTGCTGCCGGGAGCCCTGCCCGGAGCGCCGCCCGCGACACCGTCGGTCGCGCCCTGGGAAGCCGGGGTCCGGGTCCGGGAGGCTTCACCACCCGAGGTCCCGCCGGGCCGCGGACGGCCGGCCGGACTCGCCGCCGCCCTCCTCGCGCCGGAGGGGCCTCCCGCCGCGGATGCCGGGACACCCGTCATCTGCCCGCCTCCTCGCTCAGCGCGGGCGAACCCTGGAACAGCGGCTCAGCCACCAGGTCGACACCTTCCGTGCCGACGACCTTCGCCTCGACCATACGGCCCGGACGCAGACCCGTGCCGCTCGTGAGCAGCACCTGGCCGTCGGTCTCGGGAGCCTGGTGCGCCGCGCGGCCGTACACGCCCTCCTCCTCGTCGACGGACTCCACCAGCACGCGCACGGTCTCGCCGACCCGCTCCTCGGCGCGCTGCGAGACGAGTTCCTCGGCCATCCGGGAGACCCGCGCCAGCCGCTCGGCCACGACGTCCTCGTCCAGCTTGTGCTCGTAGGTCGCCGCTTCGGTGCCCTCCTCGTCGGAGTAGCCGAAGACGCCGATGGCGTCCAGCCGCGCGTGGGTCAGGAACCGCTCGAGCTCGGCGAGGTCGGACTCGGACTCGCCGGGGAAGCCGACGATGAAGTTGGAGCGCACACCGGCCTCGGGCGCCTTGCTCCGGATGGTGTCGAGGAGCTCCAGGAAGCGGTCCGTGTCGCCGAAGCGGCGCATCGCGCGCAGCACGTCGGGCGCGGAGTGCTGGAAGGACAGGTCGAAGTACGGGACGACCCCCGGTGTGGAGGTGAGCACGTCGATCAGGCCGGGGCGCATCTCGGCGGGCTGGAGGTAGCTGACGCGGACCCGCTCGATGCCGTCGACCTCGGCGAGCTCGGGCAGCAGGGACTCCAGGAGGCGGATGTCGCCGAGGTCCTTGCCGTAGGAGGTGTTGTTCTCGGAGACCAGCATGACCTCCTTCACACCCTGCTCGGCCAGCCATCGCGTCTCGTTGAGCACGTCGCTCGGGCGGCGCGAGATGAAGGAGCCGCGGAAGGACGGGATGGCGCAGAAGGAGCAGCGCCGGTCGCAGCCGGAGGCGAGCTTCACGGAGGCGACCGGGGTGCCCTCGAGCCGGCGCCGCAGGGGCGCGCGGGGGCCGGAGGCCGGGGCGAGGCCCTCGGGCAGGTCCACCGGGGCGTGTCCCGGGAGCGCGACGGACGCGGCGGACTCCTGCCGCTCGGCGGGGCTGATCGGCAGCAGCTTGCGCCGGTCACGCGGGGTGTGGGAGGCGTGGATGCCGCCGTTCAGAATGGTCTGGAGGCGGTCCGAGATGTCGGTGTAGTCGTCGAAGCCGAGCACGCCGTCGGCCTCGGGGAGCGCCTCGGCGAGTTCCTTGCCGTACCGCTCGGCCATGCAGCCCACCGCCACGACGGCCTGCGTTCTCCCGTGGCCCTTGAGGTCGTTGGCTTCCAGGAGGGCGTCGACGGAGTCCTTCTTGGCGGCTTCGACGAAACCGCAGGTGTTCACGACGGCGACGTCCGCGTCCTCGGCGTCCTCCACGAGCTGCCAGCCGTCCGCCTCCAAACGGCCTGCGAGCTCCTCCGAGTCCACCTCGTTACGGGCGCAGCCAAGGGTGACGAGTGCGACGGTGCGGCGATCAGGCATGGGCTCAAGACTACTTCGTCCCACTGACGCCCTACGTCGACGGGGTTGACCGATCTTGGCCGGCCCCGTCGACGAAGCGTCCTTCAAGATGCCGTCCCGCTATCCGGCCTGCGGGTCGCCCTTGGTGTAGGTCAGGCGCTCCACGGCGCCCGGCTGCCAGTCGTCCTCGATCTTCTTGCCGTTGACGAAGAGGTCGATCGCGCCGGCGTCACCGAGCACGAGGTTGATCTTCGAGCTGTCCTCGAAGGTCTTGGAGTCGCCCTGCGCGAGCAGTCCGTCGAAGAGCAGCCGGCCGCTGTGGTCCTTGGCGGAGATCCAGCTGCGCCCGTCGGGGGCGCTCACCTTGACGATCACCTTGTCCTGCGGCGCGGCCGCGATGGCGCTGTCGGAGGGTTCCGGCTCGGGGGCGGTCTTCTCGGACTTGGGGGTGGACGATTCGGACGCACTCGAAGTGGCGTCGCCGTCGGCGACGTTCGTCTTGTCACCGTCGCCGCCGTTGACCATCGTGAACCCGACGAAGCCGATGACGACGACGATCGCGGCCACCATGGCGGCGGTCCAGTTGGGCCCGCGCCGCTCGGGACGGATGCGCTCCGCCTCGAACAGGGGGGCGGCCGGGGTGGGGGCCGGACGGCCTCCGTGCTCGGCGTCGTACTGGGTGATCAGCGGGGCGGGGTCGAGGTGCACGGCCCGGGCCAGTGTTCGGATGTGCCCGCGTGCGTAGACGTCGCCGCCGCAGGGCTCGAAGTTGTCCGCCTCGATGGCGTGCACGATGGCGATACGGACCCGGGTGGCGGTGGTGACGTCGTCGACGGTGAGGCCGGCGGCGATGCGCGCCTGCTTCAGCGCACGCCCCACTGAGGGACGGTCTCCCTCGGAGACGTCGTCGGACACGTCGGGCACGTCGGGCACGTCGGATACGTCGTCGAACGGACGCTCGTCTTCAGGAGAGTTGCCGATGGACACGGGGGCGCCTTTCGAGCGTGTAGCCACCTGTGCTGGAGGTTCAGTCTAGGGGGGTGACAAAAGGGTGGGGCAACCGGGCGGTCGGACTTTGTACGCCATCGGAATGGCCCGACATGCCGATGATGGCACTGCTGTTTACCGTTTCCCCCAGGTTGACGTGCGACCGGGGGAAACGGTTGCGCACTGATCCCTTACGGGTGGGTCACGATCGGCCATCCGGGTGCGCCGGAGCGACGACCGCGTCCCCTGCCTACTCTTCGGACTCTCCCCGGATCACGGCGAGCACACCGTCCAGTTCGTCAGCCTTCACGAGAACGTCACGAGCCTTCGAACCCTCGCTCGGTCCGACGATGTTCCGGGACTCCATGAGGTCCATGAGCCGGCCCGCCTTCGCGAAGCCCACGCGCAGCTTGCGCTGGAGCATGGACGTCGACCCGAACTGGGTGGAGACGACCAGTTCGGCCGCCTGGCACAGCAGGTCGAGGTCGTCGCCGATGTCCTCGTCGATCTCCTTCTTCTGCTTGGTGCCGACCACGACGTCGTCCCGGAAGACGGGCGTCATCTGGTCCTTGCAGTGCTGGACGACGACGGCGACCTCCTCCTCGGTCACGAACGCGCCCTGCATACGGGTCGGTTTGTTCGCCCCCATCGGCAGGAAGAGGCCGTCCCCCTTGCCGATCAGCTTCTCGGCGCCGGGCTGGTCGAGGATGACCCGCGAGTCCGCGAGGGAGGAGGTGGCGAACGCGAGCCGGGAGGGCACGTTCGCCTTGATCAGACCGGTGACGACGTCGACCGAGGGCCGCTGCGTGGCGAGCACCAGGTGGATGCCGGCCGCGCGCGCGAGCTGCGTGATCCGCACGATGGCGTCCTCGACGTCCCGCGGGGCGACCATCATCAGGTCGGCCAGCTCGTCGACGATCACCAACAGGTACGGGTACGGCTGGAGTTCCCGCTCGCTGCCCTCGGGCGGCTTGACCTTGCCCTCGCGCACCGCGCGGTTGAAGTCGTCGATGTGCCGGTACCCGTAGGCGGCCAGATCGTCGTAGCGGAGGTCCATCTCGCGCACGACCCACTGGAGGGCCTCGGCGGCCCGCTTGGGGTTGGTGATGATCGGCGTGATCAGGTGCGGGATGCCCTCGTAGGCGGTGAGTTCCACGCGCTTGGGGTCGACCAGGATCATCCGGACGTCCTCCGGCGTCGCCCGCATCATGATCGACGTGATCAGGCAGTTGATGCAGGACGACTTGCCGGAGCCGGTGGCGCCGGCGACCAGCATGTGCGGCATCTTCGCCAGCGAGTGCATGACGTAGCCGCCCTCCACGTCCTTTCCGAAGGCGACCAGCATCGGGTCGTCGTCCTCGGCGGACTCCGCGAGCCGCAGTACGTCACCGAGGTTGACCATCTCCCGGTCGGTGTTCGGGATCTCGATGCCGACTGCGGACTTGCCGGGGATGGGGCTGATGATGCGTACGTCGGCGCTGGCGACCGCGTACGCGATGTTCTTCGTCAGCGCGGTGATCCGCTCGACCTTCACGGCCGGGCCGAGTTCCACCTCGTAGCGGGTGACCGTGGGCCCGCGCGTGAAGCCGGTGACGCGGGCGTCGACCTTGAACTCGGTGAAGACGGTGGTGAGCGAGTCGACGACGGCGTCGTTGGCGGCGCTGCGCGACTTGCCGGGGCCGCCGCGCGTGAGGAGGTCGAGGGCCGGCAGGGAGTAGGTGATGTCGCCGGACAACTGGAGCTGCTCCGCGCGCGGGGGGAGGTCGCGGGGCTCGGCCGGGGTCTTGGTGAGGTCCAGGACGCCGGAGCCCGCCCGTTCCCGGTCCTGCTCCGCCTGCCCGCCCCGCTTCGGCGCGTTCTGCCTGACGCCCGGCCTCGGCTTGTCCTGCCCGCCTTGCCGGGGGCGGGCGGCCGGCACCGGTGTCGGGGTGGTCGGCTCGCGGTCGCCCGTGCGCACGCCCTGGGTCAGGTCGGCGACGACCGGCGAGGGCGGCATCCCGTGCAGGACGGCGCCGTCGAGGGAGGCGGCGGCCGCGGCGGCCACGTCCACGGCGTCCATCGGCCGGTTCATGTCGGGCTGGGGCACCGCGGACCTGCGCGGCCGGCCCCGGCGCCGGGACAGCGCCTCATGTTCCGCGAGGTCGGGGTCGTACTCCAGAGGCGCGCGTCCGCGCCCTCGGCGGCTCGCGGGCAGCGCCTCGCGCCACTGCTCGTCGTAGCGCTCGTCGTCCTCCCCGAAGCCCTCCGGCTCGAGGTCGTGGACGAGTCCCAGTTTGGTGCCGAGCAGCCGCAGCCGCTGCGGAATGGCGGTGACCGGGGTGGCGGTGACGACCAGCAGTCCGAAGACGGTGAGCAGCACCAGCAGGGGCACGGCGAGCACATCGGTCATGGTGTACGACAACGGCGTGGCCGCGCCCCAGCCGATGAGCCCTCCGGCATCCCTTATGGCGTGCATGCCGTCGCTGCGGGCGGGCGAGCCGCAGGCGATGTGGATCTGGCCGAGCACGCCGATGAGGAGCGCGGACAGGCCGATCACGATACGGCCGTTGGCCTCCGGCTTCTCCGGGTGCCGGATGAAGCGCACCGCGACGACCGCGACCAGGATCGGCACCAGCAGGTCGAGCCGGCCGAACGCACCGGCGACCAGGATCTCCACGAGGTCGCCGACGGGCCCCTTGAGGTCGGCCCAGGTACCCGCGGCGATGATGAGTCCGATGCCGAGCAGGAGCAGCGCGAGGCCGTCCTTGCGGTGAGCGGGGTCGAGGTTCCTGGCGCCCTGTCCTATGCCCCGGAAGACCGCTCCGACGGCGTGCGCCAGCCCCAGCCACACGGCGCGCACGAGCCGGTAGACGCCGCCGGTCGGGCTGGGGGCCGGTTTGGACGCGGGCTTCTTCGCCCCAGCCCTCTTGACGGGCGGCTTCCTGGCCGGGGCCTTCTTGGGAGGCGGCTTCCTGGCGACGGCCTTCTTCGCCGGAGCCTTCGCGGAAGCAGCCGCCTTCTTCGCGGGTGGCTTCTTGGCTGCGGAGGGACGTGAGGCCATGGGGGTGAGGTTACCGCTGGAGACGCCGGTGGACACGCGTGCCAGCCGCTTCACCCGTTCGTGTCGCTGCCGTGGAGGCGCCGAACTGACGCGGGGAGGGCCTGTCCGGCGGATCAAGTCGGAGGTGACCGACGGTTTCTGTCCGGCTGGGGCGAGTGGGGGCCGGCGCGTTCAGCCGCAAGGCGGAGGAGGGCCGGGGGAAGGACGTGTCGGCCCCCGCGTCTCCGGGATGAGACGCCGGACAGGCCCTATGGCCCGCGATGCGTGCCGGACGAGCCGCAAGGCCCTTACGTCGTCGGTCAGTTCTGCGACGGCATGGGGGACGCGCCGCCCGTGCCCGGTTCCAGCGCGTCCAGCGCCCGCCGCAATCCCGTGAGCTTGCGCTCCAGATGGGCCGCCGTGGCCACCGCGGCCGCGTCGGTCGATTCGTCGTTGAGCTGCTTGGACAGGGCCTCGGCCTGTTCCTCGACGGCTGCGAGCCGCGCGGAGAGTTCGGCGAGCAGGCCGGCGGCCTCCTTCTGCTCCCCTGCGTCCTTCTCGTCGCCCTCCAACTGGAGCCGCAGCAGCGCCGCCTGCTCCCTCAGCTGGCAGTTCTTCATGTAGAGCTCGACGAACACCGAGACCTTCGCGCGCAGCACCCACGGGTCGAAGGGCTTGGAGATGTAGTCGACCGCTCCCGCCGCGTACCCGCGGAACGTGTGGTGCGGGCCGTGGTTGATCGCGGTGAGAAAGATGATCGGGATGTCCCGCGTCCGCTCGCGCCGCTTGATGTGCGCCGCGGTCTCGAAGCCGTCCATGCCCGGCATCTGGACGTCCAGCAGGATGACCGCGAAGTCATCCGTGAGCAGCGCCTTGAGTGCTTCTTCCCCGGACGATGCCCGTACCAGCGTCTGATCGAGCGCCGAGAGGATCGCCTCCAGCGCCAGCAGATTCTCCGGCCGGTCGTCGACCAGGAGGATCTTGGCCTTCTGGACCATGGCCCGCCCTCCTCGCCCCGGCTTGGGGCCTCCCCTGTCCGCAGGTCCTGGGTGGACACCGGCGGGTGCCGTCCCAGGGGGCGGCACCCTTGCGCCGCCCGTCCTTGTGCCGGTCATCGTAGCCGCACCCCGCCCGTCGCCACACCCTGTCACCGTGATGTCACTGTGCACATAGCAGAAACGCGGAGCGGGACCAGAAGGTTCCCCGAATCCCGTACTTCTACACGGCTTCACGCATGCCGCGTCAGCAGCTTCACGTGAACGGTGAAGCTCTCCTCCACCATCGCACGCCCCGGATCACCACCCTCACGCCCCCCTCTCTCCCGAGGCACCCCGGTCACACCCCCCGCATCCACTGCTGCATCACCGACAGCAGGTGATCGGGGTCGACCGGCTTCGTCACGTAGTCGGAGGCTCCCGACTCGATCGCCTTCTCCCGGTCGCCCTTCATCGCCTTCGCGGTGAGCGCGATGATCGGAAGTCCCGCGAACTGCGGCATCCGGCGGATCGCCGTCGTCGTCGCGTATCCGTCCATCTCGGGCATCATGATGTCCATCAGGACGACCGCCACGTCGTCGTGCTGCTCCAGCACCTCGATGCCCTCGCGGCCGTTCTCCGCGTACAGCACGGACAGGCCGTGCTGTTCGAGGACGCTGGTCAGCGCGAACACATTGCGGATGTCGTCGTCGACGATCAGCACCTTCTGCCCGCCGAACCGGATACCGCGCTGCGACCGGGACGTCGGATCCTGCTCCCGCTCCGTGGCCGGCGTGCCCAGCCACTGCTGCTCCGGCTGCTGCGGCGCGGGCCGCTGCTCCAGCTCGGGCAGGGGCCTGCGGCGCCGCCGGAACAGAGAGGCCGGGCCGTTCCGGTCCTCCCGGTACGGCGTCACCTCGGCCGGTGCCTCCACCGTCGCACCGGAGGAATCGGCCGACGCGGGAGTGCCGCCCTCCAGGGCCGGCATGGACTGCGGGTAGCCGTGCGGCGGCAACTCGCTCGGATGCAGCGGGAGATACAGCGTGAACGTCGAACCGCGGCCCGGCTCGCTCTGTGCGTGGATCTCACCGCCGAGCAGTTGGGCGATCTCCCTGGAGATGGACAGCCCGAGCCCCGTGCCGCCGTACTTGCGGCTGGTCGTGCCGTCCGCCTGCTTGAACGCCTCGAAGATCACCCGCATCTTGCTGGCGGCGATCCCGATGCCCGTGTCGGACACCGAGAACGCGATCAGGTCGGCGTCCGGGTCGGTCAGCGAACCGGCCTCCAGCAACTGCTCCCTGATGGCCTGCGGGACATCGTCGCGGGCCGGGCGGATGACCAGCTCGACGGACCCGGAGTCGGTGAACTTCACCGCGTTGGACAGCAGGTTGCGCAGCACCTGCAGCAGCCGCTGCTCGTCGGTGTGCAGCGTGGCCTGCAGCTCCGGGGAGACCCGCACCGACAGGTCCAGGCCCTTCTCCGCGGTCAGCGGGCGGAAGGTGGCCTCCACGTAGTCCACGAGCTGGACGAGCGCGATGCGCGTCGGGGAGACGTCCATCTTGCCCGCCTCGACCTTCGACAGGTCGAGGATGTCGTTGATCAGCTGCAGCAGGTCGGAGCCGGCGCCGTGGATGGTCTCGGCGAACTCGACCTGCTTCGGGGAGAGATTCCCCTCGGGGTTGTCCGCGAGCAGCTTGGCCAGGATCAGCAGCGAGTTGAGCGGAGTGCGCAGCTCGTGCGACATGTTGGCCAGGAACTCGCTCTTGTAGCGCATGGAGACCGCGAGTTGCTCGGCGCGCTCCTCCAGGACCTGCCGCGCCTCCTCGATTTCGGTGTTCTTGACCTCGATGTCGCGGTTCTGCCGGGCCAACAGCTCGGCCTTCTCTTCCAGTTCGGCGTTGGACGCCTGGAGCGCCTTCTGCCGCTGCTCCAACTCGGCCGAACGCTCCCGGAGCTGCTCGGTCAGCTCCTGCGACTGCGCCAGCAGCAGCTCCGTCTTGGTGTTCACCGAGATGGTGTTGACGCTGGTCGCGATCATCTCGGCGATCTGGTTGAGGAAGTCCTTCTGGATGTGCGTGAACGGGGTGAACGAGGCCAGTTCGATGACGCCCAGCACGGTCCCCTCGAACAGCACCGGAAGCACGATCACCTGGGCGGGCGGCGCCTCCCCCAGCCCTGAGGAGATCTTCAGGTAACCGCTGGGCGCGTTCGCCACCAGGATCGTGCGCTTCTCCATGGCGGCCGTCCCGATGAGCCCCTCACCGGGCCGGAACGACGTCGGCATCGAGCCCAGCGAGTAGCCGTACGAACCGAGCATGCGCAGCTCGTACTGGTCGTCGTCGGTGGCGCTCACGTCCTCCCCGTCGACCAGGGGCATCGAGAGGAAGAACGCGCCGTGCTGCGCGGAGACCACCGGCGTCAGCTCGCTCATGATCAGCGAGGCCACGTCCTCCAGGTCCCGGCGGCCCTGCATCAGCCCGGAGATGCGGGCCAGATTGCCCTTCAGCCAGTCCTGCTCCTTGTTGGCGATCGTGGTGTCGCGCAGGTTGGCGATCATCTTGTTGATGTAGTCCTGGAGCTCCTGGATCTCCCCGGACGCGTCCACGTCGATCTTCAGGTTCAGGTCGCCGCGGGTCACCGCGGTCGCCACGCGTGCGATGGCGCGCACCTGGCGGGTCAGGTTCCCCGCCATCTCGTTCACGGACTCGGTCAGGTCCCGCCAGGTGCCGTCGACGTCACGCACGCGTGCCTGCCCGCCGAGCTGCCCCTCCGTGCCCACCTCGCGGGCCACCCGCGTGACTTCCTCGGCGAACGACGACAGCTGGTCCACCATCGTGTTGATGGTGGTCTTCAGCTCGAGGATCTCCCCGCGCGCGTCGATGTCGATCTTCTTGGTCAGGTCGCCCTTGGCGATGGCCGTGGTCACCATGGCGATGTTGCGCACCTGGCCGGTCAGATTGGACGCCATCCGGTTCACGGACTCGGTGAGGTCCTTCCACGTACCGGCCACACCCGGCACCTGCGCCTGGCCACCGAGGATGCCGTCCGTACCCACCTCGCGGGCCACCTTGGTGACCTGCTCGGCGAACGCCCTCAGCGTCTTCACCATGATGTTGATGGTGTCGGCGAACTGCGCCAGCTCACCGCGCGCCTCGATGGTGACCTCCCGCGTGAGGTCACCGTTGGCGACCGCGGCGGACACCTGGGAGATGTTGCGCACCTGCGTGGTCAGGTTCTTGGCCATCAGGTTGACGTTGTCGCTCAGGTCCTTCCAGATGCCCGTGACCCCGGGCACGTGCGCCTGACCGCCCAGGATGCCCTCGGTGCCCACCTCGCGGGCCACCCGGGTCACCTGCTCGGCGAACGACGACAGCTGGTCCACCATCGTGTTGACGGTGGTGACGAGTTCGAGGATCTCGCCCTTGGCGTCGACGGTGATCTTCTTCGAGAGATCGCCCTTGGCGACCGCGGTGGTGACCTCGGCGATGTTGCGCACCTGGAGGGTCAGGTTGTTCGCCATGCCGTTCACCGACTGGGTGAGGTCCTTCCAGGTGCCGGAGACGCCCTGCACCTCGGCCTGACCGCCGAGGATCCCCTCCGTACCCACCTCGCGGGCCACCCGCGTGACCTCCTCGGCGAACGACGACAGCTGGTCCACCATCGTGTTCAGCGTGTTCTTGAGCTCGAGGATCTCCCCGCGCGCGTCCACGGTGATCTTCTGCGACAGGTCGCCCCGGGCCACCGCGGTCGCCACCTGGGCGATGTTGCGGACCTGCGCGGTGAGGTTGCCGGCCATGCCGTTCACCGAGTCGGTGAGGTCGCGCCACACGCCGGCGACGCCGGGCACCTGGGCCTGGCCACCGAGCCGGCCCTCCGTGCCCACCTCGCGGGCCACCCGCGTGACCTGGTCGGCGAACGACGACAGCTGGTCCACCATCGTGTTGATGGTGTTCTTCAGCTCGAGGATCTCCCCGCGCGCGTCGACGTCGATCTTCTGCGACAGGTCGCCCCGGGCCACCGCCGTCGTGACCTGGGCGATGTTGCGCACCTGACCGGTCAGATTGGACGCCATCGAGTTGACGGAGTCGGTGAGTTCCTTCCAGGTGCCCGATACACCGTCCACCCTGGCCTGACCGCCCAGCCGGCCCTCCGTGCCCACGTCCCGGGCCATACGCGTGACCTGGTCGGCGAAGCTCGACAGCTGGTCCACCATCGTGTTCACGGTGTTCTTCAGCTGGAGCATCTCGCCGGACACGTCCACGGTGACCTTCTGGGACAGGTCGCCGTTGGCCACCGCCGTCGTCACCTGGGCGATGTTCCTCACCTGACCGGTGAGGTTGCGGAACGCGGTGTTGACGGAGTCCGTCAGGTCCTTCCAGGTGCCCGCCGCCCCCGGCACCTGCGCCTGACCGCCCAGCTCGCCCTCGACACCGATCTCGCGCGCCACGCGTGTGACCTCGGCACCGAAGGCGGACAGCTGGTCGACCATCGTGTTGACGGTGTTCTTCAGCTCCAGCATCTCACCGGCCACGTCCACGGTGACCTTCTGCGACAGGTCGCCGTTGGCCACCGCCGTCGTCACCGCGGCGATGTCCCGCACCTGCGTGGTCAGGTTGCGGAACACCGTGTTGACGGAGTCCGTCAGGTCCTTCCAGGTACCGGCGGCACCGGGCACGTTCGCCTGGCCGCCCAGCTGCCCCTCGGCCCCGACCTCGTTGGCGACCCGGGTGACCTCGTCCGCGAAGATCTTCAGCGTCTCGGTCATCTGGTTGATCGTCTCGGCCAGCTGCGCGACCTCGCCACGTGCCGGAACGGTCACCTTCCGCGACAGATCGCCGTTGGCGACCGCGGTCGTCACCTCCGCGATCCCGCGCACCTGGGCCGTCAGGTTCCCGGCCATGGTGTTGACGGAGTCGGTGAGCTCCTTCCACACGCCGTCCACCCCGGACACCTGCGCCTGCCCGCCCAGCGCACCCTCGGTGCCCACCTCGCGCGCGACGCGGGTCACCTCGGAGGAGAACGCCGAGAGCTGGTCCACCATCGTGTTGACGGTGTTCTTCAGCTCCAGCATCTCGCCTTCGACATGCACGGTGACCTTGCGGGACAGATCGCCCCGGGCGACCGCCGTCGTCACCAGCGCGATGTCGCGCACCTGCGCCGTCAGCCGTTCGGCCATGGTGTTGACCGAGTCCGTGAGGTCCTTCCACGAACCGGACATGCCCCGCACCCGGGCCTGACCGCCCAGCTTGCCCTCGGTGCCGACCTCGCTGGCCACCCGCGTGACCTCGTCGGTGAAGGTCGACAACTGGTCGACCAGGTTGTTGACGGTACGCCCGACCTTCAGGAACTCGCCGCGCAGCGGCTGCCCCTGCCCGTCGCCCAGCTGCGCCCGCAGCTCCATCCGCGGTGACAGATCACCCTCGGCCACCGCCGACAGCACCCGGCTGACCTCGGAGACGGGCCGCACCAGATCGTCCACCAGCGCGTTCGAGTTGTCGATCGCGCTGGACCAGGAGCCCTCACAGGCTCCCGTCTCCAGGCGCTCGGTGAGTTTCCCCTCCCGCCCCACCGTGCGCCGCACCCGCGCCAGTTCACCCGTCAGATGGAGATTGCGGTCGGCCACCTCGTTGAAAACCGCCGCGATCTCCGCCATCACGCCGTCGCCGGACACCGTGAGCCGCTTGCGGAAATTCCCGTCCCGCATCGCCACCAGGGCGACCATCAGGCGGTTCAGGGCCGCGGTGTCCACCATGGTGGTCCCGCCCCGGGACCTGCCCTGCTTGCCAGGGGACTGTCCGCCTTTCGCGCGCGTGTTCGTGCCCCGCGTCGCTGCGCCAGACTCCACTGTGTCCCTCCCGCAGGGGTCGACCGTTACTGCTGTACTCGGGTACCGCCGCACGGCGTACCTGTGACTGCTGACTGCTTATGTCTACTGTGCTTACTCGTGCATATGCGTGTACTACTGCGATACCTGCCCTGCCTGCCAGGGCTCTACCCGGGCCGCCGTCCGGCCCGGAGGGCACCCGCCCTGTCCGGCCTTCGCAACAACCGGCCTGCCCAGTGTTTCACCCCCGCCGAAGCAGGCCATAACAGTTCGGCAGCTTCGCACACCGTCCGCACTCTCTCCGGACGTCGGACACCTTCCGACGGAAACACAGCGGACCGGCCTCCGCTCGGACCGCGAAGGTAAGTAACCTTGCATCCGGCTGTCCAGCCACGCCGGTCCGTCCGGTCCGGGCTGTGACACGGAGACGAGCGGGCATCGGAGGGCGGCCGCACACATGACCAGCGGACTGATCCCGGGGGAACAGCCCCCGGACCCTCGGCCGGCGAGCGGCCTGCCGCGCCAGCGGCCCGAGCCGGTCGGCCATGGGAGCATGCCCGTCGAGAACCGGTCGAGGAGTTCTGTGATCACCGCGCGCGCGGCCGCCAGCTTCGAGCCCGTCGGACGCTCGGTCGCGAGTGCCCGCTCCTTCGTCCGCGACACCCTCCAGGGATGGGGGTTCGCCGACATCATCGACGACGCCGTGGTCCTCACCAGTGAGCTCGTGACCAATGCCGTGATCCACGCCGGCACCTGGGCCGACCTGCTGTGCCTGCGCTGCGACGAGGGCGTACGGATCGAGGTGACCGACCGGTATCCGGAGCGTGAGGTCCCGCTTCAGGGCCCGGCCTCCGGCATGGGCAGCCCCGACCGCGAGGGCGGGCGCGGCCTCCAGCTCTGCGCGGCCCTGGCCGGCCGCTGGGGCGTGGAGTACACCCCCGCCCACAAGACCGTCTGGTTCCAGCTCGACGTCCCCGACCGCCCGGTGGGCGCCCGTTCGGCCGGCCCGGCGCTGCCGTCCGAACTCCTCCCGATCGCCGACGCCCGGGTCCGTGTCGCCGTCGTGCAGATCGACCGGATCGGCGCGATCTCCTCCTGGAACGAGGACGCGGAGGAACTCTTCGGCTACACGGCCGACCAGGTCACCGGCAAGCCGCTCACCGACCTCGCCGCCTGGCCGCACACTCCCGGCACCGGCACCGGCATCGCGGAGGCGCTCCAACTCTCCCGCTGGGAAGGCAGCTACGGCATAAGGGACACCAGCGGCCGGGTGGTTCCCGTCTACGCCTCGCACCTCCGTGTCCGCGACACGGACGGCGATCCGTCAACCGTGTGCCTTCTCGTCAGGGAGCACGAACGGGCGGTCCTGCAGACCCCGTTGCGAGGTCCCTCCGCCGACTCGGCCGGCTCCTCCGAGAGCCAGAGCGCCGACCCCTTCGAGGTGTTCATCGGCTCGCCCGCCCCGGACGACCTCGACGGCCTCCTCCAGCGCACGGTGGAACGCGCCCGCGACATGCTCGACGGTGACTCCGCCTTCCTGCTCCTCGCCACCGATGACGAGACCGAACTCGAGGTACGTGCCTCCACCGGCCTGCCCTCCGCCCGTCAGCGCTTCGCCCGCGTCCCGGTGGAGGCCGGATCCGGCCGCTACGGCTCCGCCCGCATGCCGGCCGTCCATGACGACCTCTCCTCCCTGCCCGGTGCGGTCCCGCTCCTCAACGGCACCGGGATGCGCTCGGTCGTCACGGTTCCGCTCAAGGTCGAGGGCCGCCTCACGGGCTCCCTCGGCGTCGCCGCGGAGGGGGCCGGCCGGTACTCCAACGAGGAGGCGCTGCGCCTCCAGTTCGCCGCCGACCGTATCGCCCTGGCCGTCGAGTCGGCCCGCCTGGGCGAGCTGGAGCGACTGCGCCGGGGTTCGCTGAGTTTCCTCGTCGAGGCGTCCGACCTGCTGGCCGGCACCCTGGACCGCGACCAGACCCTGGCCCTCATGGCCCAGATGACCGTTCCCACCCTGGCCACCTGGTGTGCCGTCTACACGATCGCCGACCAGGCGTCCGAGCCGTACCTCTCCTACGTGCTGCACGAGGACGAGGAGCTCATCGACGGCATCAAGTCCCTGCTCTCGAAGATCGCCCCGCCCGATCCGGTCCCCGCCCCCGGCGCCCGCGTCTGGTCGGCGCCCGGCGAGGTCGCCCATCAGGCGGCCCTGCGCTCGTCCATGCGCAGTCTGGGCCTGTCCAGCGGCCCGAGCGGCCAGGTCACCTCCGGCATCGGTCCCACCCTCACCACGGCCTCCGCGGTCGGCGGCGAGACGGTGGTCCTCCCGCTGGTCGCCCGTAACCGCGTCATCGGCATGCTGACGCTCGGCAAGCCGACCGACGAACACTTCCGCCAGGAGATCCTGGAACTCGCCGAGGACCTCTCCCGCAGGGCCGCCCTGGCCCTGGACAACGCCCGTCTCTACTCCGAGCGCACGGCCATCAGCCAGTCCCTCCAGCGCAGTCTCCTGCCGCCGGAGCTCCCCGACATCGACGGCGTCGAGGTCGAGGTCATCTACCGCGCGGCCGGCGAGGGCAACGAGGTCGGCGGCGACTTCTACGACCTGTTCCCGATCAGCGACGGCACCTACGGCTTCGCCATCGGCGACGTCTGCGGTACGGGTCCGAACGCCGCGGCCGTCACCGGTCTGGCCCGGCACGCCCTGAGACTGCTGGCCCGCGAGGGCCTCAGCGGCCCTGCGGTCCTCGAGCGCCTGAACTCCGCCATCCTCGACGAGGGCGCCCGCAGCCGCTTCCTCACCCTGCTCTACGGCGAGCTGCGCCCGCGGGAGGACGGCAGCGCGGACCTGAAAGTGGTGTGCGCCGGCCACCCGCTGCCGCTGCGCCTGCGCCAGGACGGCACCGTCGAACCCGCAGCCGAGCCCCAGCCCCTCCTCGGCGTCCTGGAGGACCTGGAGCTGTACGAGCAGACGGTCACGCTCGATCCGGGCGACGTCCTGCTGTGTGTCACCGACGGTGTCACCGAGCGCCGTGAGGGCTCGCGCATGCTCGGTGACGACGGCCTCGCCGACGTCCTGACGACCTGTACGGGTCTGACCGCCGGCGCGGTCGCCGCCCGCATCATGCGCGCGGTGGAACGCTTCGCCTCCGACGCCCCCTCCGACGACATGGCGATCCTCGCCATGCGCGTCCCGGAACTCCACCAGGAGTGAGCTGGATCAGACCTGCCGTGCCGGATCGGATCCGGGCATGAGAAAGGCCCCGCCCGGGAGGGCGGGGCCTTTCTGTTCGGAGCCCCCAAACGGAATCGAACCGTTGACCTTCTCCTTACCATGGAGACGCTCTACCGACTGAGCTATAGGGGCCTGTTGCTGTCTGCGGTTTCCCGCCTGGCAACGGAGTAGATCATACCCTGAGCAGCCCGTGCTCCCAACCACCGGTCCCCGGCCGGTCCTCGGCCGCGGTTCAGACAGCCGGCTGCAGCAGCCCGCCCAGTGCGTTGCACGCCGACGCGACGCGCTGCATGTCCCGCTTGGTCAACGAAGCGTCCACGGGCAGGGCGAGCGTCTCATCGGCAGCCCGTTCGGTCTCGGGCAGGGACACGCACCGCCGGAACTCCGGCAGCCGGTGCACAGGCGTCTTCACCGGCACCCTGCATTCGACTCCCTTGGCCCGCACGGCTCGTGCGAAGGCGTCCCGGTCAGGTCGTCCGTTTCCTGGAATCCGCACGACGTACTGCTGGTAGGTGTGCCCGTCGCCCCCGTCGGGCGTCCGCACACCCCGCAGTTTCGCATCGAGGTAGGCTGCCCGCTCCCTGCGCCGGGCCACCTCGTCGTACGGAGCCTCGGACTCCCCGAGCTCCAGCACGAGCAGGCCGTGTCGCTGTCCGAGAGCGTGCAACCGCGCGAGGTCGGCGTGCCTGCCGAAGCGATGCACGGCGACGACGGCCGCCGTGCGGGGGGTGAGGGCCGCTTCCACGGCGGCCGGCGCGAGGCAGTAGGTCGCCGGATCTATCTCGGCGAACACCGGCAACGCACCTGCGAGAGTGACGGCCTCGGCGACTTCCACGTTACCGAAGGCGGACACGACCACCTCGTCACCGATTCCGACACCGGCGGCCCTGAGCAGTGCAGCAGTACCCATGGGAACGATGCTCGTTGCGCAACGTGAACTTCAAGTGACGCAGAACAAAAAAGGGTTGGACCCCGAACCGAAGTTCGGGGTCCAACCCTTTTCAAGATTTGTTCGGCGGCGTCCTACTCTCCCACAGGGTCCCCCCTGCAGTACCATCGGCGCTGTAAGGCTTAGCTTCCGGGTTCGGAATGTAACCGGGCGT
>NZ_JBITSN010000010.1:0-302660 GCF_044540975.1 Streptomyces sp. NPDC085927
TCGTCGGTATGGTCCGCGCCAACCGGCCGTGGCGGTTGGTGCCGGGCTTGTCGAAAGCCCTGGCGGCCGCACTCGCCACGGGGGCGATCGCCACCCTGGACTCCACCCTCTGGAGCCTGGCCGCGTCCCTGAGCACGCCACGCCTCGTGATCGCCATGGTCGGGTCCGTCGCGCTCATGATCGGCTGGCTGATCGTGGACGGGGAGCTGTGGCATCGAACGGCAGAGGTTTCGCCGGAGGCGAGGCAGAGGAGGGCTCTCTACAACGTCTCGACGGTCGTGACCGTGGGTATCGGGGTGCTCGTCTGCTACGTGGGTTTGTTGGTCATCAACTTGGTGTGGGCGCTGTTCATCCTCAACGACCGAGTGTTCGCCTCCCTGACACAAACCCCGCTGCACGCCACGGAGTACTTGACGTTGTCCTGGTTCGTCGCTTCGGTCGCCACGGTGGGCGGCGCGCTGGGCTCTGGCTTGGAGAGCGACGAGGCGATCCGGGCAGCCGCCTACTCCAAGCGCGAACAGGAACGTCGTCACTTGCTCCAGGACGACCACGGTGACCAGCCCTCGAAGTGAACCGATACCGGCACAAATGGCTCCCGGCCGCGCGTACCGGCATCGCCGCTTACCATGGGCGGCGTGCCGGAAGTCCCGGCTGCACGTGGCGGCCCTTCGGACCAGCCCACGCCCGCCGAAGTAGGGCCGCCCCCCCCTCAGCCGGCGGGCGACGCGCACGAGGCTCCAGCATGGCGACAGCAGCGCGATGTGCTCCGGCGGGTTGATCATGGCGATGACGGGGCGGGTGTTGTCCCGGGCAGGTCCGTCACCCTTCTTCAGCCGCTTCGTGGCCTCCGTCGGCCATCCCGGATCGGCCACGAGGACGACGCCGAGCCGCGGCCGCCAGGGCTGAACATCCGGTGTCGGGGGTGTGGTCATCGATCGCGAATGTACGCGAGGGTGCCGGTTCGGGAGCGTAGGTCGCGGCCTTGGGGGCGCGCGTCCGCCGAGCGCGGTGCCGCCAGGAGGCGGCGGCGCGGCCGACGCGCCCCGGCAGGGCGTTCCCGTTAGGCTCGCACCCGTGAGGTGGCTGCGGACCTTCGGGGAGGTCGTACGATCCGGGCTCACGATCGAGGAGACGCGGCTGGAGCCCCTGCTCGCGCTGCGCACGGCTGCTGGGGTGGCGATCGTCATCGGGCCGACGCTGTGGCTGGTCTCCCCTGCGTACGCGGCGTCCGCCGCCCTCGGTGCCTACTCCGCGGGTGGGGCCACCTTCCAGCGCACCTGGCGTCCGCGCAAGGTGATCGCGCTCGGCGCGGGCGCGGGTCTGGCGCTCAGCACCTTCGTGGGCTACCTGGCGGCGGGGCGACTCGTGACGTTCCTCCCACTGCTGGCCGTATGGGCCTTTGCCGCGGGGATGGCGTGGGCCCTCGGATCGACCGTTGGGATCGTCGCAGCGACGACGGTCGGCAGCATGCTGGTGACCATCACCCTGCCCACGAGCGTCGGGCGAGCCCTGGAACACGCCGGGGTCATCGCGCTCGGAGGCATGGCGCAGGCCGTGCTGATCTTACTGTTCCCGATCCGCCGTTGGGGGGCGCATCGTGATGCGCTCGCCGACGCCCTGGCCGCCGTGGCGGACTACGCCCGCCGGCTGCGGCACGACCCGACCGCCCCGTTCGACCCGGAGCCGTTGATGAGGGCCCGGGACGCGGCCGCCGTGACGCCATCACAGGCCCGCACCCGTCCCCCCGTCCTCCACGGCCCCCGTGGCCTTGCCGAGCGCATTCTGCCGGTCGTCGCCGCGCTCGCCGACCCGGACGTCGGCGCCCCGGCGGAGGGGCCCGGGCGGGACCGCGCACGGGAGTTGCTCGACGCGGCCGCCGACGTCCTGGACGCGGCCGCCCGTTCGATCCGCCGCGGCACTCCCGCCGAGGTGTCGCCCAGGAGTGCGGACGTCCTGCGCGTCGACGAGGAGGACGAGGCGCTGGAGGGGCCTGCCCGGCAGGCCGCCGAACGGCTTGTGGAACTGCTCGCCGAGGCGTTGGAGATCGCCGGGAGCGGCGGCGCGCGCGACAAAGCGCCTACGCCGCCCGGCCCCGCGAGCGTCCAGTTCCTGGTGCGCCCGACAATGTTCCGGCTGCTCCCGGTCGTCGTCCGGGCGGTCCGCCATGAGCTCCGCCGGGACTCGCCCGTGTTCCGGCACGCCGTCCGCCTGGCGGCGGTGGCCACGCTCGGCTATCTGATCGCTTCCCGGCTACCCCTGGACCACGGCTACTGGGCGCCCATCGCCTCGGTGATGGTGATGCGGCCGGACTTCCACCGGACGTACGCGCGTGCGGTGGCCCGTCTCGCCGGGACCCTGGCGGGGGTCGCGCTCGCCACCGGGATGGTGCGGGCCCTGGGCCCGGAGGCCCATGTGTTCGGCGCGCTGGCGGTGGTCTCGGCGGCCCTGTCGTACACGCTGATCCGTACCGGCTACGCCTACTCCCAGTGCTTCACTGCCGCGTACGTCGTCTTCCTGCTCGGCATGGGCGGCCAGGCATGGGAGCAGACGGTCCCGGAGCGGGTGGTGCTCACCCTGCTCGGCGGGGCCCTGGCAATGCTGGCGTACGCGGTGTTCCCCGCATGGGAGACCCCCCGGCTGCCGGGCCGGTTGGCGGACTGGCTGGCCGCCAACGGCCGTTACGCGGCCGCAGTGCTCCGCAGCTACGCCGAACCGACCCGGGAGCATCGCGCCGACATGCGCAGGGCCCTGCTGGCTAGTAGGAAGGCACGTGCCGCCTGGCAGGAGGCCTACGACCAGGCAAGGCAGGAACCGGTCCGCCCCAGGGGTCTGACATCGCGCGAGGCGGAGGAGGCGCAGGAGGCGCTCAAGGGACTCGACCGGGCGGCGATGCTCATGGAGAGCCACGTCCCGCGGGCCGACAGCCGTTTCGCCCCCGAGGCGGAGCGGTTCGCCGAGGCCTTGGAGGCAGACACCGCGCAGGCGGCAGTCGACGTGCGCGAGCACAGGAATCCGGACTGGGGGCGCGTGGAGGAGGCGCTCCACGCGTGGGAGGGTGACGCCGGGGACCGGAGCCCGGTGCTACGGCGCGGGGCGGAACTGCAGAAGCGCGCCTTGGAGGACCTCGCGACAGCTGTGAGCCGCACACCCCTGGAACGGGACGTCGGCTCCGCTCGCGAGGAGCAGCGGGTGCGGGCGGCCGTGGCTGCGGAAGGTGATGGATCAGGACCCGCGTACCGGGGTGGGTGACGGCTCCGGCGACGGGGAGCGCCGCGCCTCCTGGAGCGGGAAGTAGTCTCCCGGCCGTGTCGAGCGCCGCCACACGTAGACCGCTGTCGCCATCACGAGGATCAGCCCCGCCAGGACGAGCAGTTCGATCCCCTCGACGTTCCACCGGAAGGACTTCTCCGCCTCGGCCGTCACGATGAGCACCTTGCGGATGCCGGCAATCAGGCCGACGACGAGGAACGGCTCCGCGTCGAGGATCCGGTTCCTGATGGTGAGGCGGACAGTGTGAAGCAGCTCGGCCACGATGAACAGCACCAGGCTGTTGTCCAGGGCGGTGAGAACGACCGTCTCCTCGCGGTACGGCCCCGGGATCGAGCTGATGACGTCATGGACGACCCCGACGGTCAGGAGCCCCGCGAGCAGTACGAGGAGCGCCGCGACGACGAGGTGGATGCCGTCCTCGATGAGCTGCAGGAGGCCCTGCAACCGGCCGCCCTCGATCTTCGGGATATTGGGTCGCACAGTCAGCATGCTAGGGGTGCCCCGGTCTGCAGGCGCGGCGTGCTGGGCGAACGGGTGGACGAGCGGATCCCTCCCTGTGGTGGCAGCCTGGGGGAAGCGGCGAGGCGCGACATCACCGAGGCCTACCCGGCGGCAGGACAAGGGTTATGAGACAGCCCGACGCGGACACGAACGGCAGGAACCTGCGGCCCGTCCTGGTGCCGACCCGGGATCTGCCCTCCGAGACGGTCCGGGACCTCGCCCCCGGCCCGCGGGAGGAACCGCGCCGCCGCACCGCCAGGGGCATCCGCTGGCAGGCGGACACCGACGGCGCCCCTGGCGGCGAACGAGCAGGTCGACGTGTCCGACGTGGCCGAAACGTCGGCACCCGCCCGGAGGACGGCGACTGGGACATCGGCGTCTTCCTCACCGACCTGCCGAGCCGGGCGGAGCACAACCCGGTCCGCACCGAGGCCGACCCTGAGCACAGGGTCGCACTGTCTCACGCCCGCCCTCGGCTCCCGGCGTCTGCGGCGCCGGGTGCGGCAGGCGGTGGCCGGCGCCGTCAGGCACAGGCCACGCAGGACGAAGAGCCTCTGGTTCGCCCGTCGTCGGCCGTCCGGCGCCCGGGGAGGAATCCAGGCACGAGCGCTACGCGGTGCCAGGGCTGCGCACGTCCGCCTGGTCCTGGGCGCTGTTCCCCGGGACCCTGCACGCGAGCCGCCCCGGCATCCGGATCCGGATCCCCGAGCCTGTCCCGCGCCCTGGCGGACGTCTTCGCCACCGCGGCCGTCGGGTTCATCAACGGCACGACCTGGCAGGTCGTCACCGCTGAGTCCCTGGACGTCCGCAACCTGCCGAGTTCTTACCGTTCCGCGAGCAATAGCGGAGACTCTGCGCTGCCGGAGTGGCGCGAAGCGATGGCGGGGAACCTGTACTGGGCCGTTGCTGCGTGGCGGGCGCACCGTGCCGGAGGACGCGAGTGCACTGGAGGTGTGTGATGAGTGCTGACCACTCCCACGAGAGCCGTGATGGTCACGTACTGGTCCTCGATGCTGGCTCTTCGAGCCTTCACATCGCTCTGTTCGCGGCGGACGGTGAACGGGTGGCGGATCGAGACGCCTCGGAGCCCCCGGGGCCTGCTGCGGCGGCGGAACTGCGGAACTTCCTCAGCGAGGTGCCCGCTCCTGCGGCGGTTGGTCACCGCATCGTCCACAGCGGTCCGCACCTGACTGGACATACGCTGATCGACGCACGCGTACGGGCTCTGCTGGCGGACGTCGCCGATCTCGCGCCGCTGCACGTGACCCCTGCCCTGCCTGTGGTCGATGCCGCACGAGAACTCCTGCCCGACGTTCCTCATGTCGCCTGCTTCGACACTGTCTTTCACAAGGATCTGCCGGCACAGGCGCGCACGTACGCCGTGCCGGAGCGATGGCGAGCCGAATACGGGCTGCGCCGGTACGGCTTCCACGGGCTTTCCTACTCGTGGGCACTGCAGAGGTCGGCGCAGGGCCTGCGCCGACCCGTCGACAACCTCCAGGTCGTGCTCGTGCACATGGGCGGCGGCTGCTCGGCCTGCGCCGTCCGGAACGGACGCAGCGTGGACACCACCATGGGCCTCACTCCGCTGGAAGGCCTGGTGATGAGCCGGCGCAGCGGCAGCCTCGACCCCGGCGCGCTGCTGTGGCTGCAGCGGCGGCACGGTCTGAGCACGGACGAATTGGATGACACGCTCCACCGGCATTCCGGTCTGCTCGGCCTCTCCGGTACCTCGGGAGACACCCGGGACCTGGTGCGCGCCCGCGCGGAGGGTGATGCCGCGGCCGCGTTGGCGCTGGCGACGTTCACACTCAGCTGCCGCAGGGGCATCGCCTCGATGGCCGCCTCGCTGGACCGGCTGGACGCGCTGGTCTTCACCGGGGAGATCGGCGAAGACCAACCCGAGGTACGCGAGGAGATCTGCTCGGCTCTGACTGTTCTCGGTGTACGAGGCGGGCTGCTCGTCCCCGAACTGGAAGATTTGATGCGGGAAGGCCTCCGACGCATCGATCAGGCGGGGAGAGGTGTCCCGGTCCTCGTGGTCGCAACCGGCGAGACACAGCAGATCGCCGCCGAGACCCGACGGGTGCTCGGCATGTGACTGGCCAAGGCAACTGCCGGCACATCCACACTTGCCTGGCCCGCGCAAAGAACCGGCCTCCTGTACCAGGACAGCACGGGGAGGGGCGACGTCTGGTCCTGTCCGCCGCCCCCGTCTGGTCACGGGGATCGAGGCCACTGGCCCGCATCAGAGCTCCGTACCGCCCCTTCGACGCCCATTAGGACGCCCTGCGCCGCATGTTCACCGACTGGCTTGCCGCCCTCGGCATCCCGGTGCTGGTCATACGGGGCTTCAGCTCGCAGTCCTACGTCGACATCGTTCGGGTGCGCACCGCCCGCGATCCGCGCCCCGCGGTCCTGCTCTACATCGGAGACTTCGACTGCTCCGGCGACGACATCCAACGCGACTGGGTCGCGCGCACCAACTGCTGGGCGAAGGTCGAGCGGGCTCTCCTCACCTACGACCAGATGCAGGCCTGCGGCCTACCTGCAGCCGAAGGGAAGCGCGACGACCCGCGCTGGCCGGCCTTCGCCCGCCGGTACGGCTTCGACGCCGACCAGCCAGTTCAGTGGGAGGTCGAAGCCCTCGAACGGGCCGAGCTCCAGCGCCTGGTGCTGGAAGGGTGTTGTCAAGTTGTCCATAAGCAGGATGGCTGATGGGGTCTCAGGTCGAGGTGGGGTGAGGTGGTGGGCTCTGGGTCAGGCCGTGGCGGGCATGGCGGTGGTCCCGGTGATCTGGTTCCAGGTGGTGAAGCGATGCTGCATCTCGGCGCGGTAGTCGGGTGCGGCCATCAGGTGGCGGGGCCGGAAGTGCGGTGAGATCTGGCTGAACGCGGACAGGAACCTTTGGGTTCCGCCGGCCGAGCGGAAGCCCTTCATGGCGCGTTCACGCTGCCTCGTCGGCTGGTGGCTGTTCTCGGCCCGGTTGTTCAGGCCCTTGCGGGAGCGATGCTCGACCGACGACATCAGCTCGCGGTGCGCGATGCCGTAGCTCTTCAGCTTGTCGGTGACCAGCACCCGGGGCACCCGGCATTGCTTCTTCATGAGCTTGGCCAGGAACCGCTTCGCGGCCGCCGCGTCGCGCCGGGACTGGAACAGGATGTCGAGCACGGTACCGTCCTGGCCCACGGCCCGCCACAGGTGGTGCCGCACCCCGCCGATCTTCACGAACGCCTCGCCGAGATGCCACTTGTCGCCGGCCTGGGACGGCGGCGGCGCAGGGCCGCGGCGTACCGGGGGCCGAGCCGGTCGCACCACTGCCGGACCGTCTCGTGGGAGACGACGCTCCGGCGCGCGAGCAGCAGCTCCTCGACTTCGCGGTACGACAGGGGGAAGCGGTGGTACCGCCACACCGCATGGGAGATGATCTCCGCCGGGAACCGGAAACCCTGGTACGACACCGTCGCTCCGGTCTCCACGGCCGCCCCTCTGGTGATCAACAAACCTGACGATCACCCCAGCCCCAAGGCCACCGGCTCAACCTGACACTGCCCCTCGCATCGAGAACTACCTTGGCCTCCCGTCGGGCGTCTCCGGGGGCGAGCTCATCGAACGCGCGGTGTTCCAGGCCCGCAAGCTCGGTGCCCGCCTCATGGTGCCGGCCCAGGTCAGCGGGCTCACCCCGCAGGACGACGAGTACGTCGTCACCTTCACAGACGGGTCCCGGACCCGGACGGGCGCCGTGATTCTCGCCTCAGGCGTGTGGTGTCGCAGGCTTGAGGTGCCCGGCATCGACCGCCTGGAGGGCATCAGCGTCTACTACGCGGCGACCGTCCACGAGGCCAGTCTCTGCCAAGCGGATCGGGTCGCCGTGGTCGGCGGCGGAAACTCCGCCGGGCAGGCGGCGCTGTTCCTCGCGAACTACGCGACCAGGGTCCACCTCCTCGTCCGGGGCGGTGACCTCAACGCGGACATGTCGCGCTACCTGGTCGACCAGGTGGAACGGCACCTGAGGATCGAGGTGCTGCTCCACACCGAAGTCCGGGGCGTCTCCGGGGAGGAGAAGCTGGAGTCGCTCATGGTGAAGGACAACGCAAGCAGTGAGCTCCGGGAGTTGCGGGCCACGGCGCTGTTCGTGTTCATCGGGGCCCGGCCGCGCACGGAATGGCCCAGGGGTGTGCTGCCGCTGAACGAGAAGGGCTTCGTCCTCACCGGCACCGACGCCCAGGCTGCGGCCGACGCGGCCCGGTGGGCCGCACTCGGCCGTGGTCCGTTGCTGCTGGAGACCGCCCTTCCCGGGGTCTTCGCCGCCGGCGACGTCAGGAGCGGCTCGGTCAAACGGGTGGCCTCAGTAACCGGTGAAGGTGCCATGGCGATCCGCCTCGTGCACGAGCACCGGAAGCAGACGGGCAACCTGGTCCGCACCGCGGGCCCCGAGGGGCGCCGGCCAGTGGCGGGCCAGTCCGTGTCCTGGCGCTGACCCTGCCCCTGACGTAAGTGGTCCGACCCACCACACGGTCGCCTCCCAACGGGCGCCCAGCGCACCGCCGACAGTTCCCATGGGCGGGATGAACCGAGCGGGGGAGAGGTAGTACCCGGCATCGGGCTGGTGCTCGACGAGCGGGGCCCAGCGACTCCAGTGTGAGCAGGAACGCCACGGTGACATGACCGAGCACGAACAGCGTCGCGTACAGGCAACCGATGCCTATGAACGAGGTGATCACGGTGACGAGGTTGAACAGGCGGTCCTGCTGCCAGCCGATCTCGTCGCGCGGGCGGTCCCACAGCTCGTGGCCGACGACCAGTCAGTGGGCGCGGATCGATCCGTCCTTCCGGGTTGGACACCGAAGCGGGTGGCCGGTGGCGCAGCGTGCGGCGCGAGCCGGAGTGGTGCCGGAGCGGATGTTCGCGGTGGCGCACGCGATCGTGCCCTTGGTGGTGAGAGCAGGCCCTGTTCTGGGAGGACGAGGAGGTCTGGCCCCCGCCTGCACCTGCGCCGGCGGGGGCCAGCGTGTCACGTGGCGCCGACGCCACCCCGGGGGCATCCTGTGGGCACTTGCGATCGCGGGGACAGCCGAGGAGAAGGGTCCAGCCATGCCGGTGTCGTCGCAGGGCGTTACGGTCGTGGCTCTCCTGGCGGATCCGGACGCGCCGACGGAGATCGCGCAGCGCATGGCGCGGACACTGCCTGCTCGGCTCGCCGAAAAGTCGGGCCGGGGGCGACGGTTCGACGTGGAGGTGGTCAGTGAGCCCTTCACCTCGGGGGCGGAGGACCTGCCCACCCTGATGCGCCGGATCATGGGCCGCAAAAGTGCGGAGAACTGGGACATCGTCGTGGCCCTCACCGACCTTCCGCTGCACTCACACGGGCTCAAGCTCGTGGTGGAACTGAGTCACGAACACGGCTTGGCGCTGCTGTCCCTTCCGTCGCTGGGGGGCCTGCGGCTGCAGAGGAGGGCCCGGCGGGCGGTGGAAGAAGCCGTGCTCGGCTTGGCGGGTCCGCGGGCCACTGGGGCCGAGGAACCTCCGCAGCCGCTCGGGCGCTTCGTCAGTCGTCTCGCGCCTGTCCATCCGGGCCCGGTCGGTGAACAGGAGACCGCCGACCTGCGCTACGTCGTCAGCGGGCCGCGCGGTTACCTCAGGGTGCTCGTCGGTATGGTCCGCGCCAACCGGCCGTGGCGGTTGGTGCCGGGCTTGTCGAAAGCCCTGGCGGCCGCACTCGCCACGGGGGCGATCGCCACCGTGAACTCCACCCTCTGGAGCCTGGCCGCGTCCCTGAGCACGCCACGCCTCGTGATCGCCATGGTCGGGTCCGTCGCGCTCATGATCGGCTGGCTGATCGTGGACGCGCACCTGTGGCATCGAACGGCAGAGGCCTCGCCGGAGGCGAGGAAGCGGTCAGCTCTCTACAACGTCTCGACGGTCGTGACCGTGGGTATCGGGGTGCTCGTCTGCTACGTGGGTTTGTTGGTCATCAACTTGGTGTGGGCGCTGTTCATCCTCAACGACCGAGTGTTCGCCTCCCTGACACGGACCCCGCTGCACGCCACGGAATACTTGACGTTGTCCTGGTTCGTCGCTTCGGTCGCCACGGTGGGCGGCGCGCTGGGATCGAGCTTGGAGAGCGACGAGGCGATCCGGACAGCCGCCTACTCCAAGCGCGAACAGGAACGTCGCCGCATGCTCCAGGACGACCACGGTGACTAGCTGGTGATCTGAGTCGGAGATGCGTCTTTGGTCGGTGGCCGGCTGGATGCGAAGAAATCCGCTGATCGATCGAGGAATGGTTGTTTCGCGTCGGAGGCCGATGGGGACTCGCACGGCACGCCGCCGGACGCCGAAGCTCCGCCTGGCGGGCCGGTGGCGGCACCACCGTTCCATCTGATCCGGGCGAACGGCCCGTAGAGGCGTGCCGGAGCCACGGACCCCGTCGTAGCAACTTCCGAGAGTCAGGCTCTTTGCGCCGTCTCATCATCGCCGTGCCGCGGTCATACCGCGACACCGAGAGAAGTCATCATGAAAGCAGTGGTATACGAAGGACCGCGAACGGTCACGGTGAAGGACGTACCGGACGCGAAGATCGAACATCCCTGCGACATCATTGTCAAGATCACCACCACCAACATCTGCGGTTCGGACCTGCACATGTACGAGGGCCGCACCTCGTTCGAGTCCGGCCGCACGCTGGGACACGAGAACATGGGCCAGGTCGTGGAGGTCGGCTCGGCCGTCCGCAAGGTCCAGGTCGGCGAGTACGTGGTCCTGCCCTTCAACATCGCCTGCGGCTTCTGCAAGCAGTGCGAGCGGGGTCTGACCAACTACTGCCTGACCATGCAGCCGGAACCGGCCCTCGCCGGAGCCGCTTACGGATTCGCCGACATGGGCCCCTACCAGGGCGGCCAGGCGGGGCTGCTGCGCGTGCCCTACGGCGACTTCAACGCGCTGCGTCTGGGCGAGGACGCCGCCGAGCGGCAGACCGACTACGTGATGCTCGCCGACATCTTCCCCACCGGCTATCACGCCACCGAGATGGCCCACGTCAAACCGGGCGACCAGACCATCGTCTTCGGGGCCGGTCCCGTCGGGCTGATGGCGACCTACTCCGCCCTCCTCAAGGGCGCCGGCCGCGTCTGGACGGCCGACCACCAACCCGACCGGCTGCGCAAGGCGGAGGAGATCGGGGCCATCCCGATCAACACCGCCGAGCAGAACCCGGCGGAGGTCGTCAAGGAGGCCACCCTCGGTCTGGGCGCCGACAACGGCTGTGAATGCGTCGGCTACCAGGCACACGACCCCGAGGGACACGAGGACGCCAGCCTCACGCTCAACGGCCTGATCGACTCGGTCAGGTTCACGGGCGACATCGGCGTGGTGGGCGTGTTCCTGCCCCAGGACCCCGGCGGCGAGGAGGCCCAGGGCGAACTGGAGGCACAGGGCAAGGTCCCGATCGACTTCGGCATGATGTGGTTCAAGGGCCAGCACATGGGGACCGGGCAGGCGCCGGTGAAGAAGTACAACCGGGCGCTGCGGGATCTGATCGCCGGCGGGAAGGCGAAGCCGAGCTTCGTCGTCTCCCACGAGCTCAGCCTGGACGAGGCCCCCACCGCCTACGAGCACTTCGACGCCCGTGACGAGGGCTGGACCAAGGTGGTCCTGCATCCCAACGGACACGGGAACGGCCACAAGCGGTAAGGGCCGCCGTCCCGCCCGTATCCCCCGGACCGGTCCGGCCGACGAGGGGCCATCACCCCAGCTCCGGCCGGGGCCGGGGCGGCGACCGCCTCCGACCCCGGCCGGA
Organism: Streptomyces sp. NPDC085927; assembly: GCF_044540975.1. Classification (NCBI taxonomy): domain Bacteria; kingdom Bacillati; phylum Actinomycetota; class Actinomycetes; order Kitasatosporales; family Streptomycetaceae; genus Streptomyces; species Streptomyces sp. NPDC085927. The sequence goes on from NZ_JBITSN010000010.1 coordinate 11,570, forward strand.
CCTCAACCAGTGGCGATCACTCGCGTCCGGCCCGGTAGGCCGGACGGCGGCCCCTCCCCCGCCCAGCTTGACGGGCGCGTACTCGAGAGGCTGGGTCTGCATCCGCTCCTTAAGTCGAAGCCAAGGATCCACCGGTGATGACGCCCGTCAAGCCCATGGCGCGCGTCACGACGCCGCGACACCGGACGGCTGCGCCCGTTCGGGTGACGGGGGATCGAGGATTGAATGCGGGCCACGCGGAAACTCCGGCGTTGTCCGACATGCGGGCTTCACCTTCTCACTCGAGTGACCCGACGCCTTCCCTTCACCTCACCGCACGTGGGGAGCACCCATGAAGACAGACACCCGCTCCACCTCCCGCCTACGGCACGATCCGCTCGTACGCGGCCTCGGCTGGGCCAGCGCACTCCTGGGCGTGCCCCAGGTCGTCGCCCCGGCGGGCTTCGCCCGGGCCCTGGGCGTGGACGACACCTCCCGACACCGCCTGGTCACGACCGCTGTCGGTGTGCGCGAGCTGGCGGCGGCGACCGGGCTGCTGGGGCGGCCGCATCCCGCCTGGCTCTGGGGCCGCGTCGGCGGCGACCTCATGGACCTGGCGACGCTGACCCGGGCCCTGAAGAACCACAACGGCCGCGGCCTCGGCCGCACCGTCGCCGCGACCGCCGCGGTCACCGCCATCACCGCCACGGACGTCTACGCGGCCGTTACCCGCACCCGTAGGAGCGCCCCCATGGAACTGACCGCGGCCACCACTGTCACCCAGCCCCCGGACGAGGTCTATGGCCTCTGGAGTGACCTGGAGCGACTGTCGGACTTCATGGCGCACCTGGACGAGGTGCGCGTCACCGGCCCGCGCACCAGTCACTGGCGGGCCAGCGCGCCGTTCGGCAAGGCGGTCGAATGGGACGCCGAGACCACTCAGGACGTCCCCGGCCAGCTGATCGCCTGGCAGTCGGTAGACGGTGCCGACATCGACAACTCCGGCGAGGTCCGCTTCGTGCCCGCCCCCGGCGACCGGGGCACCGAGATCCGGGTGACCCTGCGCTACGACCTGCCCGGCGGGGCACTGGGCAAGGCCGCGGCGCGCTACTTCGGCGAGGAACCGCACCAGCAGCTGGACGACGACCTGCGCCGCTTCAAGCAGATAGCGGAGACCGGTGAGGTCGTCCGCTCCGAAGGCGCACCCGGCGGCAAGCGGGCCCGCGGCGAGTTCCCGCAGCACCCGGCCCGACCGCTGACCGAGGACGAACTGAAGGAGGCCCTGGCATGAAGGCGAACTGCTGGACGGGACGCAACTCGGTCGAGGTGCAGGACGTCCCCGAACCGTCGATCCTGAACCGCCGCGACGCCATCGTGAAAATCACCTCGACGGCGATCTGCGGCTCCGACCTCCACCTGGTCGACGGCTACGTCCCCACCATGGAAAAAGGCGACATTCTGGGCCACGAGTTCATGGGAGAGGTCGTCGAGGTCGGCCCCGGCATCAGCGACGACAAACTGCGCGTCGGCGACCGGGTCGTCGTGCCCTTCCCCATTGCCTGCGGCGCCTGCGCGTCCTGCCGCGCGGAGCTGTACTCGTGCTGCGAGAACACCAACCCCAACGCCGGCATCTCGGAGAAGCTCTTCGGTCACCCCACCGTCGGCATCTACGGCTACTCACACCTCACCGGCGGCTTCGCCGGCGGCCAGGCAGAGTACGCCCGCGTGGTGCTAGCAGACGCCAACGCCCTCAAAATCGAGTCGGACCTCACCGACGAGCAGGTGCTGTTCCTGTCCGACATCCTGCCGACCGGGTACATGGGCGCCGACATGTGCGACATCCAGGAAGGTGACGTCGTCGCCGTCTGGGGCGCCGGTCCGGTCGGCCAGTTCGCCATGGACAGCGCCCAGGTCCTGGGCGCGGAGAAGGTCATCGCGATCGACAAGGAGACCTACAGGCTCGACATGGCCGCCGCCCAGGGCTACACGACCATCGACTTCGAGGACACCGACGTACGGTCCGCCCTGCTCGAACTCACCGGCGGCCGGGGCCCCGACAAGTGCATCGACGCGGTCGGACTGGAGGCCACACACGGTGCCTCCCACGTCCATCTCTACGACCGCGCCAAGCAGGCGGTCCGCTCCGAGACCGACCGGCCACACGTCCTGCGCCAGGCCATCCTGTCCTGCCGGAGCGGCGGCGTGGTGTCGGTCATCGGCGTCTACGGCGGGCTGATCGACAAGTTCCCGGCGGGCGCCTGGATGAACAGGTCCCTGACCCTGCGCACCGGGCAGTGCCACGTGCAGAAGTACATGAAACCGCTGCTGGGCATGATCGAACAGGGCAAGATCGACCCCACCAGGGTCATCACCCACCGGCTGCCCCTGACTGAGGCAGTGACCGGCTACGACCTGTTCAAGAACAAGAAGGACCGCTGCGAGAAGGTCGTCCTCACGCCGTGAGGGCCGCGCCGATGAACTGCGGCACCATGTGTCGCTGACGCCGACGAGCCGAGCCGGCCTTGGGGGAACTTCACTTCGCGGTACTCCAGCAGGAAGTACAGCTCGCCGAAGAATATGGCCAGGTTGGCCCTGTTGATCTCATCGATGATGAGGATGTGCGGATTTGCCGGGTCTTTCCGGGCGCGTTCCGCGAGCAGCTTCAACGGCCCCCGGCAGCACCTCGAACGCCACCATGCCGTTGTCCGCCCTGACGGGGCGGAAGCCCTCGAAGAAGTCCTCGTACGTGCAGGAGGGGTGGAACTGTACGAGTTCCACCCGGTCCCGGACCGGCCAGATGCTCGGCCAGGGCGCGCGCCAGATACGTCTTCCCCGTACCCGGGGGGCCGTAGAAGATGAGCTGGCGCTGCTCCTGGGGCTGCTGGGCGGTCTCCCTCAGCCATGCCGCCGGCATCAGCAACTGCTGGGCCAGATCCTCGGTGACCGGCGGCAACTCCAGGGGCTTGGTGACGTCGGCCTCCAGCAGCGGCTCGTCGCCGACATCCTCCAGCCCTGCGCGTTCCGCCAGTTCCGCGGCCACACTGCTGATGTCGTACACGGTGGGCGGCCGGGTCAACCGCGCCTGCACCGCCTCGGGCAGCTCGGCGCGTGCCGACGTGAAGTCGATGCCAGTGTCGCCGAACGGTCTGTCCAGCGAGCTGCTGGAGGAGCTGGCCGCGCTCGCGGCCGAGAAGGTCCGTGGGGAGGGGCTGCCGCTGATGGGCGAGGGCGGGCTGCCGCCCGAGCTGGCCCAGCACCTGATGCAGGCCGCCCTGGAAGCGCAGATGGACGAGCACCTGGCCGGCCGGGCCGGCGGGCGTGGGTCCCGTTCGGGCGGCAACATGCGCAACGGCTACCGGGCCAAGAAGGTCATGACGGAGGTCAGTGCGGTGACGGGGCAGGTCCCCCGGGACCGGCTGGGCACCTTCCGGCCCCGGCTGCTGCCCGCCTACGCCCGCCGCACCGGCGCGCTGGACGACCTGGTGCTCTCGCTGACCGCGAAGGGCCTGACCTCCGGCGAGATCGTCTCCCACCTCGCCCAGACCTACGGGATGACGCCAAGTACTGGACCACCGTCCTGACCGAGATCAAGAACAGAGGCGTCCGCGATGTCCTCATGCTGGTCTGCGACGGCCTGTCCGCCCTGCCCGACGCGGTGAACACCGTCTGGCCCCAGACCGTGGTGCAGACCTGCGTGGTCCACCTCATCCGCGCCAGCCTGCGCTATGCCTCGCGCCGCGACTGGGCCGAGATCGCCCGCGACCTCAAGCCCGTCTACACCGCCGTCAACGAGGAAGAAGCCCGACAGCGGCTCGCCGACTTCGACGCCACCTGGGGCAAGCGCTACCCCTCGATCGCCGGCACCTGGCAGCGGGCCTGGAGCGAGTTCATGCCCTTCCTCGGCCTGCCCCAGGACACTAGTGCGCCGCGGGGAGTTTCTGTGCCGCGTGCTACGCCTCGGCCGTTTGACGCGTGTCGTCACCGCCTCCTTGCTCCGCGTGCTGGAAAGCGGAGAGCCGGAGTACAGCGGTGCCCTCGCTGGACGCTGCACCCCGTCGTAGCCCGCTGCGCACAGAAGCCCCGCCAGCATTCCGGCGGGGCTTCGTCGTCGCACGCGCTCTCACACAAGTCTCACCAACTGTGCGGACTCCCCCGGACCGTGAGGCCCTGACCTGGCATTACGCGCCTGCCCTGGATTAGCTGGACGCCTCTGGACGGTCTCTACAACCTGTGCCATGTGGGGCCGACCCGCGCCGGACTGAGCCTCTTAGCCGCGTTGGTCAGCCATCGACGGGATGCGGCCTGCGCTGCGGTGAGACAACCGCTATCCCGGACCTGCTGCGTCCACTAAACAGCAGACGCGGCAGTCACTCAGTGTGCTGACCCGAGAGCCGCAGGCGAACTAACTCACCCGCGTCACCGCAGCTACGCCAGACGCACCTCTGGAGAGAATTTGGGGAGTATCGACGGCCCTGGGGAGCGCGTGGGGAGAATCGGCTGCGTAAAGTACGAAGCTGAAAGACACTGAAAGACGCATCCCCGCAGGTCAGCGCACCCTTCCTCGCGGCTTCAGCGGCACCGGCGGCAGCTCGGGGGCGGGCAGTGGAGCGCCGTCGTAGCCCTTCACCTCGCCGAACCGCGTGCCCTCCATCCAGTCCCGGCGGGCCTCTTCGATCTCCTCCTGGGTCCGGCCGATCCAGTTCCAGAACATGATCAGCTCCTCCTCGAACGGCTCACCGCCCAGGAGCATCACGGACGCGTCGGACTCGGCGCGCAGCGGGAGTTCGTCGCGGCCGCAGCCGAGGTAGAGCATCGAGCCCGGGAGTACCGGTACGCCGTCCACGTGGACCTCGCCGGACATCGCGAGGACCGCGTACTCGAAGTCGCGTTCCAGGGGCAGGCGGACGTCCGCGCCGTCGGACAGGGAGAGGTCGGCGCCGATGATCGGGGTGTACGCCGTGCCGGGCGAGGTGGCGCCGTCGAGGCTGCCGAGGATGAGCGTGGCGTCGACGCCCCGCGCCGTGACGACCGGGAGGCCGGCGTGGTGCTCGAAGTGGGGCTCGGTGTGGCGGTGGCCGTCCGGGAGGGCGACCCAGAGCTGGGCGCCGTGCAGGAAGCGGGCGTGCGAGCGGGGGCTCTCCTCGGAGTGGCTGATCGCCCGGCCCGACGTCATCAGGCCCAGTTCGCGCGGGCGGATCGTCTGGAGGCTGCCCGTGGAGTCACGGTGCAGGACCTCGCCCTGGTGCAGCCAGCTCACCGTCTGCAGACCCATGTGCGGGTGCGGTGCCACCTGCATGCCGGGCTCGTCGGCGATGTCGTCGGGACCGTAATGGTCGACGAAGCACCAGGCGCCGACCATGCGCCGGCCCAGGTTCGGCAGCAGCCGCCGGACTTCGCTGGACTCTCCGAGCTTGACCTTCCGGGGACTGAGGAGTTCACGCACCGGCTCTGCCACCACGAAGCCGCGCCCACCGCACAGGGACGGAACGGCCTCGCGCTCAAGATTGCTCATGCCCCACAACTTAGCCCCGCGGGGCAATGCGTCAATCAGGCGCCGCGCCACACGGAAGGCGGGGGGGGGAGGCGACGGGAGGTGTTGCAGTGGTACGGAGGACGACGGAATTAGTAGCCATGGCTATAGTAGCCATGTACTGTATCGGTTCATGAGTTCGGTCCATTCGGCGCCCGAGGGCGCGACGCCGGGATTTCTGGTCTGGCGACTGTCCATGAAGTGGTGCGTCGCGGTCGACCGCGCGGTGGCCCCGCTGGGGCTGACCCACGCGCAGTACTCACTCGTCGCGTCGCTGTACGGGATGGGGCGTGCCGGAGAGCGGCCCAGCCAGCGTCGGCTCGCCGACCACACGGGCCTCGAAGCGCTCTACGTGTCGAAGCTCGCCCGCGCCCTGGAGGCCGCCGGTCTCCTCAAACGCACCCGGGACCCGCGCGACCCGCGCGCCATGCAACTGGCGCTCACGGAACGGGGCGCCGAGGTCGCCCGCCGGGCGATCGACGTCGTTCACGTGCTCCTGGAGCAGTTGCTGGAGCCCCTCGACGGCCTCGACGGTCCGCGCACCCGCGCGTTCACCCGCGATCTGACGGCCCTCCTCGGCACGCCCCTCGCCGCGCCGGCGGACGCCGCCGGCGACCACGCCGACGCTCACGAGACGGAGCATTCATGACCATCACCGCACCCCCTTTCGACAGCCGCGCCATCGGCCTTGCCCACTATGCGACCCGCGCCGTCCTGGAGAGCGTGCTGGTCCGCCACGGCGTCTCCTTCCAGCAGTCGGTGGCCCTCCGGCTCGTCGCCGTGGCCGAGGGGCCGGTCGACCGCGCCCGTCTGGCCGAGGACGTCGTCGGCGCCCTGAAGACCGGCCGCCCGGAGGCGGACGGCGTGGTCGACGGGCTGATCGCCGCGGGACTGCTGGCCCCGGACGGGCCTTCCCCGGTGCGGATCACGGACGCCGGGAGGAAGCTGCACGACGCGACGTCCGCCGAGACCAAGGTGATCGCCGCCAGGATCTACGCCGGCATTCCGTCCGACGAACTCGCGGTCACCGGACGGGTGCTGGCGCTCGTCACCGAGCGGGCCGACCGGGAGTCGGCCGCAGCGGCGGCCACCCCGGACCAGTAGTGGAATATTCAAGCAACCCCGTCCGTTGTCGGCGTCGAAGGAGGTCACGAGTGGACACCATGTACTACTACGACCACGGAACCCCGGCTGAGCGCTGGGAGCGTGCCGGGCTGTTCTTCGACGCCAGGGACTACGCCGGTGCGGCGCGCGTCCTGAGCGGGCTGGTCGAGGAGGTGCCGGAGCAGACCGGACCGCGGCTGCTGCTGGCGCGTTCCTACTACCACTCGGCCCAACTGCGCCGCGCCGAAGCCGAGTTGCGCGTCATTGTGGAACGCGATCCGGTGGAGCACTACGCCCGGCTGATGCTCGGCCGCACCCTGGAGCGGCAGGGGCGGAGCGAGGAGGCGAAGCCCCACCTGCGGATCGCCGCCGCGCTGGCGGGCGACTTCGACGGCGGCGTCGACCGCGAGCCCGACCCCGCGTAGGCGGCGGGCCCGGGCTCGGCCCGGCCCCGCGCGGTGATGTCACGCGCGCCGGTGCCCGGTTCTCCCAGGGGAGGCCGGGCACCGGCGCGCGTGCGGTTCCGTCCGGGGGTGTGCTCCGGCTACGGCGTCCGCACCGCCCCAGCCGGTTCGCCGCCCTCGGCTCCCCCGGCTTCCTCTGCTCCCCCGGCTTCCCCGGTTCCTCCGCCCCCTCCGTTCTTCCGGCCCCGCCGGTGGGCGATCTCCCCGAGGACGATGTCGACGGCGAGGAAGGCGGCCAGCGGGATGCCGAGGAGCGGGACGAAGTAGCCGAGTACGGCGATCGCCGCCAGCAGCGGGACGAGGATGTGCGGCGGAACCTGCTGCCAGGCGCCGCGTGGGATCGGCCGTCCGAAGGACGAGCCCCGGCCGCGCTGCCACCACATGCGGTAGCCCCACAGGATCAGCAGGATCAGGGAGGCCGCGAGCAGCATCAGCGCGATCTGGTTGGGCAGGCCGAAGAGGCTGCCGGTGTGCAGGTCGATGCCCCAGCGGCTGAGTTTGGCGAGCACCGGGTAGTCGGCCCACCGCACGACGTCGGTGACCTGGCCGGTGGCCGGGTCGACGGCGACGGCGTCCTGCTTCTCGGGCCAGCTGCGCTGGATCTGCTTCACGACATACGAGGAGGCCGCGTCGGCGGGCGGGACGATCTCCACCGGGTCGTCGAGCCGCTCGTCCCGTGCCGCCGCGAGGACCCGGTCGAGACCGGCCCCGTGCGCCGCGTCACCCCCGGTGCCGCCGGCCGTGTCGTGCTCCGCGTGTTCGCCGCCCGCCGCGGCCGACACCGCGGGCGTCTCCTGGCCGAGCGAGGCGCGCAGATCGGCGATGTTGGCGCCGGTGTACGTGGACCAGGTCAGCCCGGTCGCGGAGAGGAAGAGGAAGCCGACCGCGGCCCAGGCGCCGATGCCGCCGTGCAGTCCCAGGGTGCGCCGTCGGCCGCTGGTGCCGCGGATTTTCCGCAGGGCGCGGCGGCGGGAGAACCAGAGCACCAGGCCGCCGCCGGCGATCACCCACAGCCAGCTGGCCGCGAACTCGCTGTAGAGGCGGCCCGTTTCGCCGAGGTGCAGGTCGCGGTGGAACTCGTCGATCCAGGTACGCAGCGGCAGCGCGCCGCTGGAACCGTACTGTTCCAGCGCGCCGCGCACCTCCCCGGTGTACGGGTCGACGAACACGGCGAGGGTGTGGTTCGGGTCCACGTCCGCCACGCCGGACAGCATCACCCTGGTCGTCGCGCCCGCCTCGGGCGAGGGGCGTATGGCGGACACCGTGCCCTCGGGGTGGGCCTTGCGGGCGGCGGCGACCTGTTCGGAGACGGGCAGTTCACGGTCGCCGACGGGGACGGTCAGCTCATGGTCGTAGACGATCTTCTCGGCCTGGAAGGACGCGGCGTACAGCAGGCCGGTGAGGGCGGCGACGAGCAGGAACGGGGCCACCACCACGCCCGCGTAGAAGTGCAGGCGCAGGATCAGGGGGCGCAGGGTGCTCCAGCCGGATCCCTGCCGTGCGGGGGTGGGGGGTCGGGTGGCCTCGTCCGCGGTGGTCGAGGGGGCGGTGGTCATCGGTGGGCTTCTCCCGAGGGCGTCTTGGCGGCCGTGATGCTGCTCCAGTGGTCGGAGCGGCGGGGCGCCGAGTTCCCGGGGCTTCCGTGTGAGCTGCGTCACTCGTGGCGGCGGCGGTCCGTCGGACGCATGGCATCCTGACTCGATGGGAACTCCGAACGATCGCGCACCCCTGGCCGAGCGGGTCGAGCAGCTCCTCTCCGGTGACGGACCGTTGCCCATCGTCGCGGCCGGGGACCCGGTGCTGCGGCGGCCGTCCGACCCCTTCGACGGCCAGTTGGGGCCCGCCCTGCTGGCCCGGTTCGTCGAGGCGCTGCGGGTCACCATGTACGCCGCGCCGGGGGTCGGGCTGGCAGCGCCGCAGGTCGGGGTGGGACTGCGGATCGCGGTGATCGAGGATCCGGCGCCCGTCACGGAGGAGGTGGCGGTGGCGCGCGGGCGGGTGCGGCAGCCGTTCCGGGTGCTGGTCAATCCGGCGTACGAGCCGGTCGGGCCCGCACGGGCGGCGTTCTTCGAGGGGTGCTTGAGCGTGCCGGGTTACCAGGCGGTGGTGGCGCGGCACGCCGAGGTGCGGCTGACCGGGCAGGACGAGCACGGGCGGGCGGTGGACGAGGTGTTCGGCGGCTGGCCCGCCCGGATCGTGCAGCACGAGACGGACCACCTCGACGGCACGCTCTACCTCGACCGGGCCGAGCTGCGCTCGTTGTCGTCCCATCAGGCGATGGCGGAGCGCTGGGCGCGGCCCACGCCGGAGGAGGCCGCGCGGGCGCTGGGCTTCGAACTGCCGTGACCGGGTGGGGGCGGGGCGGAGGAAACTCCCGCCCGCCCGCCCTCCGGGCCCTCAGGCGTCCCGGTACGCCTCCAGCAGCCGGAGCCACACCTCGCTGATCGTCGGGTACGACGGGACCGCGTGCCACAGACGGGCCACCGGCACCTGGGCGGCAACCGCGACGGTGGCCGAGTGGAGGAGTTCGCCCACGCCGGGGCCGACGAAGGTGACGCCGCGCAGGGTCTCGCTCTCGAGGTCGACGACCATGCGGGCGCGGCCCGTGTAGCCCTCGCCGTACAGCCCGGCGCCGGCGACCGAGGCCAGGTCGACGTCGACGGCGCGGACGCGGTGCCCCGCCTCCTCCGCCTCGGCCAGGGAGAGACCCACCGAGGCCGCCTCCGGGTCGGTGAACACGACCTGGGGGACGGCGTCGTGGTCGGCGGTGGCGGCGTGCGCGCCCCAGGCACGGTCGGCCACCGGTTCCCCCGCGGCCCTGGCGGCGATGGCGGCGCCGGCGATACGGGCCTGGTACTTGCCCTGATGGGTGAGCAGGGCGCGCTTGTTGACGTCTCCGACCGCGTAGAGCCAGTCCTGGCCGGTCACTTGGAGGCTCTCGTTCACGGTGAGCCAGGAGCCGGGTTCCAGACCGACGGTCTCCAGGCCGATGTCGTCGGTGCGCGGGGCCCGGCCGGTGGCGAAGAGGATCTCGTCCGCCTCGATCCGCTCCCCCGTGTCGGTGACGGCCACGACGACACCGTTCTCCCTGGTCACCGAGGTGGCGGAGGTGCCGGTGCGGATGTCCGCGCCGGCCTCGGTGAGCGCCTCGGCGACCAGTTCCCCGGCGAAGGGCTCCATGCGGGCCAGCAGGCCCTTGCCGCGTACGAGGAGCGTGACCCGGGAGCCGAGCCCCTGCCACGCCGTGGCCATTTCGGCGGCGACGACGCCTCCGCCGACCACGATCAGCCTGCCGGGCACGGCCTGGGCGCTGGTGGCCTCCCTGCTGGTCCACGGCGCGACCTCGTCGAGTCCCGGCAGGCCGGGCAGCAGCGCGCGGCTGCCGGTGCAGACGGCGACTGCGTGCCGGGCGGTGAGGACGCGCCGCGTTCCGTCGGGGGCGGTGACGGTCACCGTGCGCGGGCCGGTGAGCCGGCCGACGCCGCGGTGCAGGTCGACGCCGACGGACTCGAGCCACTGGACCTGGCCGTCGTCCTTCCAGTGGGAGGTGTACTCGTTGCGGCGGGCCAGGACCGCGTCCGCGTCGAGCGGTCCCTGCACCGACGCGCTCAGGCCGGGGAGGCGGCGGGCGTCGGCCCGCGCGAGGACGGGGCGCAGCAGGGCCTTGCTGGGCATGCACGCCCAGTAGGAGCAGTCGCCGCCCACGAGTTCGCTCTCCACGATCGCGGTGGAGAGCCCTGCCGCGCGGGTGCGGTCGGCGACGTTCTCCCCGACGGGTCCGGCGCCGAGCACGACGACGTCGTAGTCGAGGGGTTCCGATTCCGGCGATTCCGTTCGCGTCTGCGTCATGACGCCAGTCTGGTGGGTGGTGTGCGTACCGGCCACATGGGTAGGGGGCGCGGAATACGTGACCGGCCGGCCGTGGTTGTACCGACGGCCCGCCCCGCTATCGGAAAGAGGGACATACGCAATGAGCAGCACTGTGGAGCTCACCAAGGAGAACTTCGACCAGCTGGTCACGGAGAACGAGTTCGTTCTGATCGACTTCTGGGCGTCCTGGTGCGGGCCGTGCCGTCAGTTCGCGCCGGTGTACGACAAGGCGGCGGCGGAGAACCCGGACCTGGTGTTCGGCAAGGTGGACACGGAGGCGCAGCCGGAGCTGGCCGCGGCCTTCAACATCCAGTCGATTCCGACGCTGATGATCGTCCGCGACCAGGTGGCCGTGTTCGCGCAGCCGGGCGCGCTGCCCGAGGCCGCGCTCACGGACGTCATCGGGCAGGCCCGGAAGCTGGACATGGACGAGGTCCGCAAGTCCATCGCCGAGCAGCAGGCGGCGCAGGGCGACGGCGCGGCGGACACCCGGAACCAGAGTGAGTGATCACCCCGGCTCCGGGCGTCGCCGCGACGCCCGGAACGGATGGTTCCAGGCCGGCCGCTTCTAGAACGGGTACTGCGCGACGTCCCCGCGCACGGTGGTCCAGCGCACGTCGGTGAACGCGTCCAGGTTGGCGTCGCCGCCGAAGCGGGAACCGGTGCCGGAGGCGGCGACGCCGCCGAAGGGAGCGACGGCCTCGTCGTTCACGGTCTGGTCGTTGATGTGCACGATCCCCGTCGGGATGCGCTCCGCCAGGTCCAGGCCGCGGGCCGCGTCCCGGGTGACGATGCCCAGCGAGAGCCCGTAGGGGCTCGCGGCGGCCAGGGCGGCGGCCTCGTCGGCCCCCGTGAAGGACCGTACGGGTGCGACGGGGCCGAAGACCTCCTCCGCGTAGGCGGGGGTGTCGTCGTCGGTGTCCGCGAGGACGGTGGGCCGGTAGAACAGCCGGTCGTGGGTCCCGCCCGCGGCGAGTTTCGCTCCGCCGGCCGTGCTGGCCCCGACCAGGGCGTGCACCTTGTCGAGCTGCCCCTGGTCGATGAGCGGGCCGAGGTGGACCTGCTCGCGGTGCGGGTCGCCGACGGCGAGCGAGTCGGCCTTGGCGGCCAGCCGTTCCACGTACTCGTCGTAGAGCGAGGCATGCACCAGGTGGCGTCCGGTCGTCATGCAGATCTGGCCCTGGTGGAAGAACGATCCCCAGGCGGCCGTGGAGATCACCGCCTCGATGTCGGCGTCCTCGAGCACGACCAGCGCGGAGTTTCCGCCGAGTTCCAGGTGGGCCCGCTTGAGGTGACGGCCTGCGGCCTCGCCGACGTGCCGGCCCGCCCCGGTGGAGCCGGTGAACGAGATGACGGGGATCCGCGGGTCGGCGACGAGCGCCTGGCCGGTCTCCGCGCCGCCCGGCAGGACGTGCAGCAGCCCTTCGGGCAGTCCCGCCTCGGCGAACACCGCGGCGAGTGCCAGCCCGCCGCAGACCGCGGTGCGCGGGTCCGGCTTCAGGACGACGGCGTTGCCGAGCGCGAGGGCCGGGGCGACGGAGCGGATGGACAGGATCAGCGGCGCGTTGAACGGGGCGACGACGCCCACCACGCCCACCGGCACCCGCCGCGTGTACGACAGCCGGGGCCCCTCGGTGGGCAGCACCTGGCCGGCCGGGCGGGAGGCCAGGGCCGCGGCCTCGTAGCACTCCTGGGCGGCGACATGCAGTTCGAAATCGGCCTTGCCGGTGATGCTGCCGGCCTCGCGGACCAGCCATTCCCGCAGTTCTTCGGCGTGCGCGCCGAACAGGTCGCCGGCCTTGCGGAGTACCGCGGCACGGACGAAGTGCGGGGTCCGGGCCCACTCGGCCTGGGCGGCGCGGCCCGCTTCCGCGGCGGCTCCGACGTCCTCACCGGTGGCGAGGGTGACGGTGGCCAGCTGTTCGCCGGTGGCGGGTTCCGTAACGGTGTGGTCGGGGCCCGAGAGGGGGCGGGACTGCCAGGTCGTGGGGTCGAGCAACGGCATATGACGGCTCTCCGATCGGTCACCGGGCTCCGCGCGAGCGCGAGCCCGGCTGTCCTTGCATGCACCAAATGGTTGAGCGCGCAACATCCTAGTCACGCCGCGTCAGAGGCACAGGGCGTGCCGTACCGGCGCCCCGGCTCCCGCCCGCCCTCCCGCCGCGGGATGATCCGGCTTCCTTCATCATCCGGCGAAGTGATCGCGTGCCGCATGTCCACTCGCACCGCCCCGTACCGGCCCGCACCGCCCCGTACCGGCCCGCACCGCCCTGCGGCGGCCCGCGCCGGCCGGCGTCAGCCGGATTCGCGCCGGATCACCGACGCGCCCAGCACCTTGTGCGCCTCGGGGGCGGCGGCCGGGTCGCGCACCGCGCGGTCGACGAGTGCGGCGAGCTCGGTGCCGGACGGCAGGTCGAGGTGGACAGTGGTCAGCCGGGGCCGCAGCAGCCGGCCCAGCATGAGGTTGTCGGCGCCGACCACGGCCGTCTCCTCGGGGACGCGGACACCGGCGTCCTGCAGCGCCCGCATCAGCAGCATCGCGTACTCGTCGTTGTACGTGAACACGGCGTCGAGGCCGAGGTCGCGCCATCGGGCGGCGAGCCGCGCGGCGGCGCCCTCGTCGTGGGCGAGGGGCAGTTCGGTGACGGTGGCGCCGGTGCCGCGCAGGGCCGCCCGCACTCCCGCGAGGCGGGGCGCGGAGAACGCCTCCAGCCCGGGCTCGCGCGGGACGACGACACCGATGCGGCGCCGCCCCTGGTCGAACAGGTGCGCGCCGGCGCTGTGGCCGACGACGTCGTGGTCCATGAGCAGGGCGTGCGCGCCCTCGACGGTTTCCGGGCCGAGGGTGACCACGGCACGCGCGCCGGAGCGTTTGAGCACGGCGACGCCCCGGGGGCCGAGCCCCGAGCCGGGGACCAGCACGGCCACGGGACGCAGCTCGGCCCAGGCACGGGCGGCCTCGTCGTCGTGCACGCCGACGGTGCCGTACTGCACCACGGTGTAGTCGAGGCGGCCGAGAGCCACCTGTAGATCGTTGATGAACTGGCTGTAGACCGGGCCGACCGGGAAGGCGGGGGCGGGCATCAGCACCATGCGGCTGTGCCCGGCGCGTAAGCTGCGGGCCGCCGCGTGCGGCACGTACCCGAGTTCCCTGGCTGCCTCGCGGACACGGCGGCGGGTGGGCTCGCTGATCCGGACGGCGTCGGCGTTGTTCAGGACGTAGGAGACGGTCGCGCGCGAGACGCCGGCCAGGCGGGCCACGTCGGCGCTCGTGGGCACCGCCCCCGCGGGCGGGGGGTTCGTGGACGCGGGGCTCGTGGGCGCGCGGGGCGGGGGCACGGATCGCGTGGGCACGGCACCTTTGGGCACGGGGCGCGTCGGTGCGGTGGCTGCGGGGGCGGGCGGGTTCGGTATCTGCACCATGACGTGAGGCATCCTTGCAGAAGCGCGAAGAGGCCCGTCGTCCGGGGGAGTTGAGAGCGCGGGGGCCCGCGTCCGCCCCAGTTCAGGACGGTCCCGCGGGTCGCCGGCCGGGGGGGGGAGCCGCACCCTCGGTCAGTGTGCGGGGGCCGTGGGTCCCGTCACGCGGTCGACGAGGTCCGCCCACGCGGATTCGAGCCGCGACAGCGGCATTCCGGACTGCCGGGTCAGGTGGTGCACCAGCGCGGGGTCGAGCGGCGCCATCAGGGTGTGGGCGAGGAGGTCGCAGTCCGCCTCCGGGACGGCCTCGCGCAGCAGCAGCGTCACGTGGTGGTGCAGTACCCGGCGGGGCGGGTTGGTGAAGCGACGGTCGGCGCAGGGTTCGGCGGCGAGCTGGAGGTCCAGCTCGTCGGCGGTGCGGCGCAGCATGGCGACGCCGAAGGCCCGCAGCCGCTCCGCGGGCGGCGCGCCCGGTCCCAGCGGCGGGGGGCCGGAGAGGAAGGCGGCCTGGAACTTCTTCTCCGAGTGGTCGAGCAGTGCCGTCAGCAGTCCGGTGCGGTCGCCGAAGCGCCGGAAGACCGTCCCCTTGCCCACCTGGGCCGCCGCGGCGACCGCCTCCATGGTCAGACCGTCCGCGCCACGCTCCGCCACCAGCAGGGCGGCTGCCTCCAGCAGGCGTGCGCGGTTGCGCGCGGCGTCGGCCCGCAGGCAGGGCTCATCGATCTCGACACCGAGTTGCGGCAACTCCAGCGGCTCGAGGGGCTGCTGGGGCGTCGGGGAGGGCGGCGGGACGGCGGACATGAAGCCAGCGTAAAGCATCGGGAAGAAACTGGACCGCGGTCCGGTTGGAGTGCTAGAAACGTAACCGGACCCCGGTCCGGATGATTGCGGCAATGTTTCGTCCTGTGCTTCGCCGCGCCGTTCCACCCTGCCTTCCACCCCCCTCAGGAGTTCTCATGTCTGTTCGCATCCTCGCCCTCGTCGGCAGCCTTCGCGCCGGCTCTCACAACCGTCAGCTCGCGGAGGCCGCGGTCAAGCTCGCTCCCGAGGGCTCCGAGATCGTGGTCCACGAGGGCCTCGCGGAGATCCCGTTCTACAACGAGGACATCGACGTCGAGGGCACCGTGCCGGCCGCGGCCGGCCGGCTGCGCGAGGCCGTGTCCGGTGCCGACGCCCTGCTGCTCTTCACGCCCGAGTACAACGGCACGATCCCGGCCGTCCTGAAGAACGCCATCGACTGGCTGTCCCGCCCGTTCGGCGCCGCCCCCCTCGGCGACAAGCCCGTCGCCGTGATCGGTACCGCCTACGGCCAGTACGGCGGTGTCTGGGCGCAGGACGAGGCCCGCAAGGCCCTCGGCATCGCGGGCGGCAAGGTGGTCGAGGACATCAAGCTCTCCATCCCCGGCTCCGTGACCCGTTTCGCCGAGATCCACCCCGCCGACGACAGCGAGGTCGTGGAGCAGCTGACCGAGGTCATCGTCCGTCTGAACAGCCACGCCGCCGCGCCCGCCGCCGCCTGACGCCTCCGGCGCGAGACGCACCCGATCCGCGTCCCGAGGGGCCGGAGCCGTACCGACGACGGCTCCGGCCCCTCCGGCCGTGAGAACGGGCGGGCGCGCTCCCGGGAGCACGCCCGCCCAGCGGCCCCGGCACTCCGCCTCCGGCCTCCGCTCAGACGCCCGCCGCCGCCCGTTCCCCGCGGTGGATCGGTGTCCGCGTGCCGGTCAGCGGGGCTCCGGTGCCGCCCCGAAGGGTCGCGACGATCTCCGCCGCGATGGACAGGGCGGTCTCCTCCGGCGTACGCGCCCCGAGGTCCAGGCCGATCGGCGACCTGAGCCGGGCCAGCTCCCGCTCGCCCACGCCCGCCTCGCGCAGTCGCCGCTGCCGGTCCGCGTGGGTCCGGCGTGATCCCATCGCCCCGACGAACGCCACCGGCATCGCCAGCGCCTCCGTCAGCAGGGGGACGTCGAACTTGGCGTCGTGGGTCAGGACGCACAGCACCGTGCGCCCGTCGGTGACCGCGGTACGCAGGTAGCGGTGCGGCCAGTCGACCACGATCTCGTCCGCCTCCGGGAACCGGGCCCGGGTGGCGAACACCGGCCGGGCGTCGCAGACGGTCACGTGGTAGCCGAGGAACTTGCCGGCCCGCACCAGAGCCGCCGAGAAGTCGACCGCGCCGAAGACGATCATGCGGGGCGGCGGCTGCGACGTCTCCACGAACAGGGTCACCCCGCCGGGGCAGCGCGATCCGTCCGCCGAGACGCCCACGGTGCCGGTGCGGCCGCCGTCCAGCAGGGCCCGGGCCTCGGCCGCCGCCGTCCGGTCCAGCTCGGGACCGCCGGCGAGGTGCCCCTCGTACGACCCGTCGGGGCGGACCAGGAGCGCGCCGCCGAGCGTCTCGGCCGGGCCCCGGACGATCCGGGCGAGCGCCACCGGCTCACCGCGGACCACCGCGGACAGGGCCGTCCGCAGCACTTCGCGGACGGGGGCGTGCGCACCGACCGGGGTGACCCCGATGTCGATGATCCCGCCACAGGTCAGCCCGACCGCGAAGGCGTCCTCGTCGCTGTAGCCGAACCGCTGCACCCGCGTCCCGCCGTCGGCGAGCGCCTCGAGGCACAGTTCGTGGACCGCGCCCTCGACGCAGCCGCCCGAGACCGAGCCGATCACCGTGCCCTCGCGGTCGACGGCGAGGGCGGCGCCGGGGCCGCGCGGTGCGCTGCCGCTCACGGACACCACGGTGGCGACGGCGAACTCCCGCCCCTCGGTGAGCCATTGATGCAGCTCACCGGCGATGTCAAACATGCGGTCCGCCCGCGGTGAGGATCCGGTCCGGGCGGATGGGAAGGTTCCGGTGCCGCACACCGGTCGCGTGCCAGACCGCGTTGGCGATGGCCGCCGCGGCTCCCACGATGCCGATCTCGCCGATGCCCTTGATGCCGACCGGGTCGTCGGGGTCCGGGTCGTCGACCCAGTCCGCCTCGACGACCGGTACGTCGGCGTTCGTGGCGATGTGGTAGCCCGCGAGGTCACCGCCGTAGTGGCCGCCCGAGGCCCGGTCGCGGATCCCTTCCTCGTGCAGGGCCATGGAGATGCCCCAGACCATCCCGCCGACGAGCTGGCCGCGCGCGGTGAGCGGGTTGACGATCCGGCCCGCGGCGAACACGCCGAGCATGCGGCGCACCCGCACCTCGCCGGTGGTGACGTCCACGGCGACCTCCGCGAACTGCGCACCGAAGGAATGCCGTTCCTTCTGCGCCAGAGCTCCGAGGGCCGCGGTGGTGTCGGAGCGTACGGTGATGCCCTCGGCCGGAATGCCGGTCTCCCCCGCCAGGCGTTCCCGCAGTTCGTCGGCCGCGACGGTGATCGCCCAGGCCCAGGAACGGGTGCCGGTGGAACCGCCGGCGATCATCGCGGGGCCGAAGTCGCTGTCGCCGATCCGCATCCGGATCCGCGCGGGCGCCACCCGGAGCGCGTCGGCGGCGACCAGGGTGAGCGCGGTCCGGGCCCCGGTGCCGATGTCGGCCGCCGCGATCCGCACGGTGAAGGTGCCGTCCGCCTCCGCCGTCACCGCGGCCGTGGAAGGGCCGGCTCCCGCGGGGAAGGACGCGGCGGCCGTGCCCGTGCCGATCAGCAGGTTGCCCTCCCGGCGCAGACCGGGGCGCGGGTCGCGGCCGGCCCAGCCGAAGCGCCGGGCGCCCTCCCGGAAGCAGGCGGCGAGGTTGTGTCCGCTGAACGGCATCCCGGAGACCGGGCCCCGTTCGGGTTCGTTGCGCAGGCGCAGCTCGATCGGGTCGACGCCGCACCGCTCGGCGAGTTCGTCGAGCGCCGCCTCCAGGGCGAACGCGCCGGGGGCCTCGCCGGGCGCGCGCATCCAGGTCGGCGACGGCACGTCGAGCCGCACCGCCTCGATCGCGGTGCGGTGGGCGGGGGCGTCGTACATCACCCGGGCCACGCCGGCGCTGGGCTCGACGAAGTCCCAGACCGTCGAGGTCTGGCTGAGCGAGCGGTGTTCCAGGGCGCGCAGCCGCCCGTCGGCGTCGGCGCCGAGCCTGACGCGCTGGGCGGTGGGGCTGCGGTAGCCGGTGAGCGAGAACATCTGGCGACGGGTCAGGACCACACGGACCGGGCGCCGCAGCGCGGTCGCCGCCATGACGGCGGACACCTGGTGGGCGCGCACGCCCTTGCTGCCGAAGCCGCCGCCGACGTGCTCGGAGCGCACCCGCACGGCGGACGCGTCGAGGGAGAACATCCGGGAGAGTTCGTCGGCGACCCAGGTGGTGCCCTGGTTGGAGTCGACGACGTCGAGCCGCCCGTCGTCCCACCGGGCGGTCGCCGCGTGCGGCTCCATCATGCTGTGGTGCTCTTCGGGGGTGGTGTACTCGACGTCCACGACGTGTGCGGAGGCCGCGAGTTCGGCGTCCAGGTCGCCCTTCTCGGTCACCGCGGGCATCTGCCCTTCCAGTGTGAACGCGTCGGGGCGGTCGCCCCTGAACTCGATGTCGTGCGGCTCCTGTTCGTAGGTCACCACAAGGGCCTCTGCCGCCTCGCGGGCCTGCTCGGAGGTCTCGGCGACGACGAGCGCGACGGGCCACCCCGCGTGCGGGACGCGGTCGTTCTGGAAGACGGCGGCGGTCGGGTCCGGCCGGACCCCCAGCAGGCCGATGTAGTCGAGGTGGAGGCGCGGGGCGTTCCCGTGGTGCAGCACGGTGAGGACACCCGGCATGGCGAGGACGGGAGCGGTCTCGACGGAGCCGATCCGGCCGCGGGCGACGGTGGACAGCACCAGCCAGCCGTGGGCGAGGTCGGCGAAGGGGATCTCCCCCGCGTACCGGGCGGCTCCGGTCACCTTGTCGCGGCCCTCCACCCGCGTGTGCGCGGTGCCGACGGCGCCGGTCACGGTCGTGGTGGCAGCTGTGGTGGCATGCTCGGGGCCGGTCTCCGTGCCGGTCGTGGTGACGGTCATCGGGCGGCCTCCTCGGCGAGTTCGGACAGGACGGCCACCACGAGGTTGCGCATGAGGGTCACCTTGTACGTGTTGCCGGGCAGCGGCCGGGCAGCGGCCAGTTCGGCGTCGGCGGCCGCGGCGAAGTAGTCGGCGGACGCCGGGGCCCCGTTGAGGACGCGTTCGGCGGCGTGCGCCCGCCAGGGCCGGGACGCGACGGCGCCGAGGGCGAGCCGCGCCTCGCGCACGACGCCGTTGCTGACGTCGAGGGCGGCGGCGACCGAGCCGATCGCGAAGGCGTACGAGGCGCGTTCGCGCACCTTGCGGTAGCGGGAGTGGGCGGCCGACGGCACGGGCGGCAGCGTGATGCCGGTGATGAGCGCGCCCCGGGGCAGCGCGGTCTCCCGGTGCGGGGTGTCACCGACGGGCAGATAGAAGTCGGCGAGGGGCAACTTGCCCGGACCGTCGGCTGTTTGATAGGAGACGACGGCGTCGAACGCGGTCAGTGCCACCCCCATGTCGGAGGGGTGGACGGCGACGCAGTGCTCGGAGGCCCCCAGGATCGCGTGGTTGTGGTGCTCGCCCTCGACGGCGGGGCAACCACTGCCGGGGAGCCGCTTGTTGCAGGGCTTGGTCACGTCGGCGAAATAACCGCAGCGGGTGCGCTGGAGCAGGTTCCCGCCCACGGTGGCCATGTTGCGCAGTTGCCCGGAGGCTCCGGCGAGCACCGCCTCGGTCAGTGCCGGGTAGCGGCGGCGGACCTCGGGGTGGGCGGCGAGGTCGCTGTTGGTGACGGTGGCGCCGATGCGCAGTCCGCCGTCATCGGCCGACTCGATCCGGTCCAGCGGGAGTCGGCGTACGTCGACGAGTCGCGCGGGGCGTTCGACGCCGGTCTTCATCAGGTCGACGAGGTTGGTTCCGCCACCGAGGTAGCGGGCGTCGGGATCGGTGTCGAGCAGGGCGACCGCGCCCGGGACGTCGTCGGCGCGCCGGTAGTCGAACTCCCTCATGCGACGGCCTCCTCGGTGGCCTCGGTACGTTCGGCGGCGGCGCGGGCGACGGCCTCGACGATCGAGACGTAGGCGCCGCAGCGGCACAGGTTGCCGCTCATCCGTTCGCGGATCTCCTGCGGGGTCAGCGGAGGCGGTCCCGCTTCGGGCCGTACGTCGTCGGTGACCGCGCTGGGCCAGCCCGCGGCGTGCTCCTCGATGACGGCGACGGCGGAACAGATCTGGCCGGGCGTGCAGTAACCGCACTGGAAACCGTCCAGGTCGAGGAAGGCCTGCTGCACGGGGTGCAGCCGCTCCCCCTCGGCGAGGCCTTCCACGGTGGTGATCTCCCGGTCCTCCGCCGCCACGGCCAGTTGCAGGCAGGACACGGTCCGGCGGCCGTCCACCAGGACGGTGCAGGCACCGCACTGTCCCTGGTCGCAGCCCTTCTTGGTGCCGGTCAGATCGAGGCGCTCGCGCAGGGCGTCGAGCAGGGTGGTGCGGTGGTCGACGGACAGCGTGTGCTTCTCGCCGTTGATGTTCAGGGTGACGCTGCTGGACGTCGGGGGAGCCATGAGCAGCCTTCCTTCGCGGATCCGTGCAGGCCGGCAAGGCCCTCGGGAGGCGGACGAGTGGGAAAGGGTCAGAAGGTCGACAGGTGGGAGTTCGTCAACGGACCGGGGTGCCGGCGTCGGCCGCCCGCGGGCACGGGCACGCCCGCCCCTCCCGCGCTGTCCGGGGCCACCGCTACGATGCACCGAAGCGGACGGTTGTCCGTTACCGGGGAAATTTAGTGGACAGTTGTCCGCTTAGCAAGAACGGGTTTCGGCCATGCCCGGGAGGAGGACGGACGAGTGGGTCGGGACGTGGAGCGGGACATGGGCCGGGAGACGGGCGGCGAGGACACGCCGCAGGGCAAGGAGGCGCCCCCGCGCGCGCAGGCACCCCTGCGGTCGGACGCGCAACGCAACCGCGAGCGCATCCTGGAGGTCGCGCTGGCCGAATTGACCCGGTCGGCCGACACCCCGCTGAGCGTGATCGCCAAGAAGGCGGGCGTCGGCCAGGGCACGCTCTACCGGAACTTCCCCAGCCGGGAGGATCTTGTCCTGGAGATCTACCGCAACGAGATGCGCCAGGTGGCCGACAGCGCGGCGCGGCTGCTGGAGACCCGGGAACCCGACCGCGCCCTGCGCGAATGGATGGACCGGCTCGCCCTGTTCGCGATGACCAAGGCCGGGCTGGCCGACGCCATCAGGCAGGCGACCGGCGCGCCGGGAAGTCCGGCGAAGCCGGGGCCCAACCCCGTGATCGAGGCGGCCGAACTCCTGCTGCGTGCCTGCGAGGAGGCCGGAACCATCCGTCCCGGGGTGACCTCGGACGACATGATTCTCGCGATCGGCGGCCTGTGGCAGCTCGACCCCGCCGGGGACTGGCGGACCAGGGCCACCCGGCTGCTGGACATCGTCATGGACGGGCTGCGCGCGGGGGCACCCGGGCGGTAGCCGGGAACCCGGTGGCGGGGCGCCCTGGTGGTGTCTAGGAGCCCGGTGGTGCGGCGGGCGCGAGGCCCTCGCGAGGGGTACCGCTCTCAGCCGACGGCCGTCGGCGCCAGCTCCCGCAGTTCCCGCAGCGCGGCCTCGACCGCCGGGCGGGCGTGGCCGCCCCCTCGGGTGCAGGTCAGCAGTTTGCGGTGCGGGTTGCCGGTGCAGCGTACGCGGGTGATCGGGAGGTGCGGGGTCAGCTGCGCCAGGCGCGGGATCAGGGCGACGCCGAGCCCGTGCGCGACGAGATGGGCGGTGACGTTCCAGTCGAGGGCGTGGTGGACGACGTCCGGGGTGAACCCTGCGGCGCCGCAGGCCGACATCACATGGGGCCGGCAGGGGCTCTCCGGCACCGGCGCGATCCACGGTTCGCGCGCCGCCTCCTCGAGACCGGCCCGCTCGCGGCCGGCCAGCGGGTGCCCTTCGGGGACCACGAGGTCGAACGGGTCGTCCAGCAGGGGCTGTTGGTCGAAGCGCGCGTCACTCAGCGGTGGGTTGAGCGGGGTCGCCTCGACGATCGCCAGATCGGTGGCCCCCTCGAAGAGCAGGTCGAAGCTCTTCGACACCTCCGTCTCCAGGATCCGTACCGTCAGCCTGGGATGACGGGCGCCCAGCCGGGCGGCCATGGGGGCCAGCAGGACCGAGATCGCCACCGGGAACCCGGTGACCCGCAGCAGCCCGGTGGGGGCACCGTGGTCGGCCCGCAGATCCAGTTCGGCCTGTTCCCAGCGGGTCTCGATGGCGTCGGCGTGCGCGAGCAGGCTCTCGGCGGCCGGGGAGAGCCGTACGCCGCGTCCCTGCGGTTCCAGCAGGTCGACACCCAGGTCGCGGGCGAGCTGGCGGATCTGCTGGGAGGCGGCGGACGGGGTGAAGTGCAGGGCGCGGGCGGCCGCGGTGACCGTGCCGTAGTGGGCGACCGCCCTGAGGACGTGCAGCCGGCGCAGGTCAATCATGTAGCTCACGCTTCACGGTCGGGTCCATAAAGTCAACCTGGACGTGTACGGAAGGCGCGACGCACCCTGGTCGTGTCACGACGGCCGCCCGGGCCTTTCGTACCGGGAGCCGAACTTCGAGGAGCCGAGGAGCCACTATGACCAGCGCGTACGGAACCACCGGCACGACCGGCATCGTCTGCCCGTACTGCGGATGGCCGGACGACGCCGAGCCGTTCCAGCTGGTGTCACGGCACAGCACCGCCGCGGGCAGCACGGTGTGGACCCGTTGCGGATGCGGCTCGCTCCAGGTCCGTGCCGTCGACGGCCGCGGCGCGCGCGTCGTCACCCGCAGCAGGCCGCCCGCCGGGATTCCGCACGTCCGGGCGTGCGGGACACGCGGCTGAGCGGGCCGAACGGACCGGGGGCGGCCGTTGACAGGCCGCTCGCACCGGCTGTACTGATCGAGCGGACGGGGCGGCGGGCGGCCGGGGCCGGTCCGGGAAGACGAGCGGAAGGCGAGCGGAAGACGTGGACGTGCACAGACATCCCCTGTCCGGGGTCACGGTGGTCAGCCTGGAGCAGGCCGTGGCCGCGCCGTACGCCACCCGGCAGCTCGCCGACCTCGGAGCCCGTGTGATCAAGGTGGAGCGGCCGGGCGGGGGCGACTTCGCCCGCCGCTACGACACGACCGTCCACGGCCACTCCAGCTATTTCGTGTGGCTCAACCGCTCCAAGGAGTCCCTCACACTGAACCTCAAGGATCCGCGGGGCCGCGAGATCCTGCACCAACTCCTCGCCGGCGCCGATGTGTTCGTGCAGAACCTGGCACCGGGCGCGGCAGACCGGCTGGGCCTGGGCACCGACGGCCTCGCCCGGCGTCACCCCCGCCTGATCCCGTGCACCATTTCCGGCTACGGCACGTCCGGCCCCTGGGCCGACCGCAAGGCGTACGACCTGCTGGTGCAGTGCCAGACGGGCCTGGTGTCGCTGACCGGAACGCCGGAGGGGACCGCCCGCACCGGTGTCTCGGTGGCCGACATCGCCGCCGGAATGTACGCGTACAGCGGGATCCTCACCGCTCTCTACACCCGGGCGACCGCCGGCACCGTCCACCCCGTGGAGGTGTCGCTGTTCGAGGCCCTGGCCGAGTGGATGGGCCAGCCCGCCTACTACACCCGTTACGGCGGCAGCCAGCCCCCGCGCCTGGGCACGCAGCACGCCACCATCGCCCCGTACGGGACGTACCGGGCCGCGGACGGCCGCGAGGTGCTGTTCTCCATCCAGAACGAGCGCGAGTGGGCGGCTCTGTGCACCGGGTTCCTGGGCCGTCCCGAGCTGACCGACGATCCGCGCTTCGCGACCGGTTCCGCGCGCGTGACGCACCGTGAGGAACTCGATGCCGTGATCGCCGAGCGCTTCGCCCGCTCCGACGCCGATGAACTCCTCGAGGACCTGGAGGCGATCGGCATCGCCTGTGCCGGGGTCAACGACGTCGCCGCCTTCCTCGGCCATCCGGTCCTCGCCGCCCGCGACCGCTGGCGCGAGGTGGCGGTCCCCGGCGCGACGGTGGAGGCCCTGCTCCCCCCGGCCGACCTCGCGGGTCTCGCGCCCCGCATGGACCCGGTGCCCGCCGTCGGCGAGCACACCGAGTCCATTCTCGGCGACCTCGGCCACTCCCCCGCCGACATCACGGCCCTGCGCGCGGACGCGGTCGTCTGAACGGGCCGCGGAGCGGTCGCAGGGGCCGGGCCGCGTGGGCCGGGAAAGTCCCCAACCCGTGCGGCCCGGCCCTCCGGCAGCCGCTCGGACGGATCAGACCGCCCCGGGGACCTCCTCCATGACACCGTTGAGCGGGGAGTCGGGGTCGGTTCCGTAGGGGCGGGTGATGACTTCCAGACCGTGTCCGGCCGGGTCGGTGAAGTACACGCCGTGGCCGCCGTCGTGGCGGTTGACACGGCGCGGGTGGCGGCCGTGCGGATCGGCCTGGATGGGGATTCCGGCCTCCACGAGCCGGTCGAGGACGGGGCCGAACTCGTCCTCGGAGACGAGGAACGCGTAGTGCTGTACCGGGATGTCGGCGTCGATGGTCGCGAAGTCCAGGGTGACGCCGTTGGCCGTCGTCACCGGAAGGAAGACTCCGGCCGGTTCGCCGACCTCGAGCCCCAGGATCCGGGCGAGGAAATGGGCGGACTTCTCCCGGTCACGGGTGAGAACGATGGTGTGGTTGAACTCGACTGACACTGGTCAATGCCTCCACGGGCATCCGCGGCGCCTCCATGCCTCACCCAGCCGATGACCGGCACGCGATGCCGCACGGTGATGGTAGACAACGGCGTCAGTGTCCGTCGAGGGGGTTTCGCCGGCCGCGGACGGACGGCCGACGGGCACCCGGCGCCGGAGCGTGCTTGTGGCGGCGGGCTGCCGTTGCCGGCCGGGCAGGGCCGTGGGACTGAGCCGGGGCGCAGTCCTGACATCTGTCAGGGACCCGGCGGGCCGGCGTCTCCCTAGGGTGCTGAGCACGGGCCGCGTCGGCCGACCGCCGACCCGGACCGCGCATCGGCACCGTCAATGTCCGGGGGACACCATGAGGAACCTTACGCGCCGTACCGCCACCGCCCTGGCCGCGGCCGCCCTGACCGTCAGCGGCCTCACCGGCACCGCCCTGGCCGCGCCGGCGGAGCGCGGCTCCGTCGCGCCCGCGGCGGCCGCGGACGACCCGGCGCTCACCAACGTGTACGTGTGGGCGACCAACGTGAACCTGCGGGAGTGGCCGAACACCCGGTCCAACATCCTGGCGGTCCGCTCGCAGTACTGGCTGGACGCCGTGTGCCAGACGCAGGGTGAGACGGTCACCGACCCGGCCGTGGGCTCCAACAACTGGTGGACCCAGGTCATGGAGCTCTCCGGCAGCGACGTCGCCTGGGTGAACAACCTGTACCTGCGGGGCGGACAGAAGATCGCGGGCGTGCCCGACTGCTGAACCGCCGCGTCACGACATGCCTGTGGCGGGTCACCGTTCCCGGTGGCCCGCCACAGGCATCGCTCCGTCAGCAGTAGCCCATCGGGCCGCTGTCCGTGTAGAAGACGTAGTTGACGCTGACCCACCCCGTGACGTTCCCCCGGTGGGCCGTCAGGCGGATCCAGTATCCGTCCGAGCTCCAGCAGTACGCGGTGAACGTCTCCCGGAAGTAGCCCTGGCCCAGGACGGTGCCGTCGACGGGACGGCTGCGGATGTTGACGCCGTCCCCCAGGAAGTACCCTCCCCTGGACAGCACTTGCCGGGTGCCGGTGCCTTCGTCCGGCGACGTCCCCTGTGCGCCGGCCGACGCCGGGAGCAGCGCCAGGGCGGTACCCGCCACGGCGGCACACAGCAGTCTCCGGGTGCGCTTGAACTCGGGCATGCCCTACTCCTTCTTGTCCCTTGTCCCTTGTCAGAACCAGTTCGTCGCGGCCAGGACGTGTCCGTCGCAGGTGAGCAGGGCGCGGGAGACGCGGCCGTGGAGGTTGTTGCCGATCTTCGTGTACGCGTAGGTGAGGCCGGAGTCGACGGTCTCGGAGACCCATCCGTCGGCGCGGCCCACGCCGTTGTTCGAACGTTCCAGTACGGCGGCGCAGTTGGCGCGGGAGTTCTCGATCCGGGCGAAGGAGCCGCAGCTGCCGGAGTAGAAGTACTTCAGTGCCATGTTCTCGAAGCGCTGAGTGGGCCCCACCTGGCCGAAGGTGCCCGCGCAGCTGGAAATGGTGGGGTACTGCCCCTCCATTCCGTAGGCGCCGTAGTCGCCGCCCGAGTGCGGTGCGGCGTGGGCGGAGGCGGGGAGGAGCGCCATCACTGCGGCAGCGCCTCCCGCGGCCAGCAGAGTCCTCAGAGGTCGGCGGCTCATGGTCCCTCTTTCATGTGTCGGCGGTGTCCTGGTCGTGCGCGGACGCCGGCCGGCCTTCCGGCCGGCCGCCGTCCGTGACCGTGACCGTACGGGCCGTCACCGCCCCTCCGGCACCTGACAGGTATCAGGGTCCGGGGCCCGTCGGAGTCCGCCGCCCGTCAGGAGCCGTCGGCGCGGGCGCCCTCGTCGCCGCCCGGACGGGGCGCTCCCCTGCGGGGGAGCAGGGCGAGGTGTTCCTCGCGCACCAGGCCGAAGCGCAGCGCGACCGAGGCGAGGCGGGCGCGTTTGGCTCCGGTGCGACCGCCGTCGGCCGGACCCCCGGTCTCCTCCCCGAGGTCCAGGCGCAGCTTGGCGAAGGCCAGGTAGTCGATGTGGTAGTTCACCGCGGAGCGGGTCAGGTCACGGCAGGACTCGAGTGGGCGCAGTCGCTCCGCGATCTCCCCGACGCCGGGCAGTCCCGAGTCCGACGGGTCCCGCAGCAAGGGCTCGCACAGGGCGACGAGGACGAGGAAGTACTTCGATGTCGGGTCCAGCGCGAAGGGGTGGACGGTCTGTTCGCCGATGCCGTGCGCGGACCGCTCACCGAGGTAGGCGTGCTGGGGGGCGAATACCTTGAAGGCCGCCGTACCGGTGAGGGCGGGGAGCACCACACGGGAGAACTCGAAGGGCACGGGTGCGCCGAGCCGGCCCGGAGCCACGGTGATGTACTCCCCGGCGCCCTCCAGGTTCTCCACCACATAGGACACGCTGCGGCTGAAGTTGGACAGCCGCCAGTAGTCGCCCGCCGCCTCCAACTGCCCGGCGCGGCGGGAGATTCCGGGATCGGCCAGGGTGATGGACACTCCCCCGCCGACGGCCGGCCCGCGCCCGAAGTCGACGACGTCACCCGGCCCCAGGTGCAGCAGCGCGGGCTTGCCCGTTCCTCCCCCTGTGCGCGTCCCCGTCTCCGCACGCGTCCCGCTCTCCGGTGGCCGCGCGGGATCCGGCAACTGGACGATGATCGTTTCCACGGCCGTTCCCCCGATCCGTCGCCAGAATTGTAGGGGCGGGTTCCGCTTACGGGGAGTCGGCACGAGCGGTCGGGACCTGGCGCCTCGGCCATGTGTCCGGCCAAGTGCCCCGGCCATCCTGCGGGGAGCGCGGATCCGACCCCTTCGCCGTGATCCCCCCGGCCTCCCCGGTGGCTGCGGTCGCCTCCGCCTCCGCGGTCTCGTCGACACGGTCGGCCACCCGCTTCAGGAAGTCACGCACGTCGGCGGGGGGCAGGGAGAGCGCGGACCCGCGCGGGCGTTCGAAGCTGTGCACCGCTGCTTCGACGAGGTCCCGGAAGTCGGTTTCGGTGACGGCGACCGCC
Source organism: Streptomyces sp. NPDC085927 (assembly GCF_044540975.1). Lineage (NCBI taxonomy): Bacteria > Bacillati > Actinomycetota > Actinomycetes > Kitasatosporales > Streptomycetaceae > Streptomyces > Streptomyces sp. NPDC085927. Next base: position 39,582 of record NZ_JBITSN010000010.1, read on the forward strand.
TCCGCCGCCCGTCGCTTGGGGAACCACCGGCCCGTGCGGCAGAACACCAGGGAGCGGCAGCCGTTGAGTACCCGGTTGTCCGCCAGATGGTCTTCGCCGTCGGCGTGCTCGCGGACGGAGGCGCGCAACGCGACGAGCAGCGCGGCGCGTTGCGGTTCGGCGATCACCGCCCGTGGGCAGGGGCTGCGGGGTGGAGGGGAAGGGGAGGAAGCAGTGGGAGGGCCTGGGGTACGCGCCATACGGCCGGTGTCGCGCGGGGCGACGCGTCCCGGCCCCGTGCCGGGGAGACGGGCCGCGCCGTCACTCCGCCCACAGCTCGCCACTGTCGCACACGTGTGCGCTCATGTTGCGTTCCATCATCCGCAGGGCGGCGTCCGCCAGGTCGGCGTGAATGTGGGCGACGGCGTCGCGGGGGATCACCACGTCGAGGTGGCGGATGTGGGCGTCGAGTGCGGAGTACAGCACGCACTGCTCCGTCACCTGGCCGCACAGGACGAGCCGGTCGACGTCCTGCTGGTGGAGGAGATAGTGCAGCGGTGTCTCGAAGAAGATCGAGTGGCGGGCCTTGACCACGAAGAGTGAGGAGTCGGTCGGCCGCAGCGGTTCGACGAGGTGCGCCTGAGGCCCCGCGAGCGCCTTGTCGAGCAGCTCGCCGTGGTGCGAGCGCCACTCCCCGAAGTTGTCGTTGACGTAGATCACCGGGACGTCCCGCTGTCGCGCCCGGTGCAGCAGGCTCGAGATGACCGGTACGACCGACTCCGCGGACGGCATCAGCAGCTCGGCGTCCTGGTGGTCGTAGGTGTTGATCATGTCGATGACGATCAGTGCGGTCCTGCCCATGGCATCAGTTTCCCTTTGGCCCCCCGAACTCGAACGGGATCCGACGGCAGGGCCCGGCCGTCCCTGCCGGACCCCACCGGACCCCGGGGTACCCACCCGTACCGTTTTCACGCGCCGGCGGCCACTCTCCGGGTGCCGGTGGCTCATCAGGGCCGTCCGGCCCTAGCCCGGCCGGGATCGGCCGCCGACCATGGACTGATGTTCCAAAGCGATGGTTTCCGCGCACTCGAACGCCAGGAGTGCCTGCGCCTGCTGGCCCAGGTGCCGGTCGGTCGCGTCGTGTACACCCGGCAGGCACTGCCCGCCGTCCTGCCCGTCAATTTCTCCCTGGACGCGGACGCCTCCGTGCTGCTGTGCACCTCGCGGGACTCCGACCTGGTGCGTGCGGTCGACGGGGTCGTGGTGGCCTTCGAGGCCGACGAATTCCATGCCGAGCACCGGGCCGGATGGAGCGTGGTGGTCACGGGCCGGGCCGCGGTGGTGACCGATCCCGCCGAGCACGAGCGGCTGCTGCGGACCGGCCCCGATTCCTGGATGCCGATGCGGGACGGGGTGTTCGTACGGATCGAGGCCGGGATGGTCTCGGGCAGGGAACTCACGGGTGCGAGCGTGCACGGCACAGGGTGACCCTTCCACCCCGTGCACCGTGCGCGCCACGGCCGCCGTCCGCCGCGGTCCACCGGGAGCCGTACGACGCCCTTGCCGGGCCTGGCAGTTGATCACGGTCCCGGGGACGTCCCGTACGGTACGCCTGTGACCGAGTACAGCACTGATGAAGTCCCCGGCCGCTTCGGCCCCACCGCCACCACGGAGGCCGAGCCCGGCAGGGCGGGCCCGGTACGCACGGAATACTCGCCCGAACACGACGGTGACCCCGACCCGGGGGAAATAGTCTGGACCTGGGTGCCCTACGAGGAGAACGACGGCCGGGGCAAGGACCGTCCGGTACTCGTGGTCGCGCGGGAGCCGGCCGGGACCTTCCTCGCGGTGCAGCTGTCGAGCAGGCAGCGCAACGGGGACCGGGACTGGGTGCCCATCGGGAGCGGGCCGTGGGACCGCTCGGGCCGCGATTCGTGGGTCGCCGTCGACCGGGTGCTGCGGCTGCACGAGGACGGCATGCGCCGCGAGGCGTGCGCCCTGGACCGGATGCGGTTCAATCTGGTGCGTCACCGGCTGCGCGAGCGGTACGGCTGGAACTGACCCTCATCCGATCCGCCGCCGGGTTCCTCAAGAGACCGGCGTCAGATCTGCGAAGGTCCGCTCGAACGCCGTGCGGACCCCGCTTCCGCGCGTCCGGTCCAGAATCCCGAACACCACGTGCTCGAACGCTCCGGCGAACCGCCCGCCCGGCTCCAGCAGCGCCCGGAACGCGGCCGCCACCTGCGTGGGATCGTTCCGGAAGACCCCGCAGCCCCAGGCGCCCAGCACCAGCCGCCGGTAGCCGTGGGCGACGGCGGTCTCCAGCACCCGCTCCGCCCTGACCGCCAGGGCACGGGGCAGCTCGGCCGCGCGCTCCGGCGCGGTCCGCAGGATCACGCCGGCGTTCGGCGCGGCCGAGGTGAGGAAGCCGACGGGGAACGGCTCGTCGAGGAACCGGCCGCGATCGTCGCGGAAGACGGGCACGGCGGGCGAGTGGATCACCCGGTCGGTGTAGAACGGGTCGCGGTGCGTCCGGTGGTGATCGTAGAACTCGGCTGCCCGCAACAGGCAGACGTACAGGGCGGAGGCCCGGCACAACGCCTCTTCCTGGGCCTGGGCACCGTTGAGATAGCCGCCGCCGGGATTGCGCGCGGAGGCGAAATTCAGCACCGCGGGAACGCTGTGCGTGCCGTCCCCCTCTCCTGTGAGCCGGCGCGCGGCCTCCAGGCTGCTCTCCCCGGTGACCTCGATCCGGGCCCCCACCGGCCGGAAGGGCGAGGACGGGTGCCCGCCGACGCCCGGAGCCGGGCCCCGGTCCGGTGCCGGCCCCGAAGAGCGCACCGAAGCCGGGGCGAGGACCGGCACCGGCACATGCGCCGGGACCCGCACCCGCAGCGGCTCCGGCCCGTACATCCGCGTGCCGTCCTGCGCGGCCCCGACCGCCGCCGCCAGGCGCACCTCGTGGCCGTCGGCCGGAGCGCGGTAGCCTCCCGACGCCACGATCCGCTCGGTCTCTCGCGCGATGCCGCGCAGACGCGCGCTCACGCCGCGACCCCCGTACGCGCCGTGACCGCGCGCCCCGCGATCGCCCCCGTGGTCTTCGCCGGCATACCGCCCGGTCTCTCCCCCGTCGTGCTCATGGGAGCATCGTGAGCGATGCTGGGGAGGCGACGCAACGGAGTTTCCCCTCATGGAAGGCCCGGGACGCGGGGAAAAGCCCTCGGAAACGGGCGGGGAGGAGAGGTTACCGGCCCGGACCGCCCGCCAGGCGCTCTTGTGCCGGACGGCGTGAGGGTTTTGGCTGGACGAGTTGATGCCTGTCCGGTCAAAAGACCCCGGGCCGGCGACATGGAGGTATCTCAGGAGGATTCCCACATGTCCGATTCGGCGAGCGGCTGTATCGAGCCCCGTCCCGCCATCACCGAAGCCGATGCGGAGGCCCTCGTACGGGGCATCTGCTTCAAGACCGGACCACCACGCCGCCTCGGTGTGGAGGTGGAATGGCTGGTCCACGAGCTGCGGGCCCCGCGGCTCCCCGTGACATCCGAACGACTCGAAGCGGCCTACGCCGCTCTGCGGACCGTGCCCCTGAATTCGGCGCTCACCGTCGAACCCGGAGGCCAGCTGGAGCTCAGCTCGCAGCCCGCCGCCTCCCTCATGGAGTGCGTCAACGCCGTCCGCGCCGACCTCGACGCCGTCCGCGCGGTACTGCGCGAGGACGGCCTCGGCCTCGTCGGCATCGGCCACGATCCCTGGCACACACCACGCCGGTTCCTGCGCGAACCGCGCTACGACGCCATGGAGGCCTGTCTCGACCGCACCGGCCCCGCCGGCCGCGCCATGATGTGCACGTCGACCTCCGTACAGGTGTGCCTGGACGCCGGGTACGAGGAGCCCGGCACCCTCGGTCACGTGCGGCGCTGGTGGCTGGCGCACCAGCTGGGCCCGGTGCTGGTGGCCGCGTTCGCCAACTCCCCGCTGGCCGGGGGCCGGCCCACCGGCTGGCTGTCCACCCGGCAGCTGCGCTGGGCCCAGATCGGCACCGGCCGCGCGGGCGGCCCCGTGCTGGACTCCGAGCCGCGCGGCGCCTGGACCCGGCACGTCCTGGACGCGCCGGTGATGTGCGTACGGCAGGACAGCGGGCCGTGGGACGTGCCGGACGGGCTGACCTTCCGCGAGTGGACCAGGTCCGGGGTGCCGAGGGCACCCACCCGGGAAGACCTCGACTACCACCTCACGACGCTGTTCCCGCCGGTCAGGCCGCGCGGCCATCTGGAGCTGCGGATGATCGACGCGCAGCCCGGTGACCACGGCTGGATCGTGCCGCTGGCCGTGACGACGGCGCTGTTCGACGATCCGGAGGCCTCCGAGACGGCCTACCGGGCGGTGAAGCCGCTGGCCGAACGGACCCATGGCATGCCCGCGCCGCACAACCCGCTGTGGCGGGACGCGGCCCGCGACGGCCTGGCCGACCCGGAGCTGCGCGAGGTGGCCGCCCTCTGCTTCGCGGCGGCACTGCGGGCCCTGCCCGGGCTCGGTGCCACGACCGAGGTCGTGGACGCGGTGGCGGCCTACCAGGAGCGCCATGTCGCCCGCGGCCGCTGCCCGGCCGACGACCTGCTCGACGCCCTGCGCGCCGGAGCCGACGGCGCACCCGGCACACACCCCCACGGCACTTCCAGCGCTCCCGGCCCGCACACACGCGGAGCGCATCCGCACGGGAAGGACATCTCCTCATGACCGACCCCGCCCTCGATGCCGAAGCCCTGCGCGAGCGCGCGGTCGCCTCGCTGGTCACCGCGCGCGACCGGACCACCCTGCTGACCAGCTGTGTCGACGGGCCCGATCTCACCGCGCAGCACTCACCGCTGATGTCGCCGCTGGTGTGGGACCTCGCCCACATAGGCAACCAGGAGGAACAGTGGCTGCTGCGGGCGGTCGGCGGGCAGGAGGCGATACGGCCCGAGATCGACAGCGTCTACGACGCCTTCGAGCACCCGCGTGCCGAGCGGCCGAAGCTGCCGCTGCTGCCTCCCGAGGAGGCCCGCCGCTACGCCTCGGACGTGCGCGGCCGGGCGCTGGACGTGCTCGAGAGCACCGCGTTCCACGGCGAGCGGCTGACCGAGGCGGGATTCGCCTTCGGGATGGTCGCGCAGCACGAACAGCAGCACGACGAGACGATGCTGATCACCCATCAGCTGCGCAGCGGTCCGCAGGCCCTGACGGCTCCGGACCCGCAGCCGGTGCCGTTGTTCACCGGTCCGTCCGAGGTGCTCGTCCCGGGCGGCCCGTTCACCATGGGCACCTCGGACGAGCCGTGGGCGCTGGACAACGAACGTCCGGCGCACCGGCGCGAGGTGGCGCCGTTCCACATCGACACGACGCCGGTGACGAACGCGGCGTACCAGGCGTTCATCGAGGACGGCGGTTACGACGAGCCGCGCTGGTGGACCGCGGAGGGCTGGGCCCACATCCGCCGGAACTCCGTCACCGCCCCGCTGTTCTGGCGGCGGGACGGCGGGCAGTGGCTGCGGCGCCGCTTCGGCGCGACCGAGGCCGTGCCGCCCGACGAGCCGGTGCTGCACGTGTGCTGGTACGAGGCGGACGCGTACGCCCGCTGGGCCGGGCGCCGGCTGCCCACCGAGGCCGAGTGGGAGAAGGCCGCCCGGCACGATCCGGCCGGCGACCGCTCGGCGCGCTACCCCTGGGGCGACGCCGACCCGGGCCCGGAGCACGCCAACCTCGGCCAGCGCCACCTGCGGCCCGCGCCCGCGGGCAGCTATCCGGCCGGTGAGTCGCCGCTCGGGGTGCGTCAGCTGATCGGCGACGTGTGGGAGTGGACGTCCAGCGACTTCCTGCCCTACCCGGGGTTCAGGGCGTTCCCGTACAAGGAGTACTCGGAGGTGTTCTTCGGGGCCGGGTACAAGGTGCTGCGCGGTGGTTCGTTCGCGGTGGACGCGGTGGCCTGCCGGGGCACGTTCCGCAACTGGGACCATCCGGTCCGGCGGCAGATCTTCTCCGGGTTCCGCACGGCCCGCTCGGAGAGTGTCTGATGTGCCGTCACCTCGCTTACGTGGGGCCCGAGGAGACGCTCGGCCGGCTCCTCGTGGACCCGCCGCACGGGCTGTACCGCCAGTCGTGGGCGCCCCGGCATCAGCGGTACGGGACCGTCAACGCCGATGGTTTCGGGGTGGGCTGGTACGCGGCGGGGGACCCGGTGCCGGCCCGGTACCGCAGGGCGGGGCCGATCTGGGGAGATCCGTCGTTCGCCGATCTCGCCCGGGCCGTCCGCACCCAGGCGCTGCTCGCGGCCGTACGGGACGCGACCCTGTCGGGGGCGGACGGCGAGGCCGCGGCGGCGCCGTTCGCCGCGGGGGCCTGGCTGTTCAGCCACAACGGGGCCGTGCGGGGCTGGCCGGGCACGCTCGCGCCGCTCGTGACGACCCTGCCGCCCGAGGACGTGCTGTCGCTGGAGGCCCGCAGCGACTCCGCGTTCGTGTGGGCCCTGGTGCTCGCCAGGCTGCGGGCCGGGGACGAGGAGGGGCAGGCGCTGGCCGACACCGTGCTGGAGGTCGCCGCGGCGGCCCCCGCGTCCCGGCTCAACCTGGTGCTCACCCAGGGCGACACGGTCACCGCGACCGCGTGGGGCGACACGCTGTGGTACCTCGCCCGGCCGGGCGGCGGCACCGTCGTGGCCTCCGAGCCGTACGACGACGATCCGCACTGGTGCGAGGTCCCCGACCGCACCCTGCTGGCCGCGAACCGCACGGACGTGCTGCTCACCCCGCTCAAGGAGCCGGGCGACGTCCTGGCGAACACCGCCGCACCGGCACCGCACACACCGGCACCACCGAAGGAGCCCCGCACGTGAGTCCGTTCCGTCTCACCCGCACCCTGCCCGAGGACGCCACCGACGCCGCCCTGCGCGCCGACGTCCTCCAGGGCCTGACCGGCAGCCCCAGAACGCTGCCGCCGAAGTGGTTCTACGACGCGCGGGGCAGTGAGCTGTTCGAGGAGATCACCGGGCTGCCGGAGTACTACCCGACGCGCGCCGAGCGCGAGATCCTGCTCGCCCGCTCCGGTGAGATCGCCGAGGCGTCCGGGGCCCGTACCCTCATCGAACTGGGCTCCGGCTCCTCGGAGAAGACCCGCCATCTGCTCGACGCCCTGACCGGGCTGCACACGTACGTCCCCGTCGACGTCAGCGAGAGCGCCCTGACCCTGGCGGGCCGGGCGCTCGCCGCCGAGCGGCCGGGGCTGAACGTGCACGCCCTGGTCGACGACTTCACCGGCCGCATGACGCTGCCCGAGACCCCGGGACCGCGTCTGGTGGCGTTCCTCGGCGGCACGGTCGGCAATCTGCTGCCCGCCGAGCGGGCCTCGTTCCTGGCCTCCGTGCGGGCGATGCTCGCCCCCGGGGACGCGCTGCTCCTCGGCACGGACCTGGTCAAGGACGAGGAGGTGCTGGTCCGGGCGTACGACGACGCGGCCGGGGTGACGGCCGCGTTCAACAGGAACGTCCTGACCGTCATCAACAGGGAGCTGGGCGCCGACTTCGATCCGGCCGCCTTCGAGCATGTGGCCGTGTGGGACGCCGAGCACGAGTGGATCGAGATGCGCCTGCGCTCGCGCGACCGGCAGACGGTGAAGATCCCGGCGCTCGATCTCGCCGTCGACTTCGGCGCGGGCGAGGAGCTGCGCACCGAGGTCTCGGCGAAGTTCCGCAAGGAGCGCGTACGGGAGGAACTGGACGCTGCCGGGCTGGAGTCGGCCCGGTGGTGGACGGACGAGGAGGGACGGTTCGCGCTGTCGCTGAGCGTGGCGCGCTGACGGGGCGGACGGCGGCGAGGGCCCGGGGTCACCGGGCCCTCGCCTCACCGGAGCCTTTCCGGGCGCGGTTCGCTGTCCGACGGGCAGAGCCGGGGGCCGGCGGCCACAACGGCGTCGGACCGCACGACGGGCGGCGGCACCGGCCGGTTCAGCCGGCGATGCCGGTCCTGCCGGCCCTGCGCCGCAGCCCTTCGGCGAGCGCCGCCCTGTCGAAGGCGCCTGCGGCGAGCCGGGCCGCGACCGTCCTCCGTACGATGCGGTCGGTGAGGGCCGGGGCGTGCCGGGCGAGCGCCATTTCGACCCGCCCGCGGCGCGTCGTCGCCACGTCGCGGGGCGCCCGCCGGGCCGTGACGGCGGAGACCACCGCGGACACCACCCCTTCGATCGGCTCGGGTCTGGACACTCCGTCCAGGGAGAGTCCCGCCGCACGGGTGCTGTCGTGGATCGGGCTGCGCACCATGCTCGGGTAGACGGTGGTGACCCCGACGTGCGAGCCGGCCTCCAGCCGCAGGGTGTCCGCGTACGCGGCGAGCGCCCGCTTGGAGACCCCGTAGGCGGCGGCGAGCGGCAGCGGCAGTGCCGCCATGCGCGAGGCGATGAACACGACGCGGCCATGGGCTTGTTCGAGGTACGGCAGGGCGGTGGCCGTCACGTCCCAGGCGGCGAGGAGGTTGAGCCGCAGCTGGGCCCGCACCTCGCCGCCGGGCCGCAGTTCCGCGGGCGCGGGTCCGCCCCTGCCCGCGTTGTTGACGAGGACGTCCACCCCGCCGCCGAGCAGCCGCACCGCCTCCTCGACCCCCTTGGTGACGGACTCGGGGTCGGTCAGGTCGCAGGCCACGACGGGCGTTCGCCCCGTGTCGTCCGCCACGAGGTCCAACCCGACCACCCGGGCGCCGAGTTCGGTGAAGCGGGTGCCGAGTGCCCGGCCGAAGGTCCCTGCGGCGCCCGTCACGATCACCCGCCGCCCCGCGAGGGGCGGTGCTGCGTGGCGCCGGTCCGCGAGGTCCCGTGCCACCTGGCGGAGGTAGCGGTCCACGTCGAGGCGCATGTGCGGGCGCTTCTCGCCCCACCGTTCCCGGGCCGCGGCCAGTTCGGCGGTGACCGCCGCGCGCATCCGGTCGCGCGACGGCCTGGGCCGGCGCCCGGAGAGGTGTGCGGCCAGCAGCCTGCTCTGCGCCTCCACGACCGGGAGCGCCGAGCCCGTCGACTGCATCAGACCGACGAACGAGAGCGCGGGCTCGTCGAGCGGGAACACGTGCCGGTACAGCGGCAGCCGGGCGGGGTCGGGGACCAGTGCCGGGTCGAGGAAGGGGACGGTCGCACGGTATCCGGTGCACCACAGGATGTGGTCCACCTCGTCCTCGCGCCCGTCCGTGAAGCGCACCCGGAGTCCCTCGAGGCTTTCGACGCCCGCGCGTACACCGATCCTCCCGGCGGCCACCAGGTCCGGGACCGTGTCGCTCAGTGTCGGATGGTCCTGCAGCACCCCCTCGCGGGACGCGGGCAGCGCCGCCCCGTTCCTCCTCCTGCCGGTCAGCCGCAGCATCGCCTGGGAGACCTGCTGGCGCAGCCGCCACGGGAGCACGGCGGCGAGGGCTCCGTTCCACTGGTCCGTGGGCCGTCCCAGCAGCCGCTTCGGCAGCACCCACACACCGCGCCGGGCGGACAGCAGTACCTCGCTCGCGTGCTCCGCCAGCTCGGTGGCGATGTCCATCGCGGAGTTGCCGGTGCCCACGACGAGGACCCGGCGGCCCGCGAACGCGGAGGGTTCCCGATAGGTGTGCGCGTGCGAGGCCGTCCCCTCGAACCGGCCGGGGTAGGGCGGTTCGGGCAGGCGCGGTGTGTGGTTGTGCCCGTTGGCGACCACGAGGTGGGCCACGGTTTCCTCGCTCACGCCGTCCGGGCCGGCCAGTTCGAGCTGCCAGCCCTCCGGTGTGCGCCGCGCGGCGACGAGTTCGGTGTTCATGCGGTAGTGCCGTTCGACACCGAAGCGCTCCGCGTACCCCCGCACGTAGGACAGGAGTTGGGCGCGCGAGGGGTAGTCGGGCCAGTGCGCCGGCATCGGGTGGTCGCTGAACCCGGTGCGCGGCTTGGAGGTGTTGAGCCGCAGCCCCTCGTACGCGGCGGTGTCCTCGGCGAGCCGCCACAGCCCGCCCAGTTCCCCGGCCCGCTCGATGCCGCACACCTCCACGCCCGCTTCGAGAAGCGCCTTGACCGCCGCGATGCCCGCGATCCCGCCCCCGACGACCGCCACCCGCCCCGGCACCGTCGTGCCTCGTCCTGCGTCCATCGTGCCCGCGCCCTCTCCCGGAATCAATCCAACGGTCGATGGATTATTACCCCGTCCCGGCGGGGGCACCAGCCCCGGTCACCCCGGCGTCCGGCCGTGAACCGTAGAGGGCCTCCAGGAAACGGCGCACCCAGACGCGGAACTCGTAGCGCTCGCGTTCCCGCTCGGCGGGGGAAGCGGCCGCGAGAGCCGTGACGTGTCCGTGCGCCGCCCACACCAGGCTGCGCACCGTGACATGCGGGGTCGCCTCCCGCACCGTCCCCGCGTGGGCCGCCTCCAGGAGCACCCGCTCGACCTCGCCGTACAGCGGCAGCGCGTACGCCTCGTCCAGACCCGTGCCGCGAGCGGGGTCGAGCCATCTGCGCAGCCACAGGAAGGTCGTGTGCGGATGCTCCTCCAGGAAGTCCACGAAGCCTTCGGCCAGCGCGCGCAGCGCCGCGGCGAACGGCGCCCCGCCGTGCGGCGCGGCACGGGCGAGCTCCGCCACCAGCGGGGCCAGCGCCGCCCGCTCCGCCTCGTGCACCCGCTCGAAGCACGCGTCGTAGAGGGCGTTCTTCGAGGGGAAGTGGTGGTGCAGGCTCGACACGTCGATGCCCACCCGCGCCGCGATGTCGCGCAGCGAGGTGCCCTCCGGCCCGCGCGCCGCGAACAGCGCCGTCGCCTCCCGCAGGATCAGCTCACGGGTCGGGGGCCCCTCCCGTGCCTCGCGTCGGGGTCTGCCCGGGCCGCGCCGGGCGGGTTCCCGGCCCTGTGTGTGCGAGCTCTTCCTCATCCGGCCCAGTCTGGCTAGGATCCGCTGACTTCGCAATCAAACAGGTGAGGGATAAATGGACGTCTCCGCTCGACCCGGGCCCCTCCCTCCCGGCCGGCAGGGCCGGGCGGCCGGCGGGGAGGGCGGGAACGTGCCCCGCTCCGCACTGGTGCGTTACGCGCTCGGCTCGGCCGGCATGGGTGTCTACGTGACCGTCCCCGGTCTGCTGCTCCTGTACTTCCTCACCGACACCCTCGGGGTGACCCCCTGGCTGGCGGGCCTCGTCCTGCTCGTGCCGAAGGTCGTGGACATCGTCCTCCATCCCTTCGTCGGTTCCCTCTCCGACCGGGAACGGGCCCGCCGCGGGAACAGGCTGCGGCTCCTGACGGCGGGCTGCGCCCTCGCCCCGGCCTTCGTCGCGCTCTTCGCGGTGCCCGCGCCCGTGGCCGACCGGCCCTGGGCCGCGGCCGCCTGGGTCGCCGGCTGGTTCGTCGTCGCCAACGTCCTCTTCGCCTCGTACCAGGTGCCCTACCTCGCGACGCCCACCGACATGACGGTCGGCTACCACGGCAGGACCCGGGTGCTGTCCTTCCGCATGATGGTTCTCACGGTCGGCATCCTGGTCGGCGGGGCGCTGGCGCCCCTGCTGGCGGGTGAGGGCGACTCGGTCGCCCGCTACGTGGTGATGGCCCTCGTCCTCGGCGTGTTCACCGTCGTCTTCCAGATCGTCGGCGTGGGCGGCGTGCGCGATCTCCTGCCCTCCGGGGTCCCGCAGAGCACCCGGGCCGTGGCGTCCGCCGGGCGGCGGGGGCCCGGGGCGACTCTGGCGGAGGTGCGGGACGTACTGCGCCGCAACGTGCCGTTCCGCCTCCTCACCCTCGGCTACCTCCTCACCTCCAGCACCACCCACCTCGTCCTCGCCGGTCTGCCGTACTACACGCGTCACGAACTGCACCGCCCCGGCTTCACGACCGTCCTGATGGCGGCGTTCGTGGCACCCGCCCTGCTCACCACCCCCCTGTGGTTCCGCTTCTCGCGGCGCTGGGGCAAGCAGCGCTGCCTGCTGCTCGCCCAGGGCGTCTTCGTCGCCGGCGCCCTCGGTCTGGGGGTGGGGGACGCGGCGGGGCTCGCGGTGCCCGTGCTGGCCACCGTCGTCCTCGGGGTGTGCTTCGCGGGCCTCCAGCTCTTCCCGTTCTCGATGGTTCCCGACACCATCCGTGAGGCGGGCAGCAGCGAGACCGAACGGACCGGCGCCTACACGGGGGTGTGGACGGCGACGGAAGCCGTGGGAGCGGCGGTCGGTCCCTACCTGTACTCGGCGGTCCTCGCCCTCGGCGGGTACGCCGCCGCGCGGGCCGGCGAGGAGGTCACCCAGACCACCGGCGCGCACACCGCGATCCTCCTGGGCTTCACGGTCCTGCCCGCCCTCCTGATGGCGGGTTCCCTCGCGGTGCAGCTCCGCTACCGCCTCGACGCACAGGCCGCACGGACCCCGGAACCCGACGGGTCCTGAACGGCCGACCCGGACGGTGCGCGGGCCGCGGACACCGGATCCGGGCGCGGGGCCCGACATCTCGCGCGCGGCCACCACCTGGGGCACGGTGGAGTGACGTGCGTCACAGGAGGCGGCCCTCGGACCGGTGGGAGCCGCCGGCGAGAGGAGCACCCGCATGTCCAACCACACCTACCGGGTCACGGAGATCGTCGGCACGTCACCCGACAGCGTGGAACAGGCCGTCCGCAACGGCGTCGAGCGCGCCTCGCAGACCCTGCGCAATCTGGACTGGTTCGAGGTGACCCAGGTGCGCGGCCAGATCGAGGAGGGCCGCATCGCGCACTGGCAGGTGGGCCTGAAGGTCGGCTTCCGCCTGGACGAGCCGGCCTGAGGCACCCGCCCGTCCCGGAGGCGGCCGCGAGCAGCCGGGCGCGCTCACGGCACGGAGGCCGTGCACACCCGGAGGGGAGCGGGAGGGGCGGACGTCAGGTCCGCCCCTCCCGCTGCTGTGCCGCCTTCAACTCCCCCGACGGGGCCGTCCAGCGGGCGTGCACCACGGTGAATCCCGCCCGCCGGGCGTCCGCGCAGACCAGCTCGTCGTCGTCCACGAGCACCCGGATCTCCCGGGTGCGGGCGAGGCGGCGCAGGATCGCGAGCTTGGTGTACCGGGCGGGCCGCCGGTCGGCGTCGCCCCTCATGTGCAACGGCCCTTCGGGCAGCCCCTGGGCGGCCAGCCAGTCCAGCGTGTCGCGCCGGCAGCGCTCGGGGCGTCCGGTGAGGTAGACGATCTCGCACTCCCGCGCGCTCTCGTGCACCAGCGCGACGCCCTCCGCGAGGGGCGCGTCCTCGGGCGCGGCGGCGAAGAAGGCGTCCCAGTCGCGCGGCCTGCGCTCCAGGAACCGCTGCCGGTGCGCGGTGTCGGCGAGGGTGTTGTCCAGGTCGAACACGGCGAGCGGGCGCTTGTCACGGTTGGTCACGCCGCCCAGCCTAGGCCCGGGGCCGGTTCCCTCGGTCACCGTGTTCATGGGGACGCGGCCGGACACCGCGGCCCCGCACACCCCTCCCCTCCACTGCCCCGCGGCGCGCACTCTGCCCCGACTATCCTGAGAAGGACGGTCCTGCTCGACGACGAGCGGGAGGGAGCCGCGTGTGACCGATCGGAGCGCCGGCACCGGGCGGGAGTCCACCCGCCCGGTGGACCACACGGCCCGCGGCCCGGTCGTCGACACGCTGCGGCAGGCACGGGACGCCGTGGCCCGGGAGGCATGGGCCGAGGCGTACCTCCTCCTCCGTGGCCCGGACCCCGCCCGTCTCACCCCCGACGACCATGCCGCTTTCGCCGACGCCGCGTGGTGGACCGGGCGCATCGAGGAGTCGATCACGCAGCGGACGCGGGCCCACGCCGGGTACGCGGCGGCGGGCGCCGAGCAACGGGCGGGACACATGGCCTGGATGCTCTTCTACGAGCACCGACTGGCCGGACGCTCCGCCGTGGCCGCCGGCTGGCTGCGCCGGGCCCGGCGGCATCTGCGCGACCAGCCCGAGTGCGTGGAACAGTGCTATCTCTCCTGGGTCGACACGGAACGGGCGCAGGAGCGCGGTGCCTTCGAGGAGGCGATGGAGACGGCCGACCGCATGGGCGCGACGGCCCGCCGCTGCGGCAGCGCCGACCTCCTCGCCATGAGCGTGCAGGCACGGGCCGGAGTACTGATGGCGCAGGGCAGGTTCACCGACGGGCTCGCCGTCCTGGACGAGGCGATGTGCACGGTCATGGCGGGCGAGCTCAGTTCGTTCTTCACCGGCTGGATCTACTGCCTCGGTCTGCAGCGGTGCATGGCCTGCGCCGATGTCGGACGCGCCGCCGAGTGGACCGAGGCGGCGATGAGTTGGTGCGCCTTGATGCCGGCGGAGAACACCTTCCGCGGGCTGTGCCGGGTGCACCGGGTCGAGGTGCTGGACCTGCGGGGCGACTGGCCCGGGGCGGTGGCCGAAGCGTTGCGCACCTGCGAGGAACTGCCGCCCAACGAGCGGCGGACGACCGCTCGGGCGTTCTACCTCCTGGGAGAGATCCGGAGGCGGCGCGGAGAGTTCGGGCCGGCCGAGGAGGGATACCGGCGGGCGCACGAACTCGGTGCCGACCCGCAGCCCGGTCTCGCGCTGCTGCGCCTGGCCCAGGGCAGGGCCGAGGCCGCGGCCGGTTCCCTGGGGCCGGCCCTTGCCGGCCGGGAGGACGAGGGGCTCGAGCGGTGCCGGCTGCTCGGCGCCCAAGTGGAGGTGGCCCTCGCCCTGGGACGGCTCGACGAGGCACGCACGGCGGCCGGGGAGCTCACCGCCCTGGCCGGACGGTGGCAGCGCCGGTGCGGCTCGGAGTCCACGCTGCTGCACGCGGCCGCCGCGTCGGCGGGCGGCGCGGTGGCGCTGGCAGCCGGCGCCCCCGGCCGCGCGCTGCCCCTGTTGCGCCGGGCGCTGGCGCTCTGGCTGGAGCTCCGGATCCCGTACGAGGCGGCCCAGGTGCGGATGACCCTGGCCGCGGCCGACCGCGCCTGTGGCGACGACGAGGGGGCGCGGATGGAGTTGCGGGCGGCCCTGGGATCCTTCGACCGGTTGGGAGCCGAACCGGACACGCGACGGGCGGCAGCGCTGCTCGCCAGTGGGCTGCCCCGGCCGGGTGGACTCACCGCACGCGAGGTCCAGGTGCTGCTGCTGATCGCGCAGGGTGCCACCAACCGGTCCGTCGCCGAAGAACTGGTGATCAGCGAGCACACGGTCGCCCGTCACCTCAACAACATCTTCGCCAAGCTCGACGTGTCCTCACGGGCCGCCGCGACCGCGTACGCCTACCGGCACGGCCTGCTCTGACTCCCGCGCATGGGCCGTTTCGCCCATACCGGTGCGCCGGAATGAGCGGTTTCCGCGATGAGCGCGCCGAGCCGCAGAAGGTACACCGGTGGTGTCGGTCTCCGGCGACGCGGAAAGCGGAAAGCGGGTGACGGTCATGATCACCTCACCACAGGTCCTGGACGGAAGGCTGCTGGAACGGCTGCGCGGAGCCGTCCGCGGCGACGTCGTCGAACCCGGTGCCCCCGACTACGACGAGGTGCGTCAGGTCTACAACGCCATGCACGACAAACGGCCCGCGATCGTGGTGCGGGCCGTCGACGCGGGTGACGTCATCGCGACCGTGGACTTCGCGCGCGAGCAGCACCTGCCGCTGGCGGTGCGCGGCGGAGGGCACAGCGTCGCCGGCTACGGCACCTGCGACGACGGGGTCGTGCTCGACCTCGGCCGGATGCGCGGGATCCGGGTCGACCCGCGGGCCCGGACGGCCCACCTCGAGGGCGGCTGCACCTGGGCGGACGTCAACCACGCCACCCATGCCTTCGGGCTGGCCACGACCGGCGGGATCGTCTCCACCACGGGCGTGGGCGGACTGACCACGGGGGGAGGCATGGGCCATCTGGCCCGCCGCTGCGGCCTCGCCTGCGACAACCTCCTCTCGGCGGACCTGGTGACGGCCGACGGGTCCTTCGTGACGTGTACGCCGGAGCGGCACGCCGACCTGTTCTGGGCGGTGCGCGGGGGAGGCGGGAACTTCGGCGTGGTCACCTCCTTCGTCCACCGGCTGCACCCGGTGGCCGACGTTTTCGGCGGGCCGGTGTTCTATCCGCTCGACGCCGAGGTGCTGCGCCGCTACCGGGAACTGGTGGCCGGCTCGGACGAGCGCCTCGGCGCGCTGCTGGTCGTGGGTCTGGGGCCACCGGTGCCGTTCCTGCCCGAACGCTGGCACGGACGGCCGCTGTGCGGTGTGGTCACCTGCTGGAGCGGGCCGGAGGAGGACGACGAGCACATCCGCGCCCAGCTGGCCGCCCTGGGGCCGGTGATCGGGCAGCACCTCGGGCGCATCCCCTACCCGCTGGTCAACACCCTGTTCGACGAGCTGGTACCGGCCGGCCTCTTCCACTACTGGAAGGGCTCCTTCACCCGCGGCCTGCCGGACGGCGCCCTCGACGCCCTCGTCGAGTACGGTCCCGCGACCCCCTCCGTCCAGAGCGTGACGGTCGTCTTCCCGCTGGACGGTGCCTGCCACCGGGTCGCCCCCGAGGACACCGCGTTCTCCTACCGGGACGCCGACTACGCGATCGCGCTGAGCCCGACCCTCACCACCCGGGAGGACTGCGAGACGCACAAGGGGTGGGTGCGGGCCTTCCACCGGGCGCTCGAACCGCATGCCATGGGCGGGGGCTACGTGAACTTCATGGACGGTGACGACCAGGACCGCGTCCGGGCGAACTACCGGGGCAACCACGCCCGGCTGGTCGCCGTGAAGCGGCGCTACGACCCGGGGAACCTGTTCCGCCTCAACCACAACATCGCGCCGTGCGGAATCGCCGGGCCCGGCAGGCGTTGAACCTCGTATGAGCTCTGTCATCGCCTCGGCCCGCTTCTCCGTCCTGGACCGCTCCCGCACCCGTGAGGGGCACAGCGGTCCCGAGGCACTGCGCGACACCGTGCGCCTGGCGCGGGAGCTGGAGGAGCTCGGCTACCACCGCTTCTGGGTCTCGGAGCACCACGGCGTGCCCGGGGTCGCCGGCTCCGCGCCGACGGTACTGGCCGCCGCCGTCGCCGCGGCGACCCGGACGATCCGCGTCGGCACCGGCGGGGTCATGCTGCCCAATCATCAACCGCTCGTCGTGGCCGAGCAGTTCGGGGTGCTGGAGTCGCTTTTCCCCGGGCGTGTCGATATGGGCCTGGGCCGCTCCGTCGGCTTCACCGACGGGGTGCGCAAGACGCTGGGACGCGACAAGGGCGACGCCGAGGACTTCGGCGCCCAGATCGACGAGCTGCTCGGCTGGTTCCGCGGCGCCTCCCCCACCGGAGTGCACGCCCGTCCGGCCGAGGGCCTGACCGTGCCGCCGTTCGTGCTGGCCATGGGTGAGGGCGCGACGATCGCCGCCCGCGCGGGCCTGCCCATGGTCATCGGCGACCTTCGCGGCCGCGACCGGATGCGGCGCGGCATCGACCACTACCGGCAGCACTTCCGCCCGTCCGCCTGGGCGAGCGAGCCGTACGTGGTGATCTCCGGGACGGTCGCCGTGGCGGACACGCCGGAGGAGGCCCGCCGGCTGCTGATCCCGGAGGCCTGGTCGATGGCGCATTCCCGGACCCGTGGCACCTTCCCGCCGCTGCCGCCCGCCGAGCGCGTCGAGTCGTCCACCATGACGGCCAGGGAACGCGACCTGTACGAGTCCGGGCTCGGCGGTCACATAGCCGGCACCGAGGAGCAGGTGGCCGGCGAACTGGAAACGGTACTGAAGGAGACGAACGCCCAGGAGGTCCTCGTCACCACCAGCACCCACGACCGTACGGCCCTGCTGGACTCCTACCGGCGGCTCGCCGCCCTGGCCGGCCTCGCCGGGCCGACGGATCCCGCGGGCACGGACCCCGCGGGCACGGAGGGCGACGGCGCGGCGCGCCGGTGAGCGGGCCCACCGGCGCGCACGCGGTGCCCTCCGGTCATGCGCGGCCCCGGCGTGGAACGTCGCGGCCCCGTCCGGCGGTGTCGTCCCGCCGCATGGTGGCGTCCGGAACGCCCTCGCTCTCGATGCGCTCCTTGCGGACGCGGCCCCGTACGGTCTCGTTCTCGGTGCGCTCCTCCATGGTCAGCCGCACCCGCTCGACGGGGACGGCCCTGGTTTCCACGACGGGCCGCTCCTCGTGCAGCGTGATCTCGTAGTCGGCCTCGCCTATCTCGGCGCCGGACAGGGCGGCCTCGCGTTCGGCCTCCGTGATCGGCTCACGCACCAGGCGTACCTCCTCATGGCGCACGGGCACGGTCTGTTCGACGTCCTCCGTCACGACGTACTTGTGAAGCTTGGCCCGTCCGGTCTCGCGCCGCTCGACGCGGACGTGCATCTCCTCCTCCATGCGCGTCATGGACTCGGCGCCCTGTCCTGCCCGCGTGCCGGTCCCGCCGGCGGTCCCGGTGACGCCCGTGGGGCCGGTCCTGCCGGTCCGGTCGGAGGCCGCCGGCGTTCCCGCCGCGGCCGCCGACGCCGTCCCCGCGGTGGTGGTCGTCCTGGCCGCCGTCCGGTCCTTGCCCGAGGTGCGGGCCGTACCGGCGGCACCTGCCGTCCCGCCCCGGCCCGCCGCGCCCGCCGCCGCCCCGGCCGCGCCGGCGGCACCGGCCGCTCCGGCCGCTCCGGCCTTGCCCATGCCGGGGCCCTTGCCGGTCCGGCCCTCGCCGGAGCTCTTGGGGTCGTCGCGCAGCACGCCGCCCCAGTCGATGCCGTAGTAGTCGTACAGCCGGTGTTCCTCCGCCTCCGACAGGTGGCCGTGCGAGTCGACGTCGACGTCGGGCGCCCCCTTGATCTTCTCCTTGGGGTACGGGACTTCGAGGTGGTCCTCCACCAGTTCGGCGTCGCGGATGGGAATGAACGACTCGCTGGTGCCGAACATGCCCGTCTTGACGCTCACCCACTCGGGGCGGCCGCTCATGTCGTCGAAGAAGACGTGCTTGGCCTCACCGATCTTGTTGCCCTCGCCGTCATAGACGGGGTGGTCCAGGAGGATCCTGACCTCATCACGGGTGATCATCTGGCCTCACCCTCCTTTCAGGTATCACTCCCGTCCGGATGTCCTCCCCAGCGCGGTAAAAACTTCACATAAGGTACAAAGCGCGCTTAATTTTTGACAGCGCTCACTTCCGGTGGCCGCGAGCGGAGGTCCTCGACCGGACGACGGGCCTGATGTCCGGCCCCGCGCCCGGTCCGCTGACCTGCCTGCCGACCGGCCTGCCGCCCTGCCCCATGATCGGCACACCGACCGGCCCGCCGGTCCCGCCCCGAACCGCTGTGCGGTTGCGCGGCGGCGGCCAGGGTGCGGCGGTCCGGGTGGCTGCCCGGCGGGATGGCGGCCCGTATCCCGGCCTCGGCGACCAGGCCCCGGGCCGAGACCACCCGCCACAGGGACGCGACCAGGGTGTCGTCCCCGACGAAGGCCGGGGCGGTGGCAGGGGCTCCGCCCGCGTCGCGGTAGCGGATGCGGACCGGCTGCACCGGGACCCCGGCGTCGATCGCCGCCTGGAAGGCCGCCCGGCGGAAGGAGCCCTGTCCGCGGCCGCACCAGGTGCTGCCCTCGGGGAAGACCGCGACGGCCGAGCCCTCGCCGAGGGCCGCGGCGACCCGGGCGACCGTGCCCGGAAGAGCGCGCAGCCGGTCGCGGTCGATGAACAGAACCCCGCTGCGCGCGACCAGCGGCCCTGCCAGCGGCCACTGCCGTATCTCGGCCTTGGCCAGCATGCGGGCCGGACGGACCGCGCCCAGCAGCGGGATGTCCAGCCAGGAGATGTGGTTGGCGACGAGCAGCAGCCCGCCGGTGGGCGCGGCGGCTCCGGTGATCCGGACCCGCACCCCGGCGGCCCGTACGATCCACCGGCACCACCGGCCCACAAGACCCGCCGGGATCCGCCGCCCGACGGGCAGCAGCAGGACCCCGGCGAGCACCAGGACGACGACCGCGGTCAGCCGCAGCACCGCCCCCGGTACGGCCCTCGTGGCCCCCGTCGGCACCACGCAGCCGCTCGGGGTGCAGGGCGCGCCGGGCAGCCAGACGCTCATGTCGCCGGTGCGAGGGAGAGGAAGTGCCGCAGATAGCGCTGGTTGACCCGGCTCATCGGCAGCAGCACGTACAGGTCGGCGACCCCGAAGTCCGCGTCGTGCGCGGGTTCGCCGCAGACCCAGGCGCCGAGCCGGAGGTAGCCGCGCAGCAGGGCGGGCAGCTCGGTGCGGGCTGCGGGCGCCGCGGCCGCCGGCCGCCACGGGTGCAGGGGGCGTACGCGGTACTCCTCGGGGGCGAGGTGCTTGCCCTGGACGCGGTCCCAGGTGGCGGCGGCGAGCGTGCCCCCGTCGGCGAGCGGGACGGAGCAGCAGCCGGCCAGCCACTCGTGGCCCCGGTCGATCATGTAGCGGGCGATGCCGGCCCAGATGAGGCCGATGACCGCGCCGTCGCGGTGGCCGGGGTGCACGCAGGAGCGGCCGACCTCGACGAGTCCCGGCCGGATCGGGTCGAGGGCGGCGATGTCGAACTCGGTCTCCGCGTACAGGCGGCCGGCGACCGCGGCGCGCTCGGGCGGCAGCAGCCGGTAGGTGCCGACGACCTGACCGCTCACTTCCTCGCGCACGAGCAGGTGGTCGCAGTAGGCGTCGAAGGGGTCGATGTCCAGGCCCGGCTGCGGGGTGGCCAGCAGGGCACCCATCTCGCCGGCGAAGACGTCGTGCCGCAGCCGTTGGGCGGCACGCACGTCGTCCTCGTCGCGGGCGAGGGTGACGGTGTAGCGGGTGGGTGCCGCGGGCTTCGCGGGGTGGTCTGCGGTCAGGACGCCGGTCATGGCTCTCTCCTGGTCACGTGCCGGAGCGGGGAAGGTGGGGACTCCCCTTGTTTCTGCCGATGCCGGTTGGCGTGTGCGTGACCTGAGCCGGGAGTGCGGATGTGGGGATGCTGAATGCCTGGCGTCGCCCGCACGGCGGCGGGCGTGGCCCGGACAGCAGACGGGACCGGGGATGAGCACCACTCCCGGTCCCGCCCGTCCGCCCCCTGGCGAACGTTTCCCTGTTGCCTGCCCGGCGGTTACCGGCCGGCTCCCTTGGCCGTGGCGCGCAGCCACTCCTTGTTCATCCCGGTGATGGAGGACAACGGGATGCCCTTCGGGCAGGCGGTGGCGCATTCCCCGGCGAGGGTGCAGCCGCCGAAGCCCTCGTCGTCCATCTGCGCCACCATGTCGAGCACCCGGGTCTCGCGCTCGGGGGCGCCCTGCGGCAGCACGTTGAGGTGGTTGATCTTCGCCGAGGTGAAGAGCATCGCGGCGCCGTTCGGGCAGGCCGCGACGCAGGCGCCGCAGCCGATGCACTCGGCGTGCTCGAAGGCGAGGTCCGCGTCCGGCTTCGGAACGGGCGTGGCGTGCGCCTCGGGCGCGGAGCCGGTGGGGACGCTGACGTAGCCGCCGGCCTGGATGATCCGGTCGAAGGCCGTCCGGTCGACGACGAGGTCCTTCACCACCGGGAAGGCCGCCGCCCGCCACGGTTCGACGTCGATGGTGTCGCCGTCCTTGAAGGACCGCATGTGCAGCTGGCAGGTGGTGGTGCGCTCGGGGCCGTGGGCGTCGCCGTTGATGACCAGCGAGCAGGCGCCGCAGATGCCCTCGCGGCAGTCGTGGTCGAAGGCGACCGGGTCCTCGCCCTCGAGGGTGAGCTCCTCGTTGAGGGTGTCGAGCATTTCCAGGAAGGACATGTCGGGTGTGATGCCGTCCACTTCGTACGTGGACATGGCGCCGTCGGCGTCGGCGTTCTTCTGCCGCCAGACGCGCAGGGTGAGCTTCATGCGTAGCTCCGCTGAGTGGGGTGGACGTACTCGAAGACGAGGTCTTCCTTGTGCAGGACGGGAGCGTCGCCCGTGCCGGTGAACTCCCAGGCGGCGGCGTAGGTGAACTCCTCGTCCCGGCGGGCGGCCTCGCCGTCGGGGCTCTGGGACTCCTCGCGGAAGTGGCCGCCGCAGGATTCGGCGCGGTGCAGGGCGTCGAGGCACATCAGCTCGGCGAGCTCGAGGTAGTCGACGATGCGGTTGGCCCGCTCCAGGGACTGGTTGAACTCCTCGCCGGTGCCGGGCACCTTGATCCTCCTCCAGAACTCCTCGCGGATCTGCGGGATGCGCTCCAGCGCCTTGCGCAAGCCCGAGTCGGTGCGGGCCATGCCGCAGAACTCCCACATGAGTTCGCCGAGTTCGCGGTGGAAGGAGTCGGGGGTGCGGTCGCCGTCGACGGAGAGGAGCAGGTTCAGCCGGTCCTCGGTCTCGGCCAGGGCCTCCTGCACCGCCGGGTGGCCGGCGTCCACCTCGTCCTTGTGCGGGTTGCGCGCCAGGTAGTCGTTGATGGTGGCCGGGAGGACGAAGTAGCCGTCGGCCAGGCCCTGCATCAGCGCGGAGGCGCCGAGCCGGTTGGCGCCGTGGTCGGAGAAGTTGGCCTCACCGATGGCGAACAGGCCGGGGACGGTGGTCTGCAGGTCGTAGTCGACCCACAGGCCGCCCATCGTGTAGTGCACGGCGGGGTAGATCCGCATCGGCACCCGGTACGGGTCCTCGTCGGTGATCCGCTGGTACATGTCGAAGAGGTTGCCGTATTTGGCCTCGACCGCCTTGCGTCCCATGCGCTCGATGGCGTCGGCGAAGTCCAGGTAGACGCCCTGGCCGCCGGGGCCGACGCCCCTGCCCTCGTCGCAGACGTTCTTGGCGGCGCGGGAGGCGATGTCGCGGGGCACCAGGTTTCCGAAGGACGGGTAGATGCGCTCCAGGTAGTAGTCGCGCTCGTCCTCGGGGATCTTGTTCGGCGGGCGGTCGTCGCCCTTGGCCCTGGGCACCCAGATGCGGCCGTCGTTGCGCAGCGACTCGCTCATCAGCGTCAGCTTGGACTGGTGGTCGCCGGTGCGCGGGATGCAGGTGGGGTGGATCTGGGTGAAGCAGGGGTTGGCGAAGTACGCGCCGCGCCGGTGCGCCCGCCAGACAGCGGTCGCGTTGGAGTTCATGGCGTTGGTCGACAGGTAGAAGACGTTGCCGTAGCCGCCGGTGGCGAGGACGACGGCGTCCGCGAAGTAGGTGTCGATCTTCCCGGTGATCAGGTCCCGGGCGACGATCCCGCGGGCCCGGCCGTCGACGACGATCAGGTCGAGCATCTCGGTGCGCGGGTGCATCTCGACATTGCCGGCGGCGATCTGCCGGGAGAGCGCCTGGTAGGCGCCGAGGAGGAGCTGCTGGCCCGTCTGGCCGCGGGCGTAGAAGGTGCGGGAGACCTGGACGCCGCCGAAGGAGCGGGTGTCGAGCAGTCCGCCGTACTCGCGGGCGAACGGCACGCCCTGGGCGACGCACTGGTCGATGATCTCGACGGAGATCTGCGCGAGCCGGTGCACGTTGGACTCGCGCGAGCGGAAGTCGCCGCCCTTGACGGTGTCGTAGAAGAGGCGGTGTACGGAGTCGCCGTCGTTGCGGTAGTTCTTCGCCGCGTTGATGCCGCCCTGGGCGGCGATCGAGTGGGCCCGGCGCGGGGAGTCCGTGTAGCAGAACTGGACGACGTGGTAGCCCTGTTCGGCGAGCGTGGCACCGGCGGAGCCGCCGGCCAGACCGGTGCCGACGACGATGACGGTCTGCTTGCGCCGGTTGGCGGGGTTGACCAGCTTGGCCTCGAAGCGGCGCTTGTCCCAGCGCTCCTCGATCGGCCCGGACGGGGCCTTGGCGTCGACGACCGGCTCACCGGTCGCGTACTCGGCAAAGGTACTCATATCAGCTCACCACTCCGGTCATGACGCCCACGGGGACGGCGAGGAAGCCGATCGTGAGCAGCAGCGCGAGGACGTTCGCCAGGGCCTTCAGGGCGCGGTCGCGGGTGCGGCTGCCGACGCCCAGGGTCTGGGCGGCGCTCCAGAAGCCGTGCCGGATGTGCAGGCCGACGGCGAGCACCGCGACGATGTAGATGACGTTGCCGTACCAGGTGGAGAAGGTGTCCACGACGTTCTGGTAGGGCTTGCCCTCCTCGAAGCCGCCGGAGTGCACGTGGCCGGTGGTCAGGTCGAGGATGTGCCAGACGATGAACAGGGCGAGGATGATCCCGCCCCAGCGCATGGTGCGCGTGGCGTAACTGGCCCGCGCCTTCTTGTGGACGTACTTGCTGGGGCGCGCCTTGATGTCGCGGCGGCTGAGCTGGTACGCGGAGACGGCGTGCGCGACGACCGCGACGACGAGTACGACGCGGACCACCCACAGGGCCCACTCGTAGTGCAGGAGGGGCTCGCCCATGGTGCGCAGCCAGTGCGCGTACTCGTTGAACTCGGGCGCGCCGAAGTAGATCTTCAGGTTGCCGAGCATGTGGGCGACCAGGTAGAGCAGCATGATCAGCCCGCTGACGGCCATCACTGTCTTCTTGCCGACGGTCGAGTCCCACACGTTGCGTGCCATGGACGGCCGTCGGTCCGTCCGCGTTGCCAGAGCCATGTCACAGAACGCTAGGGCCAAAGGTCCCCATCGGTCCAAGACATGGAATACCTCGTTTCCATAGCTTCCGTCTATGGCAGCACTATGCTGGGCACATGCAGTTCCAGCAGCTCCAGTACTTCGTGGCGGTCGCCGAGACCCGGCACTTCACCCGGGCCGCGGAGCTGGTCCATGTCGCGCAGCCGTCCCTCTCCCAGCAGATCAAGGCGCTGGAGCGGGAACTGGGGGCGGATCTGTTCCTGCGGGCGCGCGGCAACATCACGCTGACCGACGCGGGCGAGGCACTGCTGCCGCTGGCCCGGCGCATCCTGGCCGACGCGGACACGGCCCGGTACGAGGTGCAGGAGCTGGCACAGCTGCGCAGCGGCCGGGTCAGGCTGGGGGCGACCCCGAGCCTGTGCACCGGGCTGCTGCCGGACGTGCTGCGCGCCTTCCACGACCGCTATCCGGGCGTCCGGCTGCTGATCGAGGAGGGCGGCTCCCACGACCTGGTGCGCGAACTGGCCCGCGGCGCCCTGGACCTGGCCCTGGTCGTGCTGCCCCTGCCGACCCCCTCCCCCGCGCTCACCACGGTGGAGCTGCTGCGCGAGGACCTGGTGGTGGTCTCCTCCCCTGACGCCCCCAGGCCCGGCCGGGGCCGGCGCACCGTGCGCGTCGCCGATCTCGAGGGCGAGCGCCTGGTGATGTTCCGGCACGGCTACGACCTGCGGGAGCTGACGGTGGCCGCGTGCCGCGCGGAGGGCTTCGAGCCGGACTTCGCGGTGGAGGGCGGGGAGATGGACGCCGTACTGGGCTTCGTCCGGGCGGGCCTGGGCTTCGCCGTGGTGCCCCGCATGGTCGCCGCCCGGTCCGGCCAGGGCCTGCGGGTCACTCCTCTGGCCCGCCCCGGCCTCGACCGCACCATCGCCCTGGCCCACCGCAGCGACGTGGCTCCGCCCCGGGCGGCCCGGGAGCTCCAGCGGATGCTCCTGGAGCGGTGACCGGGCGCCGGCCGGCCCCGCCCCCGTCCGGGCCGGCAGGCCGGCGCGGTGCCCGCGGGCCGGCCCCGCCCGGCCGGCGGGGTCACCCCGTCGCGTCCACCAGGGCCAGTTCGTGCAGTCGCTCCGGGGGGCCGGGGCGGGCGTAGTACCAGCCCTGGGCGGTGTCGCAGCCGAGTATGCGGAGCTGTTCGGCCTGGGCCCCCGTCTCGACGCCCTCCACCGTCACGGCGAGGTCGAGGCTGTGGGCCAGGGAGACGATCCCCTCGACGATCTTGAGGTCGACCGGGTCCGCCGGGAACTGCTGCATGCTCTGGGTGAAGGAGCGGTCCAGCTTGAGGACGCTCACCGGCAGGCGGCGCAGGTTGGCGAGGTTGGAGTAGCCGGTGCCGAAGTCGTCCAGGGCGATGTCCACGCCCATCTCCGCGAGCCGGCGCAGCGGCTTCAGCAGGTCGTCGTCCGCGCCGATGAGCGCCGACTCGGTCACCTCCAGGCACAGCGCGTCCGGCTCGACGCCGGTGCGCTCCAGGATGTCGACGGTGTCCTGGACCAGGCCGGGGTGGGCGAGCTGGCAGGGCGAGAGGTTCACGTTGATGCGCAGCGGGCCGAGCGCGTCCGCCCCGCCGTGCCGCTCCTGCCAGGCGCGGGCCTGGCGCACGGACTGCTCGAGCACCCAGCGGCCCAGCGGGACGATCAGCCCGGTGTGCTCGGCGAGCGGGATGAACCGGTCCGGTGACAGCACCCCGTGCTGCGGGTGCAGCCAGCGCACCAGCGCCTCGGCGCCCCGGACGCTGCCGTCGCCGAGGTGGACCAGCGGCTGGTACTCGATGAAGAACTCGCCCCGCTCCAGCGCCGCGGGCAGTGCCGTGGTGAGGCCGTGCCGGGTGATGGCGCGGGCGTCGGACTCCGGGTCGGCGAGCTCGAAACGGTTGCCGCCGGCCGACTTGGCCCGGTACATGGTGATGTCGGCGCTGCGCAGCACCTCTGCCGGGCTGCGCTCCCCGGCCGGTCCCTCGACCACGCCGATGCTGCCGCGCACGGTCAGGTCCCGGCCGTCGACGCCGATGGGGGCGAGCAGCGCGTTCATGATGCGGGTGGCGAGTTCGTCGACCGTGTGCTGGGTGTCCGGGCCCGTGGTCAGCGCCACGAACTCGTCGCCGCCCAGCCGGGCGACCATCTCGCCGGGCGCCGTGGCGCAGGACTGGAGCCGGTCGGCCACCTCGACGAGCAGCCGGTCGCCGGCCGCGTGCCCGAGACTGTCGTTGACGGTCTTGAAGCCGTCCAGGTCGAGGTAGCACAGGCCGAAGCGCTGTCCCTCGCCGGCGTTCAGCGCCTTCTCCAGCCGTTCGAAGAAGAACGTGCGGTTGGGCAGACCGGTCAGGGCGTCGTGGGTGGCCTCGTAGCGCAGCCGGAGGTTGAGCAGCCGCCGCTCGGTGGTGTCCTCCATGAGCGCGAGCTGGTACTGCGGTTCGCCGTCGGCGTCGCGCAGCAGGGACACGGTGAGGTTGGTCCACAGGACCGTGCCGTCGGGCCGGTAGAACGCCTTCTCGAGGTGGTAGTGCTCGCGCTCGCCGCGTACCAGCTCGTCGTAGAGGGCCCAGGTCTGCGGGGCGTCGTCGGGATGCGTCCACTCCAGGACGCTGCGGCTGCGCAGGCTCTGCTCGGACAGGCCGAACATGCGCAGCAGGGCGGCGTTGACCTGGAGGACGTTGCCCTTGAGGTCGGCGATGCCGATGCCTATGGCGGCGCCCTCGAAGACCGCGCGGAACCTTGCCTCGGTGGCGTGCAGGGCCTGCGCCACCACGCCCTGGGCCCGGAGCGCGGCCTGGGCGATGGCCTCCTGCTCGGCCAGCGTCCGTTCGCGCAGCGCCTGCGCGTATCCGGCGGCCATGGCGTGCTGCAGCCTGGCGCTGCGCGCCCTCAGGTCCTCGCCGTCGCCGTCCCCGCCGCAGTACAGGACGAGGTAGGCGTCCACACAGTCCAGGGTCCGGCTGAGCGCCTCCGGGTCGGTGC
This sequence comes from Streptomyces sp. NPDC085927, assembly GCF_044540975.1. Classification (NCBI taxonomy): domain Bacteria; kingdom Bacillati; phylum Actinomycetota; class Actinomycetes; order Kitasatosporales; family Streptomycetaceae; genus Streptomyces; species Streptomyces sp. NPDC085927. Next base: position 66,947 of record NZ_JBITSN010000010.1, read on the forward strand.
AGTGCGCCTCCACCAGGGCGGCGCCGACCGCCTTTCCGGTGTCCGGGTCGAACCCCCTCGCCCGCAGCGCCTCACTCAACCGCCTGGCCAGTGGGACCAGTTGTTTCTCGAACTCCGGCCGGGTCGACGACGTCGAGGTCACCGGGAAGACCGCCCGGCCCCAGATCGTCGCGAACCGGCGCAGTCTGTCCTCCGGCCCGTCCGGCTCCGCGCTCACGCTGTACGCCCCACGCCCGCGTAAGCGGAGAAGGCGTAGGGATCCTCGTCCTCCGGTGCGGTGTCCGGCCGCCATTTCGGCATCGGCACCAGTCCGGGTTCCACCATGTCGTACCCCTCGAAGAACCGCGCGATCTCGTCGCGCGAGCGCATGATCAACGGGTTGCGGATGTTCTTGTACACGTCCACCGCGCCACCGGCCCGCTCCGGCGGCAACGGAATTCCCTCGTACGAGGCATGGGTGAGCATCAGCATACTGCCGGGCGCGAGCGCGTCACGCAGCTCGGCCACCGCCGCGTACGGGTCGTCCGCGTCCTCCACGAAGTGGAGTATGGCAACGAGCAGCAGCGCCACCGGCCGATTCGGGTCGATCAGGCGCCCCACCTCGTGACTGTCCAGAATTTCCCGGGGCTTTCGGAGGTCGGCGGCGACGACGGCCGCGTCCTCGTTGCCCTCGAGAACGGCCTGGCTGTGCGCGACGGCCACCGGGTCGTGGTCGACGTAGACCACCCGCGCGCCGGGAGCGGCCGCCTGTGCCACCTCGTGCACATTGCCGAACGTCGGAATGCCGGAGCCGATGTCCAGGAACTGGGTGATGCCCTCACCGGCCGCGAACCGCACCGCCCGGTGCAGGAACGCCCTGTTCGCCTGCATGATCTTGGGCAGTCCCGGCATGAACTCCATGGCCCTGCGGGCCGCTTCCCGGTCGACCTCGAAGTTGTGCGAACCGCCCAGGTAGTAGTCGTACATCCGGGAAACGCTGGGCACCGTGATGTCGATGCTCCGTGGGACCCAGGCGGGACGCTCCATCTATCTCTCCACAGCGTAGGCGATCCGGTGTCCGAGCCGAGGCTACTGATCGCTCGCCAAGGGAGCGACCCCAAACGGAAATTGACCGTCCGTTCCCGGTCACTGCCTACGGCATGTGCCGAATTGGCAACCGTGCGCACACCGCGAAAGGTATGTGCGGCATTTCGGAGAGTTCCGGCGCACGGAGAAGTCCGGCACACGGAGAAGCCGGACGCGCGAAATGGCGCGACGCGCGGAGAATCGGGCGGGCGGCGCAGGAAAGGTGAAGAGCGCCGGAAATTCCATGAGTTCCGGCGAATCGCAGCAAAACGGTCCGCCTCTCCGCGGAACGCGGAGAGGCGGACCGGGGCCGGCGGCGCCGGGCGGAAACGACACCCTGGGGAGGTCGCGCTACTTCTCCGGCGCGCCGACCGGCTCTCCGTTCGGCCGCACCGCGTACCACGTCCCGCCGACACCCTGGCCGTTGGTGTCGCCGGCGGCCTTGTCACCCGCGAAGGTGTAGATCGGCCAGCAGTTGATCGTCTGCTGCTCGGCCTTGTTGTCGGGGCGGGTGAAGATCATGTAGTTCTTCTTCTGGATGCCCTTGGTGTCGTTGATGTCGACCGGCGCCACCACCGGCCACTTCTCCAGGCAGGCACCGGTGCAGGCGGAGACCGGCTTCGGCCAGGCCTCGTCCTTCATGAAGCGGTAGACCGTCCTGCCGTCCTTGTCGACGACGATCTCGCCGAGCTCGGGGTCCTTGCGGGTGGACAGGCCGGGCTGCTCGCCGACCTCCTGCGCCTTCTTGCCCTCGGGAGTCAGCGCGAACCACTTGCCGCCCACGCCCTGGCCCTTGACGTCACCCGCGTTGACGTCCTTGACGTAGTGGTAGGCGGGCCAGCCGTCGACGGTGAGCTGCTTGGTGCCGTCGGCCCGGGCGACCTCGCCGAGCAGGGACTCGTCGATGCCCTCGCCGGCCGCGGCGTCGTCGGCGAGCACCGGCGGCCAGGTCTCGGCGCAGTCGCCTTCGCAGTTGGACTTGGGAGGCTCGGCGGTGTCCTGGTCGAAGCGGTAGAGCGTGAGGCCGAGCTCGTCCGTCACCAGCTTGCCGAGTTTGGCGTTGGTGGCGACGGCCAGCTCACCCGCGCCGCCGGCCGGGCTCGTGGAGGCCCCCGCGCCGGCTCCGGTGTCGATGCCTCCGAGGTCTCCGGGCACGGCCGAGGCGCCCACGTTCTGACTGCTGGCCGGTGGCGGGGTGTCCTGACCGCACGCCGTCGTCAGCGTCAGCACCACCGCGGCGCTCACCACCAGTGAGGCGGTCCGCCAGGAGGTCTTCATCTCAACTCCAGATCATCGCAAGGGTGTTGCAGCGCCCTGCTGCGCCGCCGCTCGACGTGGAGTACGCACGGCGGCACCTGCCGTGTTCAACGCGGGCCGATATTTTTTCCGGAGTCTGCGATTCCGCCCCTTCTCACCCCGTCCGTCCTCCCGCGTCGCACATCCACTCGCGCTCCCCCAACGGGTGATCAGCGCCGGATCAAACGGGAGTTGCCGGATTTACCTCCATCGGGGCATTCAGCCGGTACTCGCGCGTGTCCCGGCGGAACGCGGCTCATGATCTTCGTCGTGCAAGGACTCGTACCGACCCGATCCGCTTTCGCCGCCCGCCTGTTGGCGACGGCGACGCTGGCCTGGGCGCTCGTCGGCGCGCCGGACGCGGCGATGGCCGACGCCTGCGCCTACGCCTCGACCGGCCCGGGGGGAACGGAGGCGGTGGCGATCGTCGGAGACATGACCTGGCCGCTCCCGCCGCCCTGTTCACCCCCCGCGCCCTCACCCTCACCCACGCCCACGCCCACCCCGACCCCGCCCCCTCCAGCGCCCGCGCCCGAACCCACTCCGACCCCGCCACCCCCCACTCCCCCACCACCGAAGCCCGCCCCCACCACCGCAAAGCCCGAACCGCCCCCGCCTCCGCCCCCACGCCAGGCCCGCCCGGCACCGCCTCCCCCCGCCCCGGCCCCCACGCCCCCTCCACCACCGCGCCCCACACCCGCTCCCCCGCCGTCGGCCGCCCCCACTCCCACCCCGCGCCCGTCCATGACACCCGTGCACTACCCCCGGTATCGCGCGGCGCCCCCGGCCAAGCGGCCGTCCGGCGGCGCCACGTCACCGCTCACCTTCGTCCTGCTCATCGCCGTGCCCGCGGTCGTCGCCATCGCCGCCCTCCGGCCCCGCTGAGCCCCGCTGAGCCCCGCTGAGCCCCGGGACCGCCTGTCCCCGCCGAACCCGACAACCCACCGTGGAGGCACCTCTTGCCGGAATGGCTTGTTCTCACCCTCGCGATGCTGGCCGTCTGCGTCGTGGTGGTCGTCATCACCCTCGTACGTCACCGCGCGGCACCCGACGACGAGGACCCCAGCGAGACGCCGGACGTCATCGAGTACATGACGATGTGGATCGGCGTGGTGTACGCCATCGTTCTGGGCCTGGCCATCGCCGGGGTCTGGGAGGGACGCAGCGCCGCCCAGGACCATGTACGGGCGGAAGCGGTGGCGCTGCACGAGGTCTCGGAGCGGGTACGAATCTATCCGACCGAGATCCGGGAACGCATTCGGGACGATGTCAACGCCTATGTCGGACACGTCGTGACCACCGAGTGGCGCACCATGGCCGACGAGGGACAGGTCACCGAGCGCGGGACGGAGCTGCTCGACCGGATCCGCCGGGACGTCACCGACTACGAACCGGCGACGGATTTCGAGGCCCAGGCCTATCAGCCGCTCGTCGACCAGGTGTCCGCCGCCGACCAGGCACGCGCGGCCCGTGCGGAGTCGACCGGGGAGACCATGCCGGGCGTGGTGTGGTTCGGGCTGATCGGCGGCGCGGTCGTCACCATCGGGATGATCTTCGCGCTGCAGATCCGGCGCACCCGGCGTGAGCTGATCCTCGCCGCACTGTTCTCGGCGCTGATCGCCTTCCTGCTCTTCCTGATCTGGGATTTCGACGCGCCGTTCAGCCGTGGGCTCGCCGCGTCGGCCGATCCGTTCCGCCTCCTGTTCCCCGGCATCGGGAACTGACCGCCCCCCACCACGGTTCCGGCCCCGGGGACGTGCGCCACACCGTGCGCGTCCCCCTTCTGCCGCATCGGTGGTCCCTCGTACGGCCCACAGGAGTGACCCGTTCGCGCGACTGCGATCGCGCCGCCCGGTGCGGCTTCCTAGCGTTTCGGGCATCGGGGACGCATTCCTGGCACGAGCGGAACAGGTCCGCCGCTGCTCCTCGGGACCCGGAGGACTCACCATGCACGCGATACGCGTCGCTCCCGCCGCACTCCTGGGCGTCGGCGTCGGCGTCCTGGCCGCCGCGCCGGGTGCCGTCGCCGTGGACGGCGAGGTCACGCCGTTCGGTTTCGGTCTCCGGCCCGCCCTCGTCGAGCCCGGAGACCGGATCGCCCTGCACGTGGACCGGGCCGGCGGTGAGTGCGAGGGGCACGCGACCGTCTCCTCACCGGTCCTCGACACGGTGACCATTCCGAAGAATCCCTCGAGGGCGACGGCGGAGGTGCACCGGGACGCCGGGCCCGGCGCCGTCCATCAGATGGCCTTCACCTGTGACGGGGTCACCGGCACCACGAGCCCGACCATCGCCGGTGGCCGCCCCGTGCCGCTCCCCTCCCCGCTGTCCGTGGAATCCGGGGACGCGGTCCGGCCTCCGGGGGGCGCGCACGCCGGGGAGGGCGGCAGCCCGGCCGGCCTCGGCCCCGGCGGGATCGGACTCGGGGCCGCACTCCTCACGGGTTCGGTGGACGCCGCGTACCGCTTCACCCGCCGCGACGGTGCGCGGGACGGCGCATGACGGCGCCACAGGACTTCAGGACAGCAGAACGGCACACCGGCACGACGGCAGGGCGGCGGGGCGACACGACGGCAGGTCCGGGGGACGACAGGAGCGCACGGCTGCGCCCCGGGTCCGGTCGGGGATCCGGGACGCGGCCTCCGGTCACACGTGCGAAACGGCCGCCGAGGGGAATGGGTTCAGAGCTGCTTCTCGGCGCGGCGGCGCATCCAGAAGACACCGCCCGCCGTGACCGCGGCGGCCACCAGTGCGCCGCCGATGGCCATGTCGGTCGGGGTCGCCCCGTCGGTGCTGCTGCCGCCGAGGCCGCCGCGGACCCCGCCGAGGACGGTGAAGGCGGCCGGCCGGGTCAGGCTCCGGCCGGAGCAGTGCACCGTGATGTCGTACGAGCCGGCGCGGGCGTCGTTGTAGATGGTGGCGGTGCCCTTCGCGGTGTCGGCGCCGCCGTGGACAGACGTCAGGTTGGTCCTGGGGAAGGCGTTGGACGTGGCGTGACCGCCGTTGGGGCAGCCGTCGGCGGTGATGGTCAGCTGGCCGCCGCGGGCGATGACGCTGGGCAGGGCGACGATGTTGGACGGGCCGGAGACCCGGCCGCCGTCCGCGACGGCGAGGGGGGCGGCGAGCCCTAGGACGGCGACCGCGGCGCCCGCGGACGCCAGGGCACGTGACTTGCGCATGTGATCCTCCGCGAAAGACGCCCCGGGGCCGGTCCCCGGTCGATCGGCGAGAAAGCGTCTCCCAGCAAAACCCTCAGTTGCCGTGCCCCTGCGCGCATTTCGGCAATGGTCCGTCCCGGTGAGGCGGCGGTCCGCCCGGATCCGTGCTTTCGGATATCGCCGCAGGTCACGGACCGTCAGAGGATCTTCGTTCGGCGACACCCCGGATGGCTTACCGATCACCGCCCTGCCACCCGTTCGCCCTTGCCCCGTCGCCGGTTGCGTGCGCCGCCTTTAGCGTTTCTGCCATGCGCGAGTGACACGGCGACGGCCGTGTCGAGAGGGGAAAAGCGAATGTCTGCTTTCGAACCGGACGAATTCGAAGAGGAGGCGCGGCGGAAGAAGCGTGCTCCGTGGGGCGTGATAGCGCTGGTCCTGCTCACCGGCCTCGCGCTCATCCGGAATGGTTCGGGGGAGTTCGACGAGGGTCCGCCGCAGCCCGCCGGGGTCGCCGCCGCGGACACCAGGGTGCCCGGTGCCGCCACGGCCGTGGCGGTGCGACCGCTGGCGTACTCGATTCCGAGCCGGGTCCGGATTCCGGCGATCCAGGTGGACGCACCGGTGATGACGGTGGGTCTGGACGCGGAGGGGTGGGTGGACGCGCCGCCGCCCGAGGACCCCAATCTGGCGGGCTGGTTCACCGGTGGGGTCGCTCCCGGGGAGAAGGGCACGGCGGTCGTGGTCGGCCATGTCGACAACCATCTGGGCCCGGCCGTCTTCTACGGGCTCGGGGCCCTGGAAAAGGGCAGTCGCGTCGAGATCGACCGCGAGGACGGAAAGACCGCGGTGTTCGAGATCTACGGCATCGAGGTCTTCGCGAAGAACGACTTTCCCGGCGACCGGGTCTACAACTCGAAGGGATCGTCGGAACTGCGGGTCATCACCTGCGGTGGCGGTTTCACCCAGCAGGAGGGTTACGACGGGAACGTCGTCGTCTTCGCCCGCCTCACCGAGGTCCGCTGAGCGGTCGGTCGGTCGGTCGGCCGGGCCGTCCGGACGGGCGGACGGGACCGGCCGGCCGGACGGAGCGGCCCGGCTCAGACGTGGTGCCGGCGGGGCACCGTGACCCGGTAGCCGGAGTCCAGCAGTTCGGGCAGGTACTCGCGCAGGGCCCGCACGCTCTGGGAGCGGTCGCCCCCGGCGTCGTGCGAGAGCACCACGACCCCGGGGGCGGCGCCGTTCTCCACCCGGTCGACGATGGCGCGGGTGCCGGGGCTGGTCCAGTCGAGGGTGTCCACCGTCCAGGCGAGGGGTTCCATGCCCAGTTCGGCACCGAGCTGGAAGGCGGCGCGGTTCCAGGCTCCGTAGGGCGCTCGGAACCACTGGGGGCGTTCGCCGTAGCCCTTCTCGATGATGTCGCAGGTGCGTTCCATCTCGGAGCGGATCCTGCCGCGGGTCAGACGGGTGAGCAGGGGGTGGGACCAGGTGTGGTTGCCGACGACGTGCCCCTCGTCGGACATGCGGGCCAGCAGGCCCTTGTTGTAGGAGACCATTTCCCCGCACACGAAGAACATCGCGCGGACGTCGTACGCCGCGAGCGTGTCGAGGATGTCCGGGGTGTAGCGGGGGTCGGGTCCGTCGTCGAAGGTCAGCACCATGGTGCTCCCCCGTCCGGACACCCGCAGCAGCGGTGCGCTCCGCACCGGGGGCCTGCCGGGGACCGTCCTGGGCGGGCCGTGGCCGGTGAGGGGTCTGAGGCGGTACGCGGAGGGCTGGAGCGGGCGGCCGGCGGCCTGGGCTCCGGCGACGGGTGTGGCGGGGCGTGCCGCCTCGGTGCCGGAACCCTTCGCGAGGAGTCCGGCCGCGCCGGCCGCTCCCACGACGGCGGCGCCGGTGAGCAGCGCCCGGCGCCGCGTGAGCAACTGATGCTTCTGCATGTCTCATCAGTCGCCCGCCCGGCGACGGGTGATCCCGGTGACACCTGTGCGGCGGGGCGTTTCCACCCGCTCGGCCCAGCACCGCCGCTGCACGGGCGTCCGATAGCCTCGGCGCCGTGACGGAGAAGCGCTCGACGCAGTTCGAACGGGGCACGGACGGCCCGAAGGTGATCGTGGTCGGAGTGGACGGCTCCGACACCTCCCTGCGGGCGGCGGCCTACGCCTCCGGTATGGCCCGGCGGCAGCACGCCCTGCTCGCCGTCGTGTACGTGCAGCCGGTGCTGGCGGCGGGCGCGGCGCTCGGGGCGCCGGTGGCGGAGGCCACGGACGAGATCGCCGAGGACCTGGTGAGGCAGGTCAGGGAGGCGTCCGAGCAGGTCCGGGGGGTCTTCGACTTCCGCTGGGAGTTCCACACCTTTCGCGGCGACCCGTACAACGGCATGGTGAAGGCCGCGGACGACCTCACGGCGGACGCGGTGGTGGTGGGCGCCTCGGAGCAGGCGGGCCACCGGCTCGTGGGGTCGGTGGCGGTCCGGCTGGTGAAGGCGGGGCGCTGGCCGGTGACGGTGGTCCCGTAGACACCGCCGTGCCAGAAGGTGCGCGGGCGGCGGGCCGTGTCAGAGGGTGCGCAGGAAGCCGAGGAGGATCTCGTTGAAGACCTCGGGCTGTTCCATGCACGCGTAGTGTCCCGTCCCCTCGACGGTGGCGGAGCGGCCGTCGCGTACGCCGCGGACGAGACGCTCGGCCGCCGCGGTCAGATCGGCGGGTTCGAGCGAGCCGTTGACCGCGAGCACGGGCACGTCGATCGCCGGCACACGGTCCCAGGTGCCGGTGACGGGGACGCGCCGGTCCTTCTCGTCCGGGGTGTGCTTGGAGATCGTGTGCAGCGCCATCTCCCGCAGCCGGCGCGGGATGTCCGGGCCGAGGTCGTCGGTGCCCCGGTGCTCGCCGGCCGCGACCCGCACGAAGGCGTTCAGCCAGCCCTCGATGTCACCGGCGCCCAGTGTGCGGGCGAACTCGGCCTGGATCCGGCGGGTCCACGGATCGGTGTACTCGAACTCACTGGTGGCCGCCCCGCAGACCACGACCGCGCGGACCAGATCCGGATGTTCGAGCACGGTGTCGGTGGCGATGGCGCCGCCCATCGAGACGCCGGCCAGGACCGCGGGCCCCGCGTCGAGGTGGCGCAGCAGGGCGGCGAGGTCGTCCGCCCAGCGGAAGGGTTGTGTGGCGTTGGCGGAGGAGCCGTGGCCGCGTACGTCGGGCGCGATCACCCGGTGGTGGGCGGCGAGGGCCGGGAGCTGGTCCGCGAAGAGCCGGTGGTCGACGAAGCCGGAGTGGAGGAGGACGACCAGGTCGCCCGTGCCGCTGTCGTGGTAGGCGAGGTCACCGTCGGAGGAGGTGAAGTACCGGAGTCCCGAAACCGTATTCATGACAACCAAGGTGTCATCTCCGGTGGAGTTTGGCAACCAAGGTGTCATGATGAAGAAATGAGTGACGCCGGGAACGACACCGACAAGCCCCTTCCGCCCGACGAACTCGGCCCGCGCCTGATGGAGGTGTTCGATCTGGTCGGCCCGCTGTACCGCCGGGTGCAGCGCAAGGTCGAGCAGGGCGAGGCCGTCGAGGGCCTGTCCGTCGGGGTACGCGCCGTGCTGGACCTGCTGCACAAGCACGGCCCGATGACCGTGCCCCGGATGGGCCGCGCCCAGGCGATCAGCCGTCAGTTCGTGCAGCGCATGGTCAACGACGCCGCCGCGCGGGGCCTGGTGGAGAGCATCCCCAACCCCGCCCACCAGCGGTCGCCGCTGATCCGGCTCACCGACGGGGGCCGGGCGGCGATCACCGCCGTCGTCGCCCGTGAGCACGCCGTGCTGCGGGAGGTCGGCGGGGACCTCACGGACGCCGACCTGCGCACCTGTGTACGCGTCCTCACCCAGATGCTGACGCTGTTCGACACCGAGGACGTGAACTGATCGCCGCCTTGACCGGTACGGGCTACTCCCCCATGACCAGCCCGTCCTTCGCCGCGCCCCGGCTCAGCACCACGGCCCGGATCCGGTCGCGGACGGACCGGACCTCGGCACCCCCGGCGAGGGCCCGGTTGAGGTTGACCACGCGGCCGGCGTCCACGTCGTAGAACTGCGGGACGAACTCGGCCTTCGTCACCTCCCAGCGTCCGTCCGGGCGCCCGGGCGGGGTGAAGGTGAAGCGTCCCAGGGTGGACTGGTTGCCGCGGGGGTCCGGGACGTCCTCGTGGTTGGTCATCGCGCCGGCGATCTGGTTGCCCATCCCGTAGATCACCCAGGTGCCGTTGATCTTCTCGTACGCCTGCGGGACGTGGGCGTGGGTGCCGAGGATCAGGTCGATGTCGGGGCGGTGACCGGTGCGGGCCGCGGTGAGGGAGCGGGCGAGAACGAGCTGCTGCTCGTCGGGGGCCTCCTGCCATTCGGTGCCCCAGTGCAGGGAGACCACGACCACGTCGGCGCCCGCCTTCCGGGCCGCCCGCGCGTCGGCGAGGATCCGGGGCTCGTCGATGAGGCCGACGGCCCAGGGTCCGCCGGACGGGAGCGGGGCGACGTCGGTGCCGTAGGTGTAGGCGAGGTGGGCGACCTCGGCCCGGCCCGCGCGCAGGACGGTCGCCCGGCGGGCCTCGGGCTCGGACCGGGCGGCGCCGGCGTGCCGCAGGCCGGCCCGGTCGAGGGCGTCCAGGGCGCGGCGGATGCCGTCGGCGCCGTCGTCCAGGGTGTGGTCGGAGGCGGTGGAGCAGCCGTCGTAGCCGGTGACGGCGAGGTCCCGGGCCATCTCCGGCGGGGACTCGAAGCCGGAGTGACCGGTGAAGTCGCCGTCGGCGCCGTACACGGTCTCCAGGTGACACAGCGCCAGATCGGCGCCCGCGACGACGGACCGGACGCCGGAGAGCATCGGCCCGAAGTCGTGGCCGCCGCCGCCCGCGTCGAAGCGGGCGCGGTCGATGACCGAGCTGTGCGGCAGCACGTCCCCCGAGGCGACCAGGGTGAAGCCGCGGTCCCGCACGACCGGGGCCACCGGATGGCCTGATTCCGGTGGTCGGTGCTCCCGGGCCTGCCAGGCGGCGCCCGCGGCGAGGACGACGGTGAGGGCCAGAGCCACCTGTCTACTGCGTGAGATCATCGCTTCACCCCGATGTGCGGCGTTCCACTGTCGTATTTACTGACAAATAGATAAGAATCGCTTTCTGTGTCCCCGGTGTTCCGACACGCGGTTTAGGCCGTCCGGCGTGCGCGAACCGTCACCCGGACCGTTCGTCGAACCGTTCGTCGACGCGATCGACCGTCCGCCGCACGCCTTTGTGCGCGCCCTGTCCCCGAAGAGCGCCGTACGTTGCCATACCGCCATGACGGCCGGAATGACACTCATGAACGGGACAACCGCCGAGCACGAACTCGCCGCCCTGCAACGCGAGCACGGCCGGCCTCTCTTCGCGCTGCTGCTCCGGCTCTGCGACGGGGACCGGCAGCGCGCCGAGGATCTCGTCCAGGAGACGCTGGTACGGGCCTGGCAGCACCCCGAGGCGCTGCGCGCCGACGACTTCGACTCCGTACGGCCCTGGCTGATGACCGTGGGCCGGCGGCTCGCCATCGACGCGCGGCGGGCCCGGCAGGCACGGCCGCCCGAAGTGGGCGACGCGGTGCTGGAGAACGCGCGGGTGATCTCCGACCACGCCGAACGGGCCGCGGCGGCGCTCGATGTCCGCCAGGCTGTGAAGACACTCACTCCGGAGCACCGTGAAGTCCTGGTGCTCGTGTACTTCCAGGGGGCGAGTGTGGCGGAGGCCGCGGCGGCACTGGGGATACCGCCCGGTACCGTGAAGTCCCGCGCGTACTACGCGCTGCGCGCCCTGCGCCGGGTGCTTCCGGGATACGCCGTCGACCTGCGGTGAAACCGGCGGCCGGGTCAAGCCTCCGTAAAGCGCCTTGCCGACGACCCCTGTGAGGTAATCGGCTGTCCTCATCCGTGCTGCGGACCGGGGCCCGGGTTCGGGCGACGCGCACGTACCGGAGGAAGGCTGGAAGGGATGCCGCACAGAGGTCAAGAGAGCACCGACGGCACGGGCGACGGCGAACTGGCCGTCCCCATGGCCTGGTTGTATGCCGAGTACATCGCCGACGAACTGCTGCGCAGCGGCGACCTGATGCCGACGACGTCCTTCGAGTTCCGGGCCGGCCGGGACGCGCTGGCACTGACCGTCTTCCTGTCCGACACCGACTGCGAACTCTCCGGCATCCGGGTGATCACCCAGCTGGAGACCTGGCTGTCGCTGACCGCGTACGACCAGCCGTGGCAGGAGTGGGTGCAGAAACGCCTGGCGGACCTGACCGCGGACGCCGCCGCCACCGCGACCACCGCCGGCCGGACCATGGCGGATCCCGACCTGGAACTCGCCCGATCGGCCTGGCGCTGGCTGCAGGAGACGGAACTGCTCGCGCCCGATCTGAACGCGGTGCCGGGCGGCGCGGCGGGGTCCGGGGAGGACGAGGGGCCGAAGGTGTGGACGCCCGCGTGGCAACTCGGGCTGCCGCTCGGGCACCTCGCCATCCACCTCTTCTAGCCTTCCGGTGAATCGGACCAATCCGCGGGCCGGAGGGCTCCGAATCCTTTGGTTACGATTCGGCATGCGGCTTGAGTGAATCGACTGCCCGGTGCGTACCGGTGGGAGCAACGAGTAACCCCACCCACACCCAACGGTACGAGGATTCGGCATGAGGTCCCTGGAAAGGCATCGCGACGTCGGCGCGTACGCGCTCGGCGTGCTGGACGAGGCGGAGGCCTTCCGCTTCGAGGACCACCTCATGGAGTGCCCCAGCTGCGCTGCACAGGTGACCGAATTCGGGGCGACCACACGGCAGTTGATGCTGTACCGGCGCTCCACACCGCCGCTGACGCACCCGATGCCCAAGCCGGGCCCGAGGATGCTCGACCGGCTGCTGTCCGAGGTGGCGGGCCGCGACCCGGCGGTGCGCCGTCGGCTGCTGTTCGCGCTGGCGGCCTCGGTGGTGCTCGCGACGGCCGCGCCGGCGCTCGCCCTGATGTCCTCGGGCGGCGGGGAGCGGGCGCCCGAGAGCATCGCGGCGGCCGACGAGCGGTCCGGGGTGTGGGCGGAGATCACGACGGCGGACGAGGACTGGGGCAGCCGGCTGGAGCTGAAGGTCAAGGACGGGGCGGGGCCCCGCGTCTGCCGGCTGGTGGTGGTCGGGCAGGACGGCTCCGAGGAGACCGTGACCAGCTGGCACGTGCCCCGTCACGACGCCCGTCCCAACACCATGACGGGCGGCTCCACCCTGCACAGCGGGCAGGTCGAGCGCTACGAGCTGCGCTCCTCGGACGGCGAGCACCTGGTGACGTTGAAGCCCCGGTGACAGCGGGGAGGCCCGGAGTGCCGCCCGGACCGGACCGGTCAGCAGGAGCCGCGTCCCGTGCCGCCGCGGCCGGGGCCGTGGTCGCGCTCCGCCGGGTCCATGAGGCCCATGGGGCCCGCCGGCTCCGCGAAGGCGGAGGCCTTGGTCACCGAGAACTCGCACCACACGCATTTGCCGCCGCCGCGCGCCTCCACGCCCCAGTCGTCCGCGAGCATCTCGACGAGGAGCAGACCTCGCCCCGAGACACCCGACTCTCCCGCCTCGCGGCGGCGCGGCAGGGCGCTGGAGGAGTCCTCGACCTCCACGCGCAGCCGCCGCTCGCCGCCGGTGAGGACCCTGAGCGTGACGACGGCGGCCCCCTCGGTGTGCATCAGTGCGTTGGTGATCAGTTCGTCGGCGGCCAGTTCGATCTCGTCGGCGCGGTTCCCCGCGCCCCAGGCGCCGACCCCGGCGCGGATCATGCGCCGGGCCTCGGTGAGGGCCTCGGGGTCGCCGGGGGCCACGTGCTGCTGGAGCCGGCCTCCCGCGCGCGGGCTGTCCGGCGGGCGGCGGCGCAGCAGGAGCAGGGCCACGTCGTCGTCCCCGCTGCGCTCCTCGGCCACGTCGATGAGCCGGTCGGCCAGCTCGCGTACGTCCTCGGGGCCGGTGGTGACGAGCGCGGAGAGGGTCTCGATGCCGTCGTCGAGGTCGGCGCCGGGCTGCTCGACCAGGCCGTCGGTGCACAGCAGCAGCACGTTGCCGGGATCGAGTTCCATCGTTCCGACCGGGTAGTCGAGCCGGTCGAACTCGGCGGACAGGCCGAGCGGCAGCCCGCCCGGCACGTGGACGCGGTGGCAGACGCCGTCGGCACGCCGGACGAGTGGGTCGATGTGGCCGGCCCGGACCATCTGGAGGACGCCGGTGGACAGGTCCGCCTCGGCGTACAGGCAGGTCGCGGAGCGGTCGGTGTCGAGTTCGTGCAGGAAGACGGAGGCCCGGGCCATCACGGTGGCCGGCGGGTGCCCCTCGGCGGCGTAGGCGCGCAGTACGATGCGCAACTGGCCCATGACGGCGGCGGCGTGGGTGTCGTGGCCCTGGACGTCGCCGATCACGGCGCCGACACGGCCCCCGGGCAGCGGGATCAGGTCGTACCAGTCGCCGCCGATGTCCCGGCCGAGGCCGCTCCCGACGCTGGCCGCGCGGTAGCGGACGGCGACGTCGGCGCCGGGCACGCTGGGGATGGTCCGGGGCAGCATGGCCTGCTGGAGTCCCTGCGCGAGGTCCATCTCCTGCTCGTAGAACACGGCCCGCTGCATGCTCTGCGCGATGCTGCTGCACAGGGCGACGAGGAGGTTGCGCTCCTCGGGGCTGAAGCCGCGCCGGTCGTTGTAGAGCAGGCCCATGGCGCCGATGGGGCGGGTCTGGACGATGAGCGGCAGGTAGGCCGCCGAGGTGATGTGCAGGTCGGTGAGGTGCGGCCAAAGCACCGGGTAGCGTTCGGCGAACTCCTCCGGCGACTCGATGAAGCGCGGGCTCAGGGTCCGTACGACCTCGCTCATCGGGTACTGCTCGTCGATCCGGGTGATGCTGGTGCCCGGGACGAAGCTGCCGGCGGGCCCCTCGGCGACCAGCCGGATCCGGCCGGCCTCGACCAGACCCATGACGAGGCTGGTGGCTCCCAGAAGGGTCAGGCCGTGGGTGTCCTTGACGACGTCGATGACGTCCTGCACGGTGCGGGCGTGGGCGAGGGCGGCCGTGGTGAGCTGGACGATGTTGGTCTGCTCGCGCAGGGCGTACTCCTGGGCGGCCTGCGCTCCTCCCGCCTCGCTGTCGCCGAGTTCCTCCGTGGCGTCCCGGACGACGCCGAGGATGTGGCGGGGCGGTCCGGTCCCGTCCCGGCGGATGTAGCCGTAGGTGTGGATCCAGCGCAGGGTGCCGTCGCGGCGGCGGACCCGGAAGTACACGCCGTAGTTCTCGCTGTCGTCCTTCAGGGCCTGCGAGACGGCGGTGTCCAGGCGCACGACCTCGGCGGGCGGGATCCGGGCCGCCAACGCGTCGGGACGGTCGGATTCGTCGGGGCGCAGGTCGAAGATGTCGCGGGCCTGGGCGTCCATCAGCATCACCCGGGTGTCCAGGTTCCAGTCGAACCTGCCCATGCGGTTGAGCGCCAGGATCGGATCCGGGTGGTCCGGCCAGTCGTCCGGGAGTGACAGGGCGCTCGCTCCCCGATCAGCCATGGACCCACCTTGTCAGGGTTCATCCGATTCTTCGACCGGTGATGTCCCCGGCCTCTCCGGGACGGCTCCGGCCGCTCCGGGTATACGGAGAGTCACAGGGCAGAGGGACGGCGACGGCGGCCGAAGGACGGCGGGCGACCGGGGACGGACAATGGACGGGAGGGAGCGCACGGCCGTGGAGTGGTTCACCGCATCCGACTACTGGCTGAGCCGGCTGGTCTTCCAGCGGGCGCTCGCCGGGCTGTACCTGGTCGCGTTCCTGACGGCGGTGCTGCAGTTCCGTGCGCTGATCGGTGAGCGCGGAATGCTGCCGGTGCCCCGGTTCGTGGAGCGGACCCCGTTCGCGCGGGCGCCCGGTCTGTTCCAGCTGCGCTACTCGGACCGGTTCTTCGCGGGCTGTGCCTGGACGGGCTGCGCGGTGTCGGCGGCGCTGCTCGCGGGGGTGGACTCCTGGCTTCCGCTGTGGGCCGGGATGCTGCTGTGGCTGGTGCCCTGGATGCTGTACCTGTCGATCGTCAACGTCGGGCAGACCTGGTACGCCTTCGGCTGGGAGTCGCTGCTGCTCGAGGTCGGCTTCCTCGCGGTGTTCCTCGGCAACGACGAGGTGGCCCCGCCGGTCGTCGTGCTGTTCCTGCTGCGGTGGGTGCTGTTCCGGGTCGAGTTCGGCGCGGGGCTGATCAAGATGCGCGGCGACGCGTGCTGGCGGAAGCTCACCTGCCTGGACCACCATCACGAGACCCAGCCGATGCCGGGGCCGCTGAGCTGGTTCTTCCACCATCTGCCGAAGCCGCTGCACCGGGTCGAGGCGGCCGCGAACCATGTCACCCAGTTGGTCGTTCCGTTCCTGCTGTTCGCTCCGCAGCCGGTCGCCACGGCCGCCGCCGTCCTGATGATCGTCACGCAGCTGTGGCTGGTGCTGTCGGGCAACTTCTCCTGGCTGAACTGGATCACGATCGTGCTGGCCCTGCCGGTGGTCGCGTTCCCCACCGCTCCCCCGGACACGGCCGGTGCCCCGCTGTGGTACGTGGTCGTCGTCCTCGCGGTGTCCGCGCTGCTGCTCGTCCTCGGCTACCACCCCGTGCGCAACATGCTCTCCCGCCGCCAGGTGATGAACCGGTCCTTCGACCCGCTGCACCTGGTCAACACCTACGGGGCGTTCGGCAGTGTCAGCCGGATCCGGTACGAGGTGGTGATCGAGGGCACCGCGGACGGGACGCCCCGGAGGGACGCGGACTGGCGGGAGTACGAGTTCCGGGGCAAGCCGGGGGATCCCCGGCGCTGGCCGCGTCAGTTCGCGCCGTACCATCTGCGGCTCGACTGGCTGATGTGGTTCGCCGCGCTGTCGCCGTCCTACACCGGGCCGTGGTTCGGCGCGTTGGTGGAACGCCTGCTGGAGGGCGACCGCGACACGCTGCGGCTGCTGCGCCGCTCCCCCTTCCCACCGGACGCGCCGCCCCGGTACGTCCGCGCCCGGCTGTTCCGCTACCGGTACACGACCTGGCGCGAGCTGCGGGAGACGGGGGCGTGCTGGGAGCGGACCTACGTGCGCGAGTATCTGCCGCCGACCCGGCTGGCGGGGGCGGTTCACAGGCCGTAGAGGGGGTGGCGGCGGTTCCGAGGACCTCATGGCGTTCGGCGGCGGGCGGCGTCGAGGTCCGCCGGACACGGATTCCGGCCTTCAGCAGACCTTCGTCCTCCGACGATCACCCCGTGGGACCGTCCCGCCCCGCATGCCTCCTCGCGGCCCGGTCCGCCCGGGTGTTGCGGTGATCGGCGGCGTGCGCCTATCGTCTGCCGGGTGACTGCCGGGTCGGCCTTGGGCCACACACGAAAGACGCTCCCGGCCTCGGTGTGAGCCGGGCGGGGACGCTCCCGCCCACTCCCGGCCCGGGGCAGGGCAACGCCCGCGCCCCGCCCTCCTCTCCGCGTTCCCTTTCCCGCTTCCGCCGCGCGCCGCGCGGCACACCCGACGGAAATCGACACCCGGAGACGAACCAGCCATGCCCGACGCACTCGGCGCACCCCGCACACCCGCCGCGCCCGAACCGCCCACCACAACCGTCCAGTTGAACCACACCGCCGTCCTCGCCCGCGACCGCCGCCTGTCGGCCGAGTTCCTCGCCGTGATCCTGGGGCTGGAGGTCGGCGCCCCCTTCGGCCCGTTCCTGCCCGTCGACCTGGGCAACGGCGTGACCCTCGACTACTACGAGCAGCGCGACGAGCCGATCCAGTCGCAGCACTACGCCTTCCTCGTCCCCGAGGATCGGTTCGACGTGATGATCGCCCGCCTGGAGGCGGTCGGGGTCACCTATTACGCGGACCCGAACCACACCGAACCCGGCAGGATCAACCGCCTCTTCGGCGGGCGCGGCGCCTACTTCGACGACCCCGACGGCCACAACCTGGAGATCATGACCCGGCCCTACGCCCGCCCCTGAGCGGGGCCGCCGGCCCGGTCACGGCGCCCGGTGCATGACGCGCGGCCCGACCCGCCCGCGTCCTTGCCGGGTTCGTCCACAGGACCCGCAGGACCCGGGCGTCCTCCTCGGAGGCGTCCGGGTCCCAGGGGTGCGTCTCGCGCGTGGTGACGGCCCAGGGCGGCGATCACGCGGAGCGGGATCGGCCTCAGTCGACGCTGGGCAGGATGTGGGGCTCGGCGAGGTCGTCCTCGTAGCCCGCCAGGCGGATCGGGGCCGACCGGGCCCACACGTCGAGACTGCCGAGCTCGCCTGCCGGGCGGCCTGCGCGCTCGGGACGTTCCTTGACGGGCTGATCCACGTTGGTCTTCTCCGGTGTCACCGCGCACTCCTTATGTGTCGGTCACCCTCGGGACGTGCCGCGCCGGTCCTGCCGCGCCCGCGTCGTACGTCCGCTCGGGCATGATGCGAAAGCCGTTCGGACGCGGTGGCGCCGGTTGATCGTAGGAGACCAGGCCCTTGTGAAGTGACGTGTCCCATGACGGACCGGTGGGTGTGGGTAGGACCCTTTACTGCTGCCCGTCCGGCTCAGATTAACCAAATGAGCGGGCCCCTGCTCGATGGGGCTGAAAACTCGCCGTAACGATCACATGTCGGTCCGTGTTTCTTCCACTCCTATATACCGCTAATTCCCCATAGGGGCCGTTACCGCCGATCACTCGATCGGACTACGGGGGTGTCCACGCTTTCGATAAGGCCGCATGGTCCCGGCGCAGTTCAAGTCCTGTTGGCCGACCCGCAAGCTCGTCATGGTGTGCTGCCGTACGGCAAACGGCTGTCTTCCAGGAGGACCGGCGCATGGAACTGCGCAGTGTCGAGGAGCTGATGGACCTGCTGTACGCCTGCCGGGGTGTTCGGGACGTCCCGGTTCCCGGCGGGGCCCCGGCCGACGCGTACGACCATGCGTTGCGCACCGCCGCGCTGCTGCGCCGGCGACGTCCCGCCGACAAGGAGCTTCAGGTGGCGGGCCTGGTCCGGCCGGCCGGCCGGCTGCTGCGCCCGGGCGGGCCCGCCACGCGGGCCGACCGGGCCGCGGACGCGGTGCGCGCGCTGCTCGGCGAGCGGGTGGCGGGGCTGGTCCGCCGCCGGCCCCGGCACGGTCTCCAGGGCGAGGAGGACGACCTCCTCGCCCTGCGTGCGGCGGACGAGGAGGCCCGCGGCGCCTGCTTCGACGCGGGGGTCCTGGAGGACTGGCGCACCGTGCTGGAGCTGCTGGCGGCGCGCAACTCCCGGCTCGGCGCGGTGGAATGACTCCTCCGCCGCCGGCCGTCGGGCGTCCGCGTCACCACCTGCCGGGCACGTAGTCCTTCAGGAAGACGCCGTACAGATCCTCGCCCGCCTCGCCGCGCACGATGGGGTCGTAGACGCGGGCCGCGCCGTCGATCAGGTCCAGCGGGGCGTGGAAGCCGGCGTCCGCGAGGCGGATCTTGTCCGGGTGGGGACGCTCGTCGGTGATCCAGCCGGTGTCGACGGCCGTCATCAGGATGCGGTCGTTGTCGAACATCTCCTGGGCGCTGGTGCGGGTGAGCATGTTCAGCGCGGCCTTGGCCATGTTGGTGTGCGGGTGGCCCGCGCCCTTGTAGCCGCGGTCGAAGACGCCTTCCATGGCGGAGACGTTCACGATGTACGTCCGCTTCGCCGCCGCGGCCGCCATCGCCGGGCGCAGCCTGCTGATGAGCAGGAACGGCGCCGTCGAGTTGCAGAGCTGGACCTCGAGCAGTTCGACCGGGGTGACCTCCTCGACGGTCTGCACCCAGCTGTTGGTGTCGTGCAGGTCCGGGACCAGGCCGCCGGCGTCGATCGCGGTACCGGCCGCGATCCGCTCCAGGGAGGCCGAACCGGAGACCAGGGCCAGGCCGGTGACGTCGTGCGCGGTGAGCGCGCCGGATCCCGCGACCGGGAGTTCGGCCACCGCGCCGGAGCCGAAGCCGCCGATCACCTCGGCGGCGGGCAGTTCACCCGCGGGCAGCGGCGCGGACTCCGCGGCGACCAGCTCGCTGTAGGCCCGCGGGGAACGCCGTACGGTCTGTGCGGCGTTGTTGATCAGGATGTCCAGCGGACCGGCGGCGGACACCGAGTCGGCGAGCGCGACGACCTGGGCCGGGTCGCGCAGGTCGATCCCGACGATCTTCAGCCGGTCGATCCACTGGTCGCTGTCGGGCTGGGCCTTGAAGCGTCGGACGGCATCGTTGGGGAAGCGGGTCGTGATCGTGGTGTGGGCGCCGTCGCGCAGCAGCCGCAGCGCGATGTACATGCCGATCTTGGCCCGGCCGCCGGTGAGCAGCGCGCGCTTGCCGGTGAGGTCGGTGCGGGCGTCCCGGCGGCTGCGGTTCTCGTCGGCGCACTCCTGGCAGAGCTGGTGGTAGAAGTAGTCGACCTCGACGTACCGCTGCTTGCAGATGTAGCAGGAGCGGGGGCGCTGGAGTATCCCCGCGATCCTGCCCTCCTCGGTGCGGGACGAGGGCAGGATGCCTTCGGTCTCGTCGTCGATGCGCTCGGCGGACCCGGTGGCGGTGGCCTCGGTGACCGCCTTGTCGTGGGCGGTCTTGGCGGCCCGGCGCTCCTGGCGGCGGCGCTGCTTGACCGTGCGGTAGATGTGCGAGGTGGCGCGGCGGACCCTGATCGCGTCCGGGTGGTCGACGTCGAGTGTGTCGAGTTCCGCGAGCACGTCGAGGCACACGGCCAGCCGCTCCGGGTCGATGCCGGGCCCGTGTGCCACCACGTCCTCGTGCGCCACGGTGTCCCCGTGGACCATCGTGTCCGTGGCCCGGGGGCCGTCCTCTGTCACCGTCATCGCCGTTGCCGTTCCTGGTCTGCCGTGGCGGCGCTCCGGTCGCGCCCGCTGTCGAACGGGCGATTTTACGGAGCGCCGGGCCGCAGCACCAAACCCGTACCGGACGGTGGGCAAAGGTCGCACACGGTGGTGGGCGCCGTGGCGGGCGGTCAGGGGTCGCAGACGGTGAGAAGTGTCTCCACCTCCTCGGTCACGGCGCGAGCGAGCCGGTCGAGGTCGGGGACGGCGGCGCCGTCGGCGACCAGTCCGTAGTGGACGTGCCCGCGGTAGGTGGAGACGGCGACCGCCAGGGAGTGTCCGGGCGCGAGCGGCGCGAAGGGGAAGACGGCGCCGAGCGGGTCGCCGCCGAGCCGCAGTCCGAAGCCGGGCAGCGGCACGCTGGTGACCAGGACGTCGAACCAGAGCCGGGCCGCCTGACCGACCAGGGGTCCGCCGAGCCGGTGGCCGAGCGGTGGTACGTGGTCGGCGAGCAGGGCGACGGCGCCGGCGCCCCGGTTGGGGCCGGCGTCCTTGTTGCGGTCCATGGCGGTGCGCACCAGGGCGAGGCGGGCGAGCGGTTCCGCCTCGTCGACCGGAAGCCGTATCAAGTAGCCGGAGAGCCGGTTGCCCTGGGGATGCGCGGTGCGCGGGCGGCGCCGGGAGACGGGGACGAGGGCGCGCGGGGCGACACCCTCGCTGCCGTCGCCGCGCTCGTCGAGCCAGTGGCGCAGGGCACCGGCGACGACCGCGATCAGCACGTCGTTGACGGTGCCGCCGACGCTCTTGCGGATCCGGTGCACGTCGTCGAGGTCGAGGACCACCCCGGCGGTGCGGCGGGTGCCGCTGGGGTCGCAGGTGAGGGCCGGCGACGAGCGCACGTCGAGGGTGGAACGGGCGACGGAGGCGCCGATGTCCAGGGCCCGGCCCGCGTCGGACAGGGCTCCGCGGACGAGTCCGGGCACCTCGCGCATGTCGGGGAGCAGTCCGCGCGCAGGCGCGGCGGGGCGCTGCCGGGGGGTGGGCAGGTCCATCGGGTCCATCAGGGCCGCGGCGAGGGTGAGGGCCCGCAGTCCGTCGGCGAGGGCGTGGTGGAACTTGAACAGGACGGCGAAGGAGACGCCGTCCTCCCCCGGCAGTACATGGGCCTCCCAGGGCGGCCGGGTGCGTTCCAGGGGACGTCCCATGAGCCGGCCCGCCGCCGTGTGGAAGTCGGTGACGGGGGCGTGCAGCCGGACGTGGTTCAGGGGATCGAAGCCGGGGTCGGTCTCCCGTTCGGCTCCGCCGAAGGCGAGCGGGCGGCGCAGGGCCGAGGTGAGCGGTCCGCGCAGCGCGGAGCCGAACGGCCGGCCGAGCGCGGAGCCGAGCGTGGCGGCGAGCGGGCGGCGCAGGGCCGACAGGGAGGAGAGTCCGCGCAGCGAGGACAGGGAGGGGCGCGTGGGCAAGGGCTGCCACACGTCGCGGATCCGCATGCGCAGTCCGGGAACGGCGGCGGCGCGGGCGGCGAGCAGATCCGCGGCGTGGGCGCCCCCGGCGGACGAACGGGCCGAGAAGACCCCGAGGGCACCGAGATGCATGGGGTGATCGGCGGACTCGATGTTCCAGAACGCCAGGTCGAGAGGAGCGAGCAGATCTGCTGTCACGGGCTTGCCTCGCGTCGACGACGGGGTGGACCAGCAGTCAATCGCCCGCGACCGATTACGGTCAAGTACGATCCCGCCACACACAGTTAACATCAGATTACGTCTCCGCCCCTCCCGCGGGTCGACGGGAGGGGCGGGACTCGGCGGGCGGACGGGGTCACCGCCGCACGGCCGGAACCTCCCGACACGGCGTCAGAAGGCTTTCCCGAAGCGGCATACGGGGCGGAATCCGGCATGACGCCCGGAGCGTCGGCCGGGGTGCCGAACGCCACCCGGACGGGCGCGGGCCGCCGGAGGAACCGCTCACCGCGCGGCGCCCTCGGCCGGGCACCCCGCGGGCTTCGCCCGGGACGCGTCCCGGACCAGGGCGTCGTGGGCGGCCTTCACCCGGGCGACGTCCGGCTTCAGCACGCGCCGGTCGTAGGTGAGCAGGCCGTTCAGCTCGCCCTCCACGTCCGAGATCTGCGTGTACACGGCGCCGTTGCTGCCCCGGCAGACCAGGGCCCGCACCTCGTCGAGCTTGGTGAGGTAGTCCTCGGTGTAGGTCTCCGGATCGACGTCGACGTACGACTGCTGAACCGCCCAGGCGTGACCGGGCACCGCGAGGCCGAGGCCGCCGTACTCACCCGTGACCAGGGCGCGCCGTCCGTCCGGGCGCGGTGGGAGCGCCGGGCTGGGATAGCCGTGCTCGTCCATGATGTCGCCGGCGTTGCCGTCGGCACCGAGGTTGAGCCCCGACTGGTTGTTGACCAGGCGCGTCGGGTCCCAGGCCTTGGCCTGCTCGGCGACGCGGCCGACGTCGTACTGGCCCCAGCCCTCGTTGAAGGTGACCCACATGACGACGGACGGGCTGCTGACGTGCTCGTCGATCATCTGCTTCATCTCGCGCTCGTAGCGGGCGCGGGACGAGGCGTCGGGGTTCACTCCGGCCCTCATGGACGGCATGTCCTGCCACACCATCAGACCCAGCCGGTCGGCCCAGTAGAACCAGCGGTCCGGCTCGACCTTGATGTGCTTGCGCACGGAGTTGAACCCGAGCTCCTTGTGCACGCGCAGGTCGTACGCGAGGGCCTCGTCGGTGGGCGCGGTGTGCAGTCCGTCGGGCCAGAAGCCCTGGTCGAGGGTGGCCATCAGGAAGACCGGTTCACCGTTGAGGACCGTGCGCGGCACGCCGTCGATCTCCTCGACGGCGATCGAGCGCATTCCGAAGTAACTGCCGACGCGGTCGGTGCCGACGGTCACCTCCAGCCGGTACAGGAAGGGGTCCTCGGGCGACCACAGCCTCGGTTTCGCGATCCGCAGGTCCAGCGGCTCCCCGGTGCGGCCGGTCACCGTGGCGACCTTGCGCCGTCCGTCGTACGCGGTCGCCCTGACGGGTACTCCGTCCCGGACGCCCTTCGCCTCCACGGTGAGCCGTTCGCCGGGCACGTCGGGCACCAGCTTCAGGGAGTCGACGTGGTCGCGGGCGACCGGCTCCATCCAGACCGTCTGCCAGATGCCCGAACTGGGCGTGTACCAGATGCCGCTGGGGTCCAGGCGCTGCTTGCCGAGCGGCGGGTTCTCACCGCCGGCGGCGTCGGTGGGGTCGTACACGCCGACGATGAGTTCCTGGGTGCGGCCGGGCTTCAGCGCGTCGGTGACGTCGGCGCTGAACTTGTCGTACCCGCCCTCGTGGGCGGCGACCTTCGTGCCGTTGACGTACACCTCGGACCGCCAGTCGACGGCACCGAAGTTCAGCCGCAGCCGCTTGCCGGAGCCGATGTTCCAGTCCCGGGGGACGGTGAAGGTGCGGCGGTACCACATGCGGTCCTCGTGCCGCTGGATGCCGGAGAGCTGGGACTCCACCGGGTACGGGACCAGGATGCGCTCCTTGAGCGTCTTGCCCACGGGGGGCCGCTCCCCCTCCTCCGCGGCGGCGAACTGCCACTGCCCGTTGAGGTTGCGCCACTGGTCCCGGGTGAGCTGGGGGCGCGGGTACTCGGGCAGGGCGTTGTCCGGGCCCACCTCGTCGGCCCACCGGGTGGTCAGTTCGTGGGTGGAGCGGTTGGGCCCGCTGCTCATGAACGCGTCCACGGGGTCGCCGTCGGCGGTGGCCAGGCCGCCCCGGCCGTCGTAGCGGACGTCGGCGGTGCCGCGGGCGGTGCCGGTCTTGTTACCCACGACCGGTTCGCCGAGGGTGACGAGCAGGGCCTTGGGGTCGGCCGGGTCCCGCTCGGCGCCGGTCAGCGGCCACTGCGCGCCGCCGATGACCGCGTTGACGTGATCGGTGAGTCCGGCCGGGGGCGCGGCGAGCGGGCGCGGGAAGTCGAGTTTCAGGGTGCGTCCGGAACCGAGGACGGTGGCGGCGAGGGCGCCGTCGTAGTCGAAGCCGTCCGGCAGGCGGAACGCGGACTGCGGTACGGCCTCCTTGGTGCCGCCGGGTTCGGTCCAGCGCAGGTGGAGGTTGGAGCCGCCGTAGTGCTCGAAGTACTCGACCTTGATGTCGTGGGCCCGGCCGGCGGTCAGCTCGATCGGCTCGGCGGTCTGCTCGCGGTCCCAGTCGTCGACCCAGTGGTCGATGGCGAGCCTGCCGTCGATCCACAGCCGGAAGCCGTTGTCGCCGATGATCGAGAAGGTGTGCGCGCCGGTCTTCTCCGGCACGATCTTCCCGGTCCAGCGGACGCTGACGTCGTCCGACCGGCCGGTGGTGAAGTTCAGCCGCGGCTCCAGGTTGTCGAAGTCGAGGTGCGGGTCGAAGGCGGTGGCCTTGAGCTCGTGGAAGTCGAAGGCCCCGGGGGCGGACTGTGTGTAGTACTCGCCCTTCAGTCCGTGGATGTCCACCGGGTCGTCCTCGGCTGCGGTCGCGGTCTGGCCGGTCGCGGTGAGTCCCGCGACTCCCAGTGCGGCGGCCAGGAACAGGGCCAAACGGTCTCTGAGGCGTCTGATGCGCACGGATCCTCCGTCTGTGAGGAAGGTGACGGCTCTCTGCTCAGTGCTCGTTCTCGGTGCTCGTTCTCGGTGCTCGGTCCCGCTGTTCGTGTGCTCGGTCCCGCTGTTCTGCGCGCTGCTCATGTTCTTTTCTGTGCGTTGTGTTCGGTTGTACAACGTTGTCAGGAACAGCACTTGGCATAACAGCACGGATTCCGCCGCTCGTCCAGGGACATGACAAAGGCCCCGGTGGTCGCACCGACCGGGGCCCGTCCCTTCCGTACCACCACCTGCCCCGCGGGCAGGTGCGGGTGCTACGGCACCGGTTGCCCCTTGCCGAGGGCGATCACTCCGCCCTTGGACATGGTGTACAGCTCCGCGTCCCGCTCCGGGTTGACGCCGATGGTCGCGCCGGGTGGTACCTCCACGTTCTTGTCCAGGACGGCACCGCGCACCACCGCGCCCCGCCCGACATGGACGTTGTCGTGCAGCACCGAGCCCTGGACCACGGCCCCCGGGTCGACCACCACACCCGGCGACAGCACGGACCGGGTGACCTGGCCGCGGATCAGGCAGCCGGCGCTGATGATGGACTCGCTCGCCATGCCGCCGGCGTTGAACCGGGCCGGCGAGAGCTGGCCGGAGTGGGTGTAGACCGGCCACTGGCGGTTGTAGAGGTTGAAGGCGGGGCGCTCGGCGATCAGGTCCATGTGCGCCTCGTAGTAGGCGTCCAGGGTGCCGACGTCCCGCCAGTAGCCCTGGTCGCGGCTGGTCTCGCCGGGCACGTGGTTGGAGCTGAAGTCGTACAAGTGGGCCTCACCCCGGTCGGTGAGCTGCGGCAGGATCGAACCGCCCATGTCGTGCACCGAGTCCTCGTCCTCGGCGTCCCGCTGAAGGGCCTCGATCAGGGCCTTGGTGGTGAAGATGTAGTTGCCCATGGAGGCGAACACGCGTTCGGGGTCGCCGGGAAGTCCGGGTGGGTCGGTGGGCTTCTCCAGGAAGCCCTGCACCGTCCGGCCGTCCGAGCCCGGGGTGATCACGCCGAAGGCGGCGGACTCCGAGCGCGGCACCCGGATCCCGGCGACCGTGACGCCGGCGCCGCTCTCGATGTGCTGGGCGAGCATCTGGCGCGGATCCATGCGGTACACGTGATCGGCGCCGAACACCACCACGTGATCCGGCTGTTCGTCGTAGATCAGGTTCAGCGACTGCAGGATGGCGTCGGCGCTGCCCAGGTACCAGTGCGGGCCGAGGCGCTGCTGGGCGGGGACGGGGGTGACGTAGTTGCCGAGCAGGCTGGACATCCGCCAGGTGGTGGTGATGTGCCGGTCCAGCGAGTGCGACTTGTACTGCGTCAGCACGCAGATCCGCTTGATGTCGCCGTTGACGAGGTTGGACAGGACGAAGTCGACCAGGCGGTACGTGCCGCCGAAGGTGACCGCCGGTTTGGCGCGGTCCGCCGTGAGGGGCATGAGGCGCTTGCCCTCGCCGCCCGCCAGCACGATTCCCAGGACCGAAGGACCACCACGACGCATGGCCGCTCCCCTCACGCCGAATTTTTCCATCCCTGCCCCTGGGCGGGGACGGCTAAGCCTGTTTGCGGATCTCCTCGTAGAGCGCGGCCGTGCGGCGGGCCATCGCGTCCCGGCCGAACTCGCCGACCGCCCGCTCCCGACCGGCCTCGCCCGTCCGCCGGGCGGCGTCCGGGTCTCCGAGGACCGAGTCGAGGGCCCGCGCGAGCCCTGTCGCGAAATCGTCGTCCAGCTCCACTAGTACCCCGGTCACGCCGTCCTCCACGGCTTCGGGGACACCGCCGGCCCTTCCCCAAGCTCTCGACTTCGTTCGAGCAGGGAGACCCCCTTGGCCACCACGGGGGTGCCGCAGGCCATCGCCTCCAGGTTGACGATGCCGAGCGGCTCGTACACCGACGGGCACACGAACACGGCGGCGTGGGTGAGCAGCTGGATCACCTCCGGACGCGGCAGCATCCGCGGTATCCAGTGCACGCCCGCGCGCACCCGGCTCAGCTCCTCGTACAGCTCGCGGAACTCCCGCTCGATCTCCGGGGTGCCGGGGGCGCCCGCGCAGAGCACGACCTGCGCCGCCGGGTCGATCCCGCGCACCGCCCGCAGCGGTGGGGGCACACCCTTCTGCCGGGTGATGCGGCCGACGAACAGGACGTACGGCCGGGACGGGTCGAGGCCGATCCGGTCCAGCGCCTCGGTGCCGGGGTCGGGCCGGTACAGCCGGGTGTCGATGCCGTTGTGCACGACGTGCACCCTGGCCGGGTCCAGAGCCGGGTAGCAGCCGGGGGTGCCTGGGAGTACGAGGGGATCTCGAGTCCCCTAGGGGAAGCCCTCAGGGTCCGCCGGCCCCGGGGTGCCCACCCAGGGGATGACGGGGGCGTCCTCGTACTCCATCGGCAGTAGGACTCATTGAGTGCTCAGGGACGACGACGGGAACACCGGAACACGGCATCGTGTTGTTCATGAAAGCCGACCGTTCGCCGCACCGGGGCCGGCGCCCCGGCCTCCCGCAGAGGAGCTGCCGATGAGCGCCCTCGCGTTGTCCGTGCTGCTGTCGTTCGTCTCCGCCGTGGCGTACGCGGGCGGGGCGATCGTGCAGGAGCAGGTCGCGGTGTCCTCCCCCGGTGAGCAGTACGCGCCGCTGCGCCGGCCGGGCTGGTGGGCGGCGGTCGCACTGAACGGCCTCGGCGGTCTGCTGCACGTGGTGGCGCTCGCCTACGGCCCGCTGAGTCTGGTCCAGCCGCTGGGCGCGCTGACGATCGTGTTCGCGCTGCCGATGGCGGCGCTGTTCGTCGGCCGCAGGGCGGGGGCGACGGCGTGGCGCGGCGCTCTCATGGCGACCGTCGGACTCGCCGGTCTGCTGTCCCTGGTCGGCGCGTCCGACGCGCAGTCCCTCGGCACCGCCCAGCGGGTGGTGGCGGCGCTGGTCACGGCCGTCGCGGTCGTCGCCCTGGTGGTCGCGGCCCGGACCGTGCAGCGGCACCCGGCGGTGCGCAGCATCCTGCTCGCCGTCGCCTCCGGTATCGCCTTCGGCATGTCGTCCGTCTTCACGAAGACCGTGGCGGTGGACTGGACCGACGGTGTCTCGGCGGGGGACGTGCCGTCCCTCGCGGTGATCGGGGTGCTGGCCACGGCCGGCCTGCTGCTCTCCCAGGCCTCCTACCGGGGCGCCGGACTCGCGGCTCCGCTGGCCACGCTGACGGTGGTGAACCCGGTGGTCGCGGCAGCGGTCGGCATCACGATGTTCGGCGAGACCTTCCGCTACGGCGCGACCGGCACGGCGCTCGCGCTGAGCTGCGGCGTGGTGGCGGCCGGCGGTCTGATCCTGCTGACGACGGAGCGGCTGGCGCGCGAGCAGCCGCAGCGGGCGGAGAGCACGGAGAGCATCGGTGCGGGCTCCCCGGACTCCCTGGTGACGCCGGTCGGCTCGGTGGTTTCCCCGGTCGCCCCGGCCGTCCCGGTTTTCCCAGAGGCTCCGGTTGCTCCGGCTGTGGAGGCCTCGCCGGCCGGAGCGGTGCCTGTCGGGCGGTCCGTGGAGGCAGTGGGGGCGGTGAGGGCCGGGAGCGCCCTGGAGTCTGTGGGGGCCGGCGCCGATTCGCTGTCGGATTCGGTCGAGCGACTGCTGCGCTCCGAACTCGCCCGGGACGTACGCGTGCGGGTGCCGGCCCCGGCCTCCGCGGCCGACGCGTCCTCAGCCCCGGAGGCCGGGGTTGAGGCCGAAGCCGCGGAGCCGGCGCTGCCGGTGTTCGTGTACAGCCCCTTCTCCGGCGGCCTGTACGTCCCGGTGCCCGCCCAGGAGCGGCACCGCATACGCGTCACATCCTGACGCCGCCCGCCCTCAGATAGGCCACCGGGTCGATGTCCGATCCGAAACCGGGCCCCGTCCGCACCTCGAAGTGCAGATGCGGGCCCGAGCTGTTGCCCGTCGAGCCGGACCGGCCGATGCGCTGGTCCGCGGTGACCGACTGGCCGCTCCTCACCGAGATCGCCGACAGGTGGGCGTACTGGCTGTAGCGGCCGTCGGCGTGCCGGACCACCACCTGGTAGCCGAACGAGCCCTCCCAGCCGGCGCTGACGACGGTGCCCGGCGCGACCGCCTTCACGGACGTGCCGGTGGGCACGGGGAAGTCGACACCGGTGTGATAGCCCTTCGACCAGGAGGAACCGGCCTTGTGGTACGGGGTGCCCAGGGGGGCGGCGACCGGGGCCACACGCGTGCCGCCGCTCTTCTGGGTGGTGCGGTCCGCCCGTTCCTCGGTGCGCTGCGTGGGAGCTTTCTTTTCCGGCGCCTTCTTCTCGGGCGCCTTCTTCTCCGGTGCTTTCTTCTCCGGCGCCTTCTTCTCCGGTGCCCTGTTCTTGGGTTTCTTGTTCTTGGAGGCCGTGTCCGCGGGCTTCGGGGCGGGGCGGGCCCGGGTGGCCTTCCCATCGGGCAGGGTGAGCCGCTGCCCGGGCAGGATCAGGTCGGGGTCGGCGCCGACGGTCGCGCTGTTCGCGTCGTACAGACCGCGCCAGCCGCCCCGTACCCGCTCCTCCTCCGCGATGCCGGAGAGGGTGTCGCCGTGGAGCACGGTGTACATCTCGGTGCGGCCCGCGCGGGACTGGGGTGTCTTCTGCGGTTTGACGTCCTCGACGGTGGTGGCGCCGCTGCCGCTCCTGCCACCGGCCTTCGCGTCCGGCCCGGCGTCCTTCTTCGCTCCGGTCCGGGCCTCGCTCCTGGCCTCCGAGCGGCCGGCGGCCGGGCGGATGTCGGGGGCGCCGCCGCCCCGGGTCAGTCCGGCCCGCTGCGAGCACACCGGCCAGGCGCCGGGGCCCTGGCCGTCCAGGACCTTCTCGGCGATGGCGATCTGCTGGTCCTTGGTGGCCAGGTCCGCGCGCGGCGCGTACCGGGTGCCGCCGAAGGCCTCCCAGGTGGACTGGGTGAACTGGAGTCCGCCGTAGTAGCCGTTGCCCGTGTTGATGTCCCAGTTGTCGCTGGACTCGCAGGCGGCGACCTTGTCCCAGGTGTCCACGTCCGCCGCCTCGGCGACGCCGGTGCCCAGGAGGGGAAGCGCCATTCCGGCACCACCCGCGGTGACGGTGAGTGAGGCGCGGTTGATCCTGTTCGGCTGATACCGGCGATGCCGGCCGCGCACGGCCATGGAGCCCCCCTCGACAATGCGTCAGAAGTGGCCAAAGTAAGCGTTGCGAACCGGCCGTGACAAGACGGCTATCAGCCGCGCGGATGCGCCAAGTGGCCTGTACTTTTCGCCCGTTGCGCCCCGCTTGGCGCCGTCGCACGGCATGCTCCCGCCTGGGCGCGTCGCGTACGCGGGGCGCGCAGGCGTGAGCCGGGCGTCCCGGACGAGCCCGGATGAGTACGGAGGGGGCCCCCGCCCGTATGTGGCTGCGGGATGTCGCACGACCCGCGCGTGCGGACGCGGTTGCGGCACGTCAGGATGGTCGGGATGGTCGCCGGCGGGACTGGCGGGCAGCGACCGGCAGCACCGACAATCCCGGCAGTACCGATACCAAGGTCACTAGGAGCCAACCCAATGAGCAGTTCAGCGCAGATCGGCGTCACGGGTCTCGCGGTCATGGGCCGCAACCTCGCGCGCAACTTCGCCCGCAACGGCTACACGGTCGCGGTGCACAACCGGACGGCGGCGCGCACGCATGCGCTGGTGGAGGAGTTCGGGCACGAGGGCAGCTTCGTGGCGGCCGAGACCGCGAAGGAGTTCGTGGCGGCGCTCGAGCGTCCGCGGCGGCTGGTCATCATGGTGAAGGCCGGTGAGCCGACGGACGCGGTGATCGAGGAGTTCGCGCCGCTGCTGGAACCCGGCGACATGATCATCGACGGTGGCAACGCCCACTTCGCCGACACCCGGCGCCGCGAGCGCGCGCTGCGGGAGCAGGGCATCCACTTCGTCGGCACCGGCGTCTCCGGTGGCGAGGAGGGCGCGCTCAACGGGCCGAGCATCATGCCGGGTGGCTCGAAGGAGTCGTACGAGTCGCTGGGTCCGATGCTGGAGAAGATCTCGGCGAAGGCGGCCGACGGCGCACCCTGCGTGACCCATGTCGGCCCCGACGGCGCCGGGCACTTCGTGAAGATGGTGCACAACGGCATCGAGTACGCCGACATGCAGCTGATCGGCGAGGCGTACCAGTTGCTGCGCGACGTCGCCGGGTACGAGCCCGCGCAGATCGCGGACATCTTCCGCACCTGGAACACCGGCCGGCTGGACTCGTACCTGATCGAGATCACGGCCGAGGTGCTCTCGCACGTGGACGCGGCCACGGGCAAGCCGTTCGTCGACGTGGTGGTCGACCAGGCGGAGCAGAAGGGCACGGGGCGCTGGACCGTGCAGATCGCGCTCGACCTGGGCGTGCCGGTGTCGGGGATCGCGGAGGCGGTGTTCACGCGTTCGCTGTCGGGGCACGCGGCGCTGCGCGAGGCCTCGCGCGGGCTGGCGGGTCCGACGGCCGCGCCGCTCGGTGAGGCGGAGGCCGCGGCGTTCGCGGACCGGGTGGAGCAGGCCCTGTACGCGTCGAAGATCGTGTCGTACACGCAGGGCTTCCACGAGATCGCCGCGGGCAGTGAGGAGTACGGCTGGGACATCGACCTCGGCGCGGTCTCCGCGATCTGGCGCGGCGGGTGCATCATCCGCGCGGCCTTCCTGGACCGTATCCGCGCCGCGTACGACGCCCGTGCCGATCTGCCGAGCCTGCTGTCGGACGAGACGTTCGCGCGGGAGATCGCCGACGCGCAGGACGACTGGCGCGAGGTGCTGATCGCCGCGACCCGCCAGGGCGTGCCGACCCCCGGTTTCGCCGCGGCCCTCGCCTACTACGACGCCCTGCGCGCGGAGCGCCTGCCGGCCGCCCTCACCCAGGGGCAGCGGGACTACTTCGGCGCGCACACCTACCGGCGCACGGACCGCGACGGCTCGTTCCACACCCTGTGGGGGGACGACCGCAGCGAGGTCCCGGCGTAGCCGGGGAAAGCGTCCGCGGGGTGGCCCCCCGGTGGGGGCGGGGGGGCCCCCCCCGCCCCCCCCCCGCGCGGGGGGGGGGGGGGGGCCGGGGGGGGGGGGCCGCGGGGGGGGGGGGGGGGGGGGGGGGGGGGGGGGGGGGGGGGGCGGGGGGGCGGGCGCGGGCGCCGGGGGGCGCGGGCCCCCCCCCCCCCCCCCCCCCCCCCCCCCCCCCCCGCGTGGTGGGTCCCGGTGCACTGCGTTTCCCGGGTCGCCCGAGCCGGCCGCCGGGTCAGGTGAGCGGCGGGCCGGGTTCCGGGTTCGGGACCGGTTCGGGGCCCGGGGGAATCGGCGAGGGGGACGGCCCGGGCGGCCCCGGCGTGGGCGGCGGACCGGGAACGGGCGGGCCCGGTGCCGGCGGGCCCGGTGCCGGCGGCGGGGGCGTCGGGGCCGGACCTGGGGGCGGGGCCGGGTCGGGGTGGGGCGGGGGAGGCTGAGGATCCGGTCCCGGAGCGGGTCCCGGGGGAACCGGGTCCGGGTGTACAGGGGCCGGGGCTGGACCCGGGGGAACCGGGTCCGGTGCGGGCCCGGGTGGAACGGGGTCAGGATGTGGTTGCGTCATGGCGGTGTCCTCCGGCCGGTCGGTCGACGTCGGCTCTGGGTCGGCTCTGGACTCATCCCCCGCCTACCCGACGACCGCGTCGCCAGTCGTCCCCGGTCACTCCCCCGCGTGACGACCGCTCCTCCCGAAGGCCCAGGGTGGCGCTACCGGCCGTCCCGCGCCGACGCCGCGCCCGCCGCCAGCCCTGCCCGCGGGCTGGACAGCACCGGGACGGCGGTGGTCGTGAGGTGTTCCGCCGGGGCCATCGACGCCTGGGCGAGCACGATCACGTCGGCACCGGTGACGGCGTCGGCCGCGCCGGCGACCTGACGTGCGTACCCCGACGGGTCGCCCGCCTCGAAGTGGGCCCAGGCTCCCTCCACCAGCAGAGTGCGCACCTCGACGGGGCGGCCGGCGCGGCGCGCCTCCTCCTCGACCAGGGCCGCCGTCGGGCCGAGGGTGCTCGCCAGAGCGGCGAGGACGACCACGCGCGGCCCGGCGGCCACGGCCGCGCCCGCCATCGGCCGGTCGACCCGCAGCACCGGCACACCGATCCGGCCGGCCGACGCCTCCGCGACCGAGCCGATGGTCGAGCACGTGCACAGCACGGCCCGAGCACCGTCGGCGACGGCCTCCCGCAGCCTCACCCGTACGTCGTGGGCCACGGCCTCGGGACCCGCCGCGCGGGCCCGGTCCAGCAGTTCCTCGTCGACGAGGTGCCGCAGCTCCAGCTGCGGATGGGCGTCGTCGCGCAGGGCGTCGAAGACGGGGACGTGAACGGGTGAGGTGTGCAGGAGGGCGAGCACGGGGGCGTCCGGCGACATCAGAAGTGCTCGGGGTGCGCCGCCAGCCACGCCTTCGCCGCCCGGATCAGCTCCGGGGAGGCGGGCGGGGCGGCCTGGTCGGGGTGGCGTTCGGCCCACTTGACGACGTACGGGCAGAGCGGGGCGACCACCACACCTTCGCGGGCGGCGATGGTGTACAGCTCTCGGGCCAGGGAGCCCGCGATGCCCTTGCCCTCGTGGGCGGACTCGACGACGGTGTGCACCGGCACGATCGCGCGCTCGGGGGACTCGAGGACGAAGTACTCGATCCGGCCGACGACCTCGCCGTCGCCCGCCGACGCTTCCAGACGGCCCGCCGCCCGGTCGTCGCGGATCTCGATGTCGCTCATGGACGCATCACGCTCCTGCTTCTGACTGCTGCCGTCCGCGCCGGTCAGGCCTTGACGGCCTGCGGGCTGCGCTGCTGATCCGACCCCGGCACCGGTTCGGACGCGTCGGCACCCAGGGCGACGATGCGGTTGTCACCGTCCACATGCACCACCCGGGGCTCCAGCGCCCGCGCCTCGGCGTCGGTCACCTGAGCGTAACTGATGATGATCACCAGGTCCCCGGGGTGGACGAGGTGCGCGGCGGCCCCGTTGATTCCGACGACACCCGAGCCTCGCTCCCCCTCGATGACGTAGGTCTCCAGCCGGGCACCGTTGGTGATGTCGACGATGTGCACCAGCTCACCGGGCAGCAGATCGGCGGCGTCGAGCAGGTCGGCGTCGATCGTCACGGATCCCACGTAGTGCAGGTCGGCCTGGGTGACGGTGGCGCGGTGGATCTTGGACTTGAACATGGTGCGCAGCACTTTGGACTCCTGAAAGACGGCTCCCTGCCTGCATTTTTGCAGGTCAAGGGCTGTTTCCACACTCTACAACGAGTCGCATGTCCGGGCAGCTTCCCCCAGGTCTCTCAGGACTCATGCTGACCACTTGCCGACTTTTCTGATGCATCGTCAGGTAGCTGCAGGAAG
This sequence comes from Streptomyces sp. NPDC085927, assembly GCF_044540975.1. Taxonomy (NCBI): domain Bacteria; kingdom Bacillati; phylum Actinomycetota; class Actinomycetes; order Kitasatosporales; family Streptomycetaceae; genus Streptomyces; species Streptomyces sp. NPDC085927. The sequence goes on from NZ_JBITSN010000010.1 coordinate 101,192, forward strand.
GCTAGGCCCGTTCCCCGGAGCCCTCACGACGCCCCCAAGCCTACGCAGCGCCTTCCAAAACGGCGTGCGTGATCACCGCCACTCAGGCGTTCTGGGCGGTAGTCAGTGGCGAAGGCAGTCGACTGGACGTCGGGCCACACGCCGCCATGGGTCACAGGCCCAGGCCCCGTCCACTCAGTCTCAGAGGAACAGGCACCCATGGGTCATCAAGGAATCTCAGCGGCCGAAGGCGCGCCAACACAGCCGCGGATCGCCGGTCAGCCAAACCAGCGATCCTCATGACCATGGTTACGGCTCGCCCATGTCATGTACATGAAAAGGCGATGAGGAGGTAGTTCGAAAGACACCACCTCCGGCAAAGACAGGTGCTTCAGTGATCCGCCGTAGTCCAACGCGGGCCCAGCGACACGAGGATCGCGGCAAGGTGTGTCAAACGCTTTCTGGCGTTGAGGGTTGAGCCTCAGCCCTTGCGGGACTTCGCTTCCTCGGTGAGCTGCGGGACGACGTCGAAGAGGTCGCCGAGGACGCCGTAGTCGACGAGGTCGAAGATCGGCGCCTCGGCGTCCTTGTTGACCGCCACGATGGTCTTCGAGGTCTGCATGCCCGCCCGGTGCTGGATCGCACCGGAGATGCCGGAGGCGATGTACAGCTGCGGCGAGACGGACTTGCCGGTCTGGCCGACCTGGTTGGTGTGCGGGTACCAGCCGGCGTCCACCGCGGCACGCGAGGCACCGACGGCCGCGCCGAGCGAGTCGGCGAGCGCCTCGATGACCGCGAAGTTCTCCGCGCCGTTGACGCCGCGGCCACCGGAGACCACGATCGCGGCCTCGGTCAGCTCCGGGCGGCCACTCGACTCGCGCGGGGTGCGGCCGGTGACCTTGGTGCCGGTCGCCTGCGCGGAGAAGGTCACGTTCAGGGCCTCGACCGCGCCGGCGGCCGGGGCGGCCTCGACGGCCGCGCTGTTCGGCTTGACCGTGATGACCGGGGTGCCCTTGGAGACGCGGGACTTGGTGGTGTAGGCGGCGGCGAACACCGACTGGGTGGCCACCGGGCCCTCGTCGCCGGCCTCGAGGTCGACGGCGTCGGTGATGATGCCGGAGCCCAGGCGCAGCGCCAGGCGGGCGGCGATCTCCTTGCCCTCGGCGGAGGACGGCACCAGCACAGCGGCCGGGGACACCTGCTCGACCGCGGCCTGCAGGGCGTCCACCTTGGGCACGACCAGGTAGTCGGCGTACTCGGCGGCCTCGTGGGTCAGGACCTTCACCGCGCCGTGCTCGGCCAGGGTGGCGGCGGTGTCACCGGCGCCGTTGCCCGCCGCGACAGCGACCGGCTCGCCGACGCGGCGGGCCAGCGTCAGCAGCTCCAGGGTCGGCTTGCGGACGGCGCCGTCCACGTGGTCGACGTAGACGAGAACTTCAGCCATGGGACTTCTTCTCTCCTGCTTGCGAAAGATGAGGGACGGATCGCGACTGCGGGGCCTAGATGAACTTCTGGCCCGCGAGGAACTCAGCGAGCTGCTTGCCGCCCTCGCCCTCGTCCTTGACGATCGTGCCCGCCGTGCGGGCCGGACGCTCAGCCGCGCCGTCGACCGTGGTGTAGGCGCCCTCCAGGCCGATCTCCTCGGCCTCGATGTCGAGGTCGGACAGGTCCCAGGACTCCACCGGCTTCTTCTTGGCCGCCATGATGCCCTTGAAGGACGGGTAGCGGGCCTCGCCCGACTGGTCGGTGACCGACACGACCGCCGGGAGGGAGGCCTCCAGGTTCTCGGAGGCGGCGTCGCCGTCACGACGGCCCTTCACGGTGCCGTCCTCGACCGAGACCTCGGACAGCAGGGTGACCTGCGGCACGCCCAGGCGCTCCGCGAGCAGCGCCGGTACGACACCCATGACGCCGTCGGTGGAGGCCATGCCGGAGACGACCAGGTCGTAGCCGGCCTTCTCGATCGCCTTGGCCAAAACCAGGGAGGTGCCGATGGCGTCACTGCCGTGCAGGTCGTCGTCCTCGACGTGGATCGCCTTGTCCGCGCCCATGGACAGCGCCTTGCGCAGCGCGTCCTTGGCGTCCTCGGGGCCCACCGTCAGCACGGTGATCTCCACGTCGTCGTCCGAGTTCTCCGAGATCTGCAGCGCCTGTTCGACCGCGTACTCGTCCAGCTCGGAGAGCAGACCGTCCACATCGTCCCGGTCGACGGTCAGGTCATCGGCGAAGTGCCGGTCGCCGGTGGCGTCGGGCACGTACTTCACACACACCACGATGTTCACGCCTCGAGTCCTCCTCGCTTGACCAGCTGGCTCGCGATGACGTTCCGCTGGATCTCGTTGGTGCCCTCGCCGACGATCATCAGCGGCGCGTCCCTGAAGTAGCGCTCCACGTCGAACTCGGTGGAGTAGCCGTAACCGCCATGGATGCGGACGGCGTTGAGAGCGATCTGCATGGCCGTCTCGGACGCGAACAGCTTGGCCATGCCCGCTTCCATGTCCACGCGCCGGCCGGCATCGGCCTCACGGGCCGCGTAGAGCGTGAGCTGGCGGGCCGCCGTGAGGGAGGTCGCCATGTCAGCCAGGTAGTTGCCGACGGACTGGTGCTTCCAGATCGGCTTGCCGAACGACTCGCGTTCCTGCGCGTAGGCGAGCGCGTCCTCCAGTGCGGCCCGGCCGACGCCCAGTGCGCGGGCGGCAACCTGGAGACGGCCGGTCTCCAGGCCCTTCATCATCTGGGCGAACCCCTTGCCCTCCACACCCCCCAGTACGGCATCCCTCGGGGCGCGGTAGTCGTCGAAAGACAGCTCGCAGCTCTCAACTCCCTTGTATCCGAGCTTCGGCAGGTCGCGGGAGATCGTCAGTCCGGGACCGTGCTCGACGAGGATGATGGAGATGCCCTGGTGGGCGGGGGAGGCATCGGGGTCGGTCTTGCACAGGAGGGCGATCAGCTGGGAGCGTCGGGAGTTGGTGATCCAGGTCTTCGCGCCGTTCACGAGGTAGCCCTCGTCGTCACGGCGGGCGACCGTGCGCATGGCCTGGAGGTCGGAGCCACCACCGGGTTCGGTGAGTGCCATGGTGGCACGCACCTCGCCCGTGGCCATCCTCGGCAGATAGCGTCGCTTCTGCTCCTCGGTACCGAAGAGCAGAAGCAGCTTGGCGACGACGGTGTGGCCGCCCATGGCGCCGGCCAGGCTCATCCAGCCCCGGGCCAGCTCCTCGGTGATGAGCACGTAGCAGGGGGTGGAGACGGGAGTACCGCCGTACTCCTCGGGCACCGCGAGGCCGAAGATGCCGAGTTCCTTCATCTGCTCGATGAGTGTCTCGGGGTAGGTATTGGTGTGGTCGAGTTCCTGCGCGACGGGCTTGACGTCCTTGACGACGAAGTCGTGCACCGTCCGGACGATGAACTGCTCGTCCTCGGACAGGATGTCGAGAGTGCTCATGGGGCCTCCTTGCTGTGGTTCACGCCGGTGTTCGCTCCGAGCGTCAGACGGCGCCGGCGGTTCGCATCGCGTCGATCCGGGTGGTGTCGTATCCGAGCTGGATGAGGATCTGCTCGGTGTGCTCACCGAGGGCAGGGACGGCATCCATGCGCGGAGTGGTGCCGGTCAGGTCCACCGGCGGCAGTAGGGCCGCGACGGTCTCACCGCCCGGGATCCGAACCCGCCGCCAGCGGTCCCGACCGGCAAGTACGGGATGGTCGAGGAACTGTTTGACGTCGTTGACCGGCGCGTTGGCGATGCCGATCGTGTCCAGCAGCTTCATCACCTCCTCGCCGTCCGAGGCGGCGACACGCTCCGCCAGAATGGCGTTCAGTTCCCGGCGATGGCTGACTCGTGCGGACCCGGTGGCGAAGCGCGGGTCGTCGATCAGCCCGGGGGTATCCAGGAAGTGCTCGCACAGGGCAGCCCATTCGCGTTCGTTCTGCACGGAGAGAAGGACGTCCGTGCCGTCGGCGGCGGTGTAGGTGCCGTAGGGGGCGATGGTGGCGTGCTGGGTCCCGACCCTCGGGGGCTGAGCGCCGTTGTACGCCGTGTAGTAGGCGGGCTGGCCCATCCACTCCGCCAGCGCCTCGAACAGCGAGACCTCGACGGCCCGGACGGAGCCCTGTGTGGCCCGCGTGAGCAGGGCGGTGAGGATGCCGCTGTACGCGTACATGCCGGCGGCGATGTCGGCGATGGACACTCCCACGCGGGCTGCTTCCTCAGCGCTTCCGGTGAGGGAGACAAGGCCGGTCTGGCACTGGACGAGCAGGTCGTACGCCTTGCGGTCGGCCCAGGGACCGCTCGTGCCGTATCCGGAGATCGAGCACGGGATCAGCGAGGGGAACCGCCGCGCCAGGTCGTCGGCACTCAGGCCCATGCGGGCCGCGGCACCGGGGGCGAGGTTCTGGACGAACACGTCCGCCTGCGCCAGAAGTCGTTCCAGGACTTCGCGTCCCTCTTCGGACTTCAGGTCGAGCGTCACCGACTCCTTCGAGCGGTTGAGCCACACGAAGTAGCTGGACTCGCCGTGCACCGTCGTGTCGTAGCGGCGGGCGAAGTCGCCCCCACCCGGCCGCTCCACCTTGATCACCCGTGCGCCGAGGTCGGCGAGCTGACGGGTGGCGAAGGGTGCGGCCACCGCCTGCTCGATACTCACGACGGTGACGCCGGACAAGGGGAGACCACCGGCGGGCGGCGCTGAATTGTCGGCCATGTGTCGACCTCCGGAAGGTGTCGTTGACCCGGACTGGCGTACCATCATGAACATTCATTCCCGGCTAAGTGAAATAGCGATTTTTGATGACGCCATACGCACTGCGGATGTGTTGAGGAGGGCGACCCCGGATGGACGTCAAGCAGCTGAAGGCGCTGGTCACGGTGGCCGAGGTGGGCAGCGTCACGCGCGCAGCCGAGCTGCTGCACCTGGTGCAGCCCGCCGTCACCAGGCAGATCCGCACCCTTGAGGAGGAACTCGGCGTCCCCCTCTTCCAGCGCACCAGGCAGGGCATGCGCCCCACCGACGCCGGCCAGATCATGGTCGACCGGGCTCGCAGGGCCCTGAGCGAACTGGAGCGGGCGCGAGCCGAGGTTCAGCCCCGCTCCGGGCAAGTGACCGGCATCGTCACAGTCGGCCTGCTGGAGAGTACGAGCGATCTTCTCGCCGAGCAGCTGGTCGCAGCTGTCGGCAGAGCGCATCCCGGGGTGGATCTGCGTCTGATGACCGGCTACTCCGGTCATCTTCAGCAATGGCTCGACGAAGGCGACCTCGACCTCACGCTGCTCTACAACCTGGACAGCACCCCGTCACTCAACGCCCGGCCCTTGGTACGGGAGCGCCTGTGGGCGGTCGCGCCCGCCTCGGCCGGTCTGCGCGCCGACAACCCGGTGGCGTTCGCGGAGGTAGCGGCGCACCCCCTGGTCATGCCGGCCTCGGGCCATGCCTTGCGCACGCTGATCGACGCGGCGGCGGCCCGGTCGGACAGCACCATGGGGGTCACTGTGCAGACCAACTCCATGCGTGTACAGAAACAGCTGGTCCTGGCGGGACACGGCTGGACGATCCTGCCCGGCGTCGGCATCGCCGAGGACGTGGCGAACGGCAGCCTCAGCGCCGCACCCCTGTGTGAGCCCGACGTCTGGCGGTCGATCGTCCTGGGGACCGCCCGGTACGGACGCGTGCCCCCGGCCGTCGCGGTCGTCGCCCGGGCGTTGGTCGGCCGGATCACGACGGCCGTCTCGCAGGAGCAATGGCCTTCCGCCGAATTGCAGACATCCGAAGACGCCGCGGCGGACGGGTGACGGCGCCCCGTCACCCGAGGATGACCGATTCCACTCCCCTGCGAGGAGAGCATGACCACGGAAGACCACGGCACCTCGTTCGCGCGCACCGACGACGGAATCGCTGTGGCCTACCAGAGCCGCGGCACCGGTCGCCCGCTCGTGCTCCTGGCCGGCCAGGCGAACAATCACCACTGGTGGGACGGCGTGCGCGGCGACTTCGACAAGACCCACCGGACGATCACCCTTGATTACCGCGGCACCGGCACGAGCGACAAACCGTGCGACGGCTACTCCACCCCTCGTTTCGCACAGGACGTGGTCGCCGTCCTCGACTCACTGGGGATCGAGCGAGCCGACGTCTACGGAACGTCCATGGGCGGCCGGGTCGCCCAGTGGATCGCCGCCCGCCACCCAGGCCGCGTCCGGCGCCTCGTCCTAGGGTGCACATCACCCGGCGGGCCCCACGCCGTCGAACGCGACACGTCGGTACGCCGGTCCCTCGCCCAGGCCGATCCCGAAGCCGTACGGCAGACCTTGACCGACCTCATGTACAGCCCCGGCTGGCTCGCGAGGCACTCCGGTCCTCACCACACCCTGGGCGACCCGACGATGCCTCCACTCGCCCGCCGCGGTCATCTCCTCGCCAGCGATCAGCACAACGCCTGGGAAGCCCTTCCCTCCATCACAGCGCCCACCCTGATCCTCCACGGTGACCACGACCGGCTCACGCCCGCCGACAACGTCGCCCTGCTCGCCGGCCGCATCCCCGACACCCGGACCCACCTCTTCCCCGGAGCCCGGCACGCCTACTTCGAGGAATGCCGGCCGGAGGCCGGCGCCCTGGTCCGTGACTTCTTGAGCTGAGAGGCGACAGGGCGCGGCGGGCCGACCGAGCCCTTACCTGTTCCGGGTGATGGCTCCGGCCGCGTCCTGCTCTCGCCCCCTCCATGCGATGCAGACATGGTCCCATCACGCATTTCTATTGTTCAGCTGGCTGCATCACTGCTCATGATGTGTGGCACTTGAGCCACCGAGTGGACGGAGGTCGCCACGGATGAGCCGAACCTTCCGATGGACGAGAACACCCAGGTCGGGCCCGTCATGACACCCGCCCAGCACGCCGAGGTGCTCGACTGCCTCCGCATCGCCCGCGAGGAAGGCGCCCGGCTCGCACTCGGCGGCTCCGCCCCCACCGCGGCAGAGTGCGGCAACGGCTGGTTCGTCGAGCCCACCGTTTTCACCGGCGTCCGCAACGACATGCACATCGCCCAGGAGGAGGTCTTCGGCTCCGTCTCGCGGTCATCCCCTTCACCGACGAGGACGAAGCCGTCGCCATCGCCAACGACAGCCGTTACGGCCTGGGCGCAGGGGTGTGGACGGCCGACATCGGCCGTGCCTTCCGCATGGCGGAGCGCGTCCACTCCGGCACCGTCTGGGTCACCACCTATCGCGCCGTCAGCTATCTGGCGCCCTTCGATGGTGTTGAGGACTCCGGCGTCGGCCGCGAGAACGGTGTCGACCCGATCACCGCCCACCTGGAAGACAAGAGCGTCTGGACCAATACCGGCGCCTCCGCCGGCAATCCCTTCGTCCTGCGCTGACACCCCGTCCGAGCCGCATTCCCTCTCCCCGGGCGACAAGAGCAACGGAGCTTCGCATGTCGCAGAGCCGCACCCCCGCACCACCCACGCACGACCGCAAACGCGTCACCACGAACGTCATGCGTGGCTGTCTGGGCAACCTGGTCGAGTGGTACGACTGGTTCGCCTACGCAACCTTCAGCATCTACTTCGCGTCCGTCTTCTTCCCCGAAGGGAACCAAACAGCCCAACTGCTGTCCACGGCAGTCGTATTCGCCGTTGGCTTCCTGATGCGTCCCCTCGGCGGCTGGCTGCTCGGCGCCTACGCCGACCGCTTCGGCAGGCGGCGGGCGCTGACCCTGTCGGTCACCCTGATGAGCGCCGGGTCACTGACCATCGCCCTCGCGCCCGGACACGACGCCATCGGCTTCTGGGCCCCGGCCCTCCTGGTCCTGGCCCGGCTGGCCCAGGGCCTGTCCGTCGGCGGCGAATTCGGGTCGAGCGCCTCCTATCTCTCCGAAGTCGCTCCCCCGGGACGGCGCGGCTTCTACTCCAGCTTCCAGTACGTGTCGATCGTCATGGGCCAGCTCGCCGCTCTGGCCGTGGCGATCGGACTGCAGAACGTGCTCAGCGAGGACCAGCTGCACAGCTGGGGCTGGCGCATCCCGTTCGTGATCGGTGCCGCGGCCGGCCTGATCGTGATGTATCTGCGCCGCACCATGGAGGAGTCGGAGCACTTCGAGCGGGAACAGGCCCGCAAGGCTGTCCAGGGCCCCGATGCCCGTGAACGCAAGGGCCTGATCGCGCTGTTCACCGAGTACCCGCGCCAGCTTCTGGCGGTGTTCGGCCTCGCTATCGGCGGCACAGTCGCCTTCTACACCTACACCACGTACTTGCAGAAGTACCTGGTGAACACAGCCGGCATACCGAAGTCCACGGTCACCGTGATCGGCTTCGCCGCACTGTTCGTCTACATGCTGCTGCAGCCTGCCGTCGGCGCCCTGTCCGACCGCGTCGGCCGCCGCCCCATCATGTTCGCCTTCTCCGGCGGCTGCATGGTGCTGACCGTGCCGCTGATGACGCTTCTCGGCCGGACCGGCAGCCCCTGGGTGGCCTTCCTGCTCATGACCCTCGCGCTGACCTTCGTCACCGGCTACTCCGCGCTGGCCGCCATCATCAAGGCCGAGATGTTCCCCACCAAGGTTCGAGCCCTCGGCGTGGGCCTGCCGCACGCACTGGTCACCGCCACGTTCGGCGGCCTCACCGAGCCCGTCGCACTCGCCCTGAAGAACGCCGGGCACGAGAACCTCTTCTTCTGGTACGTCACCGGTTGCGTCGGCCTGACGTTCCTGGTCACCCTGCTGGTCAGGGAACCTTCCCGGGCCTCTCACCTCGATGCGACTCAGTCCTCCGCCGCAGCCCCGCGGCCGTCGAAGACCGCACCGCTCTCCTGAAACACGAGGTCGCCTCCACCATGCATTCAGCCGCCCCGCTCAGCTCCTACGTGGAGACGTGGAACCCCGGCCCCGTCACCGCGCACGACCCCATGGACCCGGCCCCCACCACCGCCGTGTCCGCCCTCCTGGACCTGCCCCGTCCGGCCGCACGGCCCGGCGATCCGCTGCCCCCGCTGTGGCAGTGGTTTCACTTCCTGCACTGGCCCGCCCAGCGCGAACTCGGCTCCGACGGTCACCTGCGCGACGCCCGGTTCCTTCCGCCCGTTCCCGACCGACAGCGCATGTTCGCCGGCGGACGCTGCGAAATCATCGAACCGCTGCGCCTCGGTGAACCGGCCGAGCGCGTCAGCAGTCTCGCCGCCGTCACTCCCAAGCAGGGCCGCACCGGCGAACTGCTCTTCGTGACCGAACGCCAGGAGTTCCGCCAGTCGGGCCGCCTGTGCATGGTGGAAGAACAGGACATCGTCTACCGCTCCGGGCGCAGCGGCGCCGGAGAGCACCCGTCCACCATCGACGAGCGCTCGGTCCCCGTTACCGAGAACCCCTGGCACCTGCGCCTTCAGCCTGATCCGATTCTGCTCTTCCGCCTCAGCGCCCTGACCGCCAATGCCCACCGGATCCACTACGACGCCCCCTACTGCCGGGACACAGAGGGCTACCCCGGCCTCGTCGTGCACGGCCCGCTGCTCGCCCTGCTCATGCTCGACGTGGTCCGCCGCAACGCACCCGGACGACAAGTGCGCTCGCTCTCGTTCCGACTGCGCCGGCCGGTGTTCGCCGGTGAGCACCTCGTCGCCGAGGGCACTGAGTCCGGCGGCACGGTCCGGCTCCAGGCCGCCACCCACCGGGACCCGCGGCATGCCACCGCCGAGGTGACGTTCGCATGAGCATGCCCGAGAAGTCCCGGCTCGTCGCCGCCGCCCGCACACTGCTCTTCGTTCCGGGCGACCGCCCCGACCGCTTCGACAAGGCCGTCCATTCCGGCACCGACCTCGTCATCGTCGACCTGGAAGACGCCGTCGCCGCCGACCAGAAGGAGCAGGCCCGGCAGGCTGCCGCCGATTGGCCTGGCCTGGACGATCGGACTGTCGTACGCCTCAACGCGCCGGGTACCCCCTGGTTCGAGGCGGACCTCGCCATGGCCGCCGAGCGCGGCTGCACGGTGATGGTGCCGAAGGCCGAGGACCCCGCCGTGCTCGGCGAGATTGCCTCACGCACCGCCGGGCATTGCCCTCTGATTCCACTCGTCGAGACGGCACTTGGCGTCGAGCGGGCACACGATGTGGCCTCCGTTCGGGGAGTCGTGCGACTCGCCTTCGGCAACGTCGACCTGGCCGCCCAACTCGGCGTCGCCCCCGATGACAGCCTGGCCCTGACGTACGCCCGCAGCCGGGTGGTACTCGCCTCGGCGGCAGCCGGCATCCTGCCGCCGGTGGACGGCGTCACCACCGCCGTACGCGACCTGGGCGCTCTCGCCTCCGACACTGGGCACGCCCGCCGTCTGGGCTTCACTGGCAAACTGTGCATCCACCCCACCCAGATCGGTCCGGTATCCGACGGATTCGCCCCCACCGACAGCGAAATCAGGTGGGCCAGGGCCGTCGTCGACGCCGGGGAGTCGGTCACGACCGTGGACGGCCACATGGTCGACAAGCCGGTAGTGGAGCGGGCCCGCGGCATCCTGGCCCGGGTTGCAGAGCCACACACCGCGGGCTAGACGCGCCCTCGGGCACCGATCCGCACCGGGGCCCGAACGCAACGTGCGGTGTGGGAAACCGGGGTGGGGCGGTGGTTGAGGCAGCGCCCCACCCCGGCGTGTGCGTTGGCCCCGTAGAGCAGCACGCGACGTCCCGACCGGGGTTCCGGACGGACCGGTGTCAGCGTTCGTGTACAACGGCCGTGTCCAGCGGCGGCAGAACGAGTCGTCCAGCGACGTCACGGTCGTGGAGGAGTTCACGCCCGTGGGCCGGTACCTCGGCGGTGTCGTCGGTGTGGTTGATGACGAAGAGGAAGCGGGAGCCGTCGTCCGCGTGCCGTCGTGAGCAGGGCGTCAACGACGTCCGCGACGCCCCGGGCGGGTGGGCGTCCGGGCGGGTGGGCGGGTGGGCGGGTGGGCGACGTACCAGGCGGAGCCGTCGCCTACGTCGTGGCGGGTGACGGCCGGGCGGCCCGCCAGCGGGCCGTCGGCCCATGCGCGCGAGTGCAGCGCCGGCGATTCGCTCGGCGGCCGCGCCCGAGCGGCACACCGTCACCGCCGCCAGTACGCGGTGGGGAGCCCGGTGTCGCACGCTCGGCTCAGCGCCTGAGGAGTTCGAGGAGGGCGGCAAGGCCAACGGCCGCGCCCTCGTCTACCTGGCGCACGACTACCTGGGCAACGCTTTCGGCACGGTCTACGACGCCTCGACCATCCTCATCCTGTGGTTCGCCGGCGCCTCCGCGATGGCCGTCCTGCTGAACCTGATGCCGCGCTACCTGCCCCGCTACGGTATGGCCCCCACTGGGCCCGCGCCGTCCGCCCGATGGTCATCGTCTTCACCCTGGTCGGCTTCCTGGTCACCTGGATCTTCGATGCCGACGTGGACGCTCAGGGCGGCGCCTACGCCACCGGCGTCCTCGTGCTGATCAGCTCCGCCGCGATCGCCGTGACCATCGCCGCCCGCAAGGCCGGGCAGCGCAGCTGGACCATCGGCTTCGGCGTCATCTCGGCGGTGTTCCTCTACACGACGGTCGTCAATGTCATCGAGCGGCCGGACGGCGTGAAGATCGGCTCCTGCTTCATCGCCGGTATCGTCCTGATCTCCCTGCTCTCTCGGCTGCTGCGCGCCTTCGAGCTCCGGGTGACCAGCGTGACGCTGGACGACATGGCGCAACGTTTCGTCCGGGACGTAGCCAGCCGCAAGATCCGCTTTATCGCCAACGAGCCCGACCGGCGCGACAAGGCCGAGTACCGCGACAAGATGGAGCAGATCCGCACCGACAACGACCTGCCCGAGCAGGAAGACTTCGTCTTCGTCGAGGTCACGGTCACCGACCCCTCCGAGTTCGAGGCGGGTCTGACGGTACGCGGCGAGGTCATGCACGACCGCTACCGCGTCCTCACCTTGGAGTCCTTCTCCATCCCCGATGCCCTGGCGGCCCTGCTCGTGCACGTCCGCGACACAACCCGCGCCATCCCGCACATCTACTTCGAGTGGACCGAGGGCAACCCCTTCGCCAACTTCCTGCGCTTCTTCCTCCAGGAGGCGGCTGCCAGGACTCTGACCTGCGGAAACACCCAAACACTAAATCTTGGACTTGAACAGAGTACGCAGCACTTTGGACTCCTGAGGAACGGCTCCCTGCCTGCTTTTTGCAGGTCAAGGGCGTTCTTCACTCTACACTGGCACGCATCGGACTCGAAGATCGTGAACAACATCGGTCCACTATGAGAAGAAGGCTCCCTGCCTGCGCTTCGTGCGAGTCAGGCTGTTGTGACGCCGCCGATCAGACGTCTGCCAGCAAGACCCTCTGGATGATCGATTCCAAGGGGTTCAGTGGTCATAGGCGGTGAGTGCGCGTCTGGTCGTCTGGCCGGTGTGGTCGTTGTGCCAGATGGCGGCGGTGAGAGCGAGGATGCGCTGCAGGATGCGGACGACCACGCCGCCGGGGGTGCGGCCGCGATGTCGTTCGAGGTCGAGCTGGCCCTTGAAGGTCTCGTTGACCGATTCGATAACCTGCCGCAGCGGCTTGAACAGATGCGATCCGGGCCGCTCGGCCTCGCTCTTGCGGGTAGGCCGCAGCCGGATGCCCAGATGGGTCAGCTGCTGCTCGAAGTCGCGACCGAAGTAGTTCTTGTCGCCGATCACGGTCTGTCCTGGCCGTTCGTCGGTGAGCTGTGGTTCGACGGCGAGCAGGTCCAGCAGCGTCTCGCGCTCGTCAGCCTTGGCTCCAGTCAATGCGAAGGCGATCGGCAGGCCGTGCAGGGTGCACACCAGGTGCAGCCGTAGTCCCCAGAAGTAGCGCGAGTGGCTGGCGCAATACCCGTACTGGGCCCAATCCGCCAGGTCGGAGCGTTTGACGGTCTCGCGGGAGCGGCCGCATTCGACCGGCGTGGAGTCCACCACCCACACATCGTCGGTCCACAGCGTGGTGTCGCGGGCCAGCGTGCGGGTAAGGCGCCGGATCAGATCAGCCGCCTTACGCAACCGCTTGTTATAGCCGGGCTGCTGGGGCAGGCAGGGAAACAAATGACGCAGGTGAGCGCGGGCGTGCCGCAGCCACCGGGCCTCGGAGGTGAAGCCCAACATGGCTTGCATCATCGCCAGCGTCACCAGCTCCGCGTCGCTGAGCCGCGGCGCGATACCCACGGCCGGCCGCCACGGGGCCCACTGCGGCGATTCCTTCAGCAGATCGTCGGTCTTCACATAAAGTGCGGTGGCGAGGGAGTCCAACTCTGTCTTCACACACTGACGTTGGGTTTCCTCTTTCCAGCCGCGCAGGCGATTCTCCGGAAAAGATCGGCATCTGGCTCCTGCGGACTCAGGCGCCCACCGTCCCGTCGACACCCTCACGCAGAAAGTCCGCGTGCCCGTTGTGACGGCCGTACTCCAGGAGCACGTGCACCATCACCATCCGCAGCGAGACCTCCTCGCCCCATCGTGGCTGATACCCGGCCTGGTCCAGGGACTCAGCCTCCCGCTCGATGCGGCGCGAGTTCTCCACCTCGGCCTCCCAGGCTGTGAACGCCTCGTCCCTGGTCGACGCGCTCGCGTCGTACGCCGCCTGGAAGTCGATCTTGTCGGACCAGACCAGGGGCACGTCGTTGTCCTCGAACACTCGACGGAACCAAGCACGCTCCACCTCCGCCATGTGTCGCACCAAACCGAGCAACGAAAGCGTGGACGGCGGCATCGACTGCTGTCGCAGCTCCTCGTCGGTAAGCCCTTCGCACTTCATGGCGAGGGTCGCGCGGTGGTAGTCGAGGAAAGCCCGCAGCGTGTCACGTTCGCTTCCAAAACTGGGCGGTCCTATGCGACTGTCGCTGGTCACTGGCCATGCTCCTTATCCGTGCCTGCATGCATGCATGGCCAGTATCTACTCCCGTCGACTGTCCCCAGACGAGGGCCGTCAACCCGACCTGACCGTCACCACGGAGGTCACCAGTCACAGGATCAGCAAGGCTGATCGCTTAACCGTAACCACAACCACCCCTTGGAATCGATCATCTAGGGACTGATGCTGATCAGACGCCGACTTACTTGACGATATGTCAGTTATGAGAAGTTGGGCGCGCGGGGTGACGGTCAGGACGCCGATGACCGCCGTGACCACGCCGATCGCAGGCACGAGCAGGGGAAACACCAGGCCGAACGGGCCGGCCGGAAACGCGACGGCGGGAAAGCCGACCGCGCCCACAGGCACGGCGCCCTGACGCACATCCGGCAGACCGGCGGCGGTGTCCCCTTTGCCGTGGCGGAAACCGTCTGTACTTGCGCTAGGAGGTCCATGGAGCCCGCCGCTTTTCCTCCCGTCGGGAGCAGGCAGGGTGTGGCCCACATCCGGAGCATGGAAATGGCCTTTGCTGAGACGCATGCACCATGACGCGCATCAGCCGGCCACCCCCACACGCACGACGCACCCTTCGGTGGCTGTCTCAGGTCCCACGCCAGGCAGTTGCAAAGCTTTAGAACAGGCAGTTGCAAAGCTTTAGAAAGGGAACGGCTCATGGACTACAACACCTTCCTCGACACCGTCACCCGGCGCGCCCCTGTCCCCCCGGAGAAGGCGGAGCCCCTCACCCGCGCCACCCTGGAAACCCTGGCCGAGCGGCTCACCAGGGGTGAGGCGGAGGACCTCGCGTCCGAACTGCCCAAGCCGCTGAAGGAACCGCTGGTCTCTCCCACTCCGGAGGCCGATCCCTTCGGGCTCGACGAGTTCATCAATCGGGTGAGCAGGCGAGCAGGGGTGAGCCCGGACGAAGCCCGCGAGGGCGTACGGGCCGAGCTGAGCACCCTGAGGGACGCGGTCAGTGATGGCGAGTTCCGCCACGTGATGTCCCAGCTGCCCCGGGACTTCGAGGCTCTCGTCGGCTCCCCGGGTTAGGAGGAGCCATGACCGACGAGGTCGGCGCCATCATCGAGGAGACGGAACCGGCCGTACTCACGGCGGCCACCGTCACACTGGTCGAGGGGCCGACGTTCTGCGTCTCGGGCACCTCTGGCGACATGGAGGCCGAGGTGCCGCAGGGGTTGTTCTTCCGCGACATGCGGGTCATCTCCGACTGGCAGATCCGGGTGGACGGCCACCGGCCGCACCACCTCACCGTGCTTTCCCAGGACCCCTACAGCACCACGTTCGTCTCCCGCGTCCCGCCACACGGCGCGCAGAGCGAAATCCTGTTGGAACGTCGGCGCTACGTCGGCGAGGGGATGCGCGAGGACCTCCGGTTGCGCAACCTCAGCACACGTCCGATGCGGACCCGGACTCGGCATGAGATCGCCGGAGGATCGCATGACACAGCCGACAGTTCCCTCAGCCGGCGCATCCGTGGACGTCGAAGGCGGGGCGCAGCGGCCGTTCTCCGAGCACGCGGGCATGGCCCGGGCGTATCCCGGCGGCAGGATGACCGTGGGCGCCATCACGCCCCTGGAGGGCTTCGACGGGCCCGTGCCGTCCCTGGCCGGGCACGTCGAGCGGATCCAGCAGGCCGAGCGGGCCGGCTTCGCCTCGGTGCGGGTCCGTGACGTGCCGCTGCTGGACCCGAGCTTCGGGGACGCCGGGCAGGTCTTCGACCCCTGGGTGTACCTGGGGCAGCTCAGCGCCCGCACCACCTCGATCACGCTGGGGACCGCCAGCATCGTCATGCCGCTGCGGCATCCATTGCACACCGCCAAGGCAGCCGCTTCGGTGGACCAGCTGTCAGGCGGACGGCTCCTGCTCGGGGTGGCCACCGGTGACCGGCCCGTGGAGTTCCCGGCCTTCGGTCAGGACCTGGGCGGCCGGGCCGAGAGGTTCCGGCAGTCGCTGGAGTACTTCCGTGTCGTCCTCGAGCACCGTTTCCCGCACGTGGAGTCGCCGCTCGGCCGGATGCGCGGCACCGATCTGCTGCCCAGGCCGGTGTACCGGCGGATCCCCGTACTGATGACGGGACGCGGCCGGCAGGACGTCCGGTGGATCGCCGACACCACGGACGGCTGGCTGTACTACACCCCGCCGCTCCAGCAGCAGGCCGAGAACATCGAGCGGTGGCGGGAGCTGACCCGGGGCGACGGCGGTGGGTTCAAGCCGTACGCCCAGGCCACCTATCTGGATCTGACCGAGGCCACGGCGCACAGGACCAGCCCGGCCGGGAGGACCACTGCCCCGCGGTCAGGAGCCGGGGCAGTGGGAGGCTGCCCGGCACCAGCTGGGCGGCCGCCGCGGAACCGAACATGAGGAAGGCCGCCAGGCCGACCACGAGGTGCGAGTCGGTGTGCAGGGTGCCGTGGAGCACGCTCGCCCCGAGGGTGGAGATCAGGCCGAGGATCGCGAAGGCGGAGGCGAAGGCGCCCAGCGCGCCGGCCGCGCCGAGCGCCTGCCGGCCGCCGGGGCGCAGGACGAACCTCCTGGGTAGTGACCAGGGGCGTGGGAAGCCACTCGGCGGCGGCTCCGGCGACCAGGTGCGGTGTCGACCTCGACGCTGATCGGGTAGAGCCGGGCCCGCCGCGGAAGGTCGGCGAGGAAGATCGCCACGTCCCATTCGGCACCGTCCAGGTGGTTTCTGACGGCCTCGGCGATGCCGGAGACGTCGACCTGCTCGCGCACGTTGAGCGGGGCGGTCATCGTGTCGACCTGCCATCCGCCCCGAGCACGGACTGCCCGGCGGAGATGGTCGGGCAACGGGGGGCGAGAGCCCGGGCGATCTCCGACGGCAGACCTGGGTCGGCCACCGGTACGACGCGCACGTATCTGCCGGGGGACGTCTCGGGCACGTCAGCCGTCATGACCACACCTCCGTGTGCGCCCCGCGCCATGGCGGCCGCGAAGGGCCAGCGGTCCGCGGGTATCACCCACCGTGCTCCGGCACACACGCGGCGTTCAAGCCGCTGGCGCCGTGACGCGGGCGCCGTGCCGAAGGCCCCGGGGTCACCCGGCGGATTCGAGGGCCTGGGAGAAGTCCGTTCCGAGCTGCGAGATCAGGTCATTGAACTCCTTCTCGCTGATCGCCTCGCGGAGCACGGCCAGTACGGTCCGCACACCCCGATCGGCTTCCTCCTCCTTGAGCATGGTGCGTTCGGCCACGCGCCGCACGCTGTCGTAGTGGCCGAAGCGCTCGATGCGATCCGTGGTTCCCCGGCGCACCGCCTCCGCGAGGCCCTCGGGAAGCTCGGTGGTCAGGTCCCTGGCCTCCCCCGGGCTCAGCCGGTGGGCCAGCGTCTCGAGCGTGGCCCAGGTCAGGTCCGCCGCCTCCTGCCGGCTCAGTCCGGTGCGCTCGGCGACGGTACGGACGAATTCCTGCTCATCCATGCGTCGTCCTCCTTCGCTGCTGTGTTGCGACGAACGGCGCGGACCCCCTGCAAGCCTGTCACACCGACCCGGGCCGCGCCCGCGCACGGACGGCGGTGACCTCGACCACCCACAGCCTGACGCCTCCGTGCACCGTGGTGTGCAGGGCCTCGCCGGCCAGGTCGAGCTCGTCGTATTGCACACAGGCGAAGAGCCACACCAGGAGAGCGCCGACGTAGCCGAACTCGGGCGGCGACTCTGCGCATTCGACGTGAACCACAGACGACCCGAGTGCCACAGCTTGCCGTGGCATGGGACGAATCAGCACGTGTGACCGGGTCCGGGCGTGGAAACCCGAGGTGTCCCGACTCCAGGGAGGCGTCATGGACGCCCATGTCACTGCCCAGGGAAGTCCCATCGCCACGGTCAATCCGTACACCGGTGAAAGGGTTCGGGAGTTCCCGGCGCTGAGTGCGGAGGACGTGGGGCGCGCGATCGACGCGGCGCACCGTAGCTTTCCAAACTGGCGTGCCCGGTCGACGGCCGACCGGGGGGCCCTCGTGCAACGCGCCGGCCGGCTCATGAGGGAGCGCAAGGAGGAACTGGCGCGACTGCTGACCCTTGAGGTCGGCAAGCTGATCGACTCGAGCCGTGCAGAGGTCGACCTCGCGTCCGACATCCTCACCTACTACGGCGAGCACGGCCCCGAGCTGCTGGAAGAGCGACCCCTGCCGGTGCCCGAGGGCACGGCCGTGCTGGTGAACGAGCCGCTCGGCGTCCTTCTCGGTGTGATGCCGTGGAACTTCCCGCTGTACCAGGTGGTCCGATTCGCGGGTCCGAACCTCGTCCTCGGCAACACGATCCTGCTCAAGCACGCGAGCAGTTGCCCCCAGTCCGCACTGGCACTCGAGCAGCTGTTCACGGATGCGGGTGTGCCGGCCGGGGTCTACACCAATCTCTTCGTGCGGGGCAGGGACGTCGGGAAGATCATCGATGACTCCCGTGTGCAGGGAGCGTCACTGACCGGAAGCGAGCGGGCGGGCGTGAGCGTGGGCGAGATCGCCGGCCGCAATGTCAAGAAGTCCGTCCTCGAGTTGGGTGGCAGTGATCCCTTCGTCGTGCTGGACGGTCACAACCTCGAGCGCACCGTGTACGCCGCGTTCCTCGGCCGGATGGGCAACACCGGGCAGTGCTGCGTGGCGGCCAAGCGCTTCATCGCCCTTGCCGACGTCTACGACGCCTTCGTCACCGGGCTGCGTGACCGGATGAGCGAGGTGCAACCGGGAGATCCGGCCGACCCCGCCACCACGCTCGGCCCGCTGTCCTCCGAGGCCGCGGCCGAACTCCTGATGGAGCAGGTCCGTGACGCGGTGGGCAAGGGGGCCACGGTGGTGCTGGGCGGCGGGCGGCCCGACCTGCCGGGCGCCTTCGTCGAGCCGACCCTTCTCACCGACGTCACACCGGACATGCGGGCCTATCGGGAAGAGCTCTTCGGCCCCGTCGCCGTCGTCTACCGGGTCGCCGGCGAGGACGAGGCCGTGGCATTGGCCAACACCTCCTCCTACGGCCTGGGAGGCGCGGTCTTCGCCGCCGACCCGGAACGTGCTCGCGGAGTCGCGGACCGGCTGGAGGCGGGCATGGTGTGGATCAACCACCCGACCGCGTCCCGACCGGAGCTGCCCTTCGGCGGCATCAAGCGCTCCGGCTACGGGCGCGAACTCGGCGACGTGGGCATCGTGGAATTCGCGAACCGCAAGCTCGTGCGCTACCTGGACGCCGACGCCCCGATCGGAGAGGTGCTGGGCTGACTGCGTTCGATCACCCGGCGGCGGCCCAATCGCTCGCTGGACTCGATGCCTTTGCGTGCGATCCGCATCCCGATGCGCTTGCCACGTAACCATTTCCGTAGGTCGGCGCGGGCCTGAGCTTTGTCCGCGTGTAGGCGCTGGGGCTTGAAGTAGTGGTCCCGGTGACCCTCGACCATGGGCTTCAACCCTTCGCTGTCGTGGGTGTTGCCGGCCGAGACACCGACGAGAAGGGGCAGTCCGTTCGCGTCCGACAAGAGGTGCATCCTGGAACCCGGCTTGCCGCGGTCCACGGAGGCTCGGACCTGTGTGTTCGCCCCCCTTTTTTTCGCCCTGACATGGGCGGTGTCCAGGACGACGCGGGTGACGTCGACGAGACCGGCGTCGTCGAGCCGGTGAAGGACGGCTTCGTGCAGGCGGCCCCATACCCCGGCTCTGGACTCCGTGCGGCCCGTGCTGCCACCGCTGGTGCCGCGCGTGGCCGACAGGCTGCCCCGCCTGGAGGTCGAGGAGGAGCTCGCTCCGGCCGGGCCGCTCGGCGCCGGCGGCGACGCCGACCGGGCGGCGAGGCGGCACGCCCGCTGAGGGGCGCGACCGGCACCGAGCGGCCCGGCCGTCAGCTGTCCAGCTCCTCCTCGACTGGCGGTTTCGGCACCTCGCGCAGATGCTGGGACTGTCCCGGCCTGCCGCCCTCTCGGGCCTGCTCGGCTCGCTGTGCCGGGCTCAGCCCGAGGTCGGAGTCGGGGTCCACGCGGACCGACCGGGCCACCTCCTCGCGGTTGGCGTACTGCTCGGCCGGGATGCCGCGCAGCGCCTTGACGACATCCGGCGCAGCGCCCGACCGGCTCGCCGCTTCGATCAGCCTGTCCTTGCCGGCGGGGAAGTCGACATCCTTGATGGCCTTCACCACGTCCCGGGCACTCGTACTGTGAGTCATGGCCCCTTCTCCCTCATCGGAATCCGGAATCCTGGGCCACCCGGGTAACCGGCAGGGGCCGCTCACTCACCTCCTTCACCCGCCTGATTTCCCCCGGTTTGCCGGTCTGGGCCGGGAGGACCCTGCCCGGCAGGAGGTGATCGTCGTGCCCGAACCCGGGAGCAACAGGTACGACACCGAGCGCGCGAGGGCCCGCAAGGAGGCGGAGCGGTCGGGGCTCTCCGACCAGGACGCCAACCGGGGGCCGCCAACGAGAGCTCGCGCCTTGGTCGTCCCGCTGTCCGCTGGGAGCGGCGCACCGAAGTCCACGACGCCTTCATCACCGTCGCCTGCAGCCTTGTCTGCTGGAGACGCATCAAGAAGGCCAATACATGAGCCCGGTTCTTGCAGCCTGGGGCTTCGAGCGCCGCGGCCACGCCTGGACCTCCGCGCTTGCCGCCCGAGTACGGACTTGAAGACCTCCACCAGCGTTCCCTCCGCCAGCCAGAGCACGGATGCGGGTAAGAAGATCGTGGGCCGCAAGCGACGCGTCGTGACCGACCTGTCGGCCTCCTCCTGGCGGTGCTGGTCACCGCGGCCGGTATCCAGGACTCCGCAGCCGGCACCCGGCTGCTCGACCAGGTCGCCGGCCGTCCCGGCATCCGCAGGGCGGCCCAGATGTTCCTCCGCCGCCCGGCCCACCCACTGCAGCGCTGCTGACACCACTCCCACCGGAGTTCCAGCGCGTCAGCCCGGTCCGCCCAGCATGATCTTCCATACCCGGGTCGCCACCTGGAGGTTGAGCCGGTCCTCGACGTTCGCGAGGTCGTTGCCGCTGATGTCGCGGATGCGCTGGAGCCGATAGCGCAGCGTGCTGCGGTGGATGGCGAGGGATTCGGCGGTCTCGTCGTAGTTGCCGC
The DNA here is from genome assembly GCF_044540975.1 of Streptomyces sp. NPDC085927. NCBI lineage: Bacteria > Bacillati > Actinomycetota > Actinomycetes > Kitasatosporales > Streptomycetaceae > Streptomyces > Streptomyces sp. NPDC085927. The sequence continues at coordinate 122,079 of NZ_JBITSN010000010.1, forward strand.
CGCAGTCGAAGTACCGGGACAGGGTCTCCACCATGGCCGCGTGGTGCCGGGAGTCGTAGTCGATGAGCTGCCCGAGCCACTCGTGGACGAACGTCTCCAGTTCCCGGTGATCGTTGCCGGGTCCCAGGATGCGGTAGAGGCCGAGCTCGTCGAAGAACGTCGTGCCGTAGCGCTCGCGGGAGTGGCGGCGCACGTCCAGGGCGCGCTGCGCCTCCTGGTAGCGGCGGGGGATGTCGTCCAGGGAGTCGCAGGGGGCGCTCACCCCGATCGTCCCGGACCGTGTCCCGGTCTCCCGGGCGAGCGCCTCGTACAGCGCGCGGGGGTGCGGCCTGTCGTCGGCGACCAGGACCACGAGGTCGGAGCGTCGGGTCAGCAGCGAGCGCATGCCCACGGCAGAGGCCGCCCGGCCGCGCCCTCGGACAGGTTGCCCGCCGGGAACCGGTGACAGCGCGGGAAAGTGCACCCTCACCCGGCCCCAGGCGACGGGTCGTCCAGTGGCGCTAGGCGTCGTCGCCCCGCTCGCCCTCGGCCTGGGATGGCTCGCTCCGGGGGACGTCCGGGTGCCGTTCCGTTGCGGTACGCTCGCCCGTCTCGTCCCGCTCGCCCTCGGCCTGCGAGGGTGTGCGCGAGTACCAGGCGTCGTCATCAGGGGCTCCGGATTTCATGACGGGCCTCCTTCGTCGCTCACGTCCATCCTCCCAGCTTGTCCGGGCCTCCGCGACGTGCCCCTTCTCCGACATCGCCTCGACGTACCCGAAGGCGTAGCCGATCGACTGGTGCTCGAAGGGTGTACCGCTCGGCGCGGCGATGTCCCTCAGCTTGCTGAACACCGTGTCGGCCTCGCTGCGCTGCGCCTCTTGCAGCGCCCGGGTGTGAGTCATTACCCGCACCCGGGCGAAGGCGGAGTGCGGCGTCAGCCGCCGGCCACGGCGCGTACCGCCTCCTCGACCGGGGTGGACCCGCTGATCAGCTCGAGGATGCGCCCGGCGGTCCTGGGCTCGTGGAGCAGGGCGGCGAGCACCGCAGCCACGTCATCGCGCGGCACCTGGCCGCGGTCGGTGTGCTCGGCGAGCGTGACGCGGCCGCTACCGGGGTCGTCGGTCAGCGTCCCCGGGCGCACAATCGTCCAGTCCAGTCCCGGACGGGAGGCGATGTCGGCGTCCGCCTCGCCCTTGGCCTTCAGGTAGGCGGCAAACACCGGGTCGGTGCCGGGCGGCGGCGGGCTGTCCACGCCCATCGCGGAGATCACCAGGAAGCGGCGCATCCCGGCGCGCTCGGCCGCATCTGCGAGGAGGATGGCCGCGTTCCGGTCCACCGTCTGCTTGCGGGCCGCGCCGCTGCCCGGTCCGGCGCCCGCGGCGAACAGTGCCGCCTCGGCGCCGCCAAGGTGGCCGGCCACCTCGTCCACCGAGGCGTGCTCCAGGTCGCACACCACCGGTTCCGCACCGTCCGCGCGCAGGTCGTCGGCGTGGTCTGGGTTGCGAATCAACCCTGTGATGTTGTCGCCGCGCGCCGAGAGCAGCCGGGTCAACCGGCGCGCGATCTTTCCGTGTCCACCCGCGATCACAATGTGCATGGGGTCATTCTTGCCACACGCGACCGCTCACGCCGGGCTGCGGGACTGCCGCGGCAGGTCGGGTCCCACGGTTGCCGCAAAGTCGGTGTACTCGTGCACCGCGCTGGTGCGCGAGACCACCCGGCCACCGGGTCGCGCCGCAGGTGCTCGGGGATTCGCGATCGCGATTCTGTCGTCAGGAGCGCGCGAGCCGGGCCGCGAGATAGGGCGCGGTGGCGCTGCGGCGGGCCCTCGCCACCTTGGTCGGCGGGCCCGCCGCGACCACCCGCCCGCCCGCGTCACCGCCGCCCGGCCCGAGGTCGATGACCCAGTCGGCGGTGGCGATCGTGGCCAGGTCGTGCTCGACGACGACGACCGTGTTGCCGGCGTCGACGAGCCGGTGCAACTGTCGCAGCAGCAGCGCGATGTCCGAAGGGTGCAGCCCCGCCGTCGGCTCGTCGAGCAGGTAGAGCGCGTGCCCCCGGCGGGCTCGCTGCAGTTCGGTGGCCAGTTTGATGCGCTGCGCCTCACCACCGCTGAGTTCCGTCGCGGGCTGGCCCAGCCGCAGGTACCCCAGTCCCACCTCGCGCAACGTCTCCAGACTGCGGGAAGCGGCCGGGACGGCGGACAGGAACTCGGCGGCGGCGTCGACGGACAGCGCCAGTACTTCAGCGATGTTCTTGCCGCGATAGGTGACTTCCAGCGTTTCGGCGTTGTACCGGGCGCCGTGGCAGGTCGGGCACGGCGCGTAGGTGCCGGGTAGGAACAGCAGTTCCACCGCGACGAACCCTTCGCCCTGACAGGTCTCGCACCGTCCTTCGGGCACGTTGAAGGAGAACCGCCCGGCCGAATACCCGCGCGCCCTGGCCTCGTCGGTCGCCGCGTACAGCTTGCGCACCGCGTCGAACATCCCCGTGTACGTGGCCAGGTTGGACCGGGGAGTCCGGCCGATGGGCCGCTGGTCGACCAGGACCAGCCGGTCGAACGACTCGACCCCCGACGCGTCCTGGACGTCGACCTCCAGCTGCGCCTCGTCGGGCTCCTCGGGTACGAGTCCGAGGTGGCCGCGGACGACCTCGGCGAGCACCTGCGTCACCAGCGTCGACTTTCCGGAACCGGACACGCCCGTCACCGCCGTCAGTACGCAGAGCGGTACGTCGACGGACACGTCGCGCAGATTGTGGCGGGAGACGCCGCGCAGGTGCAGCCAGCCGTGCGGTGTGCGCGGGCGGTGATCGACCGGTTGGGCGCGCCCGAACAGGTACTGGCTCGTGGCCGACTCCCCGACCCGCTCAAGACCAGCCATCGGGCCGCTGTACAGCACGCGTCCGCCGCCCTCGCCCGCGCCGGGGCCGATGTCGACCACCCAGTCCGCCCGCCGTACGACGTCCATGTCGTGCTCCACGACGAACAGCGAGTTGCCCGCCGCCTTGAGACGGTCCAGCACGTCCAGCAGCGGTTCCGCATCAGCCGGGTGCAGGCCCGCGGAGGGCTCGTCGAGGACGTAGACGACGCCGAACAGCCCCGAGCGCAGCTGGGTGGCGATCCGCAGGCGCTGCGCCTCGCCGGGTGACAGGGTCGTCGAGCGGCGCCCGAGGCTGAGATACCCGAGACCCAGATCGAGCAGTACCTCGACTCGCGAGACCAGATCGCCGCAGATCCGCACCGCGACCTCGGTCGTCTCCCCGGATCGGGCGGTCGACGTGGTGACATCGGCCTTCGACCGCCCCGCGACCGGCCGTAGCAGCGCCACCACCTCGGTGAGCGGCATCGCGTTGATCTCGGCGATGGAACGTCCGGCGAAGGTCACAGCGAGCGCCTCGGGCCGCAGCCCGCTGCCCCCACACTCGGGGCAGGGCACACTCCTGACGAACCGGAGCGCCCGTTCGCGCATCTTCTCGCTCTTGGAGTCGGCGAGGACGTGCATGACATGCTTGCGGGCACTCCAGAACTTGCCCTGGTAGCCGTAGTCGACGCGGTCCTCCTCCGGCTCGATGTACACGGAGGGCTGCTCGTCCGTGTACAGCAACCAGTCCCGGTCCCTCTTCCTGAGCCTGCGCCACGGTCGGTCGATGTCGATCCCCAGGCCGCTCACGACACTGCGCAGGTTGGCGCCCTGCCAGGCGCCCGGCCAGGCGGCGATCGCCCCCTCACGGATGCTCAGCGAGGGGTCCGGGACGAGCAGATCCTCGGCCACGTCGTGCACGACGCCCAGTCCGTGACACTCCGGGCAGGCGCCGGCCGCGGTGTTGGGTGAGAACGACTCGGCTTCCAGCCGTGCGGCCCCGAGCGGATAGGTGCCGGCGCGCGAGTACAGTATGCGCAGCAGATTGGACAGCGTGGTGATGGTGCCGACCGTCGAGCGCGAGCTGGCCGCCCCGCGTCGCTGCTGCAGGGCCACGGCGGGTGGCAGTCCGGTGATTTCCTGCACGTGCGGTGCGCCGACCTGCTGCAACAGCCTTCGGGCGTACGGTGCCACGGACTCGAAGTAGCGCCGCTGGGCCTCCGCGTAGAGCGTGCCGAACGCGAGCGAGGACTTGCCCGAACCGGAGACGCCGGTGAAGGCGACCATCGCGTCCCGCGGAACGTCGACATCGACGTTCCGCAGGTTGTTCTCACTGGCGCCCCGGACATGCACGAAGGGGTCGGTCGCGTCCTTGTTCACCGTTCCTGATTACCTGATCGCGCCGGGAACCGCGCGACAGGCGCCGTCACCGGGCCCGCTCACACGAGCACTCGGAGAAATCCTGGTATGACACGCTCCAGGGGGCTGACGTCGCGCGAGGCGCAGGAGGTGCAGGAGGCGCTTAAGAGGTTCGGCCGCGCGGCGATGCTCATGGAGAGCCACGTCCCGCGGGCCGACAGCCGTTTCGTCCCCGAGGCGGAGCGGTTCGCCGAGGTCCTGGAGGCGAACACCGCAAAGGCGGCAGTCGACGTGCGCGAGCACAGGAATCCGGACTGGGGGCGCGTGGAGGAGGCGCTCCACGCGTGAGAGGGCGCCGCCGCCGGCAATGGGAGCCCGGTCGTGCGGCGCGAAGCGGAACTGGAGAAGCGGGCCTTGGAAGACCTCGCGACAACCGTGAGCCGCACACCCCTGGAACGGGACGTCGGCTCCGCTCGCGAGGAGCAGCGGGTGCGGGCGGCCGTGGCTGCGGAAGGTGATGGATCAGGACCCGCGCACCGGGGTGGGTGACGGCGCCGGTGACAGAGCGCCGCGCCTCCTGGTACGGGAAATAGTCTTCCGGCCGCGTCGAGACCGCAGCGTCGGCGGGCCGCACCGTGACAGTGGGCAGCTTCGCGGCGCGGTCCGAGCGACTGGCCCTCGGCGATCTGCAGTTGCTTCGGCTTCGAACTCGATCGCCGCCTGCGCGCCTTCGCCAGCATGGTGCTCAGTGTGGTGGCCCACCCCAGCGGCGCACTGGACCCCCTCACCCCGTCCCGCCCGCAGGTCAGCGTGACGCCCCCGGCGAGTGGCTGCGCGCCTTGCCCGCCGCGCTCCTGGGGCAGGCCAAGGACGCCGGAGCATGACCCATCATCCGTGCCGTCCTCGACCCGGAGGTGCAGGGAGGGCAGCAGTGGGGGCCGAGGGTCTTCGGCCTGCGCGGCAGACCACGGCGTGAGCCCGTCCCTTCTCACATGGCCGACCCGGCCGTCGCCTCTCGCCTTGGGGTGGCCAGCAGTGAGCTGGCCGGCACCGATCCGAACCTCGGATTTCGGTAGTCCGGAGCCACACCCAATACAACCATCCGACGGCCGGGCCCGGAGGCCGCGAGCGTCGTCGCGTCGCCGGCGGTGCCGTAACCGACGCCGCTGTGGGCGAGGAGGTGTCCGGCGTGACATCGGTCGGCTTGTACACCCGGTGCGCTCTGATCCGCCTTCCATGGCCACCAGGCATCAACGGCAGACGATGCGTCCGCCGTGCCGACAACATCCTCTACGCCAGCTACAGTGCCGGCCCTGCATCGAACAGGCGCACTTGTCACATCAGGACACGGCCGACCAACGCGCCAGGCCGGGCCCCGGCGCAACGGGTGCACAGTGCATTCGCGATCACACTGGACGACGACACGTGGCAAAGCCGGACGAGCTGTTCCCGCCACCGGCGTCGAACGGAACCAAGCCCGCTTCCGCGACGCGGGCGCCCAAAGAAGCCGAGCGCCGAATACGCGACTGTACGCGGTCACGCCCGGCTATTGCCCGATATCCCCGCGTCGCCAGCACATCCGAGAGCGCGCCAGTCAGGGCAGTCGATTCCTGGGCGACCAGCGACCGGGCAAGCCACCTGGGCGGCCGCCCCCTCAGCACCGCCGTCGACCACAGGACTTGCTTACCCAAGGCAACGAGGACGCCCCCTCGGGGGCAGTCACTCCAGGAGCAGCCCATCGACAAGGCGCTTCAACTCACCGAGCGCGGCGTCGATGGGCACCGCCTCAGGGGCGAGGAGCGACTGGTAGACGGCACCGCGCAGGCGCTGACGATGAGCATGGCCGTCGTGGCAGCGTCGACGCCGGGCGCCGCCTGCGCTCCTGGATCCCGAGACCCGGCCCATCGGCCTGGAACGCCAGCTGTCACGACTTGAGATCGGCACCACGCGACAACGACACCGCCGCCACCGCCGGTCACAGGCCCGTGAGGAGGTCGTCGAGTGGGGTCGGTACCTGTTCGATGTCGAGGGATTCGACGAGGAGGCGGCCGTAGCGGATCTTGCGGCCCTTCTTCGTTCCGAGGAAGCACCGCAACTGCTGCTGCCGGGCCCGACCCTGTTGTGCGTGCTGCCGCAGGAAGGTCTGCCAGGCGCGGAGGTCGCTCTCGTCCCGGACGATCTCCTCGACCCTCGTCGTGCCCGGCGCGCGGATGAGCTCGTCCTCCAGGTCCGACACGCACACGAAGAAACCCCGGCGCGGCGCCCCTGCCCGCTTCAGGCCGAGGTCGTAGAAGCCCTGCTCGCGCTCGTCGCACAGTCCTGCCAGGCGCAGACCGAGGCCGGGCGGCCCGAGGAGGTCGGCGTAGCGGCCGATGCTCATCGCCCCGCCCATCGACACGACGCACACCCCCTCGGCGGCCAGCTCCCGGCCACGCCGTGCGGCCAGCGCCTCAACGGCCGCGAGGTCGCTCGGCCTTTCCAACAACACCGCCGTCCGCACTCCCAGTCGAACAGCCAGGTCACTCGCCGGGCCGCCGGGACCGCCGGCCGCTCGGCCACTGACCTCGTCCCGGAAGGTGGCCATGTGCGTCGTGGGGCGAGTACACACGTGAACCGACGGCACAGCACGGAATATTCGACGGCCCTGCTCGACATGCCCAGCGCCCTCTCGGGCACGCCTTTTCGAACTCCATGGGCCTCGCCGCCCGGTGCCCCACCCGGGGACCGAACTGACCGGCGCGGAACGGCAGTCGTGGACCGACGGGGGAAACGGGCCCTCGCCTCAGTGCGCGAGCTCCGCCACAGCCACCGCTTCGAGGCGGGCCTCGTCCGGGGTCATGCAGTCGTCGAGCGCCGTGAGGTACCGCTCGGCGTCCAGAGCCGCCGCGCAGCCGGTCCCGGCGGCAGTGATGGCCTGTCTGTACTCGTGGTCGACGACGTCGCCGCAGGCGAACAGGCCGTTGAGGTTGGTGCGCGTGGACTGGCCTTCGACAGCGGTGTAACCGGCGTGGTCGAAGGAGGCCTGCCCCTTGACCACTTCGACGCGTGGATCGTGCCCAATGGCGACGAAGACCCCGGTCACCGGCAGGCCGGTTTCCGCACCGGTCTTCACGTCGCGCACGCGGACGCCGGTGACTCTGTCCTGCCCCAGGATGTCGACCACCCCGTGGTTCCACAGGAACCGGACCTTCTCGTTGCGGCGTGCCCGCTCCTGCAAGATCTTCGAGGCGCGCAGCGTGTCACGGCGATGCACCACGGTGACGGAACGGGCAAATTCGGTCAGGCAGTTGGCTTCCTCCATGGCGGAGTCACCGCCACCCGCGACCACGACGTCCTGGTCGCGGAAGAAGAAGCCGTCACAGGTGGCGCACCAGCTCACGCCGTGCCCGGACAGCCGCTTCTCGTTCTCCAGCCCCAGCTCGCGGTAGCGCGACCCGGTCGCGAGAGTGACCGCCCTGGCACGGTGCGTCTCCCCCGCGCTGCCGACGACCTCCTTGACCTCCCCCGGAGACGGGCTTCCACGATGTCGTCGGCGACCATCTCGGCGCCGAACTGTTCCGCTTGGGACCTCATCTTGGCCATCAGCTCCGGGCCCAGCACCGCCTCCGGGCACCCGGACAGTTCTCCACGTCCGTGGTGTTCATCAGCGCACCGCCGGCGGAGACGGACCCTTCGAACACCAGCGGGCGCAGCAGTGCACGGGCCGCGTACGGCGCGGCGGTGCAGCCGGCTGGACCGGAGCCGACGACGATCACTTGCCGGACGGTCTCATTCACGTCGATCACCTACCTGGGCCATGCCTGGGCTGGGCTGGGCTGGGAGGAAGGGCGGAACGCCAGCCGAAGGCCGAAACCGGCCTCAGGCACAGTCCCAGCGACAGTCGAGTCCACCATGCACCAGCGGAGATCTGTGCGCATCCCGTCGGCGGGCGCTGCCACCTGTGCGAGAGCGGCTGCGCGGATGAACCGACTTCAGGCGTCCTTGATCATCGCGGTCACCGGCGTGCCGGTCTCGATCGTGCGGCTGACCGTGCACATACGGTCATGGGACGACTTGACCGCCCGGGGAAGAATCGCGCGGGCGCGCTCGGCGCCCTCGCCGTCCGGGAAGGCGACGGTGAAGGTGACCGCCAGGTTGATCATGCGGTTGCCGAGTTCGTCGCTGATCTTGTCGCCGGTCACCGCGACGGAGAACTCGCTCGGCTCCGCGTGGCGGCTGGTGGCGGTATCGACGTCCGCGGCCGTGCAGCCCCCGATCGCGGCGAGGAGCAGCTCGACCGGGGTGAACTCGGTGTCGCCGCCGGCACCGGAGGTCGTACCGAAACTGATCGTTCCCCCACGGGCGTTGGTCGCGACGAAGTGGCCACTGCTGGTGCGCTCGACGACCACGGAACGCTCGGAGTTGTCGCTCATACCGTCGACCGTAATGCCCAGGCCGATCAGCAGGGAACGGTCGGCAGCCCACGGCGCGGCGAAATAGGGCAACGTGGGTCGTAGCCAGTGCACCGCACACCGTGCCACCGGAGTCGCGATGTCGTACGACAACCTGGTCATCGTTCTCGCGGTAGCCGCCTGCGTCCCGGTCTTCTTCGTGACCAGCGGTGTCCAGTTCGACCTCGGGGCGCTGTTCGCGGACACCGGGGCGGTGCTGCGGGTGCCGATGTTCCTCGCCGCGCTTCTTCTCGTTCGGGGACTGCCCGCTGTGGTCTACCGCAGGGCGGGCCTCTCCTGGCCGGAGGTCATGGCCAGTGGACTCCTGCAGGCCACGTCCCTGCCCCTGATCGTGGCGGCGACGACGATCGGGCTGGAGCTGGACGCGATCCGACCGGCCAACGCGGCGGCACTGGTGGCGGCGGGCCTGTTGTCCGTGATCGTGTTTCCTCTGATCGCGCTGCCCTTGCTGAACCGTTCGCGGGCATCCGCGGGGCCGTGGCCGGAGGGAAAGCCGAATTAAGGCGTTTCCCGCGCTCCGCCGGCCGGCAGGCGCCGCCGAGATGCTGTGGCGTGTGATGTCCTGAAGAATGGGAAAGGCCGGTGCGGAGAATGGGGGCACGCCATGCCCATCGTTTCACCTGGGTTCCACGGCCGAGCACGGGACACCCGGCACAAACTGCCTCCTGGGCAGTACGAGACCGCCGACTTCCCCGTTCTGTCGGCGGGACCCACCCCCAGGGTGGACCTCGCCGAGTGGGAGTTCACCATCCGCACCGAGACGGACGCTCGGCACAGCTGGAACTGGGAAGAGTTCATGGCGTTGCCCAGCCAGACGCCGACCGTCGACCTGCACTGTGTCACCAAGTGGTCGAAGTTCGACACGGAGTGGCAGGGAGTGTCGTTGGACGTCCTCCTGGAGGACGTGGGGACAAGTGCCGAGTACACGCTCGTTCACTCCTACGGCGACTACTCCACAAACGTGCCTCTGGAGGACCTCCTCGACGGGCAGGCGTGGATCGCGTACCGGTACGACGGTGAGGAACTCCCGCCGGAGCACGGCGGCCCCGCCAGACTGCTGATCCCGCACCTGTACTTCTGGAAGTCCGCCAAGTGGGTGCGCGGCATCCAGTTGTTCCATGAGGAGGAGCGGGGCTTCTGGGAGAACATCGGCTACCACGACTACGGGGACCCATGGCGCGAGCAGCGGTACCAAGGCGACCAGGCGACCGGCTGCGGTGGCGGCCCGCATGTCTGACCGATCGGCGCGCCGAGTCGGAAGTCGCGCGCACCCTCGTCCTGGAGGTGCCCGGCTGGCCGGGGCACGTGGCGGGGCAGCATGTCGATGTGCGGCTCACCGCGGAGGACGGCTACAGCACACAGCGCAGTTACTCACTGGCGTCGGCACCCGACGGCGACAGCGTCGAGCTGACCGTTCAGCGTGTGGACGACGGTGAGGTCTCCCCGTACCTGACGGACGTACTCGCCGTGGGGGGCGTCGTCGAACTGCGCGGACCGGTCGGCGGCTGGTTCGTGTGGCGTCCCGAGCAGAAGGAGCCGATTCTGCTCCTGGCCGGTGGCTCCGGCATGGCGCCGCTGATGGCGATGATCCGCACACGGCGCGCGGTCGGCAGTCGTACGCCGTTCCGGTTGATCTACTCCGTACGCAGCCCCGAGTACCAGCTCTTCGTCTCCGAGTTGAGACGGGACGAGCCGGGCCTCGACAAGACGTACCTCTACAGCCGCTCGACCCCACCACAATGGCCGCGGCCCCCCGGGCGGTTCACCGCGCTTCCGACCTGTCGAGCGCCGGATGGCCACCGGACTCCGAACCCACCTGCTACGTCTGCGGTTCCACCGGCTTCGTCGAAACGGCCGCCGGGCTGCTGGTGGCCATCGGCCACCACCCCGGCCGTATCAGAACCGAGCGTTTCGGCCCCGCCTGATAGCGGTCCGCGACCCGACGCGGCTGTACTCGGCCCTCCACGGGAGGTGAATTTCCATGACCGTGCCGCCTGACTTCCTCGACGGCAACGCTGCCGCCGGGGACCTCGAGGCGCTGTTCGGAACGGACATGACGACGGCTTCCGGACGATGCCACGGCTGCGGCGCACAGATGGTGCTCGCCCAGACGCACGCATATCTCGGTGGTCCTGGGATGGTGCTGCGCTGTCCGGGCTGCGACAGCGTTCTGCTCCGCCTCGTCCGTTCTCCCACCCGGATGTGGCTCGACGCGGGCGGACTGGACTACATCGCGATCCCCGCACCGGCATGACGTACGACACGGCTGGGATCAGCGGATCGAGCGCCGCGCGACGCGACTGCGACAAGGCCGTCCTCCGGCTCGGGAGACCCGATGGCAGAGAATGACGACCGCCTGCGCGACATCGCCGCGCGCGTAGGTACCCCCGACGTCGTCGATGCCATGGGACGGACGCACCGCCACCGGTGCCATATCGACGACCTGGTGAGCCCGGCTCCCAGCCGTCTCCTTCCGGGCCCCGCGGTGACCATCTCGTTTCTGCCCGCGTGCGAGGAAGCGCTCCCGGCTGAGCGATACGACTTCTTCCGGCTGTTCGACGAGGCCACCGCAAACGGCGCACAGGGGCGGGTGCCGGTCCTGGCCGCCCCCGGGCACACCGACGTGTCGTTCGGAGGCGGGTCGAAGCTCTCGGTAGTGGCGGCACGAGGTCTCGCGGGGGTTCTGGCCGACGGGCGCCTCAGTGACTTCACCGAGCTCGCCACGTACGACTCGCCGTGTACTGCTTGGGCGCGACGGCCAAGTGGGGCGGCGATGTCGCGACACCGTCCGAGGCCAACCGGCCGGTCGTCGTGTCCGGCGTGATCGTCCGTCCGGGGACTATGTGTTCGCGGACGCGGACGGCGCTGCGTCATCCCCGCCGCGCAGGTCCTCGCCGTGTCGGAAGAAGCCGACCGCAGCGCGCAGACAGAGGCGGCCTTCGCCGAGGAAGTCCGTCACGAAGGCAATGCCGACCACACGACCGCGCAGTAGCACCCACGGGCCGCCATCGCCGCCGAGGCGTGCCCCGCCCCCGATCGGCGGCGGCGCTGCTACGACCGGCCGGGCTGATGCCGGTCCCGGTAGGTTTCCAGCAGCCTCAGCCATACCTCGCTGATCGTCGGGAAGGCCGGCACGGCGTGCCAGAGCCGTTGCAGCGGCACCTCGCTCACCACCGCGACGGTGGCCGAGTACAGCAGTTCGCCGACGCCGGGGCCTACGAAGGTGACGCCCACGACGGTGCCACGGTCCGTGTCGACCAGTATGCGGGCCTGGCCGCGGTAGCCGTCGGCGTACTGGTGAGCGCCCGCGACATTGGCGATGTCGTAGTCCACCACCTCGACCCGGTGCCCCGTGCGCTCCGCCTCGCGCGTGGTCAGACCGACGGCTGCGACTTCCGGGTCGGTGAAGACGACCTGGGGTACGGCCGCGACGTCGGCGGTCGCGACATGCGCGCCCCACGTCGTCTCGTCGGCCTGCTCTCCCTTCGCCCTGGCCCCTATGGCGTTGCCGGCCATGCGGGCCTGGTACTTGCCCTGGTGGGTCAGCAACGCGCGGTGGTTGACGTCGCCCACCGCGTAGAGCCAGCCGTCCGCGACGGCGGTCACGCGGCATGTGTCGTCCACGGTCAGCCAGGTGCCCGGCGTGAGACCGATGGTCTCCAGGCCGGGATCGGCGGTCCGCGGGGCACGACCGGTCGCGAAGAGGACCTCGTCCACGGCCAGTTCGCCACCGTCCGCCAGCGTGGCCCGCACATCGCCGTCCTCGCGTGCGACGGACGCCACGGAGGCCCCGAAGCGGATGTCGACGCCCGCTTCGCGCAGCGCGTCCGCGACCAGTCGACCGGCGAACGGCTCCATTCCGGGGAGCAGTCCGGCGTCGCCGCGGACCAGCATGGTCACCTGGGAGCCGAGCGCCTGCCAGGCGGTGGCCATCTCGACGGCCACCACTCCGCCGCCGACCACGGCCAGGCGGCCCGGCACCCGGTCGGCGCTGGTGGCCTCGCGGCTGGTCCAGGGGCGTACGGCGTCGAGCCCGGGGATGTCGGGTACGGCCGCGCCGGTCCCGGTGCAGACGGCGACCACGTGTCGCGCGGTCAGCAACACCGTGTCGCCGTCCGGGGTCCGCACCGCCACCTGCCGGGGGCCGTCGAGCCGTCCGTGGCCGCGGATCAGATCGACGGACACCGAATCGAGCCAGCCGACCTGGTTGTCGTCCTGCCAGTGGAAGACGATCTCGTCGCGGTGGTCGAGGACCGTGGCGACGTCCAGTGGCCCTGCCACCGCCTGGCGCAGGCCGGGCACGCGGCGCGCGTCGGCCCGGGTCAGCACTGGCCGCAGCAGCGCCTTGCTGGGCTCGCAGGCCCAGTACGAGCACTCGCCGCCGAGCAGTTCGTTCTCCACGATGACGGTGCTGAGCCCGGCGGCGCGGGTGCGTTCCGCCACGTTCTCGCCGGTCGGGCCCGCGCCGAGGACGATCACGTCGTAGATGCGCCGGTCCTCGTTCGTCGTTGCTTGGTTCATCACTGTTCCTGTGACTCGGTGGCCCGTCCCGGACTTCGGCGGGAGTGGGTTCGCCTGGTACCTGACGTCGTGTCAGCGACCGGGAGCCCGCTGCCTGACCTCCAGGGAGAAGAGGGCCCCGGGCCGCAGGCGCAGCGCGGCACGGAGCCATCAGCGCGGTGTGAGGGTGAGATCGGGCAGTCCCAGATCATGAGCGGCGTCCACGGCCGCAACCATGTCGCGGTCGACACCGAGCAGCGGGAAGCCGACCTGGGAAAGTCCCAGAGGTAGCCGCGCCGGCCCCTCAGCCCATTCAACGAGGTCGCCGTCCGAGGACCGGCGGGACGTCCGGGGCCCCATGGCCCTTGCGGGTCGTTACTTCCGGGCCCGACAACCTCAAGCCGACCGAGTCGGTCGTCCGTCTGTGCAACGACAGGAACCTGCGCTTCTCCACGGAAGCGAGGATGTACCAGCCATTGAGTGGCCGGCCGCTCAGGACGTCCGCTTCCGCCAAAGGCCGCACGGAGATGGTCTCCGCGGTTACGCCGGCCATTGAATCGGCCGGCTCGTCCGGACCTGGCGGGATCCGAAGGCCGGGGCGCGGCCGGCGCGCTGCCTCGAAGGCCAGGGGAACAATCGGGCTGTCCGTCAGTGCGGTGGCCAGTCGGTCTTCCCAGGCTCGCGGATCAGACAGGCCCGGACCGGCCGAGAGCCGGTGCGCGCGGCTGCCCGCCGCCATCCTCTGGACTGCCTCTGCGACCGTTTCCTCGGTCGCGAGGTAGGTGTCCGGCGGCAGTTGTTCGTCGGCGCTTCGGTAGGCAGGGAGCTGAGTCCTGTACCTGTCCTTCGTATGCTCGCTACCGAGTCTGCGGCGGGCATCGGCCAGGACCGCCGGGACCAGCCCCGGCTGCAGCTGCTCGGCTTCGTACAGCCGTGCACCGGCCAGTTCTCGTACAAGCCTTTCCAGCGCCTGATCGTCTCGGTCGTCCTCCTGCCCGGAGGACGTCCACAGGCGGTCCGGGGGCTTCAGTACGCCCGGACCGGAAGGTGCCAGGGGACGTCCGCCGGATTGATGAGCAGCCGGCGGGCAAGGGACTGGACACAGCCAGCGCAACGCCACGCGAAGAAGTCAGCCACCCCACGACGCCGCCGCACAGGTTAAAGATCAAGCCAGGCGCCTCAAGGATCACAGGAAGCGGCGCATTTCACGTATCAGCCCGGCTTGGGGCGCCCACGCATACGGCAGGAGGGCCCTCATTTCGTCTAGACCTATTTTGTCTAGACCTCTTGCCCCGCCCCTGACCTGCGGGCTACGTTTCCCGCTGTTCGGAGTCCTTCACGTTTCCTTCAATTCCCTTGATGTGCAAGGCTGGAAGGAGCATGTCCGCATGCAGGACCGGAGTCTGTCCAGACGAACCGTTCTCGCTTCCGCGACCGTGGCCGCTGCGAGTGCAACGGGCCTCGTGGGCGTGACGGCTACCCCCGCGGTCGCGCACAAGCGCGACAACCACCTCAAGAAGATCATCTCCAAGATGAGCATTGAGGCGAAGGTCGGCCAGCTGTTCGTGCCGTACTTCTACGGTACGTCGGCGACTTCTCCCAGCCAGTTCGACCAGGACCGCAACCTCAGGGAACTCGGCGTCCGCACCGTGGCCGAGCTCATCGCCAAATACCACATCGGCGGTGTCATCTACTTCTCCGGCTGGACAAACAACATCCAAGGCCCCCGCCAGATCGCAGACTTGACGAACGGTGTGCAGCGAGCCTCGCTCGCCCTGCCCACCCCCATCCCGTCCCTGATCTCCATCGACCAGGAGCACGGGGTCAACGTCCGCATCGGCAGCGGCGCCACCCAGCTGCCGGGCGCGATGGCGCTCGGCGCGGGCCGCTCTCTCTCCGACGCGCGCACCGCCGGACGGATATCAGGCACCGAACTCGCCACCCTGGGCATCCATCAGAACTTCGCCCCGGTCGCCGACGTCAACGTCAATCCGGCCAACCCCATCATCAACGTCCGCTCCTTCGGAGCCGACGCCCGTGAGGTCGGTCGCATGGTGGCAGCCCAGGTGACGGGTTATCAGCAAGCCGGCGTCGTGGCCTGCGCCAAGCATTTCCCGGGCCACGGGGACACCAAGGAGGACAGCCACACCGAACTGCCCGTGATCACCCACACCCGCGAGGAGTGGGACCGTATCGACGCCCCGCCCTTCAAGGCCGCGATCGCCGCCGGCGTCGACTCGATCATGACCGCGCACCTCCAGGTCCCCGCGCTCGACCCCAGCAACGAACCGGCCACCCTGTCACCCACGATCCTCCAGGGCGTGCTGCGCGACGAACTCGGCTTCGACGGCGTGATCGTCACCGACGCCCTCAACATGCGCGGCGTGCGCACCAAGTACGGCGACGACCGCGTGCCCGTCCTCGCCCTGAAGGCCGGCGCCGACCAACTACTGTTCCCGCCGGACATCGACGTTGCCTACAACGGCGTCCTGGCCGCCGTTCGCAGCGGAGAGATCACCGAGGACCGACTCGACGAGTCGGTCCTGCGCATCCTGCGGGTCAAGGACAAGGTCGGCCTGCTCAGCGGCAGCCCTTACGTCTCTCTGAAGGAGGTCGACCGGGTCGTCGGCGCCCGCGAGCACCGGCTCGCCGCCGCCCGGATCGCCGAGCGCACCACCACCCTGCTGGTCAACGAGGACGAGGCGCTCCCGCTGCGCCGCAGGCAGAAGAAGCTGCTCGTGGTCGGCGCCAGCCCGGCCTTTCCCACCGACGACACCCGCACCACCGTGCCCGAGCTGGCCAAGGCATTCGACGAACTGGGCTACAGCACCACCCACCTCGCCACCGGCCAGGCGCCCGACGCGGCGAAGGTCGACGAGGCCGTGGCCGCCGCACGGGGACGGGACGCGGTGGTGGTCACCACCGACAACGTCGGCGCCACCAGCCCCCAGCGCACCCTGGTGTCCCGGCTGCTCGCGACGGGCATCCCCGTCGTCCACCTCGCGGTGCGCAACCCCTACGACATCGCCCACCTCGGTGACGTCCCCGCCTCACTGGCCTCCTACTGCTGGACCGAGGTCGAACTGCGCGCCGCCGCCCGGGTGATCGTCGGCCGGGTCGAGCCGCGCGGCAAACTGCCCGTGCCCATCCAGCGGGCCGACGACCCGGCCAAGGTCCTCTTCCGCTCCGGGCACGGCCTGTCGTACGACGACTGACGTCCGCGTCCTCGCACAGCTTTCCGCCCCGGTACCCCCTGAGGCGGGAGCACCGGGGCCGGCCGGCCCGATGCCGGCAACGCACCATCCCCGGCCAGCGGTCGACACAGTGTGAGCAAGACACTCCGGTCAACGATGTCAGAAGTCAGACCTCCACAGCAGGACAGCACCCACCAAGTCTCCCCACACTCGAAGCCCCAGCCCCAACCCCGCTCAAAACGTCCGATCCCGTTCCCCGACCTTGCCGCCCGAGCCGAACAGTGAGCTTCACGCGGCGGTCGTGTCGGCCGGAGCGGTGCGGAGCAGCTCGGGGAAGGCGTCCTCCCAGACCTCGCGGATGTAGGGACTGACCAAGCGCCGCAGCACGGGCCACTGCTCGGTGAGCAGCCGGTGGTGCAGGAGGGCTACCAGGTCCTCGCGCAGCCCTTCGGCGAGGACGGTCCGGTAGAGCGTCATGCGGGACTTCGGGCGGTCCAGGCTGTAACTCGTCCGCCCGGATCAGACGATGTGGAGCGGCAGGTCCACGTTGCCCTCGATGGGGCCGACCAGCTCCTGCAAGCGCTCGGGCAGTCGGCTGCGGTAGCGGTCCCGCAGCACCTCGGCGCGGGGGGCGGTGATCGTCGTGTCCATGCATCCAGTACCACTGCTGGGAGGCGGCGGCATGGCGGGTACGGGCCCCTGTCGTCCGTGCGGGGCGGGCGCCGCCTTCCCCTCCCTCGGACATCTCACCCGGTGGGCGCTTAGCTGTATTGGCCCGCAGGGTTGTTCACACGGGTGATGGGTGGCTGGCCGCCGAGTGCGGTGTGGCCGCCGCGGTGGGGTCGGCTGCGGCGTCGGTCTCGGTGCCGGGGATGACGACGGTGCCGAAGTCGAGGCCCATGGCGCCGGCGCGGTGGACGAGAACGACGCCGGGGCGGCAGGGTCGCGGTAGCGGCCAGAAGGGGGCAGGCGGCACCCGCAAGACACGCCGCTTTGACCCGGAACGCAGCCCACTCGCTCAGGATCCATGCCGCGGACGAGCTGTCGAGTCACGTAGCGAACCTTCCGCACGGGAGCCAGGCATTCGCGCTCAGGCCCCCGCCGCGGCGGTCACCAGGTCAGCAAGCCGGGACGCCTCCGCGCCCGATACTGACCGTTTGCTGACCCGAGCGACTCCATCATGCCTCTGACCTGCGCAAACACCCAAACGCTAGATCTTGGACTTGAACATGGTGCGCAACACGAAAATACTCCCGTTGTGTCTGCTCCCTGCCTGCTTTTGCGGGTCAAGGGCGTTGCCCGGAGACTACATCGATGGGCCTGTCCGGTCAGCCGTCGCCGGGTGTTCGAGCACTCACACCGGCCCGTCTCCGACCTTCCTGGCGTCGCACCGGTCACACGCACACGCGCATCACGGGATCTCAGCGCGCTTTCCGTTCCGGTCGATGCCGAACCTGGCGTGACGGATGTCCGTCTCGGCGTTGAGCGCTTCGCCGACCAGGGCGTCGTGAGCGGCGATCGGGCGAAGACCGGTCTTCGCGGGCATGCCGACGACGCCTCGGGAATGCGGTGACGGAAGAACCACGCGACCCCCGTCCCGGGCACGCAGCGGTATCACCAGGTGCGAGGGGATCCGGTGGTCATTGACGGTGTGGAAGGTGGGCCGACGCCGGGCCTCGTGAGGACGGGCGGCCCGGCGCCGGCCGGGAACCGGCTCGATCATGCGGGCCCGGTGCTCGTACGAGCCCGCGGCGACACCTTCCCTCCCCGGTCCGGCGCCGGTTCGGCCGGTCCCGGCAGTGCGGCGAGACCGGCTCCCGATGGATCGTCGTCGGGTGCCGGCTCAGCATTCTCGCCGAGGAAACCGCCAGACTGGTGCCGCCACAGCCTGGCGTAGGCGCCGTCCGCGGCGAGCAGTTCCCCGTGGGTGCCCTGTTCGACGACGCGTCCCCGGTCGAGGACGACGAGACGGTCCATGCCGGCGACGGTGCTCAGACGGTGGGCGACGACGAGGGCCGTCCGTCCGTCCATCAGCCGCCACAGGGCGTCCTGAACGAGGATCTCGCTCTCCGAGTCCAGTGCGCTGGTCGCCTCGTCGAGCAGCAGGATCGGGGCGTCGCGCAGGAGCGCCCTGGCGAGGGCGACCCGTTGGCGCTGCCCGCCCGACAGCTTCACCCCCCTCTCGCCCACCAGGGTGGCGAAGCCCTCGGGAAGCTGATCGGCGAACTCCGTGACGTGTGCGGCCTCGGCTGCCGCGTGGATCTCCTCGTCGGTGGCGCCGGGCCGGGCGAAGGCGATGTTGTCCCGCAGGCTGCGGTGGAACATCGCGGGTTCCTGCGGAACATAGGCGATCAGTGAGCGCAGGTCGGCCTGGCGCAGCCGGCTGATGTCCTGGCCGCCGATCAGGATGCGTCCGTCGTCGATGTCCGCCATCCGCAGCAGGAGCCGGGTGAGTGTGGTCTTGCCGCCGCCGGACCTGCCGACCAGACCGATCCGTGCGCCGCCGGCCACGTCCAGGTCGAGACCCTTGAAGATCGGCTCCGCACCCTCATGGGCGAAGGTCACCGCCTCGAAGCGGATGTCGGTGCTCCGCGGCGCCAGCGGTTCGGCCTCCGCCGGGTCCAGCACGGTGGGCGGGTCCAGCAGCAACTCCGTGAACTGTGCGGCCTCGGTCATCGAGCTCTCCAGGCGCCGGTAGATCTGGTTGAACTCGAACATGATCTGGGTCGCGTTGGAGTAGTAGGTGAAAGCGACGACGATCTCCTCGACTCCCTGGCCCGGGCCACCGAGGGCGATGGCGACCACCAGGCCCAGCACGTTGGTCAGCACGGCCATGGGGGCGACCAGGGTGTCCACGCGCAGGTTGCCGTAGTCCCACGACTTCAGCGTCAGGCGCCGGGAGTCCGCGACACGGCTGCGGTGTTCGTCGGCCTCCCGCTGCTCGGCTGCGAACGCCCGGATGGTCTCCATGTTCGTGAGGCTGTCGGCGACGTGGCCGGAGACCCGGGCGATCGCCGCCTCACGATCGTTGACGAGCCTCTGCCGGCGACGGATCAGAGGCGTCGCGGCCACCGCGGTCGCTGCGATCATCAGGAAGAGGCCGGCGACGAGCAGCGGTTCGTAGTGCCAGAGCACGACGGCGCCGAACACCAGGGGCACGAGGCTGCCCACGATCCGGTACGTCAGCGTGTCGACGAAATCCTCGAAGCGCTTGCCGAAGCTCAACACCCTTTTGGTCAGGGAGCCGGCGAAGTTGTCGTGGAAGAACGCGGCGTCCTTGGCGAGGAGTTCGTCCATGCCGAGCACGTACAGGTGCTCCATGCCGAGGGCGTCCACACGGTTCAGGCAGTGCTGCCCGATCCGCCACACGATCTCGGCGAGCAGCAGCACCGCGCCGAAGCCCAGCACGTACGGCAGCGCCGAGGCGAGGGTGAGACCCCTGTCGTCGGCGGCCTGCCCCGCGAGTTTGGCGATCAGCAGAGGGGCGACGTAGCGGATGCCGATGTTGCCCACGGCCGGCAGCAGCAGCGCGGGCAGAGCCAGTCGTCGTAGTCGCAGCAGCTCCCGGCCGTAGCGGCGCAGCGCGAGAACGACCGCGCTCCTGCCCGGCACCGGCCTTTGCGTATCTGTTGTCGCCATCACACTCCCGAAGGTCGGAATCCAGAAGTTTCCCGTTGGAAGACGACACCAGTCCAGGCATTTAACGCGTACGGGCGAGAATCGGACACCGCGAGCAGGGCCGGGTCGAAGCGGTCCGCGCGCTCTTCGTCCATGGGGAGACACTGGGCGGCCGGATCGGCCACGGCGCGGGACACGTCACCACGAGTGCGTACCTCATGCTCGGCGAGGCGGGCGGCCCCGGCCGCGGCATCCGGCCGCTGACGCTCTACCCGGGCGCCGGGCGCGGGGGCACGGCGGAGGTGGTGTTCCAGTACCTCGCCGCGCGGGAGCCATTCACCGCACCGACCACGCGCTGCGCGCCGAACTCCTCACCCGCTTCAACGCCCTGGACGGTGTCGACCTCCCGGAGGGCAAGCTGGAGCTGCGGCCCAGCATCCGGCTGCCCCTGCTGGAGAAGGAGCGCAACCGGGAGTTGCTCGCCGAGACGCTGATGTGGTTCCGGGACCGCCGAGAGGGCGGGGCACGTCCTGAGGACTGGCCGGCCGATGGCCGGGCTGTGGTGAGTGGGGCGGGCGGGGAAGCAGTTGAGCTGCACGACTACAGCTCGCTCGCGATTCCCGGGCTCCTTCAGACGGAGGCACACGCACACGTGGTATTCGGTACCCGCCAGCCTCTACTGGACGAGGCGACCGTCGAACAGCGCGTGGCCGCACGGCTGGACCGCCAGCAGATCTTCGACCGCTGGCCTCCGCCGTTCACGACCTTCACCATCGAGGAATCCGTGTTGCGTCGCCCGCTCGGCGGGTGGGACGTTCATCGGAAACAACTGGAAGGGCTGCTGAAGTTCGGCAGGCTACGCAGCGTGGAGCTTCAGGTGCTGCCGACGGAACGCAAGGAGCATCCCAGCTTGGGTGGGCCCTTCATCCTGCTCACCCCGAAGGGCAAGCCCCAGGTGGCGTACTTGGAAGTACAGCACGTCAGCCGTCTGGTCACGGATCCGGACGAGGTACGTATCCTTTCCGCACGCTACGGCAGCATCAGGGCACAGGCGCTCACACCGGAAGAGTCACTGACCCTGATCGAGAAGATGCTGGGAGACCGATGAACACTGAACAGCCCGCACGGCTGGACTGGTTCAAGAGCAGCCACAGCAGCGGCGAAGGAGGGGCGTGCGTAGAAGTCGCCGCCGACGCCACTGCCATACACGTACGGGATTCCAAGGAGCGCGGTGGCCCTGGGCTCGCGTTCGCGCGGAGCGCATGGTCCGGGTTCGTCGCGGACCTGGGGCGGGACCGGATCTGACCTGCCGCGCCCGAGGCCGTGGCGCGCAGCCTCCTGGCACGGCCCCTCCCCTCCCCGGTGGCGGTACCGTCCGGCTCCGCCACCGGTCGCCCGAAGATCGGCCGCGGGTGCGGTCGTCCCCACTCTCCCTGGGGCCGGGACGGCCGGCTGAACGACCATTGCCAGTGGGGCCCAGTGGGCTGCCGCAAGACCTCCCTCGTACAGGTGTGAGGGGACCCGTGACCGCCAGATACCCGGAACTTCGGCTGCAGTTGCCGGACGGAGGGTCACGGGGCGCGGAGCACGTCTGCGTCGGGGTGGGTGGGGTGACGGTGGCTCCAGGGTTCGCCCCTCGCTCGTCAGAAGGTCTCGACGTACTCCTCGGTCGGCCCGAGGCCGGGCCGGTCGAGGACTTCCACCCGGTCGCCGAGCCGTTCGAGTTCCAGCAGGGTGAGGGTGTTCTCGCCCGGTACCAGCAGCGGTGCGGGCAAGTAGAGGGTGCGCTGGGGGCCGATCTCCCAGTAACGGCCGAGCAGGGTGCCGTTGACCCACACGAAACCCTTGGCGAAGCCGGGGAGGGCGAGGAAACCGTCGGCCGGCTCCGTGACCGTGAACCGTGCCGTCGCGAACCCGGCGGTGCCGTCCGGTGGCCCGGCGGAGACCGCGTGCGCCAGGTCCTCCTCGGTCCAGGTGTCGAGCGGCAGCCGGTGCATCGTCCAGCCGTGCACCAGCCGTGGGCCGACCGCGACTCCGCCGAGGATGCCCTTGTGCTCGCCGAGCCGGGGGCCGTAGTTCACCCGTCCCTGGTTCTCCACCAGCAGTTCCAGACGGGCTTGTCCGCTGCGGTCCGGCAGGTCGAGGGAGCAGGTCTCCCGGTCGAGGACACCGAGGGGGGTGCCGTCGAGGAAGACCTGGGCGCGGTCGCGCAGTCCGTGGACGGTGAGCCGGTGGCCGCTTCCGGGCAGGCGCGGCGTGGCCCGGTGGAGCAGGAGGCCCGAGGCCTGGTCCAGTTCCTCGAAGCTCAGCGGGTGGGGAGAGTCCACCGGGTCGGAGACCGCGCGGAGCGCCCCCAGCAGGCCGGCTCCGGGGGTGACGGGGACCGTGCGGGGGGACAACAGGGGCGGATCTGCGGGCAGCGGGCGCCGCGGTGCTCCGGCGGCCGTGTGCAGCAGGTCCCGGAAGGCGTGGAACTTCGGTGTGAGCGCCCCGTGTTCGGCGATCGGCGCGTCGGAGTCGTAGCTGGTCACGGTCGGCTGGAACGTGTCGCCGTGGTGGTTGGCTCCGGCCCACAGCCCGAAGTTCGTGCCTCCGTGGGCCATGTAGACGCTGACCGAGCCGTCGGCACCGAGAATGTCGGAGAGGGCGCCGGTGGCGCTCTCCACCGACCGGACGTGGTGCTTCTCGCCCCAGTGGTCGAACCAGCCGTTCCAGAACTCGGCGCACAGGAACGGTTCGTCGCGACGGCGTGCTCGCAGCAGGGCGGCGGCCTCTCCCGCACGTGCGCCGAAGGTGGCGGCGGCGAGGTGTCCGGGCAGGCTGCCGCCGTCCTGCATCAGTTCGGTGGGCCCGTCGGCCGTGTAGAGCAGTTCGGTGATCCCGCGGGCGACGAGGGCGTCGCGCACGTGGCGGACGTAGGCGCGGTCGTCGCCGTAACTGCCGTACTCGTTCTCGATCTGGACGGCGACCACCGGTCCGCCCCGGCCGGCCTGGAGGGCCGCGATGCGCGGGATCAGCTCGTCGAACCAGCGTCCGACCTCGGCCAGGTAGGGCGGGTGGGAGGAGCGCAGGCGCATGCCCGGTCTGCCCGTCAGCCAGACGGGCAGACCGCCGTTGTCCCACTCGGCGCAGATGTACGGTCCGGGCCGCACGATGACGTCCAGGCCGGTCTCCTGGGCGGTGCGCAGGAAATGCTCGACGTCGTGTCCGGCGGTGAAGCGGTACTGCCCCGGGCGCGGCTCGTGGAAGTTCCACGGGACGTAGGTGTCCACGGTGTTGAGGCCCATGGCGGCGATCCGCTCCAGCCGGTCCGCCCACTGGGCCGGGTGAACGCGGAAGTAGTGCAGGCTCCCCGCCAGGATCCGGTGCGGGCGCCCGGCCCGCAGCAGGCGGCCGTGCGGATGGGTCAGGAGAGGGCCCTGCGCGGCCCGCGGGAGTGAGGACGGCCCGTCGGGCGGGGATGGTCCGTCGCCCTTCCGGCCGTCGGCGGGCCCGTCCTCCGGTGTCCGGCGCCCGCCCGCACCGTCGCGGGGATCCTTCGATGCCATCGATGCCACGCGACCCCTTCCGCCGAACCCGCTCCGACACGTCCGGCAGGTTACGCCTACCGCGCCCAGGACGGGATCGGGACTACCGGGAGCAAGCTCCGGGGCACGACATGGCCGCCCCCGAGCACGACGGTGGGAACTATGACAGATGTTGTGATCGCTGCCAACGGTGCCGTCGTGGGTGGTCTGCGGCACGGTCGGCGGGCGGGCGGGCATGCGGCCGCGGTCGCGGGGACGCCGCTGTCCGGTGCGCCGCCCGGCATGCCGCGCCGGAGGACGCCGGCCCATCCGCGCCACCGGCGCTGGAGGGCGACCGGACCCCGGCGTCCGGCTACCGCAACGGTCTGGTGCTGGGCAAGGTCCCTGACGTCACCGCGCCGCTCCGCTCCCGGAGCGGTCGGCGGACCTGACCCGCAGGGGAAGGCCGGACAACGTCCCGCCGGGCGGCATCCGGTGATGCCCCGGCAGGCACTGTCCGGTTCCAGGGATACGGCGCGCGCACATCCTTGACGGTGCCCCTATGGATCTCTACCGTCTCGATGGTCGAGACATCAGACGTCTGCCGTCACGCTCGACCGGTACGTCCGAGCACATCGCACCTCCCCGGTTCCGTCCGACGACCCAGCAGGGAGCCATCCGTGCGCTTACGAAAACTCGCTCTGCTCCTGTCCGTCCTGTCCCTCCCCCTCACCTCCGTGGGACTCACGCATCCAGCCCAGGCGTCGGCGCAGGACCAGTCCTTCCACGTGGACTGCGGTGCCACCGCCGGCGGCGACGGCAGTCAGGCCAGCCCCTGGAACACCCTGGCAACGGTCAACGCCCGTACTTTCCGGCCCGGTGACGCGATCCTCCTCAGACGCGGTTCCACCTGCACCGGACAGCAGCTCTTCCCCAAGGGATCGGGGTCCGCGGGGAGCCCGATCAGGATCGACGCCTACGGCAGCGGGGCCAAGCCGAAACTGGCCGGCGCCGGGCAGGTGACGGACGTGGTCCGGCTCGCGGACCAGCAGTACTGGGAGATCGCCAACCTCGACATCTCCAACAAGGGGGACGCCTCGGCGACCCGGCGCGGCGTCCACATCACCCGCACCGACTCGGGAACGGGCACGTACTACCGGCTCAGCGGGCTGGACGTGCACGACGTCAACGGCAACCAGACCAAGAAGGACGACGACGCCAGCGCGGGCATCTTCTTCGAAGTCCTCGGCAACACGACACCGACCCGGTTCGACGACGTGGTCGTCGAGAACAACACGGTGCGGACCGTCGACCGCTACGGCATCCACTTCTGGACGCGCTGGATGCGGCGTCCGGAGCTGAACAACCCCAACTGCGGCGCGACCTGCGGGCCCTGGACACCGCAGACCCGGATCGTCGTCCGCGGCAACACCGTGACCGACATCGGCGGCGACGCGATCGTGCCGCATCACACCGAGGGCGCCCTCGTCGAGCACAACCGGGTCGACGGCTTCCGCGAGCGCGAACCGGCCCACTGCGCCGCCGGTATCTGGGGCTGGAACACCAACCGCGCGCTGTACCAGTACAACGAGGTCAGCGGGGGCAAGAGCACCTGCGACGGACAGGGCCTGGACATCGACGAGGCCAACATCGGCACCGTCTACCAGTACAACTACAGCCACGACAACGAGGGTGGCTTCATCCTCCTGTGCAACGGCTCCGGCTCCACCACCGCCGACAACATCGTGCGCTACAACATCAGCCAGAACGACGGCGGGCAGCTCTTCGACATGGTCTGCGCGAAGACGTCCAACACGCAGATCCACAACAACACCTTCTACCTCTCCCGTCCGGTGGAGATCATCAACAACGCCAACGGCTCCGGTGCCGCGAACGCGGTCTTCAGCAACAACATCTTCCACGTGGCCACGTCGGAGGCCTCGTACGTCAATGTGGGCGGCCTGGCCTTCGACTCGAACGTCTTCCACGGCAGCCACCCGGCCGGTGAACCGGCCGATCCGAACAAGGTGACCGCCGATCCGAAGCTCGCCGCACCCGGTACCGCGACCTCGCGCGCCGATGCCGGCGGCTACCGGCTCCAGGCCGGTTCGTCCGCGCTCGCCAACGGCCGGGCCCTGGCCTCACCCGGCGGCCGCGACTACTTCGGCAACCCGGTCACGGCCGGCTGCGTCCCCGACCGCGGCGCCCACCAGGCGACGACGGCTTGCACCGCTCCCACGGGACCGGCGAACGGGGTGCACCAGATCTCCGTGGGCGGCCAGGCCATCGACGTACCGGCCAACTCCACTTCTCAGGGAACCCAGTTGCACGGCTGGAAGTGGCACGGCGGCAACAACCAGAAGTGGACGGTCACCCGCAACACGGACGGCACCCACACCCTGCGGAACGTGAACTCGGGTCTGTGCGCGGACGTCCGCGACAACTCCCAGCAGGCGGGGGCCGCCATCGCCCAGTGGCCGTGCAGCGGAGCGGCGAACCAGCGTTGGACCGCCACGTGGAAGAACGGCGGCTACACCCTGGCCGCCAAGTCCAGCGGCCTGCTGCTGACCTTGGCGTCCCGTACCGACGGAGGACTGATCTCCCAGCAGCCGGCCGGCTCCACCGCGCTCCAGACATGGACCTTCGTTCCACAGCCCTGAACCCGGCGGGGCCCGGCCATTGTCCGACGGGCCCCGAACCGGAAACAGCGGCGACCAATGTTGGCCAGAGTAAAGGTGTGTGACAGAGAGGTCTAGACCCCATACGTCTTACCTCTTACCGTCAATGCCTGCATCATCCTTGAAGTCAAGGAGATTTGATGGTCTACACCAACCCTGGAGATCCCATGGAGAGACGCCAGAGCACCATCACCACAATCGGCATCTCATTCGCGCTAGCAATCACCATGGGTTTCGGAGCCCTGCCGGCATCCGCCGTGGAGGATTCCGTCCCTGCCGCGGTACCACCCGTCTCACCGACCCCGCAGTCCCTCACCCGCACCGGTGACGACGCCGTCGTGACCGGAAGGGTGATCGTCGCGGCGGGCGAGGAGACGGATCCCGCCGCCCGTGACCGTCTCGTGAGGGAGCTGAAGGCGCACGGAGCCGACCGGGTGGACGTCGTCACCCCCGGAAACGTTCCCCGGGCCGCCGCCGGCCTGCTCACCGTCCGGCTCGGCCCGGCCACCCGCCCCGACATAGCGGCGGCGCTCGGCGACACGGCGGTGCCGGACCATGCGGAGGGTTACGCCCTGCGCGTCGCGCGGGCCGGACGGGGTGCGCGGATCGCCCTCGGCGGCACGGACGCCGCCGGTCAGTTCTACGCCGTGCAGACCCTGCGCCAGTTGTTCGTCCGTACCGGAAACGACGGCTGGAGAGTGGCCGGCGCCCAGGCCAGCGACCATCCGTCGATGCCCCTGCGCGGCACCATCGAGGGCTTCTACGGGCAGCCGTGGACACACGCCGAACGCCTCGACCAGATGGACTTCTACGGGGACGTCAAGGCCAACACCTACATCTACGCGCCCAAGGACGACCCCTACCACCGGGGCAAGTGGCGCGACCCCTACCCGGCGGACAAGCTGGCGGAGCTGGGCGAACTCGTCGACCGGGCCACGGCGAACCACGTGCGCTTCACCTTCGCCGTCTCCCCCGGGGAGTCGATCTGCTACTCCGACCCCGCCGACCGCCAGGCCCTCAAGGACAAGCTCCAGGCCCTGTACGACCTGGGCACCCGCGCCTTCTCCATCCCGCTCGACGACATCGACTACACCCGCTGGAACTGCGAGGCCGACCGGGCCGCGTACGGCGAGCCCGGCGCCGGGGCCGCCGGAGAGGCGCAGGTCGACCTGCTCAACGACGTGCAGCGCGACTTCGTCGCCACCCACGAGGGCACCTGGCCCTTGCAGATGGTGCCCACCGAGTACTACAACCACAGCGAGTCGGCCTACAAGCGGGCCCTGCGGGAGACCCTGGATCCCTCGGTCGAGGTGATGTGGACCGGCGTGGGCGTGGTGCCCACACAGATCACCAACGAGGAGGCCGAGCAGGCCGCGAGGGTCTTCGGCCGCAAGGTCTTCGTCTGGGACAACTACCCGGTCAACGACTTCGGCAACACCAGCGGGCGCCTGCTGCTCGCGCCGTACGACAAGCGCGAGGCCGGACTGTCCGACCACCTTTCCGGCATCGTGGCCAACCCCATGAACCAACCGCACGCCAGCAAGGTCGCCGTCTTCGGCACCGCCGACTTCACATGGAACGACCGCGCCTACGACGCCCGGGAGAACTGGCGCAACGCCATGTCCTACCTCGCGGGCGGCGACCGCGCGGCCACCGAGGCCCTGCTCGTCTTCGGCGACCTCCAGCACATGGCCCCGACCTTCGGCGACACCCCCTGGCAGCCCCAGGCGCCCGAACTCGCCCGGCGGGTCGCGGAGTTCTGGAAGACGTGGGACGAGGCGGACCGTGACGGGGCCGTCGGGTCCCTGCGCGCCTACGCGGCCGCCGTCGAGCGGGCCCCGGCCACCATCCGCGCCGGTGAAGTGGAGGAGGGGTTCACGGTCGACGCGGCGCCCTGGCTGGACGCCACCGAGCTGTGGGGCGAGGCCATGGTGACCATGCTCGACGCGCTCGCGGCGCGGCAGGCGGGGGACGAGGAGACCTCGGACCGGCTGCTGGCCGAATCCGACGAGTTGCAGCAGCGGGCCCGCGCCGTACGGGTCGACCCGCCGCGCAACTCCTGGGGCGAGGTTCAGCCCAAGGTCGGTGACGGAGTGCTCGACGCCTTCCTCGTGCAGGCCGAGCTCCGGCTGCGGTTGTGGGACTCCGCGGGAGGCGGCGAGAACCTGGCCCCGAAGGGCACGGCGTCCGCGTCCAGCGTGGAACAGGACCTGGACCGGCTGGCGCCCCGGCACGTCAACGACGGCAAGACGGAAACCCGTTGGGCGTCCGGCTACTCCGACGACGAGTGGGTGCAGATCGAGCTCGCCACCCCGGCGAAGGTCGCCGCGGTGACCCTCGCCTGGGAGAACGCCTGCGCGGCGGAGTACACCGTCCAGACCTCGCAGGACGGTGAGAGCTGGAAGACCGTGTCCACGCAGCGCCCGGAGACCTGCGGCAACGACGTCGTCCGGGTCGCCGACGACGAGGCGGTGCGGTACGTCCGCGTCCAGGGGGTGGAGCGGAGGACGACCTGGGGGTACTCCATCCACGAGATGGGTGTCTACGGGACACCCGCCTCCTGAGGGCGGGTGCTCCTTGAGGGCGGGTGCTCCTTGAGGGCGGGTGCCGCCCGGTGGTCCTGCCGGGCGGCACCCGCCCTCGTCCGGGGCCGGGACCGCCTTCCTCGGCCATTTCGCGCGCCGCCCCCCCCCCTGCAGGTGATGGCCGAACGCACCCGGGGATCACCGCGGTCCTCCTCCGTGTGGGCGGTTCTCGCCCGGGTGGACGCCGTCGCCGGCTCCCCGACCGGCCGTCTCACCGCCCTGCCCAAAGCCGGTACGACGGCCACCGCCGACAGCCAGGAGACGGCCGGGGAGAACGGGCGCGCCGTCAACGCCGTCGACGACAACCCGTACACGACCTGGCACACCGCCTGCACGCCCGCGACGACACCGCTCCCGCACCACCTGGCCCTCGGCCTGGGCGGGCAGCGGCAGCTCGCCGGATTCCGCTGCCCGCCCCGTCAGGACGCCGCGGCCAACGGCCGCATCGGTGACTGGACCTTCGCCGTCAGTTCCGATTCACCCTGAAGTCGAAGAAGAGCGGCCTGGTCCTGGCCGCGGACAGTACGGCCGACGGCGCACCGCTCACCCAGCAGGGGGACACCGAAGCGGCCGGCCGGCGCTGGTCGTTCGGCTGACAGCACGCCACACGCAGAACCGCGGCCGTCGCCATCCGTGACGGTCATGGTTTTGACGGCATTCTGCGCGCTCCTGCCGGAGATGAAGCCTGTCCCCGTCCTTCTCACGGACCACGATCGTCCGGCCCTTACGCCGGACTTCCTGCTGGGCAGGGTGGCTGCCGCCGAACCGGCCACCGGCCAGGCGGGTCCGCACCTGGGCAACCTGCGCGGCGGCTTCGTGGCCGGCTGGGCATCGGGCGCCCCGGCACTGTTGACCGGTGGAGTGCTGTGTCCGTTCGCCGTGATCGACGTCGCCACGAGCACGCCGAGCCGCGTGACGGGCGTCCCGCCACCTGAAGCCCGCACAACCACCGGTGCGGCTCACGAGTTGAGGGGCGGCAGGTCGGCGTGGAAGCGGCGTTCCCCCATCAGGTAGGCCGTGTGCGGTGCCAGGTAGGAGCGCCGGCGGCGGCCGTGCACGATGTCGTCCGCAGTGGCGATGAGCACGCCGTGTTCAGTGGGGTCCGCGGCCAGCGCCGTCAACACCTCCTTCAGCCGCACGGCCTCGGGGGTGTCGAGGCTCAGGTCCCAGACGTCGAAGAGGCGGACCACGCGGTAGGACCGTCCGGGCACCTTTATCGGGCCGTCCACCACGTCCCGCACATGGGTGAAGTGGAGGCGGTCGATGCCGACGGCCAGCTCCTGATGCCCGATCTCGGCGAGTTCCTCGGCGAGTTCGCGGCGGACGCATTCGAGCGCCGACTCGCGGTCCTCACGACGGTCGAACCAGCGAACAAAGCCGGGCAGCGCGCGACCCGGCAGAAAGCCGCGCAGATCGCCGCGCATGCGCTGGTCCACCCTCAGTTCCTCTCGGAACCCGAGCCGGTCCAGGGCCGGGCGCGCTGAAGGGTGGTACTTGACTACTCCACCAGGCGGGCCGTAGGAGCCTGGTCGGTAGGGTGAGTGCACCAGGACATAGCCGTCGTCGTCCTGAACCCGGAGCAACGACGCGACGGACACGCGCACTTCGCGGGCAAGGCGCCAGGACACGCCCAGCACTCGCAGCCTGCGACGGTTGTTCCACAGCACCGACGCGATCCAGCACAGCAGTGCGACCAGGAATCCGGTCCAAATGGCTTCCAGCACCTGCGTCCCCGTCCCCCCGTACCCGCCCGGATGCCAAACTACAGTGAACCGACTGGGTGGGGGGCGGACAAGGTGGAAGTGCAATTTCCGCCCGGCTGCGAGATCCCGGCCGAGGAACAGCCGGAGATCGACTGGGTGCTGCACGGCATCGACGAGGGCGACGGGCCCGGCCGTCTGCCCGGTCCGGTACACCGCATGGAGGTCGTCCGGCAGATCTCCGGGGGGCGCAGCGGGGCACAGGTCCTGGAGATCAAGGTCCTCTGTGGCTCTCCGACATCCGAGGTGTGGTACGTGGTGAAACTCCAGAACGCCGACGCCGCCCGGACCGAGTGGCAGGCCTACCGCGACCACATGTCCGAGCTGAAGGCCGCGTACCTCACGGAGGTCGCCGCGGTGAGCCGGTCGCTGTTGGAACCCGGCCGGCCTCCGGCCGGAGAGCGTGCGGCGGTCGTCTACCTGCACGTCAGCGAACGCATGGGGGAGCCGGGGGTCCCGGTGGTCACCCTGGAGCAGCTCGCACGGTCGGCCATGGCGGGGTCCGAGCAAGCGGCACGCCGCGCGGTGCTGCTGGTGGACCGGCTGGTTCGGCGGCTGCGTGCGACGTTGTCCCGCGCGGCACGTCCTCATCCCACCAGTCAACGGCTGGAGCGGTTGAATCCCCGGCTGGGCGCCGACCTGGTCGTGGAGCTGGACGACGACGCCGACCCCGGTGACGCGGTGCGGCAGGTATATCCGGCGGATCTCTTCGCGGCCTCCTGCTCGGCCGGTACGGGCGACGACGATCCCAGTTTCGCCGTCGGGTCCTGGATCTCCGTACCGGTGCGGGAGGTACTGCTGAGGAACGGGGTGCTGTCGGTCCGTCCCTCGGAGGAGACCCGGATCGAGGTGCGTCCGACCGCGGAGGCCATCAGGCGTCTGAAGGTCTCCGACGTACGGGATGACGGCGTGTGCAAGGTGCGGGGCCGGTTGCGGGCCCGGGTCGTGAGCACCCGCATCCTCGGCTACTGGAGTCTCGTACGCGAACTGCTGGGTGACGAGGCCGTGCCGGAGCAGCACGGACTGCGCATCGGCGAGCACTTCGTCGGTCATCCGTTCGCCCGGCTGCGGTCCATCCTCTGCGGTGTCGCGGAAGGATGGGTGACCGCCACGGTCCACGACGACCTCAATCCCCGCAATGTCCTCACCGCCGACGACCGGCACACGCCCCGCGGAGACCTCCAGACCGACGACCAGCCGTACCTCATCGATCACGCGCGGGCCGAGGGGGACCTCCCCCTGCTGGGCGACCCCGCCTGGCTGGAGATCAATCTGCTGCGGAACGTGGTGGCCCCGTCGCTGAGCCGGTCCGAACTGATCCGGCTGAACCGCTGCCTCGCGGTCGCGTGCCTCCTCAGCACCGACGGCGAGAAGGACGGCGGCGGTGCCGAGTCGCCCGTGTGGCCCTTCACCGAGGAGTCGAACGCCTTCCGGGTGGCCTTCCGTCTTCTGTGGCAGGTGCGGGCGGCGGCCCGGGGCGGCTATCCCCCCGAGGGGCGGCAGCCATGGTGGCGTGAGTACCTCGCGCAACTCACCCTCGCCGCCTGCCGGACCCTGAAGTGGCCCCGGCAGGAGCAGCAACCGCACACCGTGGCCGCGGCGCTGATCGCCGCCGGTGTCGCCGGTGAGTTCCTGGCGGGCGAGGGACCCGCCGTACCGGGATGCTTCACTCACTGGCCGTCGACGGCACTGCACGAGCTGGCCACCCGGGTACTTCCCGGGCTGGACCCGGGACACGACGACGAACTGCGGTTGCTGCTGGAGATCGCCTCTGAACTGGACCGGCGACCGGGCGGCCGCACTCACCCCCCGGTACGGCAGGTGGTGCGGGCGGCCTGCGACCGGGCAGTGCGCGTACTGTGCTCCGACGCCGCGGAGCAGCGACTGCGTAGGCTGTCGCGCGGCAGGACGACGTTCATCCCGCTGTACGGATCCGTGTCCGCGGAAACCTCCGCGCCGTCCTTCGAACCACCGGTCAGGACGTTTCCTGAACTGCCGCAGGACGCGCTGCGCCTCGCCGCCGCACACGGGTCGGTGGCTCTGGTCGGCAGGGCGGGCGCCGGGAAGTCGACCTTGCTCAGAGAACTGGAGCATCTGTACGCCTCAGCGGTGACCGGCGAGGCGACGGACCCCGCGCCGGCACCGCGGATGCCGCTGTTCATACACGCCGCGGACCTCGCGGCGGCACTCGGGACACCCGGTGGACACGGCGAGGTCCTGGCCGCCGCCTGCTCCGCCGGCGCCCTGCTCGGGGGATCTGCTTGCGCCCGGCTCCTGGTGCTGCGAGGGCTGCAACTGCTGGTCGACGGCTTGGACGAAGTGCCCCCTCGCCAACGTGCCGACGTGCTGCGGTGGCTGGGGGACCTTCGTGCGAGCCACCGGGACACACCGGTGGTGCTGTGCCAGCGCACATCGGCCTACCCCACGCCCCCGGCGGCCGAATCGCTCCCCGTACCGGTGATCACCCTGCACCCCGTCACGACGGAACAGGCCCGTCGCTACGCGGCCGAACACCTCGCCGAGGCGAGCAGCACGCCGTGGTTCGCGCTGCTCTTCGGCGAGGGGCGTCCGCAGAGCGGGCAGCGGACGGGCGGTACGGGTGAAGGTCTGGTCCCCACCGGGCTGCTGGAGCTGTTGCACACCCCGCTGTTCCTGTGGATGGCGGTGGAGTCCCACGGCTCCGTGAAGACGCCTCCGCGCACAGCCGGTGAGCTGTTCGCCGTCTTCTCCACGTGGTACCTGGCGGAGCGGCACCACCGGCACCGGGCCGACGCGGGCCCGGCGGACTCCAGGTTCGGACCGGATGAAAAACTCGACCTGCTCGAATCGGTCGCCGAACTGCTTGTCGAGCACGGTTCGATGCCCCTCACCCGGATGGAGTCCCGGCTGGCCGGGGTACGCCAGGACTGGCGGGCCGTTCTGGACGAGGTCGTCACCACCCAGTTCCTGGTGGTGACCCACGGGTTCGTGCGGTTCCGGCACGAGTTGTTCCAGGCATACTGCGCGGGCCGGGTCCTGGCCCGGCTGGCCGTGCGGGACGAGGCGGAACTGCTGCGGCGCGTCCTGCGGTTCGAATGGCAGGAGCCCGCACGCATGCTCGTCGGCCTCCCGAACGTCGACCCTGCGGTCCTGGAACGCGTGTGGCAGTGCGCCGCCCACGCGGACGCCCGGTACGCGGCGTGGCTGATGCACGAAGCCCCGACGGTGCCGGCCGGGTTCTCGCAGACGTTCGTCGGGCGGCAGCGGCACATCCTGGCGTCGAGTTCGGCGGCGGTCCGGGACTGGGACCGCGCGGCCGTCGCGCTCACCCTGCTGCGCGCGGACGCCGCCTGGTCGGCGCTGGAGGACGCGGTGTCGTCCGCCGATACTCCTACCGGAGCCGTGGCGGCCTCCCTCCGAGCGATGTGCGCCGCCGTACGCGGCGAGGGAGCCACCGGTGAGGACAGGGCGCGAAGGTCCCTGCGGAGGGCCGTTGTCGCGGTACTGGCCCGTACGGCGCCTGTGGAGGTGGAGGCAGCCGCCGTACGGGCGATCGGGCAGGGGCGGCTGCTCGCGCTGTCCGGCTACCTGACCGAACGCGTCGACGCCGAACGGCCCTGGCCGGTCGTACGGGAGGCCGCCGCCGCGCTCAAGGCGCTCGATGTCGAACTCACCCCCGACGCCCAGAAGGCCCAGGACTCGGCCTGCCGCCGGCGGCTCGCCGCCGCGGACCGGGAAGCTCTGGAGGCCGCGCGTCTGACCGACGGGGCGGCCCTCGCGCGGGAACGCGGGGAGCTGCTGTCCGTCGTGGCGCAGTCGCACGGCCCCGACGCCCTGGAAGTACTGCTGGAGCATCGATTCGACCCCGGGCTGGCCGAGCTGCCGAACTGGTCGGAGCTGTTGTCCACCGCGGCCCGGCATCGCGTCGCCGGCTCCGGCGATCCGCTCGCCGGGCTGCTGCTCACCACCACCGAGGGCGACGGCCGTCTGCGGGCGGTGCGTGCTTTCGCCGAGGGGTCGGACCAAGAGGCGGTCGCCGCCGCGCACCGGCTGCTGTCCGACGGCGAGGTCCCGCCCCGGCATCTGCTGGACCTGGTCACCGCCGAGTCCTCCGGGCCGCGGCTGCTCGCCGCCGCGGCCGTGGTGCTGAGTCTCGCCCCTGCGGAGCTGTCCATGGCCGAGCGACTCGTCAGGGACCTGATCGCTCGGCCCCGGCCCGGGGACCCACGATGGCTCCATGGGCTGGCCGCCCTGATCGGGGCGGTGGGACAGCAGTCGCCCGTGCTGCACGTCCAGCTCTTGCACGCGGCCGCCCACGTCGTGCGGGGACTGGACGCGGCACACGCGATGAGAGGAACGTGGGCCCAGACGTACTACGCCGCGGACGTCGACCACGACGTGCTGGCCACCCTCCTTGAGCGCGACGACGAGGACGGCCACCGACTCGCGCTGGACTATATGAGCGGCATGGATTTCCTGCTCACCGCGGTCGGCCGGCCGCAACGCCTGGTCCTGTCGCAGGAGGCCCGCGCCCGCGTCCTTGCGCACCGCCCGGCGGGCTGGGACGGGTCGGCAGC
This sequence comes from Streptomyces sp. NPDC085927, assembly GCF_044540975.1. Classification (NCBI taxonomy): domain Bacteria; kingdom Bacillati; phylum Actinomycetota; class Actinomycetes; order Kitasatosporales; family Streptomycetaceae; genus Streptomyces; species Streptomyces sp. NPDC085927. The sequence goes on from NZ_JBITSN010000010.1 coordinate 157,126, forward strand.
CGCCGCGAGCGACGCGGTCGCCGACCCGGCCGAAGTGCTGCGGTTCGTCCAGGCCGTGGCCTACGCGGGTGTCCTGGAAGCCGGGCCGTTCGTCGAGGCGGTGGCCCGCTCCGAGCGGGCCGCCCGGGCCCTGGTGACGTTCGGCCACTCGCACCACGGGGTCGTCGAGCTGGCCCTGGCCGCTCATGCCGTCACCGCCGTGGGCTGGTTCGGGCGGCTTGCGGGAGAGCGGCAGCGGCTGGGCGCCATGCGGGAAGCGCGCTCCTGGCTGCGGCAGATGGACACCCGGGGTCACCATCCCAGCCTGGAGCGGGCGCGGCTGGTGGGGCTGGGACTGCTGGGCGACTGGCTGCCGGTGCTGCACGGGCTGACGCCCGAAGACCCCATCCTGCACGAGGCCGCCACGGAGGTGGTGCTGCACTGGCTGCCCGTCCCTTGGGACACGAGCCCACCGGGCGATGCGCAGAGCACGGCGGTCTGGATCACGGACCGCCTCGCATCCGGTGAGGTGACCAGCACCGAGGTCAAGGACGTCCTGACGGGCATGGTCACGGCACTGAGCCGACGGCTGGGCCGGTACATCGACGGCCCGACGGCACAAGGCCACGAGCGGCGGTGGTCGTGGTGAGCGACCGGACAGACGTGCGGGCGGACGGCCCGGAGCCGAGCCGGACAGCGGCCCGTTCGCAGCTTCGGGTGACATCCGAAGTGGTCCACGTGCTGATGGGTGATCCCGTCCTGTCCGACGCGCGGCTCGCGCGCTTCGACGAACTGGGCCATCGCCTCGGGCAACACCTGGTCCTGGGTGTCCTCCAGCCGTCCGTACCGGCCCACACGCGCGTCGTCGCCCTCGTCAGGGCCTGCATGAGGGAGCCGTTCGGGCTGGCCGGCCTCGCGGGAACGCTGCGCCTCATGGGGGCCTCGCCCGAGACGGCGAAGTCCGTGGAGCAACTCGCGGAGGAATGGCAGGCGTTGTCGTTCCACCCTGCCGCCGACTGGGACGGTCTGCGGGATCTGCTCACGGTTGTGGCGCCGCCCGACCTGCCGCGGCTCGTCAACCGGGCGACGCAAGGAAGACTCCCGCCGGGCGAGGGCCCCACCGGCGGCACGGCCTGGCACGCGCTGCTGCATCTGACGACGTTGAACGCACCGCCGTCCGGTCTGCCACCGGCCCTGGCCTTCCTGCTCCTGCTCGTCCACTCCCCGGCCGTCCGCTCGGAACTGGGCCAGGAGCGCCACCGGCGGCTGGAGACCCGGGCGCGTGCCTGGGCCCGGCACAGCGCGCTGGCGGACGAGTACGACCGCCAGGCGGACGAGTACCGCTCCGAGTCCGCCGGGCAGCCGCCCGGCGCGCTGCCCCCGTCGGTCGTCGTACAGCTCGTCCCCGACACCCTGGACCCCGATCGCTACCACCTCACCTGCTGGATGCAGACGGCCCCGGACCACTGGTCGCCCTACCGTCTGACGGAGACAGTGGCCGCCCGCGCGGAGCTGGAGCAGGCGGTCTCCCGGATGCTGGCCGACGCGGAGGAGAAGGCGCTCGGGCACCTGCCCGACGTCACGGTGGAGTTCGTCCTGCCCTGGGAACTGCTCAACTCGCCGGTGGAGCGGTGGGGTGCGGGGACGGTCGTGCCCGGATCCGCTCCCGACGCTCCGGTGCCGAGCCACCCCGTCGTCGTCCGCAGCCTGGACCGGATGCGCGCCCGCCACACGCACCGCCGGTGGCACACCCGCTGGCAGCAACTGTCGAGCGGCGAGGGCCACGTCCTGTGGAGTTCCTCCGATGGCAGGGGCGCCGTCGAGCGGTTGACGGACGCGCTCGTCGACGACCCGGACCTGGTCGCGTGCGTCCTGAGCAGACCGCCAGGCGCCTACGACGGCGATGGGTACGCCGAAGTCCGCGCGGCCCTGTGGCACGGCCTGCCGATCGTGGTGTGGGACCGCCTCGACTGTCAGCGGCCCGGGTTCCGCGCGGCTGCGGAGGAGCTCCTGTCGGGCGGACGGCTGGCCGAACTGCCGCAGCGGCTTGGGCGGTTGCGCCGGGACGGCCGCCTGGACCGGCATGTGGTCGTGCTGTGGGACGACCCGACGCAACAGCCCGACTCAGGTGGAGCCCTCGGTACGCCTTGGAGCACTTGGTGAACACGCAGTCGGCGCAGCCCGAAGGGCTGGACGGCCCCGGAGGCGCCCGGGAGACCGCCCGGCCGTGGGTGATGGCCCGGGCGCTGCGCCGCCCGGCCTGGGTCGCGCCGAACACGTCTACGGCAGCGGCCCTGCTGGTGGAGCGCCGTATAGCCCCGGCGCTTCAGCCGCTGTTGCCCACGCCGCCCGCGGCGAGCGCGGCACTGCGGGACCTCGGCTGGCCGTCCGCGCCGGGCCCGGCCTGGCAGTCGGAGGAACGCCACCCGGCGGATGCGGCCGCCTGGGAGATCACCGTGGTGATCGACGCAAGCCTGTCGATGGAGTTCTGGGGCCCGGTGGTGGAGGAATTCGTCGCGCTGCTGAGGCGGGTGGGACTGTACCGTCAGGCTTCCCTTCCCACCCTCGACACGGAGTCGGTGCCGGCCCGCATCGGCACACCGGCCCCGGACGGCGCGGAGGCGGACGGCACGGCACGGACGGCGCGCCCCGTGCTCTTGCTCACCGACGGGCTGGCCATGGCGTGGCGCACCAGCGCGGTCGTCCCTCAGCTCCATGCCTGGGCTCTGCGGTCCCCGGTCGCCGTCGTTCATCTGCTGCCGGAGAAACTGTGGCCCAGCACCGCGATCGTGCCGCAGCTCCGGGCACTGCGCTCGCCGTCCCCGGGGGCGCCCACCGCTCTGGTCGACTGCGAGGGGGCGGCTCCTGTGACGGTCGCCGTGCCGGTACTGGCCCTGCACGAGAACCACTTGCACCGCTGGGCGAAGTTCATCGCCCGGGGCCCCGAGGGCTGGAGCCATCTGCCCACCATCCTGGTGTCCGCGGACGATTCCGGATCCGCCGCTGCCGAGCCCAGCGACCCCGCGCCGCAGCCACCCGGCCGCACGGCCGCCACGGCCCAGGACCTGCTCCGGGACTTCGGATCGGCTTCGCCGGAGGCCAAGACGCTGGCCACCCGGCTGTCCGGAGTGCCGCTGAATCTGCCGGTGATGCACCGGATGCAGTACCGGCTGCTGCCGGGGACGGCGCCGGACCTGCTGTCGGAGATCTTCATCGCGGGTCTCCTGGTGCCCGTGGTGCACCGTGCCGAGATCCGCAGCCACGACCGTGTGACGTTCGAGTTCCAGGACGGCGTACGGGAGTTACTGCTCGCGTCCTTGAACAAAGCGACGACCGCCGACGTCTTCGAGGACGCCGTCCACTTCCTGGAACAGGAGCTGGGGGTCCGGGAAGTCCAGGGCTGGGACCGGCTGTTGAGGAACCCCCAGGCTCTGGCGTCCGGCCCGGTGACGGAGCACTCCGAGCCGTTCCTGCGGGTGCAACTCGCCGTACTCAAAGCATTGTCCGGCCCGTACGACGCTCACGCCCGCCGTTTGGAGAGGACGTTGACGCAATCAGTACGGGCCGAAGGCACCGAACGGTCCGGGCCGGCGTAATCCTCCGCCATCGGTGGCCCATGACCGGTCTGTTCGGGAAGGATGGAGGTCCGTGAACCTCCGCCGAGGCGGCGGAAGCGGATGCGCGACGACGTCGCCGGCAGGGGAGGAACCCGTGACCGTACCCATCTCAGGCAACAGCGCCACCCGTGAGTGGCGAGTCTTCCGCGGCGACGGGGTCCCCCGCCCGGACGGAGCCGCGGCGCTGCCGCCCGCGCCACCGTGGCGGACCTTCCACGGCGGCCCGCCGCTGCCGCCGCCGCGTCACGAGGAACGCGAGACGGACCGCAGGCTGGGCGCGTTCGCCCACATCATGCCTTTGGACCAAGCGACGTTGGACGTTGTCAACGCGGCACTCTGCCTGCGCCGGCCCCTGCTGGTCACCGGCCCGCCGGGCTCCGGCAAGTCGACCCTGGCGTACCAGATCGCCCACGAACTGCGGCTCGGCCGGGTGCTGTACTGGCCCATCAGCAGCCGTACCACCCTCCAGCAGGGCCTGTACGCCTACGACGCCATCGGTCGCGTGCAGGACACCGCCGTCCTGCGGACGTCCACGAAGCCGGCGGGCACCACGACAGCGCCGACCGATACTCCCGGTCATCTCACCGAACCGCACTCCATCGGCGACTACATCGTCCTCGGCCCCTTGGGTACCGCGCTCCTCCCCCGCGAGCGGCCTCGTGTCCTCCTCGTCGACGAGCTGGACAAGAGCGACATGGACCTGCCCAACGACCTGCTGAGTGTTTTCGAGGAGGGCGCGTACGCCATCCCCGAGCTGGTCCGGGCACGCGAGCGGGAGGTGTCGGTGCTGACCGAGGACGCCCACGTCAGGGCTCCGGTCGTGGAAGGGCGGGTGCAGTGCCGGGAGTTTCCCGTCGTGGTCGTCACCAGCAACGGCGAGCGGGAGTTCCCTCCGGCGTTCCTGCGGCGCTGTCTGCGGCTCGCACTGCCCGTCCCCGGTCCCGAAGCACTGGCCGCCATGGTGGCGGCCCACTTCTCCGCCGAGGTGGCCGAGGAGGCCCGGGACATCATCGCGACCTTCCATCAACGCAGCGTCGACGGTGGCAGTCTTGCCATCGACCAGCTGCTCAACGCCGTCCATCTCATGACCCAGGCCGGGCCGCGGCCGCAGAGCGGTCACTGGGACGAGCTGATGACCGCGGTCTGGCGGCGGCTCAATGACTACTGACCGATACCCGCGCCGGGGCTGACGGCCCCGGCGGTCGCGGAGCGCCCTTGATGACCGGATCCACACAGCCCGGGAGGCACACGGTGGACGAACAGCAGCCCGTGTACCCGGACGGCCTGACGGCCACGGAGATCGCCGATCTCCTGTGGCTGGCATCGCTGACGGGACCCGGGCCGGGTACGGCCGCGAACGGCTCCGACGTCGGCGCCGCCCTCCCGGACATGCCCGAAAGGCCGCCACCGGCGCCCTCCCCCACCGGGGAACGCCTCCCGGACGGCGTACCCGACGCCCCTCCGCCGCCCAGGCAGGACGTCCAGGCGCGCGCGACCTCCGCAGTCCTGCCCCCGGCGTCCCACCCGAGCGGCACGACCGCTGACGGGGCCGGGGGCGGGACGCGGCGGACGCTCGCCGACCCGCGGGCACTGGAACGGGCGCTGCGCCCTCTGCGCGGGCGGGGATCCGCCCGTACGACGATGCTGCTGGACGAGGAGGCGACCGCCGAGCATGCCGTCGAGGGCGGCCTGTGGCTGCCTGTCCTGCGCCCCGCGTACGACCGGGCCTGGACGGAGGTGGTGCTGATCGTGGACGACAGCCCGTCCATGGTCCTGTGGCAGGAGACGGTCAGGGAGTTCACCGACTTGCTCTCCCGCGTCGGCGTCTTCCGGTCCGTGCGCACGGTTCGGCTCAGCACGGGTCCCGAGGGCGACGGGCCCGTCCCAGGCGGCACGCCCGCGGTACCGAGACTGCGCTCACGTGCTCGTGACCTCCCACTGGAGGCCCTGAGTTCACCGGCGCGCAGCAGGCTCATCCTGGTCCTGACCGACGGACTCGGCCCCGCCTGGCTCGCGGGCACCGTGACGCCCCTGCTGCACCACCTCGGCCGGTCGCAGGTGCTGGCCGTCCTCCATGTGATGCCGTCCCGGCTCTGGCACCTCACCGGGGTGACCACCACTCCGGCGCGCCTGCGCGCCGACGCCGCACCCGCGAGCAACGCAGCCCTGTACTGGTCCGAGGACGGCGGGCGACCACCGGACCGGCCGGACGCCGGACGGTCCGGGCAGCCGCCGGTCCCGGTTCCGGTGCTGGAGGTCAACGGCCGCTGGCTGCACCGCTGGGCCCGGCTGACGGCGGGCAGGAGCGTCACCGCCACGCAGTCGCTGCCGGTGCTCGCGGCGACCCATGAGGTGCCTGCGGTCCCGCTCGGGCCCGCCCCTTTCCCCGTCACGGGCACGGACATCGTCCGCCGCGCCCGGACCGTCCTGTCGCCGGCCGCGTTCCAACTGGCCGTCCGTCTCGCCGCGGTGCCGCTGACTCTCCCGATCGTCCGGCAGATCCAGCACGAGATGGTCCCGGACTCGGGACCGGAGCACCTGGGCGAAATACTGGCCGGTGGCCTGCTGCGGTACGTACCGGAACCGGTTGAACGCACCGCCGACGCGGGCCCGACCCGCCTTTCCTTCGACTTCAAGCCGGGCGTAAGGGAGGAACTGCTCGCCCACGGCACCTACCGGGACACCGCACAGGTCGTGCGCAAGGTCAGCCGCTCCCTGCCCGCCGAACAGTGGAGCGACGGGCAGCGCTTCCTGATCGAGGCGCTCGACGGCCGGGAGCCACCGGTACCCGAGATCACCGACGGCAACCGGGACTCGATCCTGCTCGCGGCGACGGTGCTGAGGGCCCTGTCGGGGCCCCACCGTGCCACGGCACGGCGCACCGAGGCCGCCCTCCGGACGAGGCCGGACTTCATGAACCGCGACGAGGAGTCGCACCACACGACGGCCGCGCCGGACCGACCGGCCTTGGGATCCGACGTCCACACCCTGGACGCGCCGGAGCCGTCCGCCACCGCCTCCCCTCGGTCCGAGTCCCGCCTCGCATCCACAATCTGGGGCGAAGTACCGCCCCGCAACGTGCATTTCACCGGCAGGCAGCACCTCCTGGAGACCCTGCACGGCCTGCTGGCCCCCGACCGGCCGACGGAGACGGTCCATGTGCTGACGGGCCTGGGCGGCGTGGGCAAGACCCAACTCGCCGTCGAGTACGTCTACCGGTACCACACCGATTACGACCTCGTCTGGTGGATCCGGGCCGCGCAGCCTGCGACGATGGTCTCCGGATTCCACGACCTGGCCCAGGCGCTCGGCCTGCTGGCCACCCCCGACGGCCCCCGCCACGACGCGGTGCCTGCCGTACGGGAAGCTCTGCGCGCCGGTGATATACGGAAACGGTGGCTGCTGGTCTTCGACAACGCCGAGTCGGTCGAAGAGGTCCGCCCCTTCTTCCCCCTCGGCGGCCCGGGAGCCGTGCTGGTCACCGCGCGCTCCTCGCAGTGGGCCCATGTAGCCCGGACGCTGGAGGTCGACGTGTTCAGTCGGGAGGAGAGCATGGCGTTGGTGCGCCGCCGCAACCCCCGCCTCGGCGAGGACGAGGCCGACGCTCTGGCCGAGGCACTGGGTGATCTTCCCCTCGCCTTGGAGCAGGCGTCCGTCTGGCTGCTGGACACCGGGATGCCGGTGAGCGAGTACCTCGGGCTGTTCAACCAGCAACTCCTGGCGCTCCTGGACGAGGCGCCGCCGTACGACTACGCGCACGGTGTGAGCGCGGCGTGGAACCTCAGCCTGGACCGGTTGCGGAACGAGAACCCCACGGCCGTGGAACTGCTCCACACCCTGGCCTGGTTGGCTCCCGAACCGGTCCCCACGTCGGTGTTCCACCACTACGACGGCGCGTGCCCGACGGCGGGCAACCCCCTGGCGGTCTCCCGCGCCATCCGCGCAATCAACCGCCATGCGCTGGCCCGTATCGACCACCGCACCGCGACCATCCAACTGCACCGCCTGCTGAGTCACGTGTTGCGCGATTCCATGCCGGACAGCGACCGCGACAGCTCCCGCCGGAGGGCCCGGTCACTCGCCGCCTCCCTCCCGCCGAGCCATTCCCGCACCGCCCACCTGCTCGCCTGCCGAGCCGCGGAGTCCCGGCACCCCGCCGTGCGGTCCGCGCTCCTGGAGCAGTTGCGATGGCTGGCGGCACAGGGCCTGACCGGCGAGGAGTGCCGCCTGGCCAAAACGGTGCGCGAGGGCTGGTCGCGCACCGGAGCGGTGACCGCAGCGGAGTTGGCCGAGTTGACACGCCACCTTCCGTAACAGAGCAGGAGCCGCACCCATCCGTACACGACTGCCCTGGCTCCGATGATCCCGGCCCGATGTCACGGGTCACGCAGGTTTCAACGCCTGTTCCCGCGCAGTTTCAACGGCACGTTCGGCAGGACCGGAGTAGGCAGGGGTTCCCCTTCGTGCTCCTTGGCCTCTCCGGATCTGCGCCGCTCCCCGCCTGCCTCTGCAGGTCAAGGGCGGTGCCGGCAGCGCACGACCCTTCGCATGTTCGGCCAGATGCTTCAGGACTCTCGCTGACCCGTTACCGGCTTTCCTGATGAACGCCCAGGTCAAGACCGGATTGCCCCATGTTCTCGGTTCCGATCACAAGGAGGTGGTGCAAGGCAGGCGTCTGCTCATCCTTCAGCTCGTACTTCTGCCCGCCAGGGCATCGAGCAGCGCGACGGCTTCACCACGGCACAACACCTCGTGGAAGCGCTCGTTGCGAAAGGTTCGCAGGCATGCGTAGCAGCTGCTCTCCGGGCCGCGCTCGCATCCGCCCACGCGGCGAATGCGGCCTCGACGACCGGTTCGAGGTGCTCTCCGATCCGGATCGCGTTTCCTGCCCCGTCCGGCGTGGTGTCGAAGAGCACCAGCGAAGGCAGGCCATCGGTTCCCGTGCGGACCGTGCCGTCGATGTCGTCCCGGCCGATCTCCAGGTGGGTGGCCGCGCCTTCCAGCAGTGCGTGGAGACCGGACCGCAGGGTTTCCCGCGTCGCGCAGAGTGCGGTGAGCGGGTCGAGGCGGATCTGGAGGAAGTCCGTCTGGTACCGGTGGGCGAGGGACACGACCCGCAGCGGGCCGGTGCACTGCGCGTCCTTCAGGAGATGAGGGTGTCCCGCACGCTGGGACGCCCCGCGGGCGTGCGGACGGCCCCAGCCGCACCGGTCGCAGATTTCGTACCCGGCACCGCCCGGCCCCTCCGAGACGACGACCATCTCGCCCCGGGCTCCCGCCGGCCAGGTCGTGGTGTGTCCGGAGGTGAAGACGGTGGTCCCCTCGTGGACGTCCGCGGTGTCGGTGGACATGTGGCCGTCGCCGTACCAGGAGCGGCGCGGCGGGGTCTGCCCCGGTCGACGCTGAGGTCCGCGCGCGGCGAGACAGCAGGCACCGCCGCCGCCGGTGACGGCGTCGTCGGTTTCGCCGTGAGCGCCCGCGTCACCGGTCTCTGCTTCTCCCCCGCTCATGGGGACGAGGCCTGGGGCGTTCCCGTCTCCGCCGGGGCCGGCGGAGAACTCCTCGGCCTCGGGGTGCGCGCCCTGGCCCCGGTGGCCGTCTGGTCGCCTTCAGCTCGGGCGGTGGCACGATCGGCGCGTACGAGCTGCCGGCCCGGGGCCGGGCACCCGTCGTCCTCGTCCGCGTCCTACCGAGGGCGATATGCCATCGCGGCGAGCCGGGCGTACTGTCCACATATGGGTGATGTTCGGGGTGGCCGTCGTGGTGCGGCCCTGCCGGAGCCGGTCGGACACGACAGCCGCCACCGTCGTTCAGCGCGCCGGCAGACGACGGAACGGACACGGCACCGCCGGCAGATCACCCACGGCGCACCGCAGGACGCGGCCGACAGCCGGAAGCCGGCGCACTCGGCGCCACCGGCCCGGCAGCGGGTCTGGTGGCGGGTCTGGGCGAGACGGCCGCAGTTCGGGGCGCGTTCCGGCACCGGGGGTGGGGCGGCCGGGGTTCGCTTCCGGTGGGCACGGGGTTCCCGACGGCTGCCGCTCGACGCGGCCGGGCCGACCTCTCTGCTGCTGCGGGTTCGGGTGGACGGCTGATGGACGCCGCGATGGCTGCCGTGGTGCGGGAGACCGGTGCGTTCGGGGGGCTGCTGTATGTGCTGTCCCCGGGTGACAACGCTCTGTGGCTGGTCATCGTGGCGGGGACACCTCCCGAGTTCACGGCCCCGTGGCGGCGGATCACGCTGTCCGACCCGATGCCGGTGGCGGACGCCGTGCGCGAGCGGCGCCTGGTGTGGATCAGCGGTCAGGAGGAGATGGCGCGCCGTTACCCGCGGCCGGCGCTCGTGCTGCCGTACGACTTCGCACTGTCGGCCGCTCCGGTCACTTCCGGGGCGGCGCTTCAGGGCGGGCTGGTGCTGCTGTGGCCCGGGGCCCACCCACCGCAGCTGAGTCCGCACGAGCGTGGCGCCATCGAGACGGGCTGCCACCACCTGGGCGACCTCCTGCGACAGGCCTCGGACCGCGGCGATCCGCTTCTGCCCTCCGGCCGGCCGCGGACCCTGCCCCCGCCGGCCGGGCGCATCCCCTCCCCTGCCGAGGCGGCAGCGGTCACGGCCTTCATCGACCGCCTGCCCGGAGGGTCCTGCGCACTGGACACGGAGGGCCGCATCACCTTCATCACTCCGGCCGCCGCCGAGCTCGTCGGTGCCGATCAGGCCGACCTGGTGGGTGCCCTGCCCTGGGAAGCGCTGCCGTGGATGGACGTCCCCCAGGTGGAGGACCGCTACCGGGCCGCGATGGTCAGCCGCCGGCCACAGGCGTTCACCGTCCTGCGCCCCCCGGACGCGTGGCTGTCCTTCGAGCTGTACCCGGACCCCTCCGGCATCAGCGTCCGCATCATCGGCACCGACCCGTCCGGGGGTGTTCCCGCATCGCCGGCCGCGGGCCCCAGCCGCGCCGTCCTGCTGTACCACCTGATGCATCTGGCCGCCACCCTCACCGAGGCCGTCGGCGTGCGGGACGTGGTCGAGCAGAGCGCCGACCAGCTACTGCCCGCTCTGGGCGCACAGGCCATGGTGCTGATGACGGCCGAGGGCGGCCGCCTGAAGATCCACGGCCACCGCGGCTACCACGCCGACATCGTGGACCGCTTCGACTCCATCCCCCTGAGCTCGGACATCCCCGGCAGTGAGGTCCTCACCACCGGAGTCCCGGACTTCTTCGCGACCTTCGCGGAACTCCGGCGCGCCTACCCGTCCACCGTGCACGAGGACGGAATGGCCTCCTGGGCCTTTCTGCCGCTGATCGCATCCGGCCGCCCCATCGGCTCCCTCCTCCTCGCCTACAGCCGGTCCCATGCCTTCCCGCCCGGCGAGCGCGCCGTTCTCACGTCGCTGGCCGGTCTGGTCGGGCAGGCCCTGGACCGCGCCCGTCTCTACGACGCCAAACACCACCTCGTCCACCGCCTGCAGTCCGCCCTCCTGCCGCACACGCTCCCCCACGTCCCCGGTCTGAAGGTCGCCGCCCGCTACCTGCCGGCTGCTCGGGGCCTGGGCATCGGCGGCGACTTCTACGACCTCATCCGTCTCGACGAGCGAACGGTCGGCGCCACCATCGGCGACGTACAGGGGCACAACGTGGACGCCGCGGCCCTCATGGGGCAGGTCCGCACCGCCGTCCACGCCCACGCCACCGTGGGCGCGTCCCCCGAGGACGTCCTGGCCGGCACCAACCGCCTGCTGACCGACCTCGACCCCGGCCTGTTCACCAGCTGCCTCTACGTCCGCCTCGACCTCGCCACCCACCGCGTGTGCCTGGCCACCGCCGGCCATCCGCCGCCCCTCCTGCGCCATGCCGACGGACGCACCGAACTCCTCCCGGTTCCGCCCGGTCTCCTGCTCGGTATAGAGACGGACACCCGCTACCCGGCCCTGGAGGTCCCCCTGCCGCCGGGCTGTGTGCTCGCCCTCTACACCGACGGGCTCGTCGAAGCCCCCGGAGCCGACATCGACGACGCCACCGCGGCCCTCGCCGGGCTTCTCGAACACGCCGACCCCACCGACCTCGGCGCCATGGCCGACCTCCTCATCCGCCACGCCCCCACTCCCGGCGACGACATCGCCCTGCTCCTCCTCAGCCCCCAGTGAATGAACGGATTCCCTGCCCCGGCTCCCGCCCGAGCCCGCTCACGCTCCTCACCGGGTGGCGTCAGCTACGCCCGGGTCACCCGGATGCCGTCGTCCTTACGCGGACCGGCGGGATCGCTGCTCGTTCCATGTCCCGCCCCCTTCCCTTTCGCGTGCGGTGGGCGGCACCGTCACACAGCGGCCGGTTCGTACGTCCAGCGCAGCAGGGCACCGAGGCCACCTGCCGGAATGTCCTCACCGTCGTCCCCGTCCGAGGGCGGAACGATCAGTACGTCGGCGGCGGTGGCGGCTGCCGCCCGCAGCAGCGCGTCGTCGGCGCGCACGGACGTCGGATCGCCCTCGCCGAGGGTCTGCGCGTCGCTCCGGCGCACCGCCACCTGGTCGGGGTTCCCGCCCACCCATGTCTCGCGGGCCAGATCCGCCCCGTCGGGCCGGACGAGCAGCGTGTCGATGCGGTGCTCCCGGGCGGCTTCCACCAGGGCCGGGACGCCTTCCACCGCGTCCGTGGGCCGGTCGGTGCCCACCCGTCCGGCGCGGAAGCGGTCGAGCGCCTCCTCGACGCGGCGACGGGCGTACTGCTGCCGGGCCTGTTCGATGGCCTCTTCCAGCACGGCGGAGGAGGAGCCGGCGGCGCGGCCGCCGTGCTCGGTCTCCACCGTGACCCGGCGGACGGCCTCGGGGAGCCTCTCCTGCACGGCGGGCCGTTCACGGGGGTCGCCGACCAGGACGACCAGGTCGGCGCCGGACTCCTCGTACGCCGAGCCGAGCGCGTCGGCGATCTCGACGGCGTTGTGTTCCCAGGTGTTCTCGACCTTGAGCTGGAAGTGCCGCTCGGACCAGTCGGCCGAGGCCGTACGGTGAACCGGCCGCTGCCGCCCCTCGATCTGCCCGGCGTCCTGCGCACCGGCCGCCCCGCGCAGTTCGAAGTCGGCGCCGGTCCGGTCGATGTACGCCACGAGGCAGACCGGGTCCTGGCCGCACAGCTCCAGCAGGGGCGTCAGACGGGGCAGAGGGGCCCAGCTGGCGATCTGCCGCTGCGGAGGCCGGGAGAGGCGACGGCTGAGCACCACGTCCCCTCCGGCGGCGAAGACCACTCGTCCCGCCGGGTCCTCGGCGGGGCCGATGTTCGTCAGGGCCTCGCGCATCGCCTGGGTGGTCGCCGCGTCAGCGCCTTCCTCCTCCAGCGTCCGGCACGCTTCCCGTACGGACAGCTCGCGTCGTTTGGCTCCCGCCTCGTCGTTCTGGGCGGGGTCGAAGTAGACGGTGGCCCACGGACCGGGACGGTCGAACAGTGGCTCCAAAAATGACAGATGCACGCTTTCTCCCTCATTCGTCCTGATTCCCGGCTGAGTACCCGGAGGACGGGAAGGAACACGCGGCGGGCGCCCTTCGAGCGCGGGGCGCGGGCGTGGCCGGTACCGGCAGATCGTGTCCAGGGCCTGGCGCCCGGCGCTTGGTCCCTGGCCGCGAGGTGAGCCTTTCCCCGACGGGTCGTGCGGACGTGGCGCCGGCGGGGAGATCACAGCGGCGGACGACGCTTATGGCGGTCTCCGGCGGGCACGCGGTAGTGGTTCCCGAAGGTCGGGACCACGAACGGAAGGAGATGTCGTGTCGTTTCTCTGGGCCATCGTCGCGGGGCTCATCATCGGTCTGCTCGCCAAGCTCGTCATTCCCGGGCGCCAGCCCATCCCCCTGTGGCTGACCGTTCTCCTGGGCATCGTCGGCGCCGTCGCCGGCAACGCACTCGCCAGCGCCGTCGGCGTGCGCGACACCGGCGGCATCGACTGGATCCGCCATATCTTCCAGATCGGCATCGCGGCCGTCCTCATCGCCTTCGTCACCCCCGTGTGGACCCGGCGACACGCCTGACACCTCAGTTGAGGCTCGTCCATCGACAGTTGGGCACGGCCAGTGCCGTGCCCAGCTGCCGGTCGACGGGGAACCAGGTCCGTTGACGTGAGGGTTTACTTCGCCTCGGAGCCCAGGACGGAAGTATCGCAGCCGTAGACTTCGCGGCCCTTTTCGGCGAGATTCTGCCGAGGTTCCTGCCGATCGGCCCGAGGCCGATCACCAGATGCATGACGAGCTTCTTTGTGACGCGGGATCAGCCCCGGCTGCCGGCGGGGCCTATTCGACGTCGTCGCGCTCGGCGAGCACCTTTTTGACGAGTGTCAGGGCATTCAGGCTCTTCGGATAGCCGACGTAGGGAATCAGGTGGATGATCGCCCCGACCACCTGGTCCTTCGTGAGGCCGACGTTGAAGCCTGTGTTGATGTGCAACTCGAGCTGCGGTTCGGTGCCGAAGGCCGTCAGTCCCGCAATGGTGACCAGGGCCTGCTGCTTCTTGTCCAGGGCCGTCCGGGAATAGATGTCACCGAACGGGAACTCGACGATCAGGTTCGGCAGGTCGGGCGCGAGTTCCTCGTAGTACTCGATGAGCTTCGTGTGCGACGAGATATCGGGGTTTTCCTTGGGCTGGTACTCCATCATCTTTTCCATTGCCTTCTGGAAACGCTCGGACGCCATGGAGACTCCTTCGTGTGGGCGGAGGGAGCCTGCTGCATCCCCCGGGAGCGGCGGCGCCGCACGAGATCGATTCGGTACGCCTGCGCAGCGTAATGGAGGTCTGCCCGGCGATCCGTGTCATCGTGTCCCGGCGTGTTCATGGACTCGGTGCCGAAAAGGAACACGGCAGGAGAGCCCGGCACGGCGGCGCGGGGCGCGGGCCGAATACGCCCTCGTCCGGTGCCCTCCACCGGGCGGTCCGGCGAAGGCCGCACCGTTTCGACGCCGAGGCCCGTTTCGACGCCGAGGCCCGTTTCGACGGTGGGAATGACGGCTCGGTGGTGTCGGGCGTGGGGAGTCAGCGGCGTCGTCGGCGTGCAAGGCGGCGGAATGCCTTCGGTCCGCCGGACGGCGCGGGCAGTACGCCCGCGACCGCGTCGGCCAGCAGGGTGCCGACCGTCTCGGCCGCGCACGTGCGGTTGGCGCCGATGCCTCCCGAAGGCCCGCGTTTGATCCAGCCCACGACGTAGGTCCCGGGCCTGCCGGGCACCCGGCCGCGCTCGTGCGGAACGGTCCCGGTGTCCTCGTCGAACGGCAGCCCCGCCGGGGGTGCTCCGCGGTGGCCGACCGCCCGCAGCGCCAGGCCGGCCGGTATCTCCTGCTCACCGGCGCCGCCGGTGGCGCGCACCGCGCGGACGGCCTCGTCTCCGCGGACTTCGACGGGCGTGGAGAGGAAGCGGAACACGATGCGGCGCCGCCGTCCCGCTGCCCCGGGGACGAGGAACCAGTCGACGGCCTCACGTGCCACGCCCCGCAGCAGTCCCGCCTTGTCCCCGGGACCGGCGGCGTCGATCGTGGCCCCGACGCGCGCATCGTGGTCGTCCACGAGCAGGTCCACGCCGGGTAGGTGTTTCAGAGCGAGCAGTTCGGGCCTGGTGTACGCCGCGTGTTCCGGACCACGGCGCCCGATCAGCACCACCTCGCGCACCTTGCTGCGGCGCAGCTCCTCCCACGCGTGGCCGGCGATCGCCGTGCCGGCCAGTGTCTCCGGGTCGGAGACCAGGATCCGGGCGACGTCGAGGGCGACGTTGCCGTTGCCGACCACGACGGCACGTCCGGCCGAGAGGTCGACGGCGTCCGGTGCGACCTCCGGATGTCCGTTGCACCAGGCGACGAAGGTGGTGGCGGGGAGGCTGCCCGTCAGGTTCTCGCCGGGGATGCCGAGTTGCCGGTCCGCGGCGGCGCCCACGGCGTAGATCACCGCATCGTGGTGTGCGGCGAGTTCCTCGGCCGTGACGCCCGCGCCCACTTCGAGGCCGAGGTGCATGCGGACGCGGGGGTGGGTGTGGAAGCGGGCGAAGGTGTCGCCGATCCTCTTGGTCGCCGGGTGGTCCGGCGCCACGCCGTACCGGACGAGTCCGCCGGCGACCGGAAGCCGGTCGACGAGGGTCACCTCGGACCGGGTGTGGAGCAGCAGGTCCTCGGCGGCGTACATGCCGGCCGGCCCGGTGCCGACGATCGCCACCCGGAGCGGCCGGAAGTCCGGTGGCAGGACGCGGTCGAAGGTCGGTCCGCCCCAGGGGTGGAAGTTCGGGCCGGGGTCGGCCGCTCCGGAAACCGCCGGTGTCTCCGCCTCCGCCTGTGACGCCGTCCCGGTGTGCCCGAAGTGGGCCGCGTTGATGCCGGCGTACTCCCGTTGTCCGCCGGTCAGGCTGTCGACCGGGAAGACGGCGTCCACCGGGCAGGCGTCGGCGCAGGCACCGCAGTCGATGCACGCCTTCGGATCGATGTACAGCATCTCCGTGCTGCCGAAGGCCCGTTCCTCGGGCGTGGGGTGAATGCAGTTGACCGGGCAGACGGTTACGCAGGTGGCGTCCGTGCAGCAGGTCTGGGTGATCGCGAAGGCCATGTCGTCCGCTCGCCTGGAGGTCGTCAGATCAGATGGGCGCGCTTGTAGAAGAACAGCGCGGGCTTGGTGAGCAGTCCTGCCGAGGCCAGGAAGTCCATCAGCCCGGAACAGCTCGAGCGCATCATCGACTTGTGATGCTCGTTGGCCTTCGCCTCACGAAGGGCGCGCGCCTCGTCCAGTCCGGCGTTGGCGTAGACCTTCCGGTTCACCATGCTGGTGACGATGACGTAGGACGCCACGGCGATGACGAACGAGTGGATCCGGCGGCGCACGCGTCCGGCGCGCGCGAGGTGCCTGCGCGTCTCGTCGCGGGCGAACTTCATGTGCCGTGATTCCTCGACGACGTGGATGTTGTTGATGGTGCGGACGAAGGGCACGACCCGTTCGTCGCGCATCCAGTCGCGCTGCATGACGTCGAGGACCTCCTCGGCCACCAGGATCGCCGCGTACGCCGCTTCACCGAACGCGACGGTCTTGAAGATCCGGCCGAGTTCGACCGCTGCCCGGTGGGGGCGGTAGGCCGGTGCCCGAAGCTTCTTCGCGCCGCGGGCGAACATGATCGAGTGGCGGCACTCGTCGGCGATCTCGGTGAGCGCCCACTGGACGGTGTCGTCCGTCGGGTCCTTGGCGTAGATGTCCCGCAGCACCATCTGCTGCAGGATCATCTCGAACCAGATTCCGGTGCTGGCCACCGAGGCGGCCTCCTGCCGCGTCAGCGCCTTGCGCTGCGCGTCGGTCAACTCGTTCCAGTACTCCGTCCCGTAGAGGGTGCTCCACTCAGGGCTGGTGCCGTGGAAGCTCTCGTCGAGCGGGGTCTCCCAGTCGACCTCGGTGAGCGGGTCGTACGAGAGCTGCGCGGAGGAGTCGAGCAGCCGCCGCGCGGTGCCGTCCTCGGACGTGCGGCTCTTGCTCTCCGGTCGCGAGATGCTGATGGCCATGCGGGGACTCCTCGAGTCGGGTCCGGGAAGCGCGCCGCCCTCCCTTGCTATTACTGGCGGTAACAGCGCCTTGCTGACGAATCTTATAGCAAGAGTCGCCGTGTGCCCACCCTCGAGTGCCCCGTCCGGTCCGCACCCGCGTCGGTCGGTGCGGGGGGCGAGGTCTTCGGGCAACTCGCCCGCTGAGGCGGTGCCGTTGTCATCGGTGCCGTGCCCCGCACCGGCGTCCGGAACTGTTCGCGGCCCACCACCGGCTCCCGCTGATCGGGAGGAACACGGGCGCCTGTCCGGCACCCCTGACTACGTTCTCGGAGCCATGACCGAACGAGGTGCTCGACGAGCAGGAGCCTGCCGAGGGGCTCGTCCTCGCTTGCCGCGCGTTCCGGCCGACGACCGGCCGCGCATCACCTACGACGGGGGATCCGGCCTCGGAGCGGGATACGAGAGAGGAAGACCGATGGGCAGACTCGAGGGCAAGGTCGGGATCGTCACCGGAGCGGGCCAGGGGGTGGGCCGGGGCATAGCCCTCGCGCTCGGCACCGAGGGGGCGTCGATCGCCGTGCTCGGACGGACTCCCGAGAAGCTGGAGACGACCTGCGAACTCCTTCGCGCACGCGGTGTGAAGGCCGATCCCTTCGTCTGCGACGTGGCGGACACCGACCGTGTGCCGGAGCTGCTGGACCGGATCGCCGGCCACTTCGGCGGAATCGACATCCTCGTCAACAACGCCTACAGCGGCGCCTTCGGCCCCCTGCTCTCGATGAGCGACGCGGACTTCCGGGCCGGGTTCGGCAGTGGCCCCTTCGCCACCTTCGCCTTCATGAAGGCCGCCCATCCCCACCTGCTCCGGCGTGGCGGCGGCGTGATCGTCAACCTGCTCAGCTCGGTCATGGTCCGCTGGGACCAGAGCAACTACGGCGCGTACGCGGCGGCCAAGTCGGCCATCCGCTCCGTGACCCGCACCGCGGCCAGCGAGTGGGGGCCGGACAACATCCGGGTGAACGCGGTGGCTCCGCACGCCGTGTCGCCCACGTACGAGAGGTGGGAGGCCGAGAACCCCGAGGAGGCGGCGCAGTTCCGCGCGACCATACCGCTCGGCCACGTCGGCGACTGCGAGCACGACGTCGGCCGGGCCGTCGCGATGCTCTGCGGGCCCGACGCCCGCTATCTCACCGGGGCGACGGTACCGCTGGACGGAGGCCAGGCCAACTTCGGCTGACAGCGACCGGAGCAGCCCGGCGGTACCCCGGCCGGTGCCCCGGGGCCACGCCCCGGCACCGGCCGCGACCACTGCGGGCGGGGTACGGCAACGGGAGTTCCCGGTCGCCTCGGACGTATCTGTGCGACCGGCCGCGCACCCGGGTGGCCGGCTGCGGTGCCGACCGACGGGGATCTGTTCACCGACGGCCCCCTTCGCCCTCGGACGGAACAGGGGCGGTACCGGCTTCCGCGGCCGGTACCGCCTCCTCTGCTTGCCTGCCGGGCGAACCCCGCGGACGCGCGCCGGGCGGACCCGGCACACTCCAGGGCGGACCCGCCCCCCCGGGTGGCATCACACCCTCACTCCACCGGGCCGCGTCCGTCCGCCACGCCAGGGGGGAACGTGCCGCGGCCGGTATCGCGCTCGGGCCAGTTCGCGGGCGGGAGGCTGTTCGGCGGGGTCGCGGGGGGCGCGCCGTAGAACAGTTCGTGGTCGCGCTGCCGCTCGAACCTCCAGGCTCCGTCCTGGTGGCAGTAGTGGTCACCGTAGTGAATGGCCTGGTGGAAGAAGGACCCGTCGCCGCGCTGGACCTCTGCCCGGCAGTAGACGCTCCCCACCGCCCGGCCGTCGTCGGTGAGGCGGACGATGTGGTTCCCGGTGTGCAGGACCGCCATCCGCACCCCGTCGGGTGGAGCGCCGGACCGCTCGAACGACGCGCGCAGGGCTTCCCTGCTGCTCGCCTCGCCCGTCCGCAGCGTCAGCGGATCGGCGTAGAGGCCGGCCAGGGCGTCCATGTCGAGACCGGCGTAATGGTGTGCGTACCTGACCGGCAGGGTCCGGATCTCCGCGAGGGCCTCCAGACGAGCGATCCGGGCCTCGACCGCGTCGCCGCTCATGTGGCCTCCTCCTCGGTGCCGGCGCCGGTGTCCGTGTCCGTGCCGGTGCCGGCACCGGTGCCGGTGCCGGTGCCGGTGCCCCAGAAGCGCTGCCAGGTTTCCCAGCGTTCGGGCAGGTCCGCCCGGTGGATGAAGGGGTTTCCCGGGAAATGGAACCGTCCCGGGACCTCCAGCGGATTCTCCCGGACGTCCGCCGCGTAGAACACGTGGGTGCTGCGCGAGGTGAAGTACCAGCGCCCGTCCCGGCGTTCGTAGCGGTCCCAGTACTGCATCGGCATCACCACCCACAGGTCCTGGACCTCGTGCTCCGGCCGGCAGTAGACGATGCCGGTGGCGTGGTCCCCGTCCGTGAAGTCGATGATGTGGTTGCCGACGAGATGGAAGGTGGTTCCGAAGGGCCGCAGCACCGGATCGAACCACTCGGCCAGGGCCTCGCGGCCGACCCGCCCGTCATGGGTCCTGACGTCCTCGACGAAGAGCGACACCAGGGTGGGGATGTCCCGGCTGTCCAGGGCGAGGGCGTAGCGGGAGACCAGCTGCCGGATGTCCTCGATGGACTCCAGCCGCCCGACCCGCTCTTCGAGATCACTCATGGGTCCGTCCCCTCACTGCGCGGGAAGGGGTGCCGGCTCGCTGAACCGGGATTCGGGTATCAGCCCGTCGCGCGTCGCCGCGCCGATGGTCTCCCGCAGCCGCGGGCACGACGGTACGAAGGCGCTGGGCCTGCCCTCTCCGGCGGCGGCGGCGAACTCCGGGCAGGTCTCCTCGGCCTCGGAGAGCCACTGGACACTGGTGTGGATCTCGCTGTACTTCGCCACGAGCACGCGGGTGTCGCACGCGCCGCACTTGACCGGTTGCATGGAAACGCTCGCTCTCCGGGCCCGGTCGCCGTCGCGTCCCGTACGGATACGCACACGGACCGGACCTCTGTCTGCGGTAGGGGATGTGCCCCCGGGGGGGCAGGGAGCCGGCTGTGCGGGTGCGGCAGGTGCCCGCCGGAGCGGTGGGGGGAGCACCGTGCAACGGGCACCTGCCGCACCGCCGTCTCGCGCCGCCGTCCGTCACGGCGGTGCGGGACGGCGGCGCCGACGGCCCGGAACACCCCGGGCTCTCCCGTCCGGATCGGGCCGGCGGACCGGACCGGGACCGGTTGAACAGCTCCCCGGTCCACCGGATGCGGACGGGAGACCCCGGGCCGGGCCGGCGGGATCCGCCCCCGCCCTCGACTCCCCGGGGCGGACGGCGCAACCGTGCGGTGACGGCCTAACTGAAGGTCGCGAGCGGCTCGGAGCCGGACCAGTCGTGACCCCAGTAGCTGTCCGCGGTGATCTCCTCGGCGGTGTAGTGCGACTCGTCGACGAGCATGCCGTGGCAGCCGTACTCGATGTCCCAGCCGCCGGGTGCCCGCAGGTAGAAGGAGACCATCTTGTCGTTGGTGTGCCGGCCCAGCGTCGAGGAGATCGAGAACTCGCGGCCGACGCAGCGGTCGAGCGCGCGGCCCACGTCGTCCAGGTCCTCGACCTCGACCATCACGTGCACCAGCGCGGGCATGCCCACCTTCGGGGCCGGGCAGAGCGCCAGGCTGTGGTGGCGGCGGTTCACGCCGATGAAGCGGATCCGCTGCGCCGGGACGCCGGGCGGCGTCATGCGCATGGCTCCGCGCGGAAGGAAGCCGAGTGTCTCGAGGTAGAGCTTCTCGGACGCTTCCATGTCGGTGGTCGGCAGGACCACGTGCCCGAGTCCCTCGGCGCCGGTGACGAAGCGGTTGCCGTGCCGGGTGACGACCGGCGAGTGGTCGAGGACGGGACCGTGGAAGATCTCGGTCCGTATGCCGGACGGGTCCAGGAAGGCGATGCCCTCCTCCACCCGGCGTTCGTCCGCTTCCTCCTCCGACAGCCGCTCGACCTCGTACCCGGCCTTCTCCAGCGTCTCGGTGACCCGGGCCAGCGCGAACCGGTCGCGCACCTCCCAGCCCACGCTGCGCACGGCGTCGATCTCACCGGGGTGGACCACCATGCGCGCCGCCCGCTCGTCCATCCGCAGGTAGAGGGCGTCGGGGTCGGGGCCGGTGCCCTCGGCGAAGCTCAGGACGTCGAAGGCCAGTTCACGCCACCGCTCCATGTCGGTGGTCTGCACGGTCACGTACCCCAGAGCGCGGATCTCTGTCATCGTTCTCGTTCTCCTTCTGCACTGTGTTCGACGGCGGTCAGATCAGGGCCCGCAAGGCGCCCTGGGGTTCGACTCCCATACGGGTCAGGGCGTTCGCGTGGTAGGTGGGGCCGGGGATGTGGATCGCGTGGTTCAGCCCCGCGTGGGCGTCGCGCCAGTAGCGCTGGAGCGGCTTGTCCATGCGCAGGGCGTTGCCGCCGGACCGGGCGAAGATCTCGTCGACGGCGCGGACGGCCCGCCAGGCGGCCCGCACCTGGGACAGCCGGCCCTCGGCCCGCACGTCGAAGGGGACGTCACGGCCCGAGTCCACGATGTCCCAGACACGGTTGAGGTTGCCCAGGATCTCGCTGCGGGCCGCCCGGATGTCGGCGATGGCCTCCCCCATCACCGACAACGTGTACGGGTCCTCACGGACCTTGGTGCCCTGGGCGTTGATCCGGTCGCTCTGGTATCCGAGGGCCGTCTCCAGGGCGCCCTCGGCGATACCGATGACCGCGGAGGTGATGCCCGCGGGGAACGCGCAGGACCAGGGGATGCGGTAGAGCGTCTCCTCCCGGCCGAACTCCCTGACGGCGCGGCCGTCGAGGACCTTGTCGCCGTCCATGACCCGGTAGTCGGGCACGAAGGCGTCGCGCACGACGATGTCCTTGCTGCCCGTGCCCTTGAGACCGACGACGTTCCAGGAGTCGTCGATGATCTCGTAGTCCGAGCGCGGCAGGATGACGTGCACCTGCCGGGGCGGGCCGACGGGCTCCCCGTCCGCGTCACAGAGCAGACCGCCGAGGAAGATCCACTGACAGTGGTCGGTGCCCGAGGAGAACTGCCAGCGCCCGGAGAAGCGGTAGCCGCCGTCCACCGGCCGCAGCCGGCCGGCGGGCTGGTACGGCGAGGCGATCCAGGTGTCGGGGTCCTCGCCCCACACCTCCTCCTGCACGCGGCGGTCGGCGTAGGCGAGTTGCCAGGGGTGGACGCCGACGATCCCCTGGACCCAGCCGGCGGACCCGGAGAAGCGGGCGGTCTCCATGACCGCCTCGGCGAACTCGGCGAGGTGCGCCTGGGCTCCGCCGAACTCCTTCGGCTGGAGCATGCGGACGGCGCCCGCGGACCTCATCAGGGCCGCGGTCCCGTCGGACAGCCGTCCGAGCCGCTCGGCCTCGACATCCTGCTCCCGCAGCTTGCCGGCATGGGCGATCATGTATTCGCGTACGGTGTTCATGAGGATCCTCGTGAGGGTGGACGGTTGGGGACGCGGGACTCAGGCCTGGGCCTGGCCCTCCCGGGCGGCGTTCTCCCGGGACTCCGCCTCCCAGATACCGATCGCCTGGTCGCAGTCGACCTCGAACTCGAAGCGCTGCACCATCTCGGGCGTGACGTCCTCGACGTCGACGTAGAACTGCTCGTACCAGCGGCGCAGTTGGTAGACCGGACCGTCCTCCTCGGTGAGCAGGGGGTTCTCGATCCGCGACTTGTGCTTCCAGACCTCGACGTCCTGGAGGAACTGCTCCTCGAGACCGTCGACGAACATCGTGCCCATCTCCTGGGCCTGTTCGTCGGTCATGCCCGGCTTCTTCTCGACGATGATCCCGTACTGCAGCAGGAAGGAGTCGGGCGAGATCGGGTAGTGGCAGTTGACGAGCTTGGCCTCGACGGTGTCGCCGTCGGAGTCGGTCCAGATGGTGTCCAGCATGAACGAGGGGCCGTAGTAGCTCGCCTCGGAGCGGGTGACGGCTTCGGGCAGGTCCATCTGGACGCCGGTCTTGATGTCGTCCCGCCCGGTGGACGTCATGTACTGGGACGCGACGTGCCCCTGGAAGACGTTCTTGAAGAAGCGCGGGATCTGGAAGTGCACGTAGAAGAAGTGCGCCATGTCGACCAGGTTGTCGACGATCTCCCGGCAGTGCGCGCCCTCGACCAGGTACGACTTCCAGGCCCACTGGGTCCACCGGCCGTTGTCGTAGTCGTCGATCCCGGGGATCGTCACCTCGGGCGGCGGCGGGTTGCCCTGGGGGTCGTTCCACACGAAGAACAGCCCGTTGCGTTCCATCGTGATCCAGGCCTTGGTCCGCCCGCGCAGCGGCACCCGCCGGGCGTACGGCACGCCCGCACAGCGTCCCTCGCCGTTCCAGCGCCAGTCGTGGAACGGGCAGGCGACGGTGTCGCCCTTGACCGTGCCCTTGGCCAGGTTGCCGCCCATGTGGCGGCAGAAGGCGTCGATCATGTGGATCGTGCCGTCCTGCCGGGCGAAGACGACGGCCGTCTCACCGAAGATCTTGATCTCGTGGGGTGTGCCGTCCCGGAAGCTCTCCGCCAGACCCACGCAGTGCCAGCCACGCGCGAACCTGGTGGGGTTGCTCCCGGCTTCGATGGTCCGGACCTCGTCCTCGGCCACTGTGTCACCCATGTCTGCCTCCCCGGCTGACCGGTGCGCCACTGCACCGTGTCGGTGGGTCATCCTGAAACAGCCCTCGGCCGACTTCCGAACTCCCGCTCCCGCTGATCGGGAGCGGCGGCCCGCGGGTCGCGGGCGGCCTCCGTCTCCCGATCGGAGGGAGGCGCGGATCCGCGGCGGGCACTCCTTTCCCTCCGCCTACGGCGCATCGCGCACCGGTGAGGGCCGGGCAGGACGGTGCCCCAGTACGAGGGAGGGCCCGGGAAAGTCCGCCCCCGGCCGGTGCGGGCTTTCCCGGGCCCTCCGTGACCGTCACCCGGTTCCCGCCCCGGAACGCAGCGCCGGCGCCACCTCGCCGAACAGCAGCTCGATGTGACGCCGTACGAGGTCCTCGGGCATGGCGGCGACGCTGGCCCAGAAGTAGACGTGCTCGACCGGGAGTCCGGTCGTGCGTTCCCGGACGGCCCGGACGGCGTCCTGCGGGGTGAGCACGGTCAGTCCGGGGGCCCCGCTCCTGCGGACGGCTCCGGCCGACACCTCGTCGACGGTGAGGTCACGGGGAACGTCCGGCCCCGCGGCGCCGATCCGCCGGTAGGAGTTCACCTGGTAGGTGTAGTGCGGGAGGATGCGCCGGAACGCCTCCTCGGGGTCGTCGGCCACGATGATGTCGATCAGGCCGCCCATGCGGGCGGCCGACGGCGGGTGTCCGCCCGCTGCGAGGGCCTCCGTGTAGGGCCCCAGCAGACGCGGGTCCAGGGACAGCAGTCCGGTACCGAGCAGGCCTGCGCGGCGGGCTCCCTGCGGCCCCTGGTATCCCATCCAGAGCGGCACCGGGCTCTGCACGGGAGGCGGTGTCACCTCCTCGGCCAGCAGCCGGCGGATCTCGGCGGCCGCGCTGTCCGTCAGGGTGTACCGGCGCCGCAGATCCGCACCGAAGGCGTCGTACTCCCGTCGGGAGAAGCCGGCGCCGATCCCGAGTTCCAGCCTGCCGCCGGAGACGAGGTCGACGACCGCGGCTTCCTCCGCGGTGTGCCGGGGGTGCCGCAGGGCCGCCAGCAGGATCCCGGTGCCGATCCGGACCCTGGAGGTGCGTGCCGCCACGGCAGCGGCGAACGTGAGCGGCTGCGGGAGGTACCCGTCCTCGGTGAAGTGGTGCTCGGTCAGCCACACCGCGTCCGCGCCCGTCTCCTCGGCCTCACCGATCAGGTCCAGGGTGCTGCGGTAGTGATCGGCCCAAGGCCGTTGCCAGCGGGGAGGGTTGCGCAGGTCGAAGAAGAGGCCGGTCTTCATGGTTCCGCTCCTGGGGCTCCGATGGCGAACACGCCGTGCGCCCGTGGCGGTGGATGCGCCGTCGTGGGTGCGACGCGTCGGGGCGGGCGGGACGACGGCGAGAGGTGCCCGGAGAGTATGGGGACCGGCCGACGGCTTTCAGCCCGTGGCTCCCGGTCAGCGGGAGGCGGGCCCCGTCGCCGGTCCGTTGCAACAGGCCTTGTCAGGAGTATGGACCTGCAACGATGCGGCGATTACAGTCCCAGCCAACCAAACGCTTGCTTGAAAGATGCGCGTCAGCGTCCAAGGCCCTTCTGCAAAGAAGAGGAGCGGCCCGTGCCGACAATGAAGTCCGCCATGCCACTGCCCGTCCTCACCGAGCCCGAGCAAGGACACGACCTGTCGTCGTCCATGGTCGGCCGGATGACACGCATCCTCGATGCGTTCGGCAGGAGCGGAACCAGCCTCACCCTGGAGGAGGTGGAGGGCCGCACCTCCCTGCCCCGTTCCACCGCACACAGAATCCTCAACCAACTCATCCAGCTGGGCTGGATCACACGTGGTGACCACGGGTACTCCCTCGGGCGCCGCGCACTGCGGTCCGGCGGAGGCACCCGCAACTGGGACGAGCTGCGCAAGGCGGCCGCGCCCGTTCTGCACCGACTCCAGGTGCATACGGGACTGGTCGTCCACCTCGGGGTGCTCGACGGTCCCGAGGTGGTCTTCCTGGACAAGATCGGCGGGACCTTCGCCGCGGCCCTGCCGTCCGACGTGGGTACCCGCTGGTGGGTGACGAGCAACGGGCTCGGCAAGTCCATGCTGGCGTACCTCCCTCCGGAGGACGTCCAGGAACTGCTGCGGGACTGCCCCGAGCTCGTCGACAACACGGACGAGGGCTTCACCCCCGTCCACTGCGAGCTCAACGTCATCCGGCGCATGCGCGGGGTCGCCTTCGACCGCGGCGGAGGCATGCCCGGGGTGGGATCCGTGGCCTGCGTCGTCCGCGGCCCCGACGGTCCGGTCGGCGCCATATCGCTCTGCGGCGAGCTGGGGCAGATGCATCTCGAACGCCTGGCGCCACTGGTCGCGACGGCCGCGCACCAGGTGTCGGAGGCGCTCTACCCGGACCTGGCCGGATCCGGTGGCGGCGGACCGTCCGGTGCGGGCCGGCCGGGTGCCCGGCCGGGCACCGCCTTCCGGCGGGACACGGCGCGCGAGTGGCTGGAGGGGCCGTACGGCGGCGGATGCTGCGGGCAGCGCGCCGTGTGCAGCCGGCGCAGGAAGGTGTGACCGCCCGGCGTGCGGCACCCGGCCCCCCGCCCTCCACCCCCCGGGAGAGGCGTTCCGGGCCGGGCGAGGGTGCCTTCGGGCTGGGCGACGGTTCGGGACCGACGGGAGCCTTCGCCCCGGAGGCGGCGTCGAAGACGACCGCACCAGTCCGCTCGGGCACCGAGCCCGAGCGGACCGGTCATCGGGGATGAAGCGCGCCGCCGTCAGCCGAGACCGAGGACGCTCATGGCGTGCTCGGCCATGCGCCGCTCTCCGAGGGCGTTGGGGTGGACGGGGATGACGCTGCTGCCGAAGAGGAGGGGCTCGATCCAGCGGGTGCCGGCGGGCTTGCACGCGTCGTGGCCCTCGGACACCCGGGAGAAGTCCACGTAGGTGGCGCCGGTCGCTTTGCTCGCGCGTTCGACGGCCGCGTTGAGGTGTGCCTGTATGCCGCGCAGGTAGGTCACGTCACCGGTGGCGATCGGCAGCTTCGCGAAGCAGGACTGGTCGGCCCCGGCGGGTGTGATCCACGGGTAGCCCAGGACCGCCACCCGGGCGCTGGGCGCCTTGGCCCGCACGGCCTGCAGGGCGGCCTTGAGCGCCGGATAGGTGTTCGTGTCGATCTGGTCGGTGAAGGACGTGCCGTGCTTGTCCTTGCAAGGGCTGCCCTTCCCGCCACTGAGGATGCCCGCGGTGCCGCAGGCCGTCAGGGCGTTGATGAAGGTGCCGTTGTCGTTGCCGCCGATCGTCAGCGTCACCAGGTCGGTGTTCGTGCTGAGCGCGTTCGTCTGGGGCGCGACCCCGAGGTACTGGGACTCGGTGAAGTGCTTCGTCTGGGCGGCGCCGCAGGTCACGTCCTTCAGGCGGGCGCCCGTCCGGGCGGTGATCACGTTGGGGTAGTTCGCGGTGGATCGCAGGCACAGCAGGTTGGTGGGGTCCACGGGCAGCACGCCCGAGCCGGCGCTGTAGCTGTCGCCGAGAGCGACGTAGTCCAGCGGCGCGGAAGCGTGTGCGGTGCCGCCGGTAAGGCTGAAGGCGAGCGCACCGACCAGCGCGATTGATGTGGACATGACATTCCGCAGGGTGCGTTTCGGCATGTGATCCCTCTCCTCGGAGGCGGACGCGGAGCAGCGGAGGCGGACGCGGAGCAGTGGGGGCGGCCGTCGACTGGGCACGCCAAGGGCGGGAGCGGAGCTGTTCGAGCACGGAAAAGTGCCGCGGGTCGCGCGATGGCGGAACGGTTCTACTGACAGGTAATGTGCAGACCCCTCAGTGGGGAGTCAACATGGTTGACCGAAGTTGTTGAAAGCCGTCACAGGGTGCCCGACTCGCTCCCGTGAACGCGCGAACCCGCAGTTGCGAAGCAGTGGCACCCCTGTCCTGTCCCGCATGCTTCAGGCCGACTCCGGCACCAGGGCCCGCGAAGTCATCCGCGCGGCCGCCGTCCGGCTGCCCCAGGAGCAGGGCTTCTCCGGAACCGGCACCCGTCGGACCGGCCGGCGGCCGCCACGAAACCTCCTGTGGTGGTCCGTCGTTCCCGGAGCAAAGAGCTCCTGTTCCTGAAGGCAACGCACCCGACGGTCGACGACGGGCCCCTGCGCGACGTGCCACCGGGTCGTCCGGGAGAACTCCTCGCCGAAGCCGAAGCCGAAGCGCCGGCGGGGTCATGCCGTGGTTCGGCCTCTGCTGGTACGCGCTGCCCCTGCGCATGCGACGCCGTGCCGTTCGGCGTTCCCGCACCGACGCCGCACAGCGCACCCGGGCGCGGGGCGGGCACGTGCCGTCCGTGAAGCCCCCGCCCACGAACTTCGTCACTGGTGGGCGGGGCGGCCCCGTCGTCCGCCGCACAGCTCGTCCCGGCCCCCGGTCACGGTGGGGGCGGGCCGCCCCACGGGGCCGCCTGTTCCAGCTGTGCCGCGAGGGCGAACAGCAGGCCCTCGCCGCCGAGTGGTGCGGCGAACTGGACCCCGAGCGGCAGGCCCTCGCCGTCGTGGCCGAAGGGGACGGACATCGCCGGCATCCCGGTGACGTTGTGGACGCTGGTGAAGGCGGAACAGACGGAAGCGTGCCGGTGGATCGACTCCGGGTCGGCCGTGTCGAGGGTGCCGAGCAGCGGGGTGGGCCGCGCGAGGGTCGGGCTGAGCAGCACGTCGACCTCGTGGAACGCGGCGCCCACCTCCCAGCCGATCTCCTGCGCCCGGCGCAGCGCGCGGCTGACGTCGGCCGCGGGAAGGGCGCGGTAGGTCTCGTACAGGACGCGGGTGAAGGGCTCGACGTCGTCGTCGGCCAGGGGCCTGCCGAGCCGGTCGAGGCGGGCGTCGATCTGCGCGACGAGGTCGGCGCCCATCAGGACGCCGGAGGTGCGGCCGACGTCGGCGGGGCGGTAGCGGGCGGTGGTCTCCACGATCTCGTGGCCGAGGCGTTCGCACAGCAGGGCCGCGGCACGTGCCGCGTCGGCGCACTCCCGGTGCACGTCCGGGCCCCCCGGCAGCTCGGTGAGCAGGCCGATCCGCAGCCGTCCCGGGTCGCGGCGGGCCAGTTCGGCGAAGGCGGCGGGCGGCTGCGGTGCGGCGTAGGCGTCGCCGGGCAGCGGGCCCGCGGCGACGTCGAGGAGCAGGGCGCTGTCCCGGACGGTCGTGGTGACGGCGTGGTGTACGGAGACGAGGCCCGACAGGGTGGTGGGCCGGGGCGCGGGTGAGACACGGCCGCGGCTGGGTTTGAGGCCGAACAGGCCGCAGGCCGCCGCCGGAATGCGGATCGAGCCGCCGCCGTCGCTGGCGTGCGCGACCGGGACCATCCCGGCCGCCACCGCGGCCGCCGAACCGCCGCTGGAGCCGCCGGGCGAGTGCGCGCCGCTCCACGGGTTGCGGGTGGGGCCGAAGAGCGCCGGTTCGGTGGAGGCGTTGAGGCCCAGCTCGGGCGTGTTGGTGGTGCCGAGGACGACCGCGCCGGCGCGGCGGTAGCGGGCCACCAGTTCGCTGTCGCGTCGGGCCGTGAGGTCGGCGAAGAGACGGCTGCCGCCCGTCGCGGGCAGGCCCTCCACCTCGGTTCCGAGATCCTTGACGAGCAGGGGGACGCCGTGCAGCGGGCCGTCGGGCAGGCCCGCGGCCACCTCGGCCAGGGCAGCCTCGAACCGGGTGTGGATCACCGCGTTGAGCCGGGGGTCGAGCTTCTCGATGCGGGCGATCGCCTGCTCGGTGACGGTGCGGGCGTCGCTCTCGCCGTTCCTGACGGCCTCGGCCGTGGCGACGGCGTCGGGTCGGCTCCTGACGCCTGTCGTACCCCTCACGCCACGTACCCGGCGGACTTGCCCCAGGTGTCGCCGCGGGTGGTGCCGCGGTCGACCAGGACGCAGCGGGTGCCGGTGAAGTTGGTCGGCATGCACTTGTTGCAGTGGATGCACAGCGACGGCGTACCGGCGTCGTCCCGCAGGCGGTTGACCAGGTCGGGTTCCCTCAGCAGGGCACGGGCCATGGCGACGAACTCGAAGCCCTCCCGCATCGCGAGGTCCATGACGGGCTTGCCGGTGATGCCGCCGAGCAGGATCATCGGCAGTTTCACCGCGGCGCGGATCTGCCGGGCGTCCTCGAGGAGGTAGGCGTCCCGGTAGGGGTAGCTGCGCAGGAACCGGTCGCCGACCATCTTCACGCCGAGCTTGATCGGCTGCGGCATGATCGCGGAGAACTCCTTGAGCGGGGCGTCGCCCTTGAAGAGGTACATCGGGTTGAGCAGCGAGCTGCCCGCCGTCATCTCCAGGGCGTCGACGGTGCCGTCCTGTTCGAGCCACTGCGTCACGGGGATGGCCTCGTCGAGCCAGAATCCGCCGGGCACGCCGTCGTCCATGTTCATCTTCGCGATGACGGCGATGCGCCCGCCGACCGCGTCGCGCACGGCCCGCATGATCTCCCGGGCGAACCGGGCGCGGTTCTCCAGGCTGCCGCCGTAGGCGTCGGTGCGGTGGTTGACCCGGGGGCTGAGGAAGGAGCTGGCCAGGTAGTTGTGGCCCAGGTGCACCTCGACGGCGTCGAAGCCGGCCTCGACGGCGCGGCGCGCGGCCTGCCCGTGCGCCTCGGTGATGCGCCGGATGTCGGCGGTGGTCGCCTCCTGGGCGAAGCTCAGGGTGGTGGCGTGGAAGTGCTTGGACGGGGAGAGGGCGGGGGCGCCGTTGCCCTTCGGGTTGGCGACGGGTCCGCCGTGGCCGATCTGCGCCGAGACCGCGGCGCCCTCGGCGTGCACGGCGTCGGTCAGGACGCGCAGGCCCGGCATCGCCTCGTCGGTCCAGTGGATCTGGTGGCGGTCGGTGCGCCCTTCCCTGGCGACCGCGCAGTAGGCGACGGTGGTCATGCCGACGCCGCCGCGGGCGTAGGCGACGTGGAAGTCGACGAGGTCCTTGGTGACCAGGGACCGGTGGCTGAGCCCTTCGTAGGTCGCGGCCTTGATGACGCGGTTGCGGAGCTCGACGGGGCCCAGCTTGGCGGGGGCCAGGACGTCGGGGGCCTCGGGTGTCTCGCTGGTGGTCACGGGTGGTTCCTCCTCGGTGCGGCGTGGTGGCAGGCGACCTGGTGGCCGGGGCGGACCTCCCGCGGCGCGGGCTCCTCGGTGGCGCACTGTTCGGTGGCCAGCGGGCAGCGGGTGCGGAAGCGGCAGCCGGACGGCGGGTTCAGGGGTGAGGGAAGTTCGGCGGCCGGCCCGTCGGTGACGGGACCCGCGGCGGCGGGGCCGGCCGTCCCGGCGGAGCCGAGCTGGACCTCGGGGAGGGAGGCGAGCAGCAGGCGGGTGTAGGGGTGCAGGGCCTCGTGCTGCATCCTGTCGGAGGGCAGGACCTCGCAGACCTTGCCGAGGTACATGACCATGACGCGGTCGCTGATGTTCTTCACCACGGACACGTCGTGGGCGATGAAGACCATGCTCAGTGACCGCCGACGGGTCGTCGTCTCCAGGAGGTTGAGGATCTGCGCCTGTACGGACACGTCCAGGCTGGAGACGGGTTCGTCGCAGATCAGCACCTCGGGGTCGAGCATGAGGGCGCGGGCGACGCAGACCCGCTGGCACTGGCCGCCGGAGAGTTCGTGCGGCCGGCGGTCCCGTACGGTCGCGGGGTCGAGGCCGACGTCGCGCAGGGCGGCGTCGACGCGGGCGTCCTTGTCGCGGGGGTCGTCCCCGGATCCCCAGATCGACGGGCCCTCCCACACCAGGTCCTTGACCCTGCGGCGCGGGTTCAGGGCGGAGACCGGGTCCTGCATGATGATCTGCATCCGGGCGCGGGCGCGGCGCAGTTCGCGCGGGGCGAGTCCGGTGAGGGTGACGTCGCCGAGGCGGACGGTGCCCGAGTCGGGGGGCGGCAGCTGGATCAGGGAGCGGCCGACGGTGGACTTGCCGCAGCCCGACTCGCCGAGAATGCCCAGGGTCTGACCGGCCGGGACCTCCAGCCCGACGCCGGAGACGGCGTGCACCTTCTGCCCGCGTCCGGCCGGGAACTCCACGACGAGGTTCTCCGCGGTCAGTGCGGGGCGCCGGTCACGTGCGGCGGGGGCGTCTTCGGTGAGGGTCATACGGTGGCCTCCTCGGCGGCGCCCAGGGGGTGGTGGCAGGCGACGACGCCGCCGGCGTCGCGGTCACCGGCGTATCCGGCGAGGCGGGGCGCCTCGGTGGTGCAGTGGTCGGTCGCCGCGTCGCAGCGCGGGGCGAACCGGCATCCGGGGGGCGGGTGCAGCAGGTTGGGCGGGCGGCCCTCGATGGCGGGCAGCAGGGTGTGCGGGGGCAGGTCCAGGCGCGGGATCGAGGCGATCAGGGCACTGCTGTAGGGGTGGCGGGGGCGGTCGAAGACGGCGGTGGTGTCGGCGTACTCGACGAGGCGGCCGGCGTACATGACCGCGACGCGGTCGGTGCGGCCCGCGACGGTGGCGAGGTCGTGGCTGATGAGGACGGTCGCCATCCGCAGTTCCTCGGCGAGTGACCGCAGCAGGTCCAGGATCTGCTTCTGCACCGTGACGTCGAGCGCGGTGGTCGGTTCGTCGGCGATGAGCAGGCGTGGGCCGCAGGCGAGGGCCATGGCGATGACGACGCGCTGGCGCATGCCGCCGGAGAGTTCGTGCGGGTACTGGCCGGCGCGCCGGGCGGGTTCGGGGATGCCGACCTGCCGGAGCAGGTCGACGCTCCGGTCCCGGGCCTCGGCGCGGTTCAGGCCGAGGTGCAGCCGGAGGCTCTCGGACAGGTGCGTGCCGACCTTCTTGACCGGGTTCAGGGAGGTCATGGGGTCCTGGAAGACCATGGCGGCCTCGGTGCCCCACAGGGCCCGCCGCCCGGCGGGGGTCAGGGCGTGGACGTCCTTGCCGCCGATCAGGACCGTGCCGGACACGGTGGTGCCGGGGCCGTCGGTGATCAGGCCCATGAGGGTGCGGCCGAGCACGGACTTGCCCGATCCCGACTCGCCGACGATGCCGAGGGTCTCGCCCTCGGACAGGGTCAGACAGACGCCGTCGACGGCCTGCACCGGGCCGCGGGGCGTGTGGAAGGCGGTGGTGACGTCGGTGGCGCTCAGCAGCGGGGCCTCGTCGGTGCCGGGGGCGGGCGCCGGTGTGGTGGTCACAGTTTCACGCTCCGGGAGTCCCATCGCCCGCGAGCCTTCTCGCCGACGATGTTGAAGGCGAACACGGTGAGGAAGAGGAAGGCGCCGGGCACGAGCACGATGTGCGGGTGTTCCTCGAAGACCCGTCCCTCCCCCTCGGCGATCATGTTTCCCCAGGTGGGTTCCGGCGGCTGGATGCCGAGTCCGAGGAAGCTGAGGGAGGCCTCGGCGACGATGAGCACCGAGATCATCACGACGGCCAGGGACAGCAGGGGCAGCAGCACGTTGGGCAGCAGTTCGCGCAGCAGGATGCGGGAGCGGGTGGCGCCCATGGCGCGGGCCGCGACGACGAACTCGCGGTTGGCGTAGGCCATGGTGGTGGCGCGGGCGAGGCGCACCATGCCGGGGATGGTGAGCAGCGCCAGGGAGAGGGCGACGTTGCGCAGGTGCGGCTCGAGCACGGTGGCGAGGGCGATGAGCAGGATCAGCGGGGGCACGGCGAGCAGCGAGTTGGTCGCGATGCCCACCGCCCGGTCGACGGTCTTCTGGAAGTAGCCGGCGATCATGCCGATCGCCCCGCCGACGACGGTGCCGAGGGCGACCGCGGACAGGGAGATGAGCAGCGAGGAGCGGGCGCCGTACAGGGATCTGGCGAGCAGGTCGAGGCCGAAGGCGTTGGTGCCCAGCGGGTGGCTGCCGGTGAACGCCGGGGTGGCGAAGACGGGTTCGGTGACGGTGCTCGCGACGTCCCGGTCCTCGGCGAGCGGCAGCCACGGCGCGCACAGGATGGCGAGGCCGAGCAGCAGGAGCCAGAGCGCGCCGAACCAGAACACCACGTCGAAGCCGGGCCCCGCCCACCGTTTGCCGAGCCGGGAGGCCCCGCCGAGCAGCAGGCCGAGGCCGAGCAGCGCGACGGTCGCCTTGGCCGGCGCGACCAGGTGGGGCGTGGTCGCGCCGAACACCAGCAGGACGAGGCCGAGGACGGTGAGGGCCACGGCGGTGAGCAGGGGCTGGGGGAAGGCGGTCCGCGTGCGCGGAGCGATGTCAGACATGGACACGTCGCGTCCTCGGGTCGAGGTAGCCGTAGGAGAGGTCGATGCCGGCGTTGATCACCACGTAGATCACGGCGATGGTGAGCACGGCGCCCTGGACCATCGGATAGTCGCCCTGGCCCGCGGCGTTGACGATGAGCGTGCCCATGCCGGGCAGCGAGAAGAGGTACTCGACGACGACGGTGCTGCCGATCAGCCGGCCGAGGCTCAGGCCGAGCAGGGTGACCAGGGAGAACGAGGAGGGGCGCAGGGCGTCGGTGAACAGGATGCGCAGGGGGTTCATGCCCTTGGCGCGGGCGGCGAGGATGTAGTCCTCGCGCAGGGTCACGATCAGGTCGCCGCGCAGTACCCGGGCGAACAGGGCGAGTTCGGCGAGGGCGACGGTCAGGGCCGGCAGGAAGGCGTGGTGCAGGTTGCCCAGCAGGTCGCCGTCGCCGATCCGTACCCATTCGGAACGCGGGAACCAGCCGGCCGAGTTGACCAGGAGGAGGATCAGCAGCAGTCCGGCCAGGAAGCTCGGCACGGACAGTACGCCGAAGGTGCCGGCGCCGATGATCCGGTCGGCGGCCGAGCCCTCGCGGTACGCCGACCACATGGCCAGCGGCACCGCGATCAGCAGGGCGATGAGCAGTCCGAGCACCGCGATCTCGAAGCTGACGGGCAGCGCGGACAGCACCCGGTCGGTGACGTCGCTCTGCGGGGGTACGACGGAGCGGCCGAGGTCGCCGGTGAGCGCACCGCCCAGCCAGTCGAAGTAGCGGGTGACCAGGGGCTGGTCGAGGCCGAGTTCGGTGCGGAGTTCGGCGTACTCGGCGGGCGCCCGGCCGGCCCCGAGGATGTCGACCGCGGGGTCGCCGGGCAGCAGGACCACCAGGGAGAACACCCCGATGCTCGCGAGGAGCAGTACGCCGACGAGTTCCAGCGCCCGAAGGGCCAGTCGGCGCAGCGCGGCGGGACTCATGATTCCTCCAGATCTGCCCGGTGCCGCCGGGTCGGGGCCGTGGGGGTCACTTGCCGATCCAGGCCTCGCCGAAGAGGGCCATGTACTCGTCGGTCGGCACGATGCCGTGCACGTTCTCGCCCCAGGCGGTGAAGGCGGCGCTGGCGCCGAGGTTGAGCACCGGGACGTCCTCGTTGAACAGCGTCTGGACGTCGTCGAGGATGCGCTGGGTCTCGGCCTCGTCGGTCGCTCCCTGCAGTTCGGCGAGCAGCTGGTCCATCTTCGGGTTGGCGTAGCCGCCGGGGTTGCCGTAGCTCTTGGAGTTCAGGACGCTCTGCAGGCGGTGGTAGGGGTCGCTCTCGGAGACGCTCGCCGCGCCGCGGCTGATGTCGAAGTCGTGCTCCACGTAGGTCTTCGCCGTCCGGTCGGCGATCGAGGAGACCATGTCGAGCTTCACCGTGAAGCCGACCCGTTCCAGCATCGCCTTGGTGACGACGGCCTTGGCCCGGGAGACGGGGTCGGTGCCGTCCATGTAGGTGAGGGTGCCGTCGTAGCCGTCCTTCTTGGCTTCGGCGAGAAGCTTCTTGGCCTGGTCGAGGTCGACGCCGACCGGTTTCACCTCGGAGTGCCAGCGCGACTCGGGCGGGAAGATCTCCTGGCCCGGCAGGCCCTTGCCGTTGTAGGCGCGTTCGGTGTCGAGGGCGGGGTCGAGGGCCAGGGCCATGGCCTTGCGGACCCTCAGGTCCGCGCCGGGCCGGTCCTCGCGGGTGTTGACGGTGATCATGTTGCCGAGGCCGGTCAGGGTCAGTTCACCGGGGTGGCCCTCCTTCACGGCGTCGTCGACCACGTCGGGGCCGCGCATGTACACCACGTCGGCCGTGCCGTCGTTCAGGGCCTCCAGTTTGGAGCGGTCCGACTGCGGCCAGGTGAAGCGCAGCGCGTCGAGGTACGGCTCGCCCTTCCAGTAGTTCTTGTTCGCCTTGAGGACCATCTCCTCCTGGGGGGAGTGCGTGCCCAGGGTGAAGGCGCCGGCGCCGATCGGCTTGAACGTTTTTCCGGCGTACGCGGAGGGGGCCACGATCATGCCGGGTGCCTGGGCGAGCATCGCGGGGAAGGTGGCCCAGGAGTTGCGGAGGGTGAAGACGACGGTGGAGTCGTCGGTGGCCTCCATCTTCGCGAGGTTGGGGGCGAGCAGGGCCGTGTCGGCGCCCTTGTTCTCCTGGTACCACTCGATGCTTTTGATGACGGCCTCGGCGTCGAGCGGTGTGCCGTCGGAGAACTCGACGCCGTCGCGGAGGGTCAGGGTCCAGGTCTTGGAGTCGTCGTCGGCCTTCAGGGATTCGGCCAGCCACGGCTCGTACCTGTGGGCGGCGGTGTCGTAGCGCATCAGGACGTCGTAGACGGCGGCGAGCGCGGAGCCGCCGGAGGCGCCCGTCGCGTAGGTGACGGCGGGGCTGAGGCTGCGGGCCTCGGCGTAGTCGGCGAAGTGCAGGGTGCCGCCGCGGACGGGTTTACCGGCGGCCGGCTGCTCGCCGATGCTGCCGAACGTGTAACGGCCGCGTTCGGCCTTCTGCTGCTTGCCGCTGTCGCTGCCCCCGTCGTCGGGTGAGACGCACGCGGAGGTGAGCATCGCCGTGGCGGCCAGGGCTGCGGCGAGGCGGGCTCTCGCCCGGGGTGCTCGCTTCATGTCTTCCTCCAGTTGTCCGGTGGCGGGGGACGGGGCGGACCGGTGCCGGATCGTGTGGGGGACGCCGGGTGGGGGGACGCTACGGCCGACGAAATCCGGCCGACGTGACGCATCCCACTCACCGGGAATCGGGCGGGAGGAGGCTTTCACGGGTGGGACGGCGGTTCGGTGTCCGTCCGTGCCGTGACGCGATGTCCCAGTGAACGGAATCGGCCGGAGAGCGGTACCCGTTCGCGCCGACACTGACCACGACCGCGATCCCAGTGGAGTTCCCGACGCACCAGGAGTCCCCCGATGCCCAGCGACACGGATCACCGCTCCGCCGCCCTCGCCCGAGTGGCCGCCCTCACCGGCCCGGGCGGCCGGTTCGAGCTGGCCGACGACGACGTGCTCGGCACCCGGCTGCCGGTGTTCACCCACCGGCAGCGAGCGCTGCACGAGGTCCTGCACGCTTCCCTCGCGTACGCCGGCCGCGACTACATCGTCACGGCGGACCGCCGGATCACCTTCGCCGAGCACGCGGCCCAGGTCGCCTCGCTGGCGCGGGTGCTGCGCGAGGAGTACGGCGTCGCCGAGGGCGACCGGGTGGCCATCGCCGCCGCCAACTCCCCCGAGTGGATCCAGACCTTCTGGGCGACGGTGTCGATCGGGGCGGTGGCGGTCGGGTTCAACGCCTGGTGGTCGGCGCGCGAGATGGCCCACGGCGTGCGGAACGCGGAGCCCTCGCTAGTGGTGGCCGACGCCAAGCAGGCGGCGAAGCTGGAGGGCTGCGACGTTCCGGTGCTGTCGCTGGAGGACGACGTCCGCCGTTTCCTCACGGCCCACCCCGACGCGCCGCTGCCGTCCGCCGAGGTCGCCGAGGACGACCCGGCCGTCATCCTCTACACGTCGGGCACCTCGGGCCGTCCCAAGGGCGCCGTGCACACCCATCGCAATCTGCTGGCCGTCGTGGAGTACCACCGGCTGAACGACGCCCTGCTGCGGGAGTTCGGCGACCCGCTGGCCCCGGAGGACCGCGTCTACCTGCTCGCCATGCCGCTGTTCCACATCGCGAGCCTGCACAATCTGGCCGTGCCGCGGCTCGCCACGGGCAGCCGGATCGCCCTGCACCAGGGCGCGTTCGACGTCGACGCCGTGCTGGGCATGATCGAGCGGGAGCGGGTCACCAACTGGGGTGCGGTGCCCACGATGGCGCACCGGATGCTGGAGCACGGCCGGGCCGGCCGGTACGACACCTCGTCGCTGACGTCGTTCGCGCTGGCCTCGGCGCCGTCGTCGACACAGTTCAAGGAGCGGCTGCGGCGTGAGCTGCCGTTCGCGAAGAACTCACTGGTGGACAGTTACGGTCTGACCGAGTCCTGCACGGGGATCGCCGCCGCGAGCCCGCAGGAACTGGCGGCGGCGCCGGGCACCCTGGGCCGGCCCGTGACCGGCGTCCGGCTGGAGATCCGCGATCCCGCCGGCGAGGTCGTCGGCGAGGGCGAGGAGGGCGAGGTGTGGGTGCGCAGCATGTACAACATGCTGGGCTACTGGCGCGACCCCGAGGCCACCGCGAACGCCATCGGGGCGGACCGCTGGCTGCGCACCGGGGACCTGGGGTGTCTGCGCGAGGGCCGGCTGTATCTCAGCAGCCGCCGCTCGGACCTGATCATCCGCGGCGGCGAGAACGTCTATCCGGCCGAGATCGAGACGGTGCTCGCCGAGCATCCGGACGTCCGGGAGTGCCTGGTCCTCGGTGTGCCGGATCCCGACCTCGGTCAGGAGGTGGCCGCCGTCGTGGTGCTCCGGCCGGGGTCGGCGGTCACGGAGGAGGCGCTGCGGGAGTACGTGGCGGACGAGCTGGCCTACTTCAAGGTTCCCAAGCGCTGGCGGCTGACCGTCGAGGAGCTGCCGCGCAACGCGACCGGGAAGGTGATCCGGCGCTCGGTGCGGGTCTGAGACCCGGAACGGGTGGTGCCCCGGCCGCGTACGGCGGCCGGGGCACCGTCGTCCCGCGGCTCAGAAGTCCTCGGGCCCGCGCAGTGTCGCCTCGGCGCCTCCGTCGACGTAGAGCACCTGCCCGGTGATGTGGCTGTTGTCGTCGGAGGCCAGGAACAGGACGGCCCGTGCGACGTCCTCCGGCTGGAGGTAGCCGTTCAGCGGCATCGGGACCGCCGTGTCCATGACCTTCTTCATCTCCGGGTCGGCGAAGAGGCCGGTGGTCATCGGTGTCAGGACGACGCCGGGGGCCACCACGTTCACGGGGATTCCGGCGTCGGCCCAGCCCTCGGCGACGGCGGTGCGCCGCGCCCACTGGGCCAGCGCCGACTTCGACGAGGGGTACAGCTGCTGTGCGCGGCCGTCGGCGACGGCCCGTTCGGCGTGCTCCAGGGCCTTGTCCTCGTCCGCGGCCAGGCAGGCGTCGACGACGTCCGCGTCCGCGGGCTGGGTGCCGGAGATGGAGCCGATGAGGACGACACGGGGCTCGGGGGCGGCGGCGAGGGCCGGGCGCAGCGCCGTCACGAACTCGGTCGTGCCGAAGTAGTTGACCGTCACCATGGCCTTGCCCGGTACGGAGGTGCCGGCGCAGGTGACGACCGCGTCCACCACGCCGCCGGCCGCCTCGGCCGCCGCCGAGGCGGCGGCGGCACGGCCGTCCGGGGTGGACAGGTCGGCGTCGATCTCACCGCCGCGCAGGTCGACCCCGATCACGCGGTCCCCCTGGGCGCGGAGCAGGGCGGTGAGGGCGGCACCGATCCCGGAACCGGATCCGGTGACGACGACGTTGCGTGGCATGGGGGGAGACTCCTCAGGTCGGCCGATGATCCATTTCCACTGTAATCACCCGCCTTCCGCGTGGCCTGTCCACTCCCGGTGAGCGGGCGGGCCGCACGACGGCATGCCGGACGCGGCGCTCGGTGAGGAGCGGGCCGAGCAGGAGGCGGCAGGCCAGTCCGATGCCGTCCTGTGCCACTTCGGGCGAGGAGCGTTCGTACAGGACGGTGGTGAGCAGGCCGTACCAGGCCTGCGCCAGGATGCGGACCACGCGGCGGTCCCGTTCGGAGGGGTCGGTCACCCCCGCCGTGCGCAGCACCAGGTCCGTGAGGATCTCGTCCGTGCTGCGGGCCGGTCCGCCGGGGCCGGTGTGCGCGACGTTGTGGGACTGCATCATGGCGAGGGCCAGCAGCGGCTGTTCGAAGAGCTGCCGGCTCGCCCCGGTGAGCAGGCCGGCGACCGCGTCCACCGGCCCGGTGCCCGGCGCGGGCGGCGGGGTGTCGGCGTCGAGGCGGCGCACCTGGGCGTGCATGACGGCGGCGAACAGGTGGGTCTTGGAGGGGAAGTAGCGGTACAGGGTGGCGATCGCGACGCCGGACTCCCTGGCCACGTCGTGCATCTGCATCCGTTCGAGGCCGTGCTCCGCGCCGAGCCGTGCGGCGGCCCGCAGGATGCGGGCGTGGCGCTGGTGCTGCTTGGCCGAGGTGGGGCGCGCTGGAACTCTCACGCGGGTCGTTCGGGGCACGGTCATGAGCTCCTTCCGCCGGCGGGCCGATGGTTTCGCGTGCCGCGCGGGTGGGGTGCGCCACGTTCCGGTCAGTGGGACCCGGCCGCGTACGGGGCGGGGCCCGGACTTGGATGGCCGCTCCCCTCCTGTCCCGTCCGAGAGAGGTGCCCCCCATGCGGCTCGGCATCAACAGTCCCGTCGTCACGGCCGTCCCCGGCGTCCACTCCCCGTGGGAGCGCGAGGCCGGCATCGAGGAGCTGGGGTCGGTGGCCGAAGCCGCCGACCGGCTCGGCTTCCACCACCTGACCTGCTCGGAACACGTCGCGGTGCCCGTGGACGTCGCCGAACAGCGTGGCGGTACCTACTGGGACCCGCTCGCCACCTTCGGCTACCTCGCCGCCCGTACCCGCCGCATCCGGCTCGCCACCCAGGTCCTGGTGCTGGGCTACCACCACCCGCTGGCCCTCGCCAAGCGCTACGGAACGCTGGACCGGATCTCGGGCGGGCGGCTCGTCCTGGGGCTCGGGGTCGGCAGTCTGGAGGAGGAGTTCCGGCTGCTCGGCGCGGCCTTCGAGGGGCGCGGCGGGATCGCGGACGACGCCCTCGCGGCACTGCGGGCCTCCCTGTCCCGGCGCGAACCGGCCTACCACGGCGAGCACTTCGACTACCGGGATTTCGTGGTGGAGCCGCACGCCGTGCAGGAACGGGTACCGCTGTGGATCGGCGGCCGTACGCCGCGTTCGCTGCGCCGGGCGGTGGCGCACGGCGACGGCTGGGTGCCGTTCGGGCTGTCGCTGGACCGGCTGCGCGAGATGGTCGACGCCGCCCCGCTGCCGGAGGGCTTCGAGGTGGTGCTGAGCGCGGGCCGTCCGCTCGATCCGTGCGGCGACGCGGACGGTACGGCGAAGGCGCTGCGGGACGTGTCCGAGGCGGGCGCCACCCTGGTCAGCGTGTCGCTGGCCGCCGAGTCGGCGGGCCACTACGTCGAGCAGCTGGAGGCACTCGCCGGGATCGCCGGTGTCACGGCGGACGGGGAGGTGCCGGCATGAGCGAGGACCGGCTGGCCGCTGTCGAGGCCCGGCTGCGGAGCCTGGAGGACGAACGGGACATCGCCCGGATGATGGCCTCGTACGGGCCGCTGGTCGACGGCGGCGACGCGGACGGTGTCGCGGCGCTCTGGGCGCCGGACGGTGTCTACGACATCGACGCGCTCTTCCTGGCGGGCCGGGAGCAGATCGGCGAGATGGTGCGGTCCGCCGCGCATCAGGGCTGGATCCGGCAGGGCTGCGCGCACGTCGTGGGGCCGCCGCACATCACGGTGGACGGCGACGAGGCGGTGGCGGTGTGCCACTCGCTGATGGTCGTGCACGAGGAGGGCCGGTACGTGGTGCGCCGGGCCACCGCCAACCACTGGCTGCTGCGCCGTACGGACTCCGGCTCCGATTCCGGGTCCGGGTCCGGCTCCGGGTGGCAGGTGGTCACGCGGACGAACCGGATCCTGGACGGCCGGCCCGAGTCCCCCGCGCTGCTGGCCGGCGGGGTACGCGGCGAACCGGCGGGGGCCTGAGGGAGCGGCGGGGGGGGGGGGGGGGGGGGGGGGGGGGGGGGGCGCGCCCCCCCGCCCCCCCCCCCCCCCCGCCGCAGGCGTACCACCCCACCGCAGGCGTCAGCGGGCCCCGTAGACCGGCTGCGGCGTCCCGGACGCGGCGAGCAGTTTCGCCGCCGCCTCCCCGGCCTCGGCGGGACTCCAGCGGGCGCCCTTGTCGGCGGTGGGTCCCGGCCGCCAGCCCTCCATCACGGTGATCCGTCCCGCCTCGGCCTCGAAGACCCGGCCGGTCACGCCGGCGCAGGCCGCAGAACCCAGCCACACGACGAGCGGCGACACGTTCTCCGGTGCCATGGCGTCGAAGCCGCCCTCACCGGGCGCCGCCATGGTCTCGGCGAAGGCCTCCTCGGTCATCCGGGTGCGGGCGGCCGGGGCGATCGCGTTGACCTGGACGCCGTAGCGGCCCATCTCGGCGGCGGCCACCAGGGTCAGGCCGACGATGCCGGCCTTGGCCGCTGAGTAGTTGCCCTGGCCGACGCTGCCCAGCAGCCCCGCTCCGGAACTGGTGTTGATCACACGTGCCTCGGGGACACGGCCCGCCTTGGCCTCGGCGCGCCAGTGCGCCGCCGCGTGCTTGAGCGGCAGGAAGTGGCCCTTGAGGTGGACGCGCATCACCGCGTCCCAGTCGTCCTCGTCCAGGTTGACGAGCATCCGGTCGCGCAGGAACCCGGCGTTGTTGACGAGGGTGTCGAGCCGGCCGAAGGAGTCGAGCGCGGTGGCGACGAGGGAGGCGGCGCCGTCGGCGGTGGCGATGTCACCGCCGTGCGCGACGGCCTCGCCGCCGGCCGCGCGGATCTCCTCGACGACCTGCTGGGCGGGGCCGCTGCCCGCGCCGGAGCCGTCGAGGCCCACGCCGAGGTCGTTGACGACGATTTTCGCGCCCTCGGCGGCGAACGCCAGGGCGTGTGCGCGGCCGAGTCCGCGGCCGGCGCCGGTGACGGCGACGACGCGGCCGGCGCAGAGGGCGGTCGGTGAGGTCATGACGGCAAGTCCTTTCGGTGGGCGGGAGGCGGGCGGCCGTACCGCTCAGTGGCATCGCGCTCTCCCGCGGCGTCCGTAACGCTGCTACCTTCTGGGCCTAACAAACGTTTGGTGGAAAGGTAGCTGATCTGCTCATGGGTGTCTCCACCTCCGCCCCGCAAGAGGGCGTCGCCGTCGTCACCGTGGACTTTCCCCCGGTCAACGCCCTCCCCGTGCAGGGCTGGTACGAGCTGGCCGCCGCGGTGCGCGCCGCCGGCGCCGATCCGAAGGTGCGCTGCGTGGTGCTCGCCGCCGAGGGCCGCGGGTTCAACGCGGGCGTGGACATCAAGGAGATGCAGCGCGCGGACGGGCACGGGGCGCTGATCGGCGCCAACCGCGGCTGCTTCGAGGCGTTCGCCGCCGTCTACGAGTGCGAGGTCCCGGTGGTCGCCGCCGTGCACGGTTTCTGCCTGGGCGGCGGTATCGGCCTGGTCGGCAACGCGGACGCGATCGTGGCCAGCGAGGACGCGACCTTCGGGCTTCCGGAGCTCGACCGGGGCGCGCTCGGCGCGGCCACGCACCTTGCCCGGCTCGTCCCCCAGCATCTGATGCGGGCCCTGTACTACACCTCCCGCACCGCGACGGCCGAGGAACTGCACCGGCACGGCTCGGTGTGGCGCGTGGTCCCGCGCGAGGGCCTGCGGGCGGCCGCCCTCGAACTGGCCGGTGAGATCGCCGCCAAGGACGGTTACCTGATCCGGCTGGCCAAGGCCGCCATCAACGGCATCGACCCGGTCGACGTACGCCGCAGCTACCGCTTCGAGCAGGGCTTCACCTTCGAGGCCAACCTCAGCGGGGTCGCCGACCGCGTGCGCGACACCTTCGGCACCGACAAGGAGCAGCGAGCGTGACCCAGGACAAGACGATGACGGCCGACGACGTCGTCGGCCGGCTGCGCAGCGGCATGACGATCGGCATCGGCGGCTGGGGCTCGCGCCGCAAGCCGATGGCCCTGGTGCGGGCCATCCTGCGCTCGGACCTCACCGACCTGACCGTGGTCTCCTACGGCGGCCCGGACGTCGGCCTGCTGGCGGCCGCGGGGAAGATCCGCAAGCTCGTCGCGGCGTTCGGCACGCTCGACTCGATACCGCTGGAGCCGCACTTCACCGCGGCCCGGCAGCGCGGCGCGTTCGAGATGGCCGAGCTCGACGAGGCGATGCTCATGTGGGGCCTGACCGCCGGGGCGCAGCGGCTGCCGTTCTTCCCGGTACGGGCCGGTCTCGGCTCCGACGTGATGAAGGTCAACCCGTCGCTGCGCACGGTCAGGTCTCCCTACGACGACGGGGAGGAGCTGGTCGCGGCCCCGGCCCTGCGCCTGGACGCCGCCCTGGTC
Source organism: Streptomyces sp. NPDC085927 (assembly GCF_044540975.1). Taxonomy (NCBI): domain Bacteria; kingdom Bacillati; phylum Actinomycetota; class Actinomycetes; order Kitasatosporales; family Streptomycetaceae; genus Streptomyces; species Streptomyces sp. NPDC085927. The sequence goes on from NZ_JBITSN010000010.1 coordinate 201,100, forward strand.
CACCTCAACCGCGCCGACCGGCACGGCAACGGGCAGTACCTGGGCCCCGACCCGTACTTCGACGACCTGTTCTGCGAGGCCGCCGACCAGGCGTACGTCTCCTGCGAGCGGATCGTGGAGACGGCGGACCTGCTCAAGGAGCACGGGCCGCAGACCCTGCTGGTCAAGCGCCTGTTCGTGGACGGGGTGATCGAGACGCCGAACGGCGCGCACTTCACGTCCTGCGTGCCCGACCACGACCGGGACGAGTCCTTCCAGCGCGCCTATGTCCGGGCGGCCCGCGACCCCGAGGCGTGGCCGGCCTTCGTCGAACGGTTCCTGTCCGGGGACGAGGCCGCCTACCAGGCCGCCGTCAGCGCCTTCCACCAGGAGGAAGCATGAGCGCCACCGAGACCACCGCCGCCACGACGACGAGCCGCGCCGAGTACTGCGTGGTGGCCTGCGCCGAGGCCTGGCGCAGCGCCGGTGAGGTCCTCGCCAGCCCGATGGGCACCGTCCCGGCCATCGGGGCACGCCTGGCGAAGCTCACCTTCTCGCCCGAGCTGCTGCTGACCGACGGGGAGGCGCTGCTCATGGCGGACGTGCCCGCGATCGGGTCGAAGCCGGGGGCGGTCGAGGGCTGGCTGCCGTTCCGCCAGCACCTGACGCTGACCGCCACCGGCCGCCGGCACGTGATGATGGGCGCCAGTCAGATCGACCGCCACGGCAACCAGAACATCTCCTGCATCGGCGACTGGGCCAAGCCCGCCCGGCAGTTGCTCGGGGTGCGCGGCGCGCCCGTCAACACCCTCAACAACCCGACGAGCTACTGGGTGCCCAAGCATTCGGCGCGGGTGTTCGTCGAGCATGTCGACATGGTCAGCGGGGTCGGGTACGACCGGGCCGCGGCGGCCGGTCCCTCCGCGACCCGCTACCACCGCGTTCCCGACGTGATCACCAACCTGGGCGTCTTCGACTTCGAGACCCCCGACCGCACGATGCGGCTGCGCTCCCTGCACCCCGGGGTCACCGTCGAGGAGGTCACCGGGGCCACCGGCTTCGCCCTCACGATCCCCGACGAGGTGCCGTACACCCGGGAGCCCACCGAGGACGAACTCCGCCTGATCCGCGAGGTCATCGACCCGAAGGGGCTGCGCGAGCGCGAGGTCCCGGCATGACCGGGCCCGCCGCCTCCCCCGCCGTGTTCCCGACCGCGCTCACCGAACTGACCGGGGTGCGCCACCCGATCGTGCAGACCGGCATGGGCTGGGTGGCCGGCCCGCGCCTGGTCTCCGCCTCCGCGAACGCCGGAGCCCTCGGCATCCTCGCCTCCGCCACCATGACCGTGGACCAGTTGCGTTCCGCGGTCCGCGAGGTCAAGTCCCGTACGGACGCGCCCTTCGGCGTCAACCTGCGGGCGGACGCCGGGGATGCCGGCGAGCGGGTGCGGATCATCGTCGAGGAGGGGGTGCGGGTGGCGTCCTTCGCCCTCGCTCCCTCCAAGGACCTGATCGCCCGCCTCAAGGACGCCGGTGTCGTCGTCATCCCCTCCATCGGCGCCCGCCGGCACGCGGAGAAGGTCGCCGCATGGGGCGCGGACGCGGTGATGGTGCAGGGCGGCGAGGGCGGCGGCCACACGGGCGAGGTGGCCACCACGGTGCTCCTCCCCCAGGTCGTGGACGCCGTGGACATCCCGGTGATCGCGGCGGGCGGCTTCCACGACGGCCGCGGCCTGGTCGCCGCGCTCGCCTACGGGGCGGCGGGCATCGGGATGGGCACGCGTTTCCTGCTCACCTCCGACAGCACCGTCCCCGACGCGGTGAAGGCGAAGTACCTGGCCGCCACCGTCAAGGACGTCACGGTCACCACGCAGGTGGACGGGCTGCCGCACCGCATGCTGCGGACCGCGATGGTCGACTCGCTGGAGCGTTCCGGCCGCGCCACCTCACTGCTGCGGGCGCTGCGGCACGCCTCGGCGTTCCGCAAGGAGTCCGGCGCGTCCTGGCCCCAACTGGTACGAGACGGAATGACGATGAAACACGGCAAGGAACTGACCTGGAGCCAGGTCCTGCTGGCCGCCAACACCCCGATGCTGCTCAAGGCCTCGCTGGTCGAGGGCCGTACCGACATCGGGGTGATGGCCTCGGGCCAGGTGGCGGGCCTGATCGAGGACCTGCCGTCGTGCGAGGAACTGGTCGAGCGCATCATCGACGAGGCCCGAACCGCGCTGAAGTCCCTGCCGGGGGCGGGCTGACGTCCGGGGTCACGTGCGCGGGACGGGGCGGCCGGGGTTTCCCGGCCGCCCCGTCCCGCGACCGGGAGACGCATGGCCCGCGGCCGCCTGCCGCGCGCAGGTCGTGCCCTCATGACGACGAATGATCCGGAACGCTCGTCCACACGGAGGCACGGATCGGCCGCCAGAGGCTGCTGACGCGCTACCCGATGGCGGAACTGTCGTTCATCATCGGGGAAGAGGCGCTGCGCGATCCTGTGGGCGGTGCGGTGGTCATGCGCGGCCAATGGGAACGCCTGCTGGAGGTAGGCAGGTTGCGCGACGTAGAGGTCCAGGTGATGCCTGCGGGGCGAGGGTTCCACCCCGGTAAGAACGGTCCGTTCGTGACGGTGCAGACGAAGGAGCATCAGCACCTCGGGTACTTCGAGTCGCAAGGTGTCGGGTGCACGGTGAGCGATCCGGCGGAGGTCAGCACGTTCGGGTTGCGATATGGCAAGCTGCGATCGCATGCACTGAACGTCGAAGAGTCTGCGCGACTCATCGAACGGCTGGTGGGAGAGACATGAGCATGGAGCGGGTGAACCAGAACGTGGACAGACTGCACTGGTTCAAGAGCAGCTACAGCGGATCGGATGGCGGCGACTGCGTGGAGGTGGCCGTGGCCGATGTCTCGGTGTACGTACGGGACTCCAAGGCGCCGGCCGGCGGGCCCGCGCTGCGGATCGGCCGCGCGGAGTGGGCGGCGTTCGTCTCGCACGCGAGCGCGTAGCAGCAGGGCGTTCTCAAGGGACCGCAACTGCGCAGGTGGTTCGGACCGGCCCGCCGGCCTCCGGCTTTCACCGGGGCCCTCGCCGAACTCCGCGGCGAACGGATCGCCTTCCCCCACCGCGACCTCTTCGAAGAGAGCACGGAGGCCCTCCACACCGGCAGTCCCACCGTGCTGCCCGCCGCGTCGGACGGCCGGCCGTCCGCACCACGCAATGTGACACGACCCGGATGGTGTTACGGGTGGCGCTGCACCACAGCTTGTGCGGGAGCCGGGACGGGGGCCCGCGCTGTGCTCGAGGTGTAACACGCCTTTCCAAAAACGTGAGCACTTTGACCGCCACTGCCCTGACACCGCTCGTTTGAGCGCCCCGATGACACGTGCCCGCCGACTGCTCACACTTTTCCGCACGGCATCCGTCTCCTGGGTCCGCAAGGCCGGAACTGCCGAGATCCGGCACACCGGCCGACGCGACGCCGTCACCCGCTGCGGCGGGAGGGTTTACGTCTTCCGCGGGACGGTCACGGCCGCGGCGATCCGACTGCGGCTCCGCACGCGACCGCCATCCCCCGCGACGGTCCGCCCGAGTCCCGTCGCCGGGTTCTCGGCCTTGTCGCGATCGGCCGCGAGGTCGTCGAGCCTCTCGGTGTGTCGAATCAATACGTATCACTCGGCTTCGAGGAGGCGTCGCAGGGCGGCGTGGGCGGGCGGGCCCCAGGTCGGCTTGCCGCCGGGGCGGCCGTGGACACCGGCATCTCCGATGAGGATGCCGCTGAGTGCGCGCAGTACCGCCCAGCCGCGGGCGCGGCGCAGGGTCGCGGCGTCCGGGGCCGGCTGGTAGGCACCCTGAAAGCGGTCGGTGGCGCCGTCCGGCAGCAGGATCCAAGGGGCGGCGAGGTCGCAGGCCGGATCGCCCGCGCAGAGGTCGCCGAAGTCGATCACGCCGCAGAAGGTGCCGTCCGCGGTGAGGACGTTGGCCGGATGCACATCGCCGTGGAGCCACAGTGCCGGGCCCGCCCAGTCGGATGCGGCGGCGGCGTCCTCCCAGACCGCGCGGACCGCGTCCGGGTCGGGGATCAGTCCCAGCTCGGTGACCGAGGCGAGCTGCTCGGCGAACTGCTCGGCATGGCCGGCCAGCGGCCCGCCGCGATCACGGCCGGCGGGAGCCCCGGTGGGAACGGGTCGGTGAAGAGCCGTCAGGAAGGCGGCCAGGGCGTCGGCCGCCTCCTCGGCGCGCGTGGCGGGAGCGCGGTCGGCGGGCTCACCCGGCACCCAGGTGGTGACGATCCAGGGACGCGGAAACCGCTCGGACGGTTCGCCGAGGCGCTGCGGGACGGGGACCTGCAGAGGAAGGTGCGGGGCGAGGGCGGGCAGCCAGGCGTGCTCCTTGCGCAGCAGCGCGTCCGCGGACTGCGTCGCCCAGGGCAACCGGACGGCGAGGTCGTCGCCGAGCCGCCACATCTGACTGTCCCAGCCACGCGCACCGAACCTCAGAGGCTGATCGGCCAGGTCGGGGTGCTGGTCGCGCAGCAGATCCCGGACCAGCTCCGCGGTGACCTCGATCCCGGTGTGCGTCATGCGAAGCAACGATAACGGCGCCGGCCGTCCCGTTCCGTGAGCTGCGCAATCGGGTCCTGCGCGAACGCGCCACGCGGTTACCGCCGAACGCGAGAGAGGGCCGAAGACTTTACCGAGTCCCTGAAAGGTCCGCGGTCGGGGTCGCCGTCACGCTTGGTGGTGGGGCGGCCCCGGCCCGCGGCGGATCACCACTCGCGTGCAGGTGTGCCGGTATGGCGCTCGCCGGTCCGCGACGGACTACCTGTAGCGGATGTGCAGGTGGTTGTCGTGGTTGGGGTAGCTGGTGGTCAGTCCCTCGGCGATCAGCTGGGGGTCGTTGAAGAAGACGAGTGCGATGTGGCCGGGTGCCTTCGCGCGGATCTCCTGGACGAGGCGGCGGGTGGCAGCGCGGTCGTAGGTGGACGACTGCCAGGTGATGCGCCCTGCGCTGCACTGGGCCGAGTCCGTGCGGATCGGCCACACGTCGATGTCCATACCGGTCTCGTGGCTGCCGTGGCCCGGGATGTCACCGCCGTGTTCGAAGCCCGCGTCGCCGATCGGCAGTACGCCGTTCCCCGTGCCTGCGAAGGTCGCGGCAGCGGCCTCCAGCTGGCCCACGGCGCCGGCTGTCGCCCAGTGGGCGTTCGCGTTGCCGTCGGGGCTCTGCGCGCACATCGTGCCGCTGCTGAAGTCGATCTTCTCGTAGTGCCACAGGAGGTTCTTCCACGTGGCCGGTCCCACGATGCCGTCCGCGTCGATGCCCGCGTGCGACTGGAAGGAGCGCACGGCGGTGGCGGTGGTGGCTCCGAACTCGCCGTTCACGGAGAGGCCGGTGCCCCGCTTGGCGTTGAGCTGGACCTGGAGCGCCTTCACCGCCGGGCCGCTGTCGCCCTGGCGTACGGTGAGGGCCAGCGCCCCCCAGGTACCGGATCCGACGATGCCGTCCGCGCCCAGGTTCTGTGACTGCTGGAAGGCCACGACCGCGCTGCGCGTGCCTGAACCGAAGGCGCCGTCCGCCGACACGCTGTGTCCGTGAGCGGTCAGCAGGTGCTGCACCGCGAGGACGTCAGTACCTCGGCTGCCGTTGCTCACCAGGGGAAACGCGGCCTGGGAGTACGCGTGCGCGGGCAGCGACGAGGCGATGAGCAGAGCTGCCACCGCCGCGAGCAGTGCGCATATGTTTCTCAGTCGTGCTGTGGTTCTCATGGCTCTCATCTCGCCTTCCAGCAGTTCGGGGAGCTGCGCAAAACTTGTACAGAGCATGACAATAATAGGTCTGTGACGAGCCCGTGCCGAGCAGGGGCCGGCCGCATGGCGCTCGCCTGTCGAACGTGTTCCCCGCCAGGAAGTGACGCGGCCTCGGCTCAGCCCTGTCGGGGAGGAGCCGGTGATCCACGACCTCGACACGTTCATCGAGCCGCGGCAGAAGATGCTCACGGACGGGACGCTGACGGAGTTCCGCGAGTGGGAGGTCTCCGAGCGGACCGAGATCTTCGGATCGATCGCACACCGGTTCAGCGCATACCGCAGGTCCGGCTTCCGGCACGGCGAGTGGTTCGAGGGCTCCGGCCACAAGACCACCCAGTTCGTCCGGACCCCGTCGGGGTGGGGGATGTCCTCACTGGCCTGGGACGACGCGCCCGCCACCGTCACCGAATGACCGTACGGATCCGGTGGACGGGAGTCATGGCCCACGGACTGTGTCACTTTTCGGGAAAGCGACACAGTCCGTGGCCGGAGCACCCTGGGCCCCCGGCACGGGCTCACGGGGGCCTGTGACCGCCGGGCGGGTTCAACCGGCAGCACCGGGGCGCGGGACCGGGGACGGCACGGGGCCCCTCAGAGGCGTTCGATGATGGTGACGTTGGCCAGGCCGCCGCCCTCGCACATGGTCTGCAGGCCGTAGCGGCCGCCGGTGCGCTCCAGTTCGTGCAGGAGGGTCGTCATCAGCTTGGTGCCGGTGGCGCCCAGCGGGTGGCCGAGGGCGATGGCACCGCCGTTGACGTTGACCTTGTCCGGGTCGGCGCCGGTCTCCTTCAGCCAGGCCAGGACGACCGGGGCGAACGCCTCGTTGATCTCGACCAGGTCGATGTCGTCGATGGACATCCCGGCCTTCTTCAGCGCGTACGCCGTCGCCGGGATGGGCGCCGACAGCATGCGGATCGGGTCCTCGCCGCGCACCGACAGGTGGTGGACGCGGGCGCGCGGGGTGAGGCCGTGTTCGGCGACGGCCCGTTCGGAGGCGATGAGCAGCGCGGAGGCGCCGTCGGAGACCTGGGAGGAGACGCCGGCGGTGAGCCGGCCGCCCTCGACGACCGTTTTGAGACCGGCCATCTTCTCCAGCGAGGTGTCGCGGCGCGGGCCCTCGTCCACGGTGACGTCGCCGTAGGCGACGGTCTCGCGGTCGAAGCGGCCCTCGTCGATGGCGCGCAGGGCCCGCTGGTGCGAGCGCAGGGCGAACTCCTCCATGTCCCGGCGGCTGATCCCCCACTTCTCGGCGATGAGTTCGGCGCCGTGGAACTGGTTGACGGGCGCGTCGCCGTAGCGGGCGCGCCAGCCCTCGGAGCCCGCGTAGGGGCCGTCGGTGAGCCCGAGGGGTTCGGCGGCCTGGCGGCTGGCGAAGGCGATGGGGATCATCGACATGTTCTGGGTGCCGCCCGCGACGACCAGGTCCTGGGTGCCGGAGAGCACGCCCTGGGCGGCGAAGTGGACGGCCTGCTGGGAGGAGCCGCACTGGCGGTCGACGGTGGTGCCGGGCACCTCCTCGGGCAGGCCCGCGGCGAGCCACGCGGTGCGGGCGATGTTCCCGGCCTGCGGGCCGACGGTGTCCAGGCAGCCGAGGACGACGTCGTCGACGGCTGCCGGGTCGATGCCGGTGCGTTCGACCAGCGCCTTGATGACGTGCGCCCCGAGGTCGGCGGGGTGGACGGCGGACAGGCCGCCCTTGCGCCGGCCGACGGGGGTGCGGACCGCTTCGACTATGTAGGCCTCGGCCATGACTGCTCCTTCGTAAGGGGCGTGATGGGGTGTCAGGTGCGTGGGGTGATGCCTTCCAGGACCATGGAGAGGTACTGGCGGGCGATCTCCTCCGGGCTGTGGGTGCCGCCGGGGCGGTACCAGGAGGCGGCCACCCACACGGTGTCGCGGACGAACCGGTAGACGAGCCGCACGTCCAGGTCGCCGCGGAAGGCATTCCCGGCGACACCGCGTTCCAGGGTGCGCAGCCAGGCATTCTCGAACTTCACCTGGGAGTCGGCGAGATAGCCGAAGCGCGGCTGGGCGGAGAGGTGCCTGGACTCCTTCTGGTAGATGGCGACCGCGGGGCCGTGCCGGTCGATCTGCCGGAAGGACTCGGTGACGAGGGCCTCGATGGTCTCGCGGGGGCCGAGTCCGGCGGCGAGGACGGTGTCGTAGCCCGCCCACAGCTCGTCCAGGAAGGCGGAGAGGATCTCGTCCAGCATCGACTCCTTGGAGTCGAAGTGGTAGTAGAGGCTGCCCGCGAGCATCCCGGCGGCGTCCGCGATGCGGCGGACGGTGGTGGCGTTGTAGCCCTGGTCGGCGAAGACCTGGGCGGCGGTGGCCAGGAGTTCGGCGCGTCGTTCGGCGTTGGCGTGTCCGGTCATGGTGCTCATGCTCTCTGGCTGCTGACGGAGACGGTCTCCCCGGTCATGTACGAGGAGTATCCGCTGGCCAGGAAGACGATGACGTTGGCGATCTCCCAGGGTTCGGCGTACCGGCCGAAGGCCTCGCGTTCGGTGAGGTCGGCCAGGAGTTCGGGGGTGGTGACCTTCACCAGGTGCGGGTGCATGGCGAGGCTCGGGGCGACGGCGTTGACGCGTACGCCGAAGTCGGCGGCCTCCAGGGCGGCACACCGGGTCAGGGCCATGACGCCGGCCTTGGCGGCGGCGTAGTGGGCCTGGCCGCGCTGGGCTCGCCAGCCGATGACGGAGGCGTTGTTGACGACGACGCCGCCGGTGTCCTGCTCCTTGAGGTGGCGCAGGGCGGTGCGGGTGCAGCGGAAGGTGCCGTTCAGGGTGACGTCGAGGACCTTGGACCACTGGTCGTCGCTCATGTCGACGAGGTCGGCGGTGCCGCCGAGCCCGGCGTTGTTGACGACGGCGTCGAGGCCGCCGTGGCGCTCGGCGGCGAGCGCGAACAGGGCGTCGACCTGCTGCTGGTCGGTGACGTCGCAGGGCAGTGCGGCGACGTTGTCCGCGCCGAACTCCTCGGCGAGGGCGGCGGCGCTCTCCTTCAGGCGGCGTTCGTGGGCGTCGCCGATGACGATCCGGGCGCCCTCCTCGAGGAACCTGCGGGCAGTGGCTCCGCCGATCCCGGCGCCCGCGGCGGCGGTGATCACCGCGGTGCGTCCGGCCAGGAGGGAGTGCCCCGGTACGTAGGGCGGCTGGGGGGTCACGGGCGGATCTCCTTGGGCAGGCCGAGGACGCGCTCGGCGATGATGGTGCGCTGGATCTCGTTCGACCCGGCGTAGATGGTGTCGGAGCGGGAGAAGAGGAACAGGCGCTGCCAGCCGTCGAGGTCGTACGGCTCCCCGGCGGCGACCATGCCGCCGGCGCCGCACACGTCCATGGCGAGTTCGCCCAGTTCCCGGTGCCAGGTGGCCCAGAAGATCTTGCCGATGGACGCCTCCGGTCCGGGTGCGCCGGCGGCCACGCCGTCGAGCATGCGCAGGGCGTTGCAGCGGATGGTCTCCAGGCCGGTCCAGGCGCGGGCGAGGCGGTCGCGGATCAGCGGGTCGTCCGCCGCGCCGTTGCGCCGGGCCAGGCCGATGAGGGTTTCCAGTTCGCGGCGGAAGCCGACCTGCTGGCCGAGGGTGGAGACGCCGCGTTCGAAGCCGAGGGTGGCCATGGCCACGCGCCAGCCGTCGCCGGGGGCGCCGACGACGTGTTCGGCGCGGGTGCGGGCGCCGTCGAAGAAGACCTCGTTGAACTCGGAGGTGCCGGTGAGCTGGGTGATGGGCCGGACCTCGACGCCCGGCTGGTCGAGCGGGACCAGGAGGTAGGACAGGCCCTTGTGGCGGGACGAGCCCGGCTCGGTGCGGGCGATCACGAAGCACCACTGCGACTCGTGGGCGAGTGACGTCCAGATCTTCTGCCCGGTGACCACCCAGTCGTCGCCTTCGCGCTCGGCCCTGGTCCGTACGTTCGCCAGGTCGGAGCCCGCGTCGGGCTCGCTGTAGCCCTGGCACCACAGTTCCTCGGCGGCGACGATCGGCGGCAGGAAGCGGGCCCGCTGCTCGGGGGTGCCGAAGGCCACCAGGGTCGGGCCGAGCAGTTGCTCGCCTATGTGGTTGACCCGGGCGGGAGCGTCGGCCAGGGCGTACTCCTCATGGAAGGCGACCTGCTGCTCGATGGTCGCGCCCCGGCCGCCGTACTCCTCGGGCCAGCCGACGCAGGTCCAGCCGGCGGCGGCCATGTGCCGTTCCCACTCGAGCCGTTCGGTGAAGGCCTCGTGCTCACGACCGGGCCCGCCGCGGCCTCGCAGGCTCGCGAAGGCGCCGGTGAGGTGGGCGGCCAGCCAGCCGCGGATCTCGGTGCGGAACTCCTCGACGCTGCTCATGCCGTTACGTTAATCTACCAAACACTTGTTAGGGAAGGAGGGCGCGATGTCCGCTGCCCACGACGAACCCAACGAACCCGTGCGCTACGAGAAGCGGGGCCCGGTCGCGACGGTCACCATGAACCGGCCCGACTACCGCAACGCCCAGAACTCCGCGATGACCTACGCCCTGGACCGGGCGTTCTACCGCGCGGCCGAGGACAACGAGGTGAAGACCGTCGTCCTGGCGGGAGCGGGCAAGCACTTCTCCGCCGGCCACGACATCGGCACCCCCGAACGGGACGCCCACCTGCCGTTCGAGCGCAGGGCCGGACTGTGGTGGGACCACTCGGACAAGGAGGGCGCGGAGAGCCGCTACGCCCGCGAGTCCGAGGTGTACCTCGGCATGTGCCGCCGCTGGCGCGAGCTGCCCAAGCCGCTCGTCGCGTCCGTGCAGGGTGCCTGTGTGGCGGGCGGTCTGATGCTCGCCTGGGTGTGCGACCTGATCGTGGCCTCGGAGGACGCGTTCTTCGCCGACCCGGTGGTGCGGATGGGCATCCCGGGTGTCGAGTACTTCGCCCACCCGTGGGTGATGCCGCCGCGCATCGCCAAGGAGTTCCTCTTCACCGGCGACCGCATGAGCGCACGGCGCGCCTACGAGGTCGGCATGGTCAACCGTGTCGTCCCCCGCGAGGAACTGGCGGAACGCACACAGGAGCTGGCGCTGCGGATCGCCGAGATGCCACGCCTCGGTCTCGCCCTGACCAAGCGCGCCGTCAACCAGGCCGAGGATCTGCAGGGGCTGCACACCGGCATGGACTCGGTGTTCGGCCTGCACCACCTGGCGCACGCGCACAACGCCGAGACCGCGACCGACGCGCTCGGCGGCATGGACATCCGCGCGATGAAGAAGGCGGGCGGCTGATGGACCTCGACTTCAGCGAGGCGGACGAGGCGTTCCGCGCCGAGGTCCGCGACTGGCTGGCCGCCCATGTGCCGGCCACTCCCCTGCCGTCCCTGGAGAGCGCCGAGGGCTTCGCCGCCCACCGGAGCTGGGAGGCCGAACTGTCCGCCGACCGCTGGTCGGTGGTGTCCTGGCCCGAGGAGTACGGCGGGCGGGGCGCTTCGATCCTGCACTGGCTGATCTTCGAGGAGGAGTACTTCGCCGCCGGCGCCCCCGGACGGGTCGGTCAGAACGGCATCAACCTGCTCGCCCCCACCCTCTTCGAGCACGGCACCGCCGAGCAGCGGGCCCGGGTCCTGCCCGCGATGGCCAGCGGCGAGGTCGTCTGGGCCCAGGCCTGGTCCGAGCCGGAGTCCGGTTCCGACCTGGCCTCCCTGAAGTCGACGGCCCGGCGCACCGACGGCGGCTGGCTGCTGAGCGGGCAGAAGACCTGGTCGTCCCGGGCCGCCTTCGCCGACCGGGCCTTCGGCCTGTTCCGCAGCGACCCGGATGCCGAAAAGCCGCACCACGGGCTGACGTACCTGATGTTCCCGCTGGACGCCGAGGGCGTCACCGTGCGGCCCATCGGGCGCCTCGACGGCAGGCCGGCCTTCGCGGAACTCTTCCTGGACGACGTGTTCGTGCCGGACGAGGACGTGATCGGCGAGCCCGGCGGGGGCTGGCGGGTCGCGATGAGCACCACCGGCAACGAACGCGGGCTCACCCTGCGCAGCCCGGGGCGCTTCACGACCGCCGCCGACCGGCTGACCGCGCTGTGGCGCGAGCACGCCGACCCCACCGACACGGCGCTGAGCGACCGGGTCGCCGACGCGGTGATCGGCGCCCGCGCCTACCGGCTGTTCTCCTACGCGGGCGCCTCCCGCATCCTGCACGACGAGGGCGGACCGGCCGGCGCCGCCTCCAGCCTCAACAAGATCTACTGGTCCGAGCTGGACATCGCCCTGCACGAGACGGCCCTGGACCTGCTCGGCCCGTACGGCGAACTCGCCGACCACGCGCCCGACTCCCCCGCCCACGGCGGCTGGGCCGAGGGCTACACCTTCTCCCTGGCCGGGCCCATCTACGCCGGCACCAACGAGATCCAGCGCGACATCATCGCCGAGCGGCTGCTCGGCCTGCCGAAGGGACGCCGGTGATGCGGTTCCTCCTCGACGCCGAGCAGCGGGAGTTCGCCCGCTCCCTCGACGGGCTGCTCGCCTCCTGCGACACCCCGGCCGCGATACGGTCCTGGGCGGCCGGCGACCACGCCCCGGGGCGGGCCCTGTGGGCGCGGCTGGCCGAAGCCGGGGTGTTCGCCCTGGCCGTGCCGGAACGGCACGACGGGTTCGGCCCGCTGCCGCTCGAACTGTCCGTCGCCTTCACCGAGCTGGGGCGGCACGCCGTCCCCGGCCCGCTGGTGGAGACGGTCGCGGCGGCGGCCCTGCTGGACCGGCTCGGCGACGCGGACGCGGCCGGCGCCCACCTGCCCGGCATCGCCTCCGGCAAGACCGTCGTCTCCCTCTGTCCGACCGCGCTGGGCCCGTACGCCCTGGACGCCGACGCGGCCGACACGGTGCTGGTCGTGGACGGCGACACCCTGCGCGTCGGGGCCCGGCCGGGCCCCGTACAACCCTCGGCCGACCCGGGGCGGCGCCTGTCGCGGCCGTCCGGCGGAACGGTTCTCGCCGAGGGCCCGGCCGTGGCCTCGGCCGCCGCGTACGCGGCCGACGTGGCGGCGCTGGCCACCGCGGCCCAGTCCCTGGGCCTCGGCCGCGCGCTGCTCGCCCGTACCGTCGAGTACGTCAAGCAGCGCACCCAGTTCGGGGTGGCCGTCGGCTCCTTCCAGGCCGTCAAGCACCGGCTCGCGGACACCCTCGTCGCCCTGGAGTTCGCCGAGCCGCTGGTGCACGGCGCCGCGCTCGCGCTCGCCGCCGGCTCCCCGGACGCGGGCCGGGAGATCGCCGCCGCCAAGGTCACGGCGGGCGAGGCCGCCTACCGGGCCGCCCGCACGGCGCTGCAGTTGCACGGGGCGGTCGGCTACACCGACGAACTGGACCTGTCCCTGTGGATCCGCAAGGCCCGCCCGCTGCGCGACGCCTGGGGCACCCCGGCCGCCTGCCGGGCCCGCGTACTGGCCGTCTGACGCGCGCGGCATCGCGCGCCACACCGAGGGGAGCAGCCCGATGAGGCTGACGGAGGAGCAGGAAGAGCTGCGGTCGGCCGTACGGTCGTTGCTGACCCGGCACGAAGGAGCCGCGGCCTGGGGGCCGTTGGCCGAGCAGGTCGGCGTCGCCGGGCTCGCCGTGCCCGAGGAGTACGGGGGCGCGGGCGGCGGCGCCCGGGACGTGCACGTACTGATGGAGGAGCTGGGCCGGAGCCTGAGTCCGCTGCCGTTGCTCGGCTCGGCGGTGCTCACGGCGGGGGCGCTGCTCGCCTCCGGCGACAAGGAGGCCTGCGGACGTCTGCTGCCGCCGCTCGCCGAGGGCCGCTCGGTGGGCACGCTGGCCTGGGCCGAGCGGGGCTCCTGGGAGGCGGCGGCGGTGCGCGCGGAGGCAGTGCCCGGCTCCGGGGACACTTGGCTTCTCACCGGGACCAAGGAGTACGTCCTGGACTGGCCCGGCGTCGACGTGCTGCTCGTCGCGGCCCGTACGGCGGCCGGGGTCTCGCTCTTCGAGGTGGCGGTCGACGCCGCCGGGGCACGCCGCGAACCCGTCGTCACCATGGACGGCACCCGTGGCCAGGCCCGGTGGGTCCTGAGCGGCGCCGAGGGGCACCTGATCGGCGTGGACGGCGACGGGGAGCGGACCCTGGCGCACGTACGGGACCTGGCCTGCGCGGCGCTCGCCGCCGAGCAGGTGGGCGCCGCCGGGCGCTGCCTCGAGCTCACCGTCGCCTACGCGCGGGACCGCGTCCAGTTCGGCCGCCCCATCGGCTCGTTCCAGGCCGTCAAGCACCGGCTGGCGGACGCCTACGTGCTGGTGGAGTCGGCGCGTTCGGCCGCGCTCGGCGCCGCCTTCGCCGCCGACGAGGACCCCTCCGCGCTGCCGCGGGCCGCCGCCGTCGCCAAGTCGGTCTGCTCCGAGGCGTTCTCGGCCGTGGCCGGCGAGACGATCCAGCTGCACGGCGGGATCGGCATCACCTGGGAGCACGACGCGCACCGCTACTTCAAGCGGGCGCACGGAGCGGGCGAGCTGTTCGGCGCGCCCGCCCGGCACCGGACGCGGCTGGCCGCCGGGCTCGGGCTGACCTCGCACTGACCCTGCACGGAACACGCACCCCAGCGAACAGGAGAGGCCCGGAAACATGGACATCGGCAACCCGTTGGACTTCACGGGACGCGTGGTGCTCGTCACCGGCGGCACCAAGGGCATCGGTGCCGTCATCGCCCAGGCGTTCCTCGGTGCCGGGGCCGACGTCGTCGTCTGCGGCCGCACCGCCCCGGACGCCCCGCCGGCGGCACAGGGCCGGGAGGCGGTCTTCGTCCCCGCCGACGTGCGCGATCCCGCGGCGGCGGCCGGGCTCGTCGACAGCACGGTGGAGCGTTTCGGCCGCCTCGACGTGCTCGTCAACAACGCGGGCGGCTCCCCGGACGCCGACGCGGCGACCGTCTCGCCCCGCTTCGTGGAGAAGATCGTCGCGCTCAATCTGCTCGCGCCGTTCTACGTGGCGCAGGCGGCCCACCGCGTCATGCGGGGCCGGCCGGGCGGCGGCTCGGTCGTCAACATCGGCAGCGTCTCCGCCCACGACCCGCAGCCGGGCACCGCCGCGTACACGGCCGCCAAGGCGGGGCTGCTGGCCCTCACCAAGGCGCTGGCCCTGGAGTGGGCGCCGGAGGTGCGGGTCAACCACATCACCACCGGGCTGATCCGCACCGAGAACGCGGCCTCGGTGTACGGGGCGGACGGCGGCGCCTCAGTGGCCGGCGTCATCCCGATGGAGCGGATGGCCGTCCCTGCGGACGTCGCCCGCGCCTGTCTGTTCCTCGCGAGCGATCTGGCCGGCTACGTCAACGGCGCCGATCTCGCGGTGCACGGGGGCGGGGAGTTCCCGGCCCGCTACCTCGCCGCGAAGTCGGCCGGCGGGCAGGGGTGAAGGGGGCCTCGGCTGCCGCGCCCCGCGGCACGGGCGGCGCGGCAGCCAGGGCCCCGCGGTACGACGCCGGTGAGCGCCGAAGACGGAAGAACCGGCCGGGGGCCCGGGTGAGCCGCGCCCTCCCGGGCCCCCGGCGTGTCCACGCACTGCAGGGCCGTCGTGATCGCTCGCCGTGGGGCCGTCGCGCGCGGCTCACCCGGGCGGCCGTGCCGGCGTCCCGGCCGGGCGGGTCGCCGGGCAGGTGCCGGCCACCCGTCCGTCCGAGCGCCCGGCCGTCCGGGCCTCCGGCACGACCGGGCGGCGGCGACGGGCTTCGCGCGGGCGAGGTCACGGCAGGTCGGGGGCCCAGGCGACTCCGTTGATGTGCGAGCCGCCGTCGACGAAGAGCGTGTTTCCGGTGACGTAGCGCGCGCCCTCGCCCGCGAGGAACAACGCCGCCGGGGCGATGTCCAGGTCGGGGTCACCGATCCGGCCCATGGGGTTCATGGCACCGACCTGCTTCTCCAGTTCGGGGTTTTCGCTCATCCTCAGCCGGTAGGCCGCGCTCTTCGCGCCGGGGCAGACGGCGTTGACCACGATCCCGGTCGGGGCCCACTCGCGGGCGGCGGTCCGGGTGAGGGTGCGCAGGGCCTCCTTGGCGGCGTTGTACTCCAGGGTCCCCATGTGGGCGTTCACGCCGTTGAGGCTGCACATGTTGATGACCCGCCCCCATCCCCGCTCCCTCATGTGCGGGAAGGCCGCCCGCATCGCCCAGAACGGTCCGTAGAAGCCGATGCCCAGACCGCGGGACAGCATCTCGTCGGTCTTGTTCTCGACCCGTCCGAGGTCGCCGGTCGCCCAGGCGTTGTTGACCAGGATGTCGACGCCGCCCCACTCCCGCACCGCGGTGTCGACCATCGCCAGCACCTGCGCCTTGTCGCCGACGTCGGTGTGCACGAAGCGGCCACCGATCTCGTCGGCCGTGGCACGGCCGGTCTCCTCGTTCACCTCCGCGACCAGCACCCTGGCCCCCTCGGCGGCGAACCGCCGGGCCACCGCGGCGCCGATTCCGTCTCCGGCGCCGGTGACGATCGCCACACGTCCTTCGAGCTGCATGCCTTCTCTCCTTGCGCTCCGCCGCCGGGCGGCCGGCCGTCCGGACGCCCGGCGGAAATTCCGGTGGTGCGGGGGGACCTGCCGGCCGGTCCCGGTGCGTCGCGGCTGACGGCGGTCCGCGGCTGCACGGCTGCACCGCTCATCCCGTACCGGCCCTGCACCGGTGTCGGCGCGTGGCACACCGCGACCGTCGCGCCGCCGGTGAGCGTGGTGTGCGCCGGACCCACGGCGTACGCGCGCGCCCCGGCCGCATCACCCGCGGGCCGGGGCGGCCTTCCTCAGACCAGGTTGTCCTCCACCGTGAGGCCGAAGGCCCCGCGGCCGTACATGGCCAGGGCCCGTTCCACGTCGTTGGCGACGTGGACGCTGCCCGCGTGGGCGTCGCGCCAGGCGCGCTCGATGGGGTTGCCGCGTCGCAGCGCGTTGCCGCCGGCGGTCTTGAAGAGCAGGTCGATCGCGGCGACGGCCCGTTCGGTGCCCCGGACCTGGTCGCGCCGGGTGCGCAGCCTCAGCTCCATGGGGATCTCCTGGTCCGCGGCGGCGAGTGCGGACAGCTCGCGCAGGTTCCGGTCCATCTGCAGGACGGTCGCGTCGATGTCGGAGGCGGCGCGCGCGATGGCGACCTGGGCGAAGGGGTCCTCGGTGAACCTGCCGCCGCCCAGGCTGAGCCGCACCCGCTCCTTCATCAGCAGCACGTACGCGTCGTAGCCGCCCGACACGGCTCCGATCACCGGTGCCGTGACGGCGCTCGTGAAGATCGCCCCGAACGGCAGCCGGTACAGCGGCCCCTTGTTGACCTGCTGCCCCGGTACCTTCAACTGGGCCTGCTCGTAGTTGCGCAGCACCCGGTGGGCGGGCACGAACGCCGACTCGACGAGGATGTCGTTGCTGGCGGTGCCGCGCAGTCCGACGACGTCCCACATGTCCTCGATGGTGTAGTCGGACCGGGGCACCAGGACGGTGAGGAAGTCCACCGGCCGCCCCTTCGCGCCGACGACCAGGGCGCCCAGCAGGGCCCACGTGGCGTGCTCGCAGCCCGAGGAGAAGCCCCACCGGCCGGTGAGCCGGTAGCCGCCGTCGACGGGCGTGAGCCGGCCCACCGGCGCGTACGAGGAGGAGACGCGGGCGTCCGGGTCGTCGCCCCAGACGTCGTCCTGCGCCCGGCGCGGGAACAGGCCCAGCTGCCAGGAGTGCACGCCCAGGACCGACGCCACCCAGCCGGTGGAGCAGCACACCGCGGAGATCTCCCGCACCACCTGGTAGAAGTCGGCCGGATCGGCCTCCAGGCCGCCGTACCGGGCCGGCTGCAGCATCCGGAACACGCCGGCCCCGGTCAGCTCACGGACCGTGGACTCCGGTATGCGCCGCGCCTCGTCCGCGGCGACGGCCCGTTCCCCGATGGCCGGCAGCAGGGCGCGCACCGACTCCAGAACCTGATTGCCCATCGTCCGTCCTTCCGGCCCTCGCGAGCCGTGTCCGTGCGGCGCGTCGCGGCGCCGCGTCCGTCAGTCGGTGCGCAGCGCCGCCTTGTCGACCTTGCCGGAGGCGTTGCGCGGGAGCGCCCTCAGGACGACGACCTCGCGGGGGACCTTGAAGTTCGCGAGCCGCTCGCGGCACCAGCCGACGAGGGCGTCCGGGTCGGCCCCGGTGCCGGGCCGGGCCGTCACGTACGCCCGCCCGACCTCCCCGAGCCGTGCGTCGGGGACGCCGACCACGGCGGCCTCCGCGACGGCGTCGTGCCCGGCGAGCACCTGCTCGACCTCCGCCGGATAGACGTTGAACCCGCCGACCACGAACATGTCCTTCGAGCGGCCGGTGACGACCAGGTTGCCGCGCTCGTCGAGGTGGCCGACGTCGCCGGTGGTCAGCCAGCCGTCCGCGTCGACGGCCGCCGCGCTCGCCGCCGGGTCGTCCAGGTAGCCGAGCATCACGTTGTGGCCGCGCACCATGATCTCGCCGTCCCGGCCGGCGGGCAGCGGACGCCGGTCGCCGTCGGTGATCCGCACCTCGACGCCGTCGATGGGACGGCCCGCGGTCAGGGCCACGGTTTCCGCGTCGTCGTCCGCGGAGCAGGCGGTGACCGTGCCGCAGCACTCGGTCAGGCCGTAGGCGGTGAGCACCTCGGGGAACAGCTCGGACCGCATGCGCCGGACCAGGGCGACCGGCACGACGGCGGCCCCGGTCACGGCGAGACGCAGCGACGACAGGTCGTAGTGCTCTCTTTCGGGGGCGTCCAGGAGTTCGGTGTAGATCGTGGGCGGGCCGGGCAGGACGGTGATCCGTTCGGCCTCGACGGCGCGCAGGGCCCGGCGCACGTCGAACACCGGTTGCAGCACCAACGTGGCGCCCCGCAGCAGGCAGGCCAGGACACCGGCCTTGTAGCCGAAGCAGTGGAACAGCGGGTTGATGATCAGGTAGCGGTCGTCGCCGGTGAGTCCGGTCCGTCCGCTCCAGGCCCGGTAGGTGGTGAGGTTCTGCCGGTGCGTGGTCAGCGCGCCCTTGGGCCGGCCGGTCGTGCCCGAGGTGAAGAGCAGGTCGGACGGGTCGTCGGGACGCACGGACGCGGTGCGCACGGTGACGTCGGTGTCCGGCAGGTGAGCGCCGTGGGTGAGGAAGTCCTCCCACGGCAGGGTGCCGGGGCGTTCGCCGCCGTCGAGGGTCACCACCCGGGCCAGCCCGGGCAGGGACGGCACCGGACGCGCCTCTTCCCCGGCTTCCTCGCCCTCGCCCTCGCCCTCGCCCTCGCCCTCGCCCAGCATGGCCAGGTAGTCCTTGCCGAGGAAGCCGTTCTCGACGAACAGCAGCCGAGCCGCGCCGCGTTCCAGGAGCCAGCGCGCCTCGGCGCCCTTGTAGCGCGTGTTGACGGGGACCAGTACCGCCCCGGCCGAGGCGACGGCGAGCGCGGCCACCACCCAGCGGTGGCTGTTGGGTGCCCAGACGGCGATCCGGTCGCCGCGCCGCGTGCCGAGCGCGAGCAGCGATTTCACGGCCGCCCGCACCTGGTCGCGCAACTGCGCCCAGGTCAGCCGCACATCGCCGTCCACCAGCGCCTCCCGGTCGGGGGCGCGGTCCACGGCGAGGCCGAGGACGCCGGGAATCGTCAGTGGGGGGTCGGTCTCGCTCATCTGCTCTCCGGGAGGGAACGGCGTGCGCGGTCGGTACGGGTGGCGGGCCGGCGGCGCGCGGAGGTGCGCCGCTCCCCGGTCAGGAGGACGAGGGCAGCAGCCGCTGGGACGCCTCGTGCGCGTCGAGGACCAGTTCGGCGCGGGGGAAGCCGCTGCGCCGCTCGGCGGTCTGGGCGTTGCCCCCGGCGACCCACACGGGTCCGTCGGCGAGGTGTTCCAGCCCCTCCCGGGCGACGTCGTCCGGTTCGGCGACCCGGAGGCCGGGCAGGTCCATGCGCAGTCCGGCGCGTTCCATCGCGGGGGTCCGGGTCACTCCCAGGACCAGTTCGAGGACGTGCACGCCGTACTCCCGCAGTTCCAGCCACAGGCCCTCGGCGAAGACGCGGCCGAAGGCCTTGGCCGCCGAGTAGACGCTGATCCGCGCCTGGCCCATGAAGCCGGAGAGCGAGCCGACCAGCACGATGCCGCCGCGGCGCCGCTCCTTCATCAGGGCCCCGAAGTGGTGGGTGAGGGCGAGCTGCGCGGTGATGTTCAGGTCCAGGACGCCCTGGACGCGGTCGAGGTCGCCGGTGACGAACTCGTGGCCGTAGGAGTTGGCTCCCGCGTTGAAGATCAGCAGGCCGACCTCCAGGTCGTCGGTGACCGAGCGGACCGTCGTCAGGGCTCCGGGGTCGAGCAGGTCGAGGGCGAGGGTGCGGACCTCGACGCCCCGGGCGCGGGCCCGGTCGGCGGTCTCCCGCAGCGGGCCGGGCTTGCGGGCGATGAGGACCAGGTTGATCCCGGCGTCCGCGAGCAGTTCGGCGAACGAGGCGCCGACGCCCTCGGAGCCGCCCGCGACGACCGCCCACGGCCCGTACACGTTCTTGTCGATCATCGAGTACCTCTCTCAGTCCTGGCCCGGCGGTGCCGTGACCGTAGAACGCCCGCCGCCGGGGGCGCCGCCGGAGATCCCACTGGCCGGGAGCGCCATGTCCCGCACGGCCAGCGAGGCGAAGACCATGGCGCTGCCGATGGGGACGCCGGGGCCCGGATAGACCCGGCCCGTGAAGGACGCGCTGGTGTTGCCCGCGGCGTACAGGCCCGGTACGGGGCGGTCGTCGGTGTCGAGGACGCGGGCGTGGGCGTCGGTGCGCAGTCCGCCCTTGGTGCCGAGGTCGGCGAGGACCAGGCGGGCCGCGTAGTAGGGCGGGCGGTCGAGCGGGACCAGGCAGGGGTTGGGTCCGGGGGCGTCGCGGGGGTCGGCGAAGAACCGGTCGTAGGGGTCCTCGCCGCGGTGGTAGTCGGTATCGGTGCCGGTGGCGGCGTGGCCGTTGAAGCGTGCGACGGTGTCGGTCAGGGCGTCGGCCGGGACGCCGATGCGGTGGGCGAGTTCCGGCAGCGAGTCGGCCCGCGCCCAGGTGCCGGCCGCCAGGTGCTCCGCGGGGTCGGCGGGCGGCAGGGCGATGGCGGGGAGGGAGCCGCCCTCGCGGGAGTCGAAGACGAGGTGGACGGGCGTCCGGGCGGCGGCGAGGGCGCGGCCCATGCGGTCGTACGGCAGTGACTCGTTGGCGAAGCGGCGTCCGGAGCCGTCCACGGCGATGCCGCTGCGCAGGCCGAGGGTGAACGCGGCCGTGCCGTCCGGCCGTTCGGTGCCGGGGCACCACCAGGCCTCGTCCATGAGGTCGGTGGCGGCACCGATGCGGACGGCGGCGCGCAGCAGGTCGCCGGTGGTGGCTCCGCGGGGCGCCATGGTCCATGCCGCCCCGCCCGCCACCCCGTGCTCCGCGCGCAGCGCGTCGTCGCCCTCGAAGCCGCCCGCGGCCAGCAGCACGCCGCGCCGGGCCCGTACGGTGACCGTGCCGTGCGCGGTCTCGGCCTCGACCCCGGTCACCCGCCCGTTCTCGGTGACCAGTCCGGTGACCCGGTGCCCGGTGCGCACGGTCGCGTTCCCGGTGCGGGTGGCGGCGAGCAGGAGGCGGCCGATCAGGGCGCGGCCCGCGATCAGCGGCCCGTCGGGGTGCCCCTGGCCCGCGCGGTCCCGGTCGACCGCCGGGCGGACCAGGGGCAGCAGGTCGCCCAGCAGGTCCGGCGACAGGTCGCGTGGCATGAAGGAGCGTCCGGCGTCCATCCGGCCGGGGGCGGCGAAGTAGTCGGGGAAGGCGGACCACTCGAACTCCACGGCCGGGTCGCGTTCGAGCCGGGCGACCAGCTCGGGCGCGTGCCGCAGGAAGGCCTCCCGGCGGTCCGCCCCGGCGTCGCCGACGAGGGCGCGCAGGTAGGCGCGGGCCGCTTCGGTGGAGTCGCCGAGGCCCGCCCGTTCCTGCACCTGGGTGCCGGGCAGCCAGCAGGCGGCCCCGGAGTACGCGGAGGTCCCGCCGAGCAGCTCCGTCCGTTCCAGGACGACCGTGTCCAGGCCGTCCGCGGCGGCCACCAGGGCCCCGGTCATCGCTCCCGCGCCGGACCCGACGACGATCACGTCGTGGGTGGCGTCGTCTCCTCCTCGGCCGTCCCGCATGGATGCCTCTCCTGCCCGTCGGTGGTGTGGGGCTTCAGCAGACCCCGCCGGCGGCGGTGGGGACGGGAGCGGTCCCACTGACCGGTACGGAGGGACGGACAGCACCTGCCGTGACGACCGCGCCGCGCGTATTGTCGAAGGCCGTTGCCGCGACCCAGCGTGTGGAGGAAGAGCGTGCCCAGGATCGCCGAGGCCAGGGCGGGGGCGGAGCCCAGTTCGCCCCGGCAGTACGCACGCCGCCAGAACATCCTCCGGGCGGCGGCGGACATCGCCGCCGAGACGGGGCTCGAGCGGGTGCAGATGCACGAGGTGGCCAGGTCCGCGGGGGTGGCGATCGGCACCCTGTACCGGTACTTCCCGTCCAAGACCCACCTGTTCACGGCCGCGATGGCCGATCAGATCGAGGAATTCGGCGCGCGGCTGCCCGGCCGCGCCGCGCACGGGTCGCCGGAGGACGCCGTCTTCGCGACGCTGGCCGGCGCCACCCGCAATCTGCTGCGCCGGCCGGCGCTCGCCACCGCGATGATCCAGTCGGCGAACTCCGCCCGCGCCTCGGCCGTCCCCGACCTGGAGCGGGTCGACACGGGCTTCCTCGACCTGCTGATGCGGGCCTGGGGGGTCGAACGGCCCACGGAGCACCATGTGGCCCGGCTGAGGCTGCTGACCCTGCTCTGGTACGGCGTACTGCAGTCCCGGCTCAACGAGCGGATCACCCCGGAGGAGGCCGACGCCGACCTGCGGCTGGCCTGCCGGCTG
Source organism: Streptomyces sp. NPDC085927 (assembly GCF_044540975.1). Classification (NCBI taxonomy): domain Bacteria; kingdom Bacillati; phylum Actinomycetota; class Actinomycetes; order Kitasatosporales; family Streptomycetaceae; genus Streptomyces; species Streptomyces sp. NPDC085927. Next base: position 223,696 of record NZ_JBITSN010000010.1, read on the forward strand.
CTGCTCGCCCCCGGGGACGACGGGGTCTGACCCGCCGGCGACCGGGGTCTTCAGCCCGTCGGCGTCTGCTGCGTCCCCGTCGTGTCGAGTCCGGCGACGCTGTAGGCCGCGTAGGTCCGGTACGGGTCACGGCCGCTGAAGTACGGCGTCAGCTGGGCGTCGAGCTCCTGCGGGGTGAAGGTGCCGTCGGCGGCGGTGAACTTGTGTTCCACGGTGGGCGGTGCGAGCAGGGCGACCATGTCGCCGTAGACGACGAAGACCTGCCCGCTGATCCCGTCGGCGGCCGGTGAGGCCAGGTGGGCCACGAGGGTGGCGACCCGCTCGGGGGCCATGATGTCGAGGCCGCCCGGCGCGTTCACGCCCTCGCCGAAGGAGTCGGCGGTCATGGCGGTGCGGGCGCGCGGGCAGATGGCGTTGGCGCGCACGCCGTAGCGGGCCAGGCCCTGGGCGGTGGCCAGGGTGAGCGCGGTGATCCCGGCCTTGGCCGCGGAGTAGTTCGGCTGGCCGGGGGCGCCGAACAGGAAGGCCTCGGAGGAGGTGTTGACGACCCGGCCGTAGACGGGGCCGCCGGACGCCTTGGAGGCCGCGCGCCAGTGCACGGCGGCGGCACGGGAGAGGCCGGCGTGGCCCTTGAGATGGACGCGGATGACGTCGTCCCAGTCGGACTCGGTCAGGTTGAACAGCATCCTGTCGCGCAGCACGCCCGCGTTGTTGACGACGATGTCGAGGCCGCCGAAGGTCTCCACGGCTGCCTCCACCAGGCGGTCGCCCATGGACCAGTCCCCGACGTCACCGGTCACCGCCACCGCGCCCCCGCCCAGGGCCTTGATCTCGGCGACCACGTCGTCGGCCGCCGGGCCGACGTCGTTGACCACCACGTCGGCGCCGAGGCCCGCGAGCGCGAGCGCCTCGGCACGGCCGAGTCCCGCCCCCGCACCGGTGACGACGGCGGTACGCCCCTCCAGGGTGTTCGTCGAGCTCATGCTGCCTCTTTCCGTGTTCCGTCGGGCGGATGGATGTGCCGGCGCACCTCATGCCTGCCGATGGGGTGCGCCTCGCCCGCGAAACTAGTACCGATTCCAGTTTTCGATCCGGTGGTGTCCCGTTGAGTGGGCCCCCGGACGAAGCCGGGCGGACACTCAGACGAAACCGACCGACACGGAGCCGAGTCCCTCGAACTCGGCCCGGAACGCGTCCCCCGGCCGCACGTCCACCGCCCGGGTGCACGAACCCGGCAGCACGAGGTGACCGGCTTCCAGGCGCACCCCGTAGGAGGCCACCTTGCGGGCCAGCCAGGCGACGGCCTCGGTCGGATCCCCCAGCACCGCGCTGGTGTTGCCCCGGGCGATCTCCTCGCCGCCCCGGTACAGCACGGCGGCGATGTCGGCCGGGTCCAGGTCGGCGGGACGCACCCGGGCCGCGCCGAGGATCACGCCCGCGGACGAGGCGTTGTCGGCGATGGTGTCGGCGAGTCCGATCCTCCAGTCCTTGATCCGGCTGTCGATGAGTTCGATGCTCGGCACGATGTACTCGGTGGCGGCGAGGACGTCCGCCGTGGTGCAGCCCTCGCCGGGCAGGCTGCGGCCCAGCACGTACCCGATCTCGACCTCGATCCGGGGGAAGCAGTGGCGGCCCGCCTCCACGGGTGTCCCCTCGGACAGCACCATGTCCGAGAGCAGATGGCCGTAGTCGGGTTCGTCCACGCCCATCATCTGCTGCATGACCTTGGAGGACAGGCCGACCTTGTGCCCGTGGACCGTGGCACCGTCCCGCAACTGCCTTCGGATGTTGAGGAGTTGGATCTCGTACGCGTCGGTGGCGTCGATGTCCGGGTACGTGCTGGTCAGCGGGTCGACCGGGGTGCGGTCGCGCTGTGCGGTCCACAGCAGGTCGGCGGCCTCGGCGCGCTGCGCGGGTTCAAGCATCGGGGGTCTCCTCACGGCCGGGTGCGTCGGGGGCGAAGCGGGCACGACCTCCGGAGAGCACCGTGCGGTCGTCGTCGGCGGCGGACGCCTCGAAGCGGACGCCGGCTCCGTCGTCGTTCCAGCCGCGCAGGGCGAGGCGGTCGCCCGGGAAGACCGGTGCGGCGAACCGGGCCTGAAGCTCCACCAGATCGGCGGGGTGTGCGCCGAGGGCGTCGGCCAGCGGCAGCAGTGCGGCGGCGAGGGTGCACAGCCCGTGCAGGAACGGCCGGGGCATGCCCGCCGCCTTCGCGGCCTCCGGATCGACGTGCATGGCGTGCCGGTCGCCGAGCAGCCGGTAGAGGGCCGCCTGCCGGGAGTGCGTGGTCACGGTCGGCCCGTGCTCGGCCGGCCGGTCCGGGCGGCGCGGGGCGGACGGGCCGCGGTCGCCGCCGAAGCCGCCGCTGCCGGGGGCGAAGAGCGACCAGGTCGCCGTGAAGCGGTCGCAGGACACCTCGACGTCGAAGACGGCGGCGGAGCCCTTGTCCCACACGTCGGCGACCCGCGCGGACATCGTCAGCTCCCCGGCCCGCTCCAACGGCCCCTTCACCACCAGGCGCTGGCTGCCGTGCACGGCGGTGGTGACGTCGAAGGCGCCGAGCGCGCCGAGTGCGTCGGGCGCCCACTGGGCCAGGGTCAGCGCGAAGGTGGGCAGTACGCGCAGGCGTTCCTCGTACACGAGGTCCAGCCGGTCGGCGCCGGCGCCGACCGCGAGGGCGTACAGGATCGCGTCGCGCTCGGTGTAGGAGACGGTGCGGGTGCCGAGGTCGTGGCCCTGCCACGGTGAGGCGGTCGTGGATGCGCTCATCGGTCCGCTCCCAGGATTAGGCCGCTGGTGGGTACCCCGGTGCCGGCGGTGACCAGGACGTGGCCGACGCCGTCCGGCTGGTTCACGGAGGTGCCCCGGACCAGCCGGACGCCCTCGGCGATGCCGTTCATGCCGTGCAGGTACGCCTCGCCGAGCTGCCCGCCGTGGGTGTTCAGGGGCAGCCGGCCGCCGACCTCCAGGTGGCCGTCGGCGATGAAGTCCTTCGCCTCGCCGGGCTTGCAGAAGCCCAGTTCCTCCAGTTGGGGCAGGACCAGCGGGGTGAAGTGGTCGTAGAGGACCGCCGCGTCGATGTCGTCGGGGCCGAGGGCGCTCTGCCGGTACAACTGCCGTCCGACCAGGCCCATCTCGGGGATTCCGGTGATCGTGGGCCGGTAGTAGCTGGTCATCATGTGCTGGTCGGCGCCGAGTCCCTGGGCGGCCCCGTGGATCAGCGCGGGCGGGTGGGGCAGGTCGCGGGCCCGTTCGGCGGAGACGATCACCAGGGCCTGGCCGCCGTCGGTCTCCTGGCAGCAGTCGAGCAGCCGCAGCGGTTCGGCGATCCAGCGGGAGTCGCGGTGGTCCTGCAGGGTGATGGGGCGGCCGTGGAACCAGGCGGCGGGGTTGTTCGCGGCGTGCTTGCGGTCGACGACGGCCACCCGGCCGAAGTCGTCGGTGCTGGCACCGTATTCGTGGAGGTAGCGGCGGGCGAACATGGCCACCCACTGGGCGGGGGTGCTCAGCCCGAACGGCGTCATCCAGGCGTAGGCGGCCCGGTCGGCGGTGGTGTCCATGGGGCGGGCGGCCTGGCCGAGTCCGTAGCGCTCGCCGGAGCGTTCGTTGAACGCCCGGTAGCAGACCACGACGTCGGCGACTCCGGTGGCGACGGCCATCGCCGCCTGCTGGATCGTGCCGCAGCCCGCCCCGCCGCCGTATCCGATGCGGGAGAAGAACGTCAGGTCCCCCATGCCGGTGTTGCGGGCGACATGGATCTCGGAGTTGGTCTCGGCGGTGAAGGTGACCAGGCCGTCCACGTCGGCGGGTTTCAGTCCGGCGTCGGCGAGGGCGGCGAGCACGGCCTCGCAGGCGAGCTGGAGCTCGCTGCGTCCGGAGTTCTTGGAGAACTCGGTGGCGCCGATCCCGGCCACGGCCGCGGCCCGGGAGAGCGGGCCGGCGGTCATCGGGCCTCCCCCGGCAGCCGCAGGGTCACAGTGCCGGTGACGTGGGCGCCCAGGCCGTTGGTGCCCTTGACGGCGAGGTCGACGCTGCGGTCCTCGTCGGACTTCCCGGTCACGGTGCCGGTGAGCACCATGGTGTCGCCGGGGTGATTGGGGACGCCGAGCCGGATGCGGATGGCCTTGACGACGGCGGCCGGGCCGGCCCAGCCGGTGGCGTAGCGCTCGACCAGGCCGTTGCTGGTCAGAATGTTCATGAAGATGTCCTTGGAGCCGCGCTCGCGGGCGAGTTCGGGGTCGTGGTGCACGTCCTGGTAGTCGCGGCTCGCGAGCGCCGTGGCGACGATCAGGGTGCGCGTCACCGGGACCGACAGGTCGGGGAGGACGTCGCCGACGGCCACCTCGTCGTAGGTGCGGGTGGTGGGGAGAGCGGGAGTGTCCGGCCGGGTCACGAGGCCACCGCCCCGCTCGTCAGCAGGGCGCCGAGGCGTTCCAGGTCCGCGCCCGCGCCGCCCAGGGTGGTGGAGATCTGCTTGCCCCACAGGAAGTGGCGGTGCACCGGGTAGTCGGTGTCGACGCCGATGCCGCCGTGCACGTGCTGGACGCGGTGGACGGTGTTCAGTCCGCCCTCGGTGGCCCACCACTTGGCGACCAGGGCGGCCCGGTCGGCGTCCTCGGCGTCGAACGGCTCCGCCGGCGCGTCGGTGGGCTCCGCCAGGGCGTCGACCGCCTGCCACAGCGTGACCCGCATCGCCTCGATGTCGATGTAGCAGTCGGCGAGTTGATGCTGCACGGCCTGGAAGGTGGCGAGCGGACGGCCGAACTGGTGGCGTTCGCGCAGGTGGTCGGCGGCGTACCGCAGCGCGCCCTCGGCCACGCCGAGCTGGACGGCGGCGAGCGCCACGAAGGAGTCGCGGACCACTTCCGCGACGGTCCCGTCGCCGGGCGTGCCGACGGGTTCGCCCGGGGCGCCGTCGAGGGTGAGATGGGCGCTCAGGTCGTGGGTGGTCGTCTCTGCGTGCTCCCAGGTCGCTCCGGGGGCGTCCGACGCGACCAGGAACAGGCCGGGGCCCGTCGCCGTGGTGGCGGTGACCAGGACATGCTGAGCACCGTCCGGCGCGGGTACCACGGCCTTGGTGCCGGTCAGCCGCCAGTGCGGGCCGTCCGCCACCGCCGTCGTCCGGGGCGTGAGCGGGTCGGCGGGGCCGAACTCCTCCAGGGCGACGGTCGGCCGCCCGTCGCCGCCCGCGAGGCCCGGCAGCAGCTCCGCCCGCTGCCGCGCGGTGCCGTGCGCCGCGACGGCGAGGCCACCGACCAGGGCCGGCCACAGCGGTACCGGCGCCACCCGCCGGCCCTGCTCCTGGAGGAGGACGCAGAGCCCCGCCATGCCGAGTCCGGCACCGCCGTCCTCCTCCGGCAGTAGGGCGCCGAGCAGACCGGCCGACGCCAGGTCGGCCCACAGGCGCGCGTCGACACGGGCCGGCGAGGTCTCCACCTCGCGCAGCCGCTCGGGCGTCGCACGGTCGGTGAAGATCTCCCGCGCCAGGTCACGGACCGCTTCGAGCTCTTCTCCCAGGGAGAAATCCATCAGGGCACCTCCGTCGGGGCGGGCCGGAACACCGGCAGGGTCAGATCGGGGTCGGCGTCGAGCCAGTCGAGGACCACGGGCATGCCGATCGCGACGTCCTCGGGCGCGACCCCGGTCAGGTCGGTGATGAGGCGGGTGCCCTCGGCGAGTTCGACGACCGCGACGACATGCGGGAAGTCGAAGGCGGGGTGCCGCGGATGGTGGTTGACGACGTAACTGTAGACGTGGCCGCGGCCACAGGCCTCGACGGTGTCCCACTCCAGCGCGTTGCACTCCGGGCAGCAGGGGCCCGGGGGGTGGCGCAGGGCGGAGCAGGCGGCGCACCGCTGGATGAGCAGCCGGTGCTGCTTCGCGCCGTCGAAGAAGAAGGCGTTGTCGCGGTTGATCGCGGGGCGGGGCCGCAGGGCGGGGGCCGCTTCCGGAGCCGGTCCGGGGACGGTTCGCGGGCCCGGTTCCGGAACCGCCGGGGGCGCCGGAGCCGCAGGGGCCGCCGGGCGGAATCTGAGGGTCCGCCAGCGTTGGGTGGCGACGGTCTCGCCGTGCTGGTCGGTGTACGTCTTGAGGGTGGTGACGAACCTCCCCGTGCCCAGGCCGGTCCGCTTCTCCGCCGAGATCGACTCCACGGTCTCGCGGACGGCGACGTGGTCCCCGGGCTCCAGTTCCCGCAGGAAGGTGAACTCCGAGTCGGTCGCCACCACGGACGTGTAGCCGCCCTCGGCGAGGAGGTCGACCAGCTCGTCGAAGCCGTCCCGCCCGGCCGGCGGCGAGACAGTGGCGGCGTAGCCGCGCATCGTCCAGGCCTGGACCATCGACGCCGGCGCCACCACCCCCGCGCGTCCGGTGGCACGGGCCGCCCCGGCGTCGGTGTGGACGGGGTTGGTGTCGCCCATCGCCTCCGTCCAGTGCCGGATCATCGGCTGGTTGACGGGGTCCTGGGCCGGGGTGAGCGCGCGCAGTTCGCGCCCGGCGAAGGCCTGCAGCCGCTCCTCGTACCCGAGGTCCGGCGGGGTGCTGTGCTGCCCGGTCACGCGCCACGCTCCTTGCGCGGCAGCCCGAGCCCCTGGGTGGCGACCATGTCGCGCAGGATCTCGTTGACGCCGCCGCCGAAGGTGTTCACGATGCCCTGCCGGGAGAGCTGCTCGACCTGCCCGGCGAGGACCGCGCCCGGCGACTCGGGCCGGATGCGTCCGGCGGCGCCGAGGATCTGCGTCAGTGAGCGCTGGACGTCGATGTGGGTCTCGGTGCCGTACGCCTTGGCGGCGCCCGCGTCGGCGCCGGTCAGCGCGTCGGCGGCGACGGCCGCGGTCATCTTCCAGTTCATCAGCCGCATCGCCTCCAGCCGGGCGTGGGTGCGGGCGAACTCCTGGCGCACCCAGGGGAGGTCGGCCGTGCCGTTCTCCCTGGCCCAGTCGAGGACCCGTTCCCAGAGCTGGATCATGCGGCCGCCGAGGGCGGCGAGGCCGATGCGCTCGTGGTTCAGCTGGGCGGTGATCAGCCGCCAGCCGCCGTCCACCTCGCCCACCACATCGCCTGCCGGGACCCGTACGCCGCTGTAGTACGTGGCGGTGACGACCATGCCGCCCACCGTGCGGATGGGGCTCCAGGTGAAGCCCTCGTCGGTGGTGGGCACGATGAGGATGGAGATGCCCTTGTGCTTCGGGGCGTCCGGGTCCGTGCGGGCGGCGAGCCACACGTGGTCGGCGGTGTTGGCGCCGCTGGTGAAGATCTTGCTGCCGTCCACGACGTACGCGTCGCCGTCCCGGACGGCCCGGGTGGTCAGCGAGGCGAGGTCGGTGCCGGCCTCGGGCTCGGTGTAGCCGATCGCGAACACGATGTCGCCGGAGAGGATGCCGGGCAGGAACCGCCTCTTGTGGTCCTCCGACCCGTACGCCATGAGGGTCGGGCCGACCGTGTTGACGGTGACGAACGGGAAGGGCAGGCCGGCCCGCTGGACCTCGTCGAAGAACACGTACTGGTCCTCGACCGGCCGGCCCTGGCCGCCGTACTCGGTGGGCCAGCCGATGCCCAGCCAGCCGTCCGCGCCGAGCCGTTTGACGACCTCGCGGAAGCGGTCGCCGCCGACGCCCTCCTCGCCGACGCGACGGCGTTCGTCCTCGGGCATCAGGCCCGCGAAGTACGCCCGCAGTTCCCGCCGCAGCTCGCGGTGCGCGGCGCTCTCGCGCAGTTGCATGTGTCGTTCTCCTTGGTTGTCGCCGTCGGGCGGACCGGGCCTGCCGGGGAGGGAAGTGCCTTTCAGGGCAGGAAGCGCCCGCGCCCGTTGGCGAGGAACTCGCCGCGCAGCGCGGCCTTGTCGGCGTCGGTCATCGGCGCGTACGCGGGCGCGCCCCGGCCCGCCCAGCGGTACACCGGATCGTCGGTGCGCCAGCCGTCGAGCTGCATCTCCTTCTTGCGCAGCTTGTTGGAGCCGGTGGTGGGCAGTGCGTGCGAGACGCGCACGAAGCGGGGGGCGCCCTTGGTGCCCAGGTCCTCCTGGCGGGCCAGGAACCCCGGCAGGCCGAGGTCCTCGAAGCGGGTGCCGTCGGGGATCTCGAGGGCGGCCATGACCTGGTCGCCGGAGCGTGGGTCGGGGACGCCGAAGACGCCGGCGGCGACGACGCCCGGGTGCCTGCGCAGGACGCGTTCGGTGAGCAGGGCGGAGATGTTCTCGCCGTCGACACGGATCCAGTCGCCGGAGCGGCCCGCGAAGTAGAAGTAGCCGGCCTCGTCCACGTAGCCGAGGTCGCCGGTCCAGTACCAGCCGTGCCGGACGCGTTCGGCGTTGGCGGCCTCGTTGTTGTAGTAGCCCTCGAAGCGGGCGGCGCCCTCGGTGTCGACGATCTCGCCGATGGCCTCCTCCGGGTTGCGCACCCGGCCGTAGGTGTCGAGGACGGCGGGCGGGCAGGTCTCCCGGGTCGTGGGGTGCACGATGCGGACGCTGTCCCGGGCGGGCACGCCGAGCGCGCCGGCCGGCCCGTCGGGTGCCAGCTTGAGCATGCCGCTGCCCTCGCTGGAGCCGTATCCCTCCACGAGACGGCAGCCGAAACGGCTCAGGAAGCGGTCCGCGTCCTCGGGCGAGGCCTCGGTGCCGAAGGCGTGCGTCAGCCGGTTGTCGGCGTCCTCCGGTGTCTCGGGGCGGGCCAGGATGTAGCCGATCGCCTTGCCGACGTACGTGAAGTAGGTGGCACCGAAGTGGCGGACGTCGGGGAGGAACCCCGAGGCGGAGAACTTGCGGGTGAGCGCGATGGTGGAGCCCGCGGTGAGGGCCGGCGCCCACAGGGCCATCAGCGCGTTGCCGTGGAACAGCGGCATCGGGCAGTAGCAGGTGTCGTCGCGCGTGATGTCGTACTTGGCGCTGTTGGAGGCGCCGAGCGCGGCGAGCCTGCCCTGCGAGCAGATCGCCGCCTTGGACGTGCCGGTCGTGCCCGAGGTCAGCAGGAGCAGCATCCGCGTGGCGGCGGTGACGTCGGGGGCGGCGCGCACGGGCCCCGGCCCGGAGTGGGCGGCGAGGCGGCTCGCGTAGTCCGGCTCGTCGACGACGAGGAAGCGGTCCCGCTTCACGCCGACGTCCAGGCCGTCCAGCAGGTCGAGGCCCGCCCGGTCCGTGATGATCAACTGGCAGTCGGTGTGCCGTACTTCGCGTTCCAGTTCGGCACCGCGGCGGGTCGGGTTGATGCCGACGACGGCCGCGCCGGCGAGGGCGGCGGCACCGAGCCAGAAGACGTACTCGGGCACGTTGTCCAGGAGGACGCCGATGTGGAACGGCCCCTCGGTGCGCAGCTCCCCGGCCCAGGCGGCGCGGGCGGCGCTTTCGGCGACCACCTCGTCCCAGGTCCAGGAGTCCTCGCGGGTCAGCAGGCCCGGGCGGTCGTCCCCGGCACGGGCGAGCAGCAGGTCGGCGATCGTCTGGTGTGGCAACGTCGGTCCCTCTCACCCGGTGGACGGGTTTGCCGATGTCGGTACGGAGACGGGTGGCGCGGGATGCGCCGGGTGTTCCGTAGTGGTCGTAGGGCCCCGGGCGGGGTGTGCGGGGCCTCGGGACGCGGGGCGGGCTCCGGGCTCCGGGGCGGCCGGACCGTCCGTGACCCGCTGTCGCCCGTGGCCCGGTCCCGCTCACGGCCGCCCGGTTCCTCCTGCCGTCGGCGACGCTAGCCGCGGGTGGGCCGCCCCACTCCGGGCTGTCCCGCTGACCGGGAGGAATGCGGCCGGCAGCCGGCGACCATGGCCGCCGGCTGCCGGCCGTCAGCCGAAGTTGGCCTGGCCGCCGTCGAGCGGCACCGTGGCGCCCGTCAGGTAACGGGCGTCCGGGCCGCACAGCATCGCCACGGCTCTCCCGATGTCCTGCTCGCAGTCGCCGACGTAGCCCAGCGGGATGGAGGCGCGGAACTCGGCGGCCTCCTCGGGGTGGGCCTCCTGCCACGCCGCGAGGGCGGGCGACACGGCGTGCGGGGCGACGGCGTTGACCCGGATCCCGTCGCGGCCCCACTCGTTGGCGGCGGCCCGGGTCAGGGTGCGCAGGGCGGACTTGGCCGCCGCGTAGGCCCCGTAGGTGCTCAGGTCCCAGCGGACCATGGCCGAGGTGACCAGGTTGACGATCACGCCGCCGTTCCGCTTCAGGTACGGGTGCGCGGCCTTCATGAAGGCGAACGCCGCGAACGGACCGCTCTCGAAGCCCTTGCGGAACTGCTCGTCGCCGAGCGTGAGGAGCGGGCCGTAGCAGCCGGTGTAGGCGTTGTTGACCAGGATGTCGACGCCGCCGAAGTGCTCGGCGACGGCTTCGACCACGCCGGGTATGCGGTCCGTGTCGAGCACGTCGAGGACGAACGGCTGCGCCTCCGCTCCCCTGGCGCGCAGCATCTCGCAGGTCGTCTCCAGCTTGGCCGCCGTCCGCCCGAGGACGGCGACCGAGGCGCCCTCGGAGGCCAGGGCCAGGGCGATGCCCTGTCCCACCCCCTGGCCGGCCCCGCTGATGACCGCGACCTTGCCGTCGAGGTTCCGTACCGGGTGTTCCATGGTGACCCTCTCCTCAGCTCGGCCGCGGCAGTTGCTTGTTGATGAACAGGCCCTCCGCGGTGACGCAGGTGCGGCCACCCGCGGAGATCTCGCCGGCCGTGCGGATCCGCGAGCCGTCCACCGAGACCTGCCGTCCGGTGACGGTGAGGGGCTCGAACAGCGGGGTGGGCCGCAGGTAGCGCAGGGTCAGTTCCGCGGTCATCCCGGAGGGACCGGCCCAGTGGTTGGCCACGCCCAGGGTGTGGTCCAGGAGCAGCGCCGACACGCCGCCGTGCACGTGCCCGGGGGGTCCCTGGTAGGGCAGGTCGAGCGTGACGACGCCCTCGATGGAGCGGTCGTCCCTGCCGTGCAGGGTCAGGGGCGGTGCGAGGGCGTTCTCCGGGCCGGTGACGGGGTCGTGCCGGGTGACGCCCTGGCCGCGCCACATCTCGGCGAGGCGTTCTTGCACGGTGGGCGCCTTCTCGGTGAGCCGGTCGGTGACGGCGTCGAGTTGTGCGGCGATCGCGGTCATGTCGGCGCCGGTGCCGTCGCCGGCGCGCAGCAGCGCGGTGATCAGGCGGCGGGCCGCGGCGACCGCGGCGTCCACGCCGTCCGGGCGCGGTTCGGCCACCAGGCGGGGGCCGGCGGCCGGTGCACCGTCCTGTTCGGCGACCCGTTCGGTGACATGTCCGGCGGTCTCGTGGGGGGCGGGGGCGTTCATGACCGCACCGTCGCCGTCGCGTGGGTGAGCACGGGCGCGTCGTCGCGCTCGGGGCAGGCCGCGTGCAGCAGGAGCCGCCCGGTGCCGTCGTCCGCCGGTGGTCCGTCGCGCCAGACGGACGTCACGATCGACTCGCCGGGGACGAGCGGGCCCGCGAAGCGCACGGCGAGGCCGGTGAGGCGGGTGACGTCGCCGTCGAGCATCCCGTCGACCAGGGCCTTGGCGACCAGTCCGTAGGAGGCGAGGCCGTGCAGGATCGGCCGGTCGAAGCCGGCCGCGCGGGCGAAGGCCGGGTCGGCGTGCAGCGGGTTGAGGTCGCCGTTGAGCCGGTACCACAGCGCCTGCTGCGGTGTGGTCGCGGTGGTGAGGACGGTGTCGGCGGGGCGGTCCGGTGCCGGCCAGTGCTCCTCGGGTCCGGGGTCCTGGCTGAAGCCGCCCTCGCCGCGCGCCCAGATGCGGGTGGTCGTGGTCCACAGGGGTTCGCCGCCGGGGGCCGTGGCCGCGGACTCCAGCACGATGAGCGCGGCCTTGCCCTTGTCCCACACCTCGGCGACGCGCGAGCGGAGCGTCGCGGTGCCCGACGCCGGCAGGGGCCGGTGCACCCGCAGGCCCTGGCCCGCGTGCAGTACGGCACGCAGGTCGACGTCGATGCCGGGCATCTCGACGCCCGGCACCGGTGCCTCGCCCGCGGAGATGCCGGTGCCGGCCACCAGGGCGAAGGTGGGCAGCACCCTGAGGTCCTTCTCGAAGGTCAGGTGCGGTTCGGGGTCGGTGGCCGCGGCGGTGCCGGCGCCCAGGCTCAGGTGGTACAGGAGGACGTCGCGCGTGGTCCAGTGGATCTCGCGGACGGCGGGGTCCGCGCTCAGCGCCTTGTCGCGGTCGATGGGCATGGTCAGCCTTTCCGGGTGGGCTCGGGGTCGCGGGGCAGGCCGAGGAGGCGCTCGCCGATGATGTTCAGCTGGACCTCGGTGGTGCCGCCCGCGATGGACAGGCAGCGGGAGTTGAGGAACATCCACATGGCGTCGTGGCGTGCGCCCTCGCCGGTCAGCGCGGCGGGGCCCTGCCAGTCCACGCAGGTCTCCCAGACCCGCTGCTGGTGTTCGACGCCGAGGAGTTTGGCGATGGACGCCTCGGCGCCGGGCTGCTGTCCGGAGACGGTGCGCAGGGTGGTGCGCAGGGCGAGGAGGGCACCGGACTGGGCGTCGCAGAGGTGGCCGCCGAGGGTGGTGAGGCGTTCGTCGTCCAGGGCGTCGGAGGCGGCGGCGATCTCCAGCAGGGTCTCGGCGCCGGAGCCGACCGAGTCGTGGGAGAGGGCGACGCGTTCGTTGGCGAGGGTGGTGCGGGCGAGCTTCCAGCCGTCGCCGGGCGCGCCGACGAGCAGTTCGTCGGGGACGAACACGTCGTCGAGGAAGACCTCGTTGAACTCGGCCTCTCCGGTGATCTGCCGCAGTGGCCGGATGTCGAGGCCGGGGCTGGTCATGTCGAGGAGGAAGTAGGAGATGCCCTTGTGCTTGGGCACGGCGGTGTCGGTGCGGGCGAGCAGGACGCCCCAGTGGGCGTCGCGGGCCATGGACGTCCACACCTTCTGGCCGGTGATCCGCCAGCCGCCGTCGGCCTTCTCGGCGCGGGTGCCGAGACCGGCGAGGTCGGAGCCCGCGCCGGGTTCGCTGAACAGCTGGCACCAGACGATGTCGCCGCGCAGGCTCGGGGCGAGGAACCGCTCCCGCTGGGCGTCGTCCCCGTGGGCGATGAGGGTGGGTACCACCCAGCCGCCGATGATCATGTCGACGGGGGTGAGGCCGGCGGCCTCCAGCTCCTGCGCGATGACGAGCTGGGTCACCGGGTCGGCGCCCTTGCCCCAGGGGGCGGGCAGGTGCGGGGCAGTGTACCCGTGGTCGGCGAGGCGGGTGAGGCGCTCCGTGCCGTCCAGGGCTGCGGCGGCGCGCAGTTCGGCACGTATGTCACCGCGTACGGCCTCGGCCTCCGGCGGCAGTTCGACGCCCAGGCTGCGGCGGGTGCCGTCCAGGGCGAGGCGGGCGACGCGGCGGCGCCAGGCGGCGGTCGGACCCAGGGCGATGCGGAGGGTCTGGGCGCGGCGCAGCGCGAGGTGCGCGTCGTGTTCCCAGGTGAAGCCGATGCCGCCGAGTACCTGGATGCAGTCCTTCGCGGTGACGAACGCGGCCTCGACGGCGACCGCTCCGGCGACGGCGGCGGCCAGTGCGGCCTCCAGGGGGGCGTCTCCTGCGCCGCCGGGGCCGTCGCCCGCGCGGGCGGCGTCCCAGGCGCAGGCGCGGGCCTGTTCGGCGTGCGCGAGCATGCGGGCGCAGCGGTGCTTGACGCCCTGGAACTGGCCGACGGGGCGGCCGAACTGCTCGCGCACCCGGGCGTAATCGGCGGCGGTGGTCACGCAGCGGTCGGCGATGCCGGAGGCCTCGGCGGCGAACAGGGCCGCGGCGAGGTCCCGCGGACGCCCCGGGTCGAGGTCGAGGAGGTCGGCGGCCGGGACGGGCACCGAGCGTGCGGTCACCCGGGACGAGCGGCGGGTGAGGTCGTGGCTGCGGACGTCGGTGCTCTCCACGGCGGCGCGGGGCAGCACGAGCCAGGTGGTGCGGCCCCCGTCGGCGGCGGGGAGCACGAACAGGTCGGCGAGGTGGCCGCCGACGACGAGTTCACAGGTGCCGGTGAGCGTGGCCGTGCCGTCGGCGGCCCGGGTCAGGGCGAGGGTGCCGGGGGCGAGTCCGACCGCGCCGACGGCGGTGCCGGTGGCGAGCCCGGCGAGATGGGTGCGGTGTCCGGCGGCGTGCAGGACGGCCGAGGCGAGCGTCGTCGGCAGGAAGGGACCGGGCGCCATCGCGCGCCCCAGTTCCTCGGTGACGACGGCGAGTTCGACGAGCCCGTACCCGGCGCCGCCCGCCTCCTCCGGGAGGTGCAGCCCGAGCAGCCCCTGCCCGGCGAGGCCGCTCCAGTGGTCGGGGAGCGTCTCCTTCTCGGCATCGGCCGCCGAGCGGAGGGTGTCCTCGGTGATGTGCCGGTTCGCGAAGGCGCGCACGGCGTCGCGCAGGTCGCGGTGCTCCTGGGTGAGCCCGATGGTCATGACGGCCCCTCAGACGCGTTCGATGACGGTGGCGGTCGCGTGCGCCCCGCCGGCGCACATGGTGATCAGCGCGGTGGACTTGCCGGTGCGCTCCAGTTCGTGCAGGGCCTGCGTGATGAGCCGGGCCCCGGTGGAACCGACGGCGTGGCCGAGCGCGATGGCGCCCCCGTTGACGTTGACCTTGTCCAGGTCGGCCTTGTGGACCTGGGCCCAGGACAGGACGACGGAGGCGAAGGCCTCGTTGATCTCGACGAGGTCGATGTCGTCGAGGGTCATGCCGGCCGTGCCCAGCACCCGTTCGGTCGCGGCGGCGGGCCCGTCGAGGTGGTAGTACGGGTCGGAGCCGACCATGGCGGAGGCCACGATCCGGGCACGCGGCCGCAGCCCCTCGCGGGCGGCGCGCTCCCGGCTCATCAGCAGGACGGCGGCGGCGCCGTCGCTGATCTGGGAGGAGTTTCCGGCGGTGTGGATGCCGTCGGGGAGGACCGGCTTGAGGGCGGCCAGCGCCTCGGGGGTGGTGTCGCGCAGCCCTTGGTCGCAGGTGACGAGGGCGGTCTCCCCGGTGGGCCCCTCGGGTCCGACGACGGGGGCGTCGATGCCGATGATCTGCCGGTCGAAGCGGCCTTCCGCCCAGGCCCGGGCGGCCTTGTGCTGGGAGGCGAGGCCGAGGGCGTCGGCGTCGGCCCGGGTGATGCCCCGGTGCCGTGCGATGCGTTCGGCCGCGGTGAACTGGTCGGGCATGTCCAGGGACCAGCTCTCCGGCACCGGGACGCCGGTGCCGGGGGTGAGCGCCTTGCCGAGGAAGACGCGGCTCATCGACTCGACGCCGCAGCCGATGCCGGTCTCGATCGCACCGGCGGCGATCAGGCCGGCGACCAGGTGCACGGCCTGCTGGGACGAACCGCAGGCGCAGTCGATGGTGGTGCAGGCGGTGGTGTGCGGGAGCCCGGTGTGCAGCCAGGCGTTGCGGGTGACGTTGTTGGACTGCTCACCGGCCTGGGTGACACAGCCGCCGATGACCTGCTCCACGGTGCCGGGGGCGATGCCGGCACGCTCCACGAGGCCCTTCTGGGTCAGCCCGAGGAGTTCCGCCGGGTGGAGCCCGGACAGGACACCGCGGCGCCGGCCGACCGGTGTCCGCGCGGCTTCGACGATGACGGCCTCGGTCATGGCTCTCCATAAGGGGTGAGGGGCCGTGGGGGCCCGGGACTGACGGACGGACGTGCTGACGGACACGGGAAAACTAGAATTCGTTCTCGAAACAGGCAAGGCCCAGTCCCGCTCAGTGGCCGGCCGGAGACACGAGGCCCCTCTTGCGTGCCGTCAGATGTGCGACCCGCCGTCCACCCGCATCTCGGCCCCCGTGAGATACCCCGCGTCCCGCGAGGCGGCGAAGGCGATCACCCCCGCGATCTGCTCGGGCTCGGCGGCGCCGAAGGGGGAGCGGATCCGCCCGTAGTACGAGGCGTCCAGCTCCGGCGGCAGCACGTGCGGCCCGGCCAGCGGTGTGGCGACCGCGCCGGGCGAGATCGGCACGACCCGGACGCCGCGGTGGGCGACCTCGGCGGCCAGGGACAGCGAGAAGCCGAGGACGGCTCCCTTGGAGGCGGCGTACGCGGTCATGTACGGGTTGCCGTGCGACGCCGCCGACGAGGCGACGTTGACGATGACGCCGGTGCGGTCCGGCAGGAGGGGCAGTGCCTCCCGGCAGAACAGGGCGGTGCCGACCGCGTTGACCGTGAAGAGCCGGTGCAGGTCGGCGACGGTCAGCCGGTCGATCGGTGTCGTGCGGTGGATGCCCGCCACGTTCACCAGGACGTCGATGCCGCCGAGTTCACCGGCCGCCGCCCGCACGGCCGCCACCACCGCGTCCTCGTCGGCGACGTCGGCGACACGGGTCGTGATCCGTCCGGGGCCGGAAACCCCCGCGGCCGTCTCCGCCAGGCCCTCTGCGGACAGGTCGACGGCGAACACGGCCGCACCCTCGGACACCAGACGCAGCGCGGTGGCCCGCCCGATGCCGGATCCTGCACCGGTGAGCAGGACCTTCACACCCTCGAAACGGTTCATCACGGCTCCTCGCTGCTGCACGTGCCGACGGACGGGGCGGCGGACTGTACGCCCGCCGGCGGGGCGGCGAAGGACCGGTCCCACCGACCGGGACCGCCCCTCGCACGGCCCGGCCACCACCGGTTCCGGTCAGTGGGACTCCCCGCCGTGATCCGCGGTGTCCGCGCCTACCGTCCGGACCCTGGAGACCACGCGTCCTGAGGGGATGAGAGCAACGTGAGCGCAGTCGAGTCAGCACACGACGACGTCAGGGCCATCGAGGCGGCCGCGGCACCCACCCGGTTCGCGCGCGGCTGGCACTGCCTGGGCCTCGCGGAGAAGTACAGGGACGGCAAGCCGCACTCGGTGCGGGCCTTCGGCCAGAAGCTCGTGGTGTTCCAGGCGGGCGACGGCACGCTCAACGTCCTGGACGCGTACTGCCGTCACATGGGCGGCGACCTCTCCCAGGGCACGGTCAAGGGCGACCAGGTCGCCTGTCCCTTCCACGACTGGCGCTGGGGCGGTGACGGCCGCTGCAAGCAGATCCCGTACTCCAGGCGGGTTCCGCTGCGGGCCCGTACGGCGGCCTGGCCGACCCTGGACCAGGACGGCATGCTCTTCGTCTGGAACGATCCGGAGGGCAACCCGCCGCCCCCGGACGTGACCGTCCCCCGCATCGAGGGGGCCACCAGCGACGAGTGGACCGACTGGGTCTGGTACGAGACCGTGGTCGACGCCAACTGCCGCGAGGTCGTCGACAACGTCGTGGACATGGCCCACTTCTTCTACGTCCACTACTCCTTCCCGACGTACTTCAAGAACGTCTTCGAGGGGCACACCGCCACCCAGTACATGCGCGGCACCGGCCGGCCCGACGCCCGCCCGCAGGAGCAGGACGGCAAACCGAAGACCACCGGCAGCAATTCGGTGGCCTCCTACCACGGCCCGTCCTTCATGATCGACGACCTCACGTACCACTACGACACCGGTGACGTGCAGTCCGTGCTGATCAACTGTCACTATCCGGTGGACGCGAACCGCTTCGTGCTGCAGTACGGCATCGTCGTCAAGCGCTCGGAGTCCCTGTCGGGCGAGGCCGCCGACGAACTCGCGTCGGGCATGGCGCAGTTCATCAAGCTCGGTTTCGAGCAGGACATCGAGATCTGGAAGAACAAGACCCGCATCGACAACCCGCTCCTGTGCGAGGAGGACGGCCCGGTCTACCAGCTCCGCCGGTGGTACGAGCAGTTCTACGTCGATGTCGCCGACGTGACACCGGAGATGACCGACCGCTTCGAGTTCGAGCTGGACACCACGCGGCCCGTCGAGGCGTGGCAGAAGGAGGTCGAGGCGAACCTCGCCCGCAAGGCCGCCGTCGCCGAGAGCCGGCCGGTCTGATGCGGCCCGACAACCGGTTCACCGACGGGGCCCCGATGCGGCCGCTGGCCTGCGGGCGGTGTGCCGCCGGGGTCCTGGTGCGCAAGAGCAGCTGGCAGCAGACCAGCGTGCAGTGGGACGCGCGGGCCACGGCGGCCTGCGCGGAGCGGAACCCGGCCGGCGGGGCCTTCGAGGGGTGCCGGTCCCTGCGCGACACGATCCGTGAGGCCGCGCTGTGCGGCACGCTCGAGGTGGTCGACGGCGGTGACGGCGGTGACGGCGGTGACGGCGACGAACGGCCCACCGGTGCCACCGGTCGGGTCCCGGAGCACCGGGCCTGACCCCGGGCCGTCCGCCGGGACACGTCCTCCGGGCCCGGCGGACGCGACGAAGAGGCCGGGTACGCGCTTCCCGCGCGTACCCGGCCTCCCGTCGTGCCCCGCTCCCCCGCCCCGCTATCCGCCCGCCGCCGCGACTCCCGCCCGGCGTCCGAAGAACGTGCCGTCGCCGAGCGACGTGCCGCTGACGTACCCCTCGCCGTGGATGCCGGAGGCCGCGCGGCCCGCGGCGAACAGGCCGGGCAGGACGGCGCCGGACACGTCGAGCACGGCGCCGTCCACGGTGGTGCGCAGCCCTCCGAGGGTGAACCCGGCGACGCCCGTCCCGGCCCCCGCGCTCGGCCGCCCGCCCTGGTGGAAGCCGGCCCTCGGGTCGACCGCCGCGAACGGGCCCTTCAGCGGGCGGAGCCAGCGGGCGTCCTTGTGGAAGTACGGGTCCTGCCCGCGCGCCGCGTACGTGTTGTAGGTGCCGACGGCCGTCTCCAGGGCGCCCTGCGGCATGCCGAGCTCGGCCTCCAGCTCCTCCAGGGTCTCCGAGACGAACCGGGGGACGACGCCCCAGCGTTCGCGCTCGGGTACCGCCTCGTAGCCCTCCTCGTCGACGATCACCCAGTAGGGGGCGGGCTGGGTCAGGACGGCGGCGACGCTGAACAGACCGGGGTAGACGTCCTCGTTGATGAAGCGCTGCCCGCGGGCGTTGACCAGCATGCCCCGGGCGGCCAGGGCCGGCAGCGCGGTCAGGGCCAGTTCGACCACGCCCATCCGCCGGGTGGCGGCGCCGAGCGCGGCGGCCATCCGGATGCCGCTGCCGTCGTCGAGTCCGTCGCTGACCCTGCCGTGGGCGAGGAGGTGCGGGGCGTGGTCGGCGAGCATCTCCTCGTTGTCGGCGAAGCCGCCGGTGGTGAGCACCACTCCCCTGCGCGCCCGGTACGCCACCTCCTCGCCGTGCCGGCGGGCGGTGACGCCGGCCACCCGGCCCGCGTCGTCCACGATCAGCGCCGTGGCCAGGGTGTCGGCGTGCGCCACGGCCCCCGCGGCCTCGGCGGCGGCGACCAGCTTCTCCATCACCAGCCAGCCGCCGTACGCCTCGGTGGCACAGCGGTGGCCGCGCGGTGCGGGCCGGGCGATCTCGTTGTACGGCCAGGCGTTCTCGCCCAGCCACATCAGGCCGTCCCGGGTGGTCGGCATCCAGGTGGGCGCGTCCCACAGGGTCGGCTCGAAGGCCAGGCCCCGGTCCACGAACCACTGGAAGTGGGCGACGCTCTCCTCGCAGTACAGGCGCAGCTTCTCCTCGTCGGCGTGCGGGCCGAGGGCGGCCCGGAGGTAGCCGAACATCTCGTCGGCGCTGTCCTCGAAGCCGCACGCCTTCTGCACCGCGGTCCCGCCGCCCAGGTACAGCTCGCCGCCGGAGAGGGCCGACGACCCGCCGGGGCCGCCCGCCCGTTCCAGGACCAGGACGTCGGCGCCCGCCGACGCGGCCTCGAAGGCGGCGGCGGCTCCCGCGCAGCCGAAGCCGACGACCAGCACGTCGGTCTCGGCGGCGTAGTGGGTGACGGCCTCGGCGCGGACGGGAGTCACCGGCCGGGAGCTGTTCACGTGTCCGTCCCGGGCGGCGGGCTGAAGGCGGCCAGCGGCTCGGAACCGGACCAGTCGTGGCCCCAGTAGCTGTCGGCGGTGATCTCCTCGGCGGTGTAGTGCCGCTCGTCGACGCGCATTCCCTCGCAGCCGTACTCGATGTCCCAGCCGCCGGGCGCGCGCACGTAGAAGGACACCATCTTGTCGTTGGTGTGCCGGCCCAGCGTGGAGGAGATCGAGAAGCCCTGCCTGCCCACGTTGTCGAGGGCGCGGCCGACCGCGTCCAGGGTGTCCACCTCGACCATCAGGTGCACCAGCCCGGGTTCCCCGCTGTGCGGGGCGGGGCAGACGGCGAGGCTGTGGTGGCGTTCGTTGACGCCCATGAAGCGCACCCGGCGGGGCGGCGCGTCGGGCGACTGGCCACTGAGCCGGATGCCGCCGCGCGGCAGGAAGCCGAGCACCTCGGTGTAGAAGGCGACCGTGTCGTCCATGGCGGTGGTGGGCAGCACGACGTGCCCCATGCCCTGGCCGCCGGTGACGAACCGCTGCCCGAGGCCGGTCAGTACGGGGCTGTGGTCGAGGATGGGCGCGAAGAACACCTCGACGGGCACGCCGGCCGGGTCCTCGAAGGCGATGGCCTGCTCCACGCCCCGGTCGTCGGCCTCCTCCTGGCTGAGCATCTTCACGGCCGTGCCGGACGCCTCGACGGCGCGGCCGACCGCGGCCAGCGCGAACTGGTCCCGCACCTCCCAGCCGACCGACAGCACCCGGTCGCTGTCGCCGGGCAGGACGACGAGCCGGGCGCGGCGCTCGTCCATCCGCAGGTACAGGCCGTCGGAGTCCGGTCCCGAACCCTCGGCGAAACCGAGGGCGTCCACGGTGAGTTCACGCCAGCGGTCGATGTCACGGGTCTGGACCCGGAGATACCCGAGCCCTCGGATCTGCGTCATGCTTTCCACTCCCTCGTCCTCAGAGATCCTCGAAGCGTCCTCGGAGCACAGCTCAGATCATCGAACGCATCGGCCCCTGCGGCGGCTCGACGCCGATCTCCGTCAGGGCCGAGGCGTGGAAGACCGGGCCCGGCACGTGGATGGCGTGCGTGAGGCCCGTGTGCACGTCGCGCCAGAAGCGCTGGAGCGGGTTGTCCAGGCGCATCGCGTTGCCGCCGGAGCGGGCCACGATCTCGTCGACCGCGCGGACCGCCCGCCAGGCGGCGGCGGCCTGGGTGCGCCGGCCGACGGCCCGCCGCTCGAAGGTGATCTCCCGGCCGGCGGCGACCAGGTCGTACATCTGGCAGACGTTGTCCAGGAGCGCGGAGCGGGAGGCCGCGATCTCGGCCGCCGCGTCGCCGACGGCGTACAGGACGTACGGGTCGTCCCTCACGGCCCGGCCGGTGATCTGGACGCGGTCGCGCTGGTGGGCGAGGTGGTGGGCGAGGGCGCCCTCGCACATGCCGATCACGGCCGAGGTGATGCCGAGCGGGAAGGCGGCGGAGAACGGCAGCCGGTAGGCGGGGTTGGTCAGCCCGGACTCGGCGGCCAGGGAGCCGTCGACCACTTTCGCGTACTCGATGACCCGGTGGGCGGGCACGAAGGCGTCCTTGACGATGACGTCCTTGCTGCCGGTGCCGCGCAGCCCGACCACGTCCCAGGAGTCCTCGACGATCTCGTAGTCGGCGCGCGGCAGGATCACGTGCACGGACTGCGGGGGGTTGAGCCGGTTGCCGTCGGGGTCGGTGAGGAAGCCGCCGAGGAAGATCCACCGGCAGTGGTCGGTGCCGGAGGAGAACTGCCAGCGGCCGTTGAAGACGTAGCCGCCGTCGACGGGCCTGAGCAGGCCCATCGGCGCGTACGGGGAGGCGATCCAGGTGTCGGGGTCCTCGCCCCAGACCTCCTCCTGCACCCGCGGGTCGGCCATCGCCATCTCCCACGGGTGGACGCCGACGACGCCGGCGACCCAGCCGGTGGAGCCGTCGCAGGCGGCGATCCTCATGACGGTCTCGGCGAACTCGCGCGGGTGCAGTTCGAGGCCGCCGTAGGCCTTGGGCTGGAGCATGCGGATCGCACCGACGTCCCGCAGGATCTTCACGGCGTGGTCGTCGAGCCTGCCGAGCGCTTCGTTGGCGGGGCCGAGGGCGCGGATCTCGTCGGCGCGTGCCTCGACGGCCTCGAGTACCGGATTGGACATGGCTCTTCTCACTTCCCCGGGGAGGTCTGGGCGGTGGCGCGGCCGGCGCGGTTCTTCTCGGCGAGGGCGACCGCGATCTCGATGAGCTGGTCCTCCTGGCCGCCGACGAGCTTGCGGCGGCCCGCCTCCAGCAGGATCTCGGCGCCGGACACCCGGTACTTGTCGGCCTGGCGGGCGGCGTGCTTCAGGAAGCTGGAGTAGACGCCGGCGTAGCCCATGGTCAGCGACATGCGGTCGAGCAGGCACTCGCCGTCCATGACGGGCCGCACCACGTCCTCGGCCGCGTCGACGATCTTCAGTACGTCGATGCCGGTGCGGATGCCCAGGCGTTCGGCGACCGCGGCGAACGCCTCGACGGGGGTGTTGCCCGCGCCCGCGCCGAACCGGCGGGTCGATCCGTCGATCTGGGTCGCCCCGGCGCGCACGGCGAGCACCGAGTTGGCGACGCCGAGGCCCAGGTTCTCGTGGCCGTGGAAGCCGACCTGGGCGTCGTCGCCGAGTTCGGCGACCAGGGCGGCGACGCGGTCGCCGGTCTCCTCCATGACGAGGGCGCCGGCGGAGTCGACGACGTAGACGCACTGGCAGCCGGCGTCGGCCATGATGCGGGCCTGCCGGGCCAGTTCCTCGGGCGGCCGGCTGTGCGACATCATCAGGAACCCGACGGTCTCCAGGCCCAGTTCGCGGGCGAGTCCGAAGTGCTGGACGGCGATGTCGGCCTCGGTGCAGTGGGTGGCGATCCGGCAGATCGAGGCGCCGTTGTCGGCGGCCTCGCGGATGTCGTCCTGGAGGCCGAGGCCGGGCAGCATGAGGAAGGCGATCCTCGCCCGCCGGGCGGTCTTCACGGCGGCCTTGATCAGTTCCTGTTCGGGGGTGTGGCTGAAGCCGTAGTTGAACGAGGATCCGCCGAGGCCGTCGCCGTGCGTGACCTCGATGACGGGCACGCCCGCGTCGTCGAGGGCGGCCACGATGGAGGTGACGTGGTCGACGGTGAACTGGTGCTGCTTGGCGTGCGAACCGTCCCTGAGGGACGAGTCGGTGACGCGGATGTCCAGGTCGGTGCTGTAGGGCATGACTCGTGTACTCCTCGGTGAGCGGGGGTCAGGCGCCGGCGCGGCGGGCGGTGATCCGCTGGGCGAAGCCCTCGCCGACCTTGGTGGCGGCGGCGGTCATGATGTCGAGGTTTCCGGAGTACGGGGGCAGGAAGTCGCCCGCGCCCTCCACTTCGAGGAACACCGCCACGCGGGCGAGTCCGCCGCTGACCGCGCTCGGCTCGTCGAACTGCGGCTCGGTGCGCAGCCGGTAGCCGGGCACGTAGGAGGCGACCTTGGCGACGGTCTCGTGGACCGACGCGGTGACGGCGGCGCGGTCGGCGTCGGCGGGGATCGCGCAGAAGACGGTGTCCTGCATGAGCATCGGCGGTTCGGCCGGGTTGAGGATGATGATGGCCTTGCCCTTGGCGGCGCCGCCGATGGTCTCGATGCCCCGGCCGGTGGTGAGGGTGAACTCGTCGATGTTGGCGCGGGTGCCGGGCCCGGCGGACGGTGAGGCGACGCTGGCGACGATCTCCGCGTAGGGGACCTCGGTGACCCGGGAGACGGCGTGCACGATCGGGATGGTGGCCTGTCCGCCGCAGGTGATGAGGGAGACGTTCGGCGCGTCGAGGTGGTCGCCGAGGTTGACGGCGGGCACGACGGCGGGGCCGACGGCGGCCGGGGTCAGGTCGATGGCCTGGATGCCGAGTCCGGCGTACCTGGGCGCGTTGGCCTTGTGGACGTAGGCGGAGGTGGCCTCGAAGACCAGGTCCGGCCGCTCGGCGCCGGACAGCAGCGTGTCCACGCCGTCGGCGCTGGTGTGCAGGCCGTGGTCGGCGGCGCGCTTGAGGCCGGGGCTCTGCTCGTCGATGCCGATCATCCAGCGCGGTTCGATGGCCTCCGAGCGCAGGAGCTTGTACATCAGGTCGGTTCCGATGTTGCCGGATCCGACGATCGCGGCGGTCGCCTTGGTCACGGTGTCGAACCTCATCCGAGTCGAGGGAGGGAAAAGAAGGGAGGGAGGGCGGTCAGCCGTCGTAGGTGACCTTCAGCCGGTCGCTGACCGGGCGCGCCTGGCAGGCGAGGACGATCCCGTCGGCGAGGTCCTGCGCGTCGAGGACCTCGTTGCGTTCCATGACCACCTCGCCCTCCACGAGGACGCAGGCGCAGGCGCTGCAGGCGCCCTCCCGGCAGGAGTAGGGCGCGTCGAGGCCGGCCCTCAGGAGAACGTCGAGCAGGGGCTCGCTCCGCGGCCAGTCGACGGTGCGGCTCACCCCGTCCAGCTCCACCTCGGCGGTGCTGACGGGCCCTTCGGTGTCCGGCTCGGGCCCGCCCCCGGGCCGCGCGAACGGGTCGCCGGTCAGGGAGGCGAACCGCTCGACGGTGATGCGGTGCGGGGGCACGCCCAGGTCGGTGAGGGCGCCGGTGGCGAGGTCCATGAAGGGGCCCGGCCCGCAGACGAAGGCGGGGCGCCCGGCGTACGGTCCGGCGAGGGCGCGCAGACCGGATGCCGTGGGCCGGCCCTGGAGGGACTCCAGCCAGTGCAGCACGGTGAGCCGGTCGCCGTACTCCCGTGTCAGGGCGGCCAGTTCGTCGCGGAAGATCACGGACTGCTCGTCGCGGTTGGCGTAGACGAGGGTGACCGTGCCGGTCCCGGCGTGCAGGGCGGAGACGAGGATCGACATGACCGGGGTGATGCCGCTGCCGGCGGCGAGCAGCAGGAAGTCGCCGTCGAGGGAGTCGGGGGTGAAGGTGCCCGCGGGGCGCAGCACCTCCAGGGTGTCGCCCTCGGTGACGTGGTCGCAGATCCAGTGGGAGGCGTACCCTCCGGCGGTGCGCTTGACGGTGATCTTCAACGGCTCGTCGCGTACCGGGGAGCTGCACAGCGAGTAGCAGCGTGCGGCCCCGCCGTCCCGCTCGGAGGGCACCCGGACGGTGAGGAACTGGCCCGGCCGGTAGGCGAACGCGGCCCGGTCCTCCCCGGCGGGCTCCAGGACCAGCGAGTGCGCGTCGGCCGTCTCCCGGATCACCTTGACGACCCGTACGGTCAGCGGCCCGGGGCTCATGGCGCGCCCCCGGCGATGACGGACCGGGTACGGGTGGCGGCCGCGTGCCGGGCGGCGATGTGGCCGAACACGATGGACGGGCCGATGGTGGCGCCCGGCCCGGCGTACTCGTTCGCCATCACGGACGCGGAGGTGTTGCCCGTGGCGTAGAGCCCGCCGATGGCCGTGCCGTCCTCGCGCAGGACGCGGCTGTGCTCGTCGCAGACGAGGCCGCCCTTGGTGCCGAGGTCGCCGACCTCGATGCGGACGGCGTAGTAGGGGGCCTTGTCGATCTCGTCCAGGTTGGGGTTCTTCAGGGTGGGGTCGCCGTAGTAGCGGTCGTAGGCGCTGTCGCCGCGCCCGAAGTCGGTGTCCTTGCCGGTGCGGGCGAAACCGTTGAACCGTGCCACGGTGTCGGCCAGCGCCTCACGCGGAACGCCGATCCTCCCCGCGAGTTCCTCGATGCTGTCCGCCCGGTGCACGGTGCCGTTGTCGTAGAACGCGGCGGGGAACGGCATGCCGGGCAGGATCTGGGCGAAGGGGTAGCGGGCGCGGGCCTTGGCGTCCATCACGAACCAGGCGGGGACGTGTCCGCCGGCGAGCTGGTCGTGGACGAAGTTGACGTACGGCGAGGACTCGTTGGTGAAGCGCCTGCCGTCCCCGGAGACGATCACCGACGGCGGGATGCACCGCTCGGAGACCAGGGGGATCGTCGCTCCGGAGGGGTGGTGCACGGACGGCATCCACCAGGCGTCGTCCATGAGGTCGAGGGCGGCACCGAGCGCCTGGCCGGCCGTGATGCCGTCGCCGACGTTCTCGGCGGCGCCGGCGCTGTGGTCGTCCCGGCCGCCTTCGGGCAGGTACTTCTCGCGCATCTCCCGGTTGTGGTCGAAGCCGCCGGTGGCGAGGAGCACGCCGTGCCGGGCGCCGACGCGCACGGTCCGGCCGTCCCGGGTCACGACGACGCCGGTGACCTTTCCGCCGTCGTCGACGACGAGTCCGGTCATCGGGCTGCGCAGCCACACCGGTACACCGGCGTCCTTGAGTGCCATGCGCATGCGGGCCACCAGGGCCCGGCCACCGGTGGCCATGTGGCGACGGCGGACCGCGTTCGAAGAGACCCGCCAGGCGGCGACGACCGACGCCCAGCGTCCGCGCCAGGTCCGCTTGACCATGGCGAGGTCGCGGTAGTCCTTGGCGGTGATCCAGAGGCCGAGGGGGCCCTTGAGGCTGTTGGGCCGCTGGTACTTCTCGTCCTCGCCGAGTGTGCGGGTGTCGAAGGGCAGCGCCTCGACGGACCGGCCGAGCGGGCGGCCGCCCTCGTACTCGGGGTGGTAGTCGGCGTACCCCTTGACCCAGAAGAACCTCATCCAGCGGCTTCGGCCGAGCAGTTCCATGGCGGCCGGCCCCTGGTCGACGTAGGCGTCGAGCCGGGCGCCGGGCACCCGGCCCTCGGTGAGCCGGTCCAGGTAGCGGCGGACGGACTCGCGGCTGTCGTCGTGGCCCCTGGCGCGCAGGGTGGGGTTGTTGGGGATCCAGATGCCGCCGCCGGAGATGCCGGTGGTGCCGCCGTACATCGCCCCCTTCTCGACCACGACGGTGGACAGGCCGCTGTCGGCCGCGGTCAGCGCGGCGGCCATGCCGCCGCCGCCGCTGCCGACCACGACGAAGTCGAACTCCGCGTCCCAGGCCTGCTGGGCGGCGGCGCTCACGCCGTGTCCTTGCGGGTCAGGAAGGCGAGGACCGCGCTCTCCCAGGCGGCCTTCTGCTCGATCATCACCCAGTGCCCGCAGTCGGGGAAGACGTGCAACTCCGCGTCGGGGATGGTGCGCATCGGCAGGAGCGCCATGTCGAGGGGGCTGACCCGGTCGTCGCGGCCCCAGGTGAGCAGGGTCTTCGCCGTCAGCCGGTGCAGCATCGCCCAGTACGGCGCCTCGTCGGAGGCGGCCGCGGCGGCGGCCTGGGCCGCGAAGGCCTCGCTGCCGTACATGCGGCGGGCACTGGCGAGGGTGTCCGGGTCGGTGGCCTGCGTCCACCGCTCCTCGATGAGCTCCTCGGTCACCAGCGACCGGTCGTACACCATGGAGTTCAGCCAGCGCACCAGGCCCTCGCGGGAGGGCACGTCGGTGAACTCGGTGAGCAGCTTGATGCCTTCGCCGGGCCCCGGGCTGAACACGTTGCGGCCGATGCCGCCGATCGTCACGAGGCGCCTCACCCGGTCGGGGTGGCCGATTGCGAACCGGGTGCCGACGATGCCGCCCATGGAGTTGCCGATGACGTCGACCTGATGCAGTCCCAGCCCGTCCAGGAAGCGGGTCACGGACGAGGCCGCGGTCGCCATGGGGTGGCCGTCGACGGGATCGCTGACCCCGAACCCCGGGAACTCCAGCACGAGGCAGCGGAAGTGCTCGGCGAACGTGCCCAGGTTGTTCCGGTAGTTGCGCCAGCCCGTGACCCCGGGGCCCGAGCCGTGCAACAGCAGCAGGGGCGGGCCGTCGCCGGCCTCGTGGTAGCGCAGAACGCCCTGTTCGGTGGGGAGTTCGCGCAGTGTGGAGTCGTGACTCAGCTCCGTCATCATCCCTGCCCTCGGTTGACCTCGATGGTCGATGGTCCTGGTGACCGGCGGTTTCCGGGTGGTCGCCGGCTGCGGGCGGCCACGGGTGCCGTGTGATCGGTTCCTGGACGGTAGTCACGGCCGGCGGGGCCGCGCGCCGGACGTCTCGGTCAGCGGGATGTGTACGGTCACGGGGGTGCCGGCGCGGTCTGCGGGCCCGGGCCCGCAGGCCGTTCCACTCATCGGGAACGGGCGCCCGGCGCGGCCGGACGGTGTCCTAGCTTCGGCCCCCTGCCCACTCCGGGCACATCACCGCACCGTCTCCCTCGAGGTGAAATCCGATGACCGCAGAGTCCCTGTCCCCGCCCGAGGCCGCCGAGGAGACCGAGCCGACGCCCCTGCGGATGCGGCGCGTCCTGGGCTCCTTCGCGTCCGGGGTGACCGTGGTGACCGGGGTCGGCCGGGACGGTGTTCCGGCCGGTTTCGCCTGCCAGTCGTTCGCGTCCGTCTCGCTCGAACCCGCCCTGGTCCTGTTCTGCGCCGATCACCGGGGGCGCGCGTGGCCGAAGATCCGGGAGTCGGGGCGGTTCGCCGTCAACATCCTGGCCGCGGAACAGACGGATCTGTGCGGACGGTTCGGGTCCGGCAAGGGCCGCAAGTACGAGGGCCTGCACTGGGAACTCTCCCCCTGGGGAACGCCGTCGCTGCCGGACGTCCTGACCCGGGTGCACGCCGACGTGTACGACGTGCACACCGCGGGCGACCATGACGTGGTGGTGGGCCGGGTCCTCGCCCTGGAGACCGTGACCGACCGGCAGCCGATGCTCTTCTTCCGCGGCGGCTTCGGCGTGGAGAGCCCGGCGGCCGCCGCCCCGGTCCCGGACCTGTGGGGCTGGGGCGACCACTGGGGATGAGCGGTGGCCGCCGCGGCGGCGTGACCGGAGGGGGCCCCTACTGCCAGTCCCCGTACTGCCCTGCGGCGAGCAGGCGGTCCATGGTCTGCGGGGACCAGGTCTCCTCCGGTACGGTCGCCGCGCGGCGGGACGACCTGACCGGCGTCCGACGGCCGGGGAACAGCTCCAGGGACACCTGCCGGGCCGCGTCCACCACCAGCGGGGCGACCTTCTCCAGCGGGGACCAGGCGTCTCCCACCAGGGAGATCGCGGCGACGGGCCCCTCGGGACCGCGGACCGCCGTGGCGGCGCACGCGATGTCCGGGAAGCACTCGCCGCGCTCGAAGGCCAGGCCGTGCCGGCGCCGGATGCGGTTGAGTTCCTGATGCAGGGTGCCCAGGTCGGAGATGGTGCGCTGGGTCATGCGGCCGATGGAGTCGCCCGCCCTCGCCTCGACGTCCTCCGGTTCGAGCCAGGCCAGCATGGCCTTGCCGAGCGCCGTCGAATGGGCCGGGGCCCGGCCGCCGACACGTGACGGCACGGTCGTGGCGAAGCGGCCGCCGACCTTGTCGAGGTAGTACACCTCCGCTCCGTCCAGGACGGCGAGGTGGACGACCAGCCCGGTCCTGATCTGCAGGTGGTGCAGGCGGGCGGCGGCGGCCTCACGGATCCTGCTGTGTCCGCCGTCTCCCCCGCCGAGCCCGAGGGCGCGGCGCCCGAGTCCGTAGCCGAGGCCGTTGTGTTCGAGCCAGCGCAGCCGCACCAGCTGGTCGAGTATCCGGTGCGCCGTCGACCTGGGCAACTGCGTGCAGCGGGCCACCTCTTCCAGGGACAGCCGGGCCGTCCGGCCTTCGAACACGTCCATGATCAGCGTCATCCGCTCGACCATCGACGGTGGCAACTCTCGACGGACCGGCGCGTGCACGGTGGGAACAGCCTCGGCAGCCGCCATGGGAGCCTCCAGTCACAGACTGAAATGAATTCTTGTTTTCCGGAATGTAACAGCGCCCCCCGAGCTCGGAGAAGAGATGCGCACCGGCTGTTTTCGCCGCGTGCAGCCCTCTTGCCACGAGGGCCCTCGCTGTTCCATGCTCGTGCGGCCCGGCGTGCTCACCAGGGCACCGGCCGCCGCCTCGGCGACGGCCGCCCTGCACGTGTCCACGTGTCCGACGTGCCGGACACCGTCGTCGGCGCCGGCGGCCCGGGGACCGAGGCATTCCTCAGGGGCGTCGCGCCCGGGGCCCGGCGCCCCTCAGGACTCCCGCCGGTTCAGTTTGACGATCGTGTTCTTGGCCTCCTCGGCCACCTGCGGGTCGGCCACGACGTCGTAGCGTCCGGCGACGATCTGGCTGCGGGAGGTGAAGTCGCGGCGCCCGCCGGTGAGTGCGTGGCCGATGAAGCCGAAGACCGCCCCGAAGACGGCGCCGTAGGCGATGCCGCTGAGGAGGAGGGCGAGAGCGGTGTGGGAGCCGGCCGCGAAGAGGGAGAGCAGCAGACCGATGAGCAGGCCGAACCAGGCTCCCGAGCCCGCGCCGGCCAGGGCCGCGCGTCCGCGGGTGAGGCGGCCCAGCACGGTCTCGACCATCCTCAGGTCCGAGCCGATGATCGCGGTGCGCTCGACGGGAAAGCCGCTGTCGGCGAGGAAGTCGACGGCCCGCTGGGCTCCTTCGTAGCTGGGGTACGACTCGACGACGACTCGCTCGGTGGGGGGCGGGGGCGGTTCAGCGGACATCGGTACGCTCCGTGATCAAGGGTGGCTCGGACGGCACGGCGGCGGTCGGTGCGGGGAGAGCCGGGCGGCTGCCCCCCGGCTCCGTCACCGGGCGGCCTCGCTGTCGGCGGTGCCGCCGTCCACGGCACGGATGTCGAGTTCGCCGTCCACCGCGTCCACGCGGACGCTCGCGCCGGATTCCAGGGCGCCCGACAGGAGCAGGTCGGCGAGGCGGTCGTCGAGTTCGCGCTGGATGGTGCGGCGCAGCGGCCGGGCGCCGAACTCGGGCTGGTGGCCGAGATCGGCGAGCAGGTCGGCGGCGGCGTCGGTGACCTGGAGGGTGACGTCCTGGGCGTGCAGCCGGCGGCGGGTGTGCTCCAGGAGCAGGTCGACGATCTGCCGCAGCTGGCCGCGTTCGAGGCCGCGGAAGACGATGATCTCGTCGATGCGGTTGAGGAACTCGGGCCGGAAGTGCTGCTGCAGGGAGGGCATGACCGATGCGCGGACCTTGGCGTAGTCCTCGACGCCGGCGGAGAGGATGCGGTCGGCGCCGATGTTGGAGGTCATGATGACGACCGTGTTCTTGAAGTCGACGGTGCGTCCCTGGGCGTCGGTGAGGCGGCCGTCGTCCAGCAGTTGCAGCAGCACGTTGAAGACGTCCGGGTGGGCCTTTTCGACCTCGTCCAGCAGCAGCACCGCGTACGGCTGGCGGCGCACGGCCTCGGTGAGCTGGCCGGCCTCGTCGTAGCCGACGTATCCGGGTGGGGCGCCGACCAGCCGGGCGACGGTGTGGCGTTCCTGGAACTCGCTCATGTCGAAGCGGATCATGCGGTTCTCGTCGCCGAAGAGGGCGGCTGCCAGCGCGCGGGCGAGTTCGGTCTTGCCCACTCCGGTGGGGCCGAGGAAGAGGAAGCTGCCCACCGGCCGGCGGGGGTCGGCCATGCCGGCACGGGCCCGGCGCACCGCGCGGGCGACGGCGGCGACGGCCTCGTCCTGGCCCACCACCCGCTGGTGCAGGTGCCCTTCCAGACCCATGAGGCGTTCCCGCTCCTCCTGGGTGAGCTGGGCGACGGGGATGCCGGTGGTGCGGGAGACGACCTCCGCGATGTCCTCGGCCGTGACCTTCGGCTCGGCCTGTTCCTGGTCCTCGGCCTGCGCGGTCTTCAGCTCCTGCTCGGTCTGCCTGATCCGGTCGCGCAGGTCCTTGGCACGCTCGTAGTCCTCCTCGGCGACGGCCTGGTCCTTCTCCCGGCCCAGCGCGGCGATGCGGTCCTCGATGTCGCGGGTGTCGGCCGGGGTGGTCCTGGCGCGCAGCCGGACGCGGGCCGCGCCCTGGTCCATCAGGTCGATGGCCTTGTCGGGCAGGAAGCGTGAGGTGACGTAGCGGTCGGACAGTTCGGCGGCGGCGACCAGCGCCTCGTCCTGGATGCGGACCTGGTGGTGGGCCTCGTAGCGGTCGCGCAGGCCGCGCAGGATCTCCACGGTGTCGTCGACGGTGGGCTCACCGACCAGGATGGGGGCGAAGCGCCGCTCGAGGGCGGCGTCCTTCTCGATGTGCTTGCGGTACTCGTCGATGGTGGTCGCGCCGATCAGGTGCAGTTCGCCGCGGGCCAGGGCGGGCTTGAGCATGTTGCCGGCGTCCATCGCGCCCTCGCCGCCTCCCCCCGCGCCGACGACGGTGTGCAGCTCGTCCAGGAACAGCACCAGGTCGTCGCCGTGTTCGCCGACCTCGTCCAGCAGCTTCTTCAGCCGCTCCTCGAATTCGCCCCGGTACTTCGTACCGGCGACCATTCCGGCCAGGTCCAGGGAGACCAGCCGCTTGCCCTCCAGCGTGACCGGCACGTCGCCGGACACGATGCGCTGGGCGATGCCCTCGACGATGGCGGTCTTGCCCACGCCGGGGTCGCCGATCAGGACCGGGTTGTTCTTGGTGCGGCGGGAGAGGACTTCGATGGTCTGCTCGACCTCCTCGTCCCGGCCGATGACCGGGTCCAGCTTGCCCGCGCGGGCCTGTTCGGTCAGGTCACGTCCGAACTCGTCCAGGGTCGGCGTGCTGCTGCTGAGCTGCTCGCCCGCCTGCCCGGACCGAGCGGCGACCGCCTCGCCGCCGGCCTCGGCCAGGGTCCGTGCGGCCGACGACTCCGGGTTCGAGGCCAGGGCCTGCAGGATGTGCTCCGGCCCGATGTAGGAGGTGCCCAGGCGGCGGGACAGCTGGTAGGCGTCCAGCAGCGCCCGTTTCGCCGACGGCGAGAGCTCGTTCGGCCCCGGTCCCGGCGCCTCCTCCAAGGCGGCGTCGATGCCCAGGCGCCGGCCCAGCGCGTCCACGTCGACACCGGCCTCGGTGAGCATGCGCCGGGTGCTGTCCACCTCGAGCGCGGCGGCCAGCAGGTGCCGGGCGCCCAGTTCCTCACTGCCCTCCCGGGCTGCCGCCTGCTGAGCGCGTGCGACCAGTTCCCGGGCACGCTCGGACAGCAGGCTTCCGACGTCGACCTGCCGGGGCCGCCGCTGTGCGGACGGCGGCCCGCTGCCGAAGAACCGGGTGAAGACGTCGTCGAAGTCGTCGAACGGGCCACGCCCGAAACCGAATCCCGGAGTGCTCATCTCCTGCGTCCTTCCTGAGGCCTCGGCGCTGTGCCACCGCGTGCGTCCGGAGCGGGTCGTCACTACCCCGAGCGGCGGTTCCCGCTGGTCAGGCGTGCCGGGTACGGCGGGCCGGGCGCGCTGCGGCGATGGTGGGGACGACCGGCGCCACCGTCCCGGACCACAGGGCCGCCGCGCCTCGCGGGATCAGCGTCCGCACCGGCTGCCGCTCCACACCCTCCCCTCATCACCCGACCTGACGGGACCCGTTGCCAGTACCCATATGAATCAACACATACCGGACAAAGGTGCGGAGCGCAGATCCGGACAGGACCGGTACCGACCGGACCCGGGTCCGCACCGCCACCGCTCCCACCCCCGGCACGCCCTTCTCCTCCGTCACCGCCGCCCCCTGGTGCGGCTGCCGCTCACAGCTCGGTCCAGGCGAAGGCGGCCTTGTCCCCGGCCTCCCTCCGGAACGGGCGGCCGCCCACCTGTGTGGAGGTTCCGCCGGTGGAGATGCTTCAATGCGCATCCGGTTCCCGGAGCGTGCTCGAGACTGAGGCTGGAATCACTCGTACTGGGGCACCCTGGGAAGGAAAATATTGTTGTGCGGACGTGCCGCCGGTCAGCGAAGGAGATGAGGGTATGGCAGGGGTGGAGCCTACGCAGGCCCTCGGCGAACAGTCCCCGGCCGAACCTGCTGCCATGCTCACCCGGGCGCTGGAGGCCATAGGGAGCGGCGCCTACATCGTGGACGAGCAGGGCCGCGTGATCGCGGTCAACGCCCACGCCGAGCAGTTGCTGGCCTTGTCCGCAGAGGATCTCCTCGGTCGCGACGCGCACGACCTGCTGCACCGGAACTCCCACGGCCAGCGCTTGTCAAGGGCTCAATGCAGCATGCGGCAGGCTTTTCTCGCCGGGCGCACCGCCCAGGTCGAAGGGGACTACTTCGCACGCGGGGACGGCTCCCTGCTGCCCATCTCGTGGCTGATCACCCCCTATGACGTCGGTGACCACGCACTCGGCACGCTCGTCCTCTTCCGCCCCCGGCACTCGCTGGAGATCGAGCCCCAGCCGGAGGTGACGGCCGGCCCGCTGCCGGAGCTCGAACGGCTCGCGCTGCTGGCCGAGACCACCACTCAGCTGACCTCCACGCTCGATGTCGAGGAGGCGCTGCGCCGGCTGGTGACCCTGGTGGTGCCCAGGCTGGCGGACTGGGCCGTCATCGATTTGATCACCGAGCGCGACGAGGTGTGGCGCACCCTCGTCGTGCACGCGGACGGTGATGCCCTGGTGCGCCACGAGGAACTGCAGGGGCCGATGCCGCCGATCCCGGAGGGTTCCCAGATGCCCTTGTCCAGGGCCCTCCGCGGAGTCGCTTCCGCCCTGGCCGGCCCGCAGACCTACCAGGGGGCACCGGATTCCGGCATCGCGCTCGAACAGCGCGGCCTGTTCGAGGCCACCGGCATCCGCTCCGCGGCCATCGCCCCCATCCGCAGCACGCGCGAAGTGCTGGGGGCCCTCACTCTGGGCCGCGCCAAGAAGCCGGTGGACTTCACCGCCGACGATCTCCCCCTGATCGAGGACATCGCCCGCCGGGCCGGCCTCGCCCTGGACAACGCGAGTCTCTACGAGCGCCAACGCAAGGTCGCGGAGACCATGCAGAACCACCTGCTGCCCCAGATGCCGCGCGTGCCCGGGCTGCAGATGACGGTGCGCTACCTGCCCGCGCCCGATGCCTCACAGGTCGGTGGCGACTGGTACGACGCCTTCTCCTTGCCCGACGGCGCCACCGCGCTGGCAGTGGGAGACGTCGTGGGTCACGACCTGGAGGCCGCGGCCGGCATGGCGCAGCTGCGCAACATGCTCCGCGCGTACGCCTGGGCCCTGCAGGAGCCCCCCAGCGGGATCATCGGCCGGCTGGACGAGGCGCTCCTGCACATCACCGACGTCGCCATGGCCACCGTGGTCTTCGCCCGGATCGAAGAGGCGGACGACGGCCATTGGAAACTGTCCTGGACCAACGCCGGCCATCCGCCGCCCCTGCTGATCAGCCACGACGGCCTGGCCGACTACCTCACGGACGGCCACGGGATCCTCCTGGGCACCGGGACCCGCAGCCCCCGCACCGACGCCGTCGCCCTGCTGCCGCCCGGCTCCACCCTTCTGCTGTACACCGACGGGCTGATCGAAGAACCCGGCCACACCCTCGACGAGGGTCTGCACCGGCTGCGCCAGCACGCCGCCGCCCTCGCCCACCGCCCGCTGGCCTCCTTCACCGACCATCTGCTGCGCCGGGTCCGCCCCGCCGCCAACGACGACGACGTCGCCCTCCTCGCCCTGCGGACACCCGTCCGGAAGCGATCCTGACCGGCGGCTCCCCGGCGGGGTCGGTGACCGGGCGGGACCGCCGCGTCCGGGCAGGCGTCCTCGGGGCCCGGGCCCAGGACGAGAGGGCCGCCGGGGCGGCACGGATCGCGCGGCCCGTCCCGTTCAGCGTTGCGGAGGGCCGTCCGCTCCGTCGGCGGCGGGAGGCGCGTACGGCCGGTCCTCGTCCGCCGCGGAGAGCCGCGCGGTCCGCTGCGCGGGCGTGTCGGCGAAGGCGACGGTCAGCAAGTACTGCGCCGCCACGTAGGTCGCCATGACCACGAAGGGGCGTCCGCCGAAGCCCAGCCCCGCGGCGCCGAGTCCGATGAGCAGGTCCGAGCAGACGAACAGCGCACCGCCCCAGGCCGCCCTCCTCCCCCTCACGGGCGCGGCACACGCCATGGCGACCAGGGCCAGGCTGTAGGGGGCGACCGCCCACACCAGGGCCCCGAGAAGGGGCGCCAGAGCCACGTTCCCCGCGGCCCACGCCACCAGCCAGCCCACGCACCACCCTCGCCGCGCTCGCAGAAACGTGAGCGCGCCCTGCTTGGCGAAGGCGGTGATGTAGCAGACCTGAGCGCCCAGGAAGCAGGCGACACCGGCCATGAAGGCACCGGTACCCGACAGCAGCAGGGCCACATCGCCCGCGGTCGACAGGACCAGTGCGGCGAGCACGAAGGGATGGCTCCGGCCCGTGCGGCGCCACAGATACAGGGCCAGCACCGGAGCGAGCAGCGGCTTGCTGACCCACTCCAGAACCTCGTGGTGCAGAGCCACTCCGGTCAGGTTCAGCAGGACGAGCCCCGCGTACGCGATGAGCAAGGGCGGCATCGTCAGACCGCTGCCTTCGGCGACCGTCCGGGAGGACCGGGGAGCCGGCGCCGGACGATCGGGACGCGGCCCGAGTGCACCGAATGCGGCTCGTCGGCGACTGCTCCGCGCCGCATGTGATCATCCGTCATGGCCCTCATCGTGCATCCGTGTTGACCACCGGTCAACCGGTTGGAACCATGTGCGGGAGCACGACGCCGCACTCCGCCCACGCCGTCTTGCCGCCCGGGTGATGGGACTCGCAGCCCCAGGCGTCGGCGAGCGAGGCGAAGAAGAGCAGGCCCAGCCCGGACTCGCCGTCGGCCTCGGCGTCCGGCCTCGGCACGGGCGGACGACCGCCCCGCGCGTCGGTGACCTCGATCCGCAGGCCGGCGGGGGTCAGGGTGAGGGCGAGGTGTGCGCTCCCGCCCCGCGTCCGGCCCCCGGCTCGCGTTCACCCGAAGCGCATGGTCCGGGTTCGTCGCGGGCCTGGGACGCAACCGGATCTGACGTCCCGACGGGTGGGGCGACGGAGAAGCCCCGCCGCTCCGCCGCCGGCCGGTCAGCCCTGGGGTCCGGCGCCGGGCCGGTCATCACGGTGCCGGCTGCCGGGCAGCATCTCCTGCACCTTGGCCTTGAAGTCCTGCTTGATCATGGAGCCGCGGTCGCTGTCACCCTGCAGGATCGCCATGGTGGCGGCCTCGATCTGGTCCAGCTCGGCGTGCGGCGGGATCGGCGGGACGGCCAGGTCGGTGCGGAAGTCGATGACGAAGGGCCGGTCCGCGGCCAGTGCCCGGTCCCAGGCCGCTTCGATCTGCCGGGGCTTCTCCACCCGCACGCCGTCCAGCCCGATCCGTTGGGCGATCTCCGCGTAGGGCAGGTCGGGGAGGTGCTGCGATTCCTCGAACTGCGGCGCGCCGGACATCGCCCGCATCTCCCAGGTGGCCTGGTTGAGGTCTCCGTTGTTCAGCACGGCGACGATCAGCCGCGGATCGGACCACTCGTGGTGGTACTTGGCCGCGGTGACCGGCTCCATCATGCCGTTCATCTGCATCGCGCCGTCACCGACGAGGGCGATCGCCGGCCGGTCGGGATGGGCGAACTTCGCGCCGATGGCGTAGGGCACGCCCGGGCCCATCGTCGCCAGCGTGCCGGACAGGGAGCCGCGCATCCGGCCGCGCAGCCGCAGCCCGGCCGCCCGGACGGAAACGCCGTAACCGGGCCGCTGCTCGATGGGCACGTCCGGGGCGGCAGGGGCGGGCCGGCTCCCGGACCGATTCACGGCCCTGGTCACTGGGTACCCGAGATCTCCACGCGTGGGCCCGCTCCTGTACGACCCCGACGGAGGACGGTATCGCGATGACCGAGTACGAGCGTTCACGGACCATGCCGGCACAGCCCGAGCACGTCTTCGACCAGGCCGCCCATGTCGACCAGATGGAAACCTGGCTGCCGGAAGCCCTGCACGTGGACGCCGGGGAGCTACCGGCCGTCACCGTGCACGAGGACCGTACCGACGAGGACACCTCCGCCCTGTTCCGTGCCCGGCCCGACCAGATGCGGCTGGAATGGGGCACCCGCGACCAGGGCAGCTACGCGGGGTGGCTCCAGGTCGCCGGCATCGGCAGCGGGGCCAGTGAGGTGACCGTGCACCTGTCGTTCTTCGACGAGAGCCATGATCCGGGTGCGCAGGCCGTGGGCGACGCCCTGGAGACCAGTCTTCAGCGCCTGGAGGAACAGGTACGGCTGCGCGTGGACAACGCGGCCGGATGACGGACGGAGTACACACCCATGGCACGCGTCAAGCAGTACGCCGTCGCCGCCTCCGGACAGTGGACGGACGAGGAGGAGGGCCGCCGCCGACTGCCCGCCGGCGAGGTCCACGCCTGGGAGCCGGGCTTGAACCAGACCGTCTGCGGGCTGTCCCTCAGCCGCTCCCAGCTGATCCGCTTCCCGCACGTCGGCTGGCCGGACACCTTCCCGGAGTCCGGAGGCGCGGCGGACCAGGTGCGGCGCCAGTGCCCGCGCTGCGCCTCGGTCGCCGGACGCCGCGGCGGCGACGCCCGCCCACGATGGCACCGCACCAACCCCCGGCCGTGAGCGCGGCCGGCAGGGTGGTCCCTGACGGCTTCTGACGGCTTCTGACGACTGCTGGACGTGGGGCGCGGACGATCCGCCCCGTCTTCTTGGACGGACGCCGCTGGGTCGAGACCGCCGGCTCGTCCCGTGCACAGCCGTCCTGTCGCCCTGCCGTCCTGTCGTCCAGTACCCGGTCAGTCGTGTGGCCGTCCCGTACTGCCCCGGCCCCCACCGGTTAGTCCGGAGGAGCGGCAGGGCACCCGCGTCTCATCCCCGGTGGCCCGTGACGAGGAGAGACAGTGACGACCGGTCCGCTTCGCGACGACGAGCAGTACATCCTCTCCGAGATGGAACGCGTACTGCGCCGCGATCGCCGCTTCGACCGGCGCATGCGCACGCTGGAGCGGCGCCGGCGGCCGCTGTTGGTTCGCGTGGCGCGCCACCGGCCACGCCCGTGGACCGTCGCGGTGCTGCTGACGGTGTCCGTCGCCCTCATGGCGGCCGGCATCGAAACCTCGGAGCCGGCGGTGATCTGGGTCTTCGCCGCCTTCTGGCCCTTGACGCTGTACTCACTGTTCCGGCTGCTGTGCCGGTGGACGGAACCGTGAGCGTCCGGCGTCTTCTGCCTGTGAGGCGTGGGGCATCCGGCTGCATCCCTCCCTCCACACACTGAGCGGGGCCGTCTCCTGGACGGCCCCGCTCAGTGTGTGTTCCCGGGCCCGCAGGACGGACGCGGCCCCCGAGCCGGCGGCACACTCGGCGTTTCGGCCACCGCCGCCGTGCGCCTGCCCCTTTGTGCGACAAGGGTCGGTGCATCCCACATGCTCCGCCACGCCCCGATCCCGGGGCTCCGCACACGACCGAAACACAGGTGTTCGAAATGCCGGCTGGGTCGTTGAGCCCGAGAAGCCAACCGCAGCGACCCTCGAGGGGGCCACCATGACCTCGGCCGGCACACAGGAACAACCGGATCCCGGCACACCGGGATCGGACAGGGTTTCGGACACGGGTTCGGGCTCGGAATCCCTCACGGGCTCACCCGCGGGCCCGGGAGGAACACGATGACGGAGTCCATGAAGGGGGCGAAGGCCGAAGCCGGGAGGCGTCCCGTGCGGAGGTTCTTCGGTCGCGTGCGGATGGCCGAGCCCCAGGTCTCCGATGCCGAACGGGAGTTGTTCGGTGGTCCGCTGCGCTACGACATGGGCTGGTCGGAACACGAGCACGCCCAACTCGACCTGACCATGCTGTCCGCCCTGCGCTCCATGCCGAAGCTGGTCGGGGCGACCTTGCGGATGGCATGGCAGGCGAACCGGCGTGCCCTGCTCACCGTGGCGATCAGCGAGGTCGGACAGGGTGTCGCCGCGGCCGTGGGACTGCTCGCGGTCAACGCCGTCATGCACGCGCTGCTCGGCTCGGGCACGCCGGTGGAGCGGCTGCACACGATGCTCCCCGGCCTGACCATCGCCGCCGGGGCGGCCGTGGTGAACTCGGGTCTGGCCGGGTGGTCCACCGCGCGGGCCGGCCGGCTGGAGCCGCTGGTCGAGCGGATCGCCACGACCCAGTACCTGGCCGCCGCCGCGTCGGTGGAGCTGGAAGCCATCGAGGACCCGGAGTTCCGGCGGCTGATCGATGTCGCCCAGTACGGCGCCGCGTCCGCCCGCCGCATGATCGGCGCCTGCGTGGCCTCGCTGAACGGGGGCATCTCCCTGATCTCCACGGCCGGAGTGCTCACCATCCTGCACCCGGCCCTGCTGCCGATGCTGATCCTGATCGCGGCCCCACGCGGCTGGGGCGCGATGCGGGTGGCGCAGGAACGGTACGTGTCGGTGATGAGCTGGGTCGAGCACGTACGGGCCAGCCGCCTCATCGGCAACCTGCTCACCGAACGCACCGCCGCGCAGGAGGTGCGCATCCACTCCGTCGGGCCGTTCCTGCTCAGCCGCTACGAGCGCATGGCCGAAAGCGCCGAGGCCGAGCAGGAGCGGCTGGCCTCCAGCAAGGCCGTCACGGAGTGGGTGGCCGCCGCGCTGTCCGGCGTGGCCATGGCCGTCACGTACGGAATCATGTTCTGGCTGATCATGGACGGGCACATGAGCCTGGCCGTCGCCGGCACCGCGGTCATCGCCGTCCGCTCCGGCTCGGCGAGCCTGGGCGCGCTCGTGATGAACGTGAACCAGCTGCACGAGGAATCCCTCTACGTCCGCGACCACTCCCGCTTCCTGGACGAGGCGACGCGCCGGACCATCCCCGGCGGGGGCGATCCCGTTCCCGCGCGGGTACGGCAGGTCACGCTCGACCGGGTCACCTACCGCTACCCGGACCGGGCGGACCCCGCGCTGGACGAGGTGTCGCTCACGCTGCCCATGGGCTCGGTCACCGCCGTGGTCGGTGAGAACGGCTCCGGCAAGAGCACCCTGATGAAACTGCTGTCGGGCCTGTTGCTGCCGCAGGGCGGGGCCGTGCGATGGGGCGATGCCGAGGTGGCTTCTCTGGACCGCTCCCAGCTCTTCGACCGCGTCGCACTGCTCACCCAGGACTTCCAGCGCTGGCCCGTGACGGCGGCGATGAACATCCGGATCGGCCGGCCCGCCCACGAGGCCGGCCCCGACGACCTCCGGCCGTCCGTCGACTACGCGAATGCCGGACCGGTCGTCGCGAAACTCCCCGACGGCCTGCAGAGCCTGCTGGCCCGCGTGTTCCGCGGCGCCAGTGAGCTGTCCGGTGGCGAGTGGCAGAAGATCGGCCTGGCCCGCACCCACTGGCGCAGTTCCACCGCGGCGGCGGACGGCGTCCTGATCGTGGACGAACCCACCTCCGCCCTCGATCCGCAGGCCGAGATCGCCGCCTTCGACCGCATCCGCCGGCTCGCCTCCCCGGACCTGGCCGTCGTCCTGGTCACCCACCGCATGTCCGGGGTCCGGCACGCCGACCGCATCTACGTCCTGCACCAGGGCCGGCTGGCCGAACAGGGCAGTCACCAGGAGCTGATGACCGCCCGGGGCCGGTACGCCGCGATGTTCGACGCCCAGGCCGCCCAGTACGCCCCGGCACCCACCGTCCCCCACCCGGCCCCGCCCACCGTCGTGGACCCTGCCTGAAGGGGCCCTGTGGACAAACCCTTTGAATGGGCCCGCCCCATCCTCCCCTCTCCGCCCTCCACTCCTGGGAGTTCGTATGACCGTTGAGGACGTGAACGCCGAAGCGTGGACCACCTACGGCCGACGCCAGCTGAATCGTGGGTACATGCCACCCGTCCCCGAGCGACTGGAGTGGGCTCCGTGGAAAGGGGTCGGCCCCGGTACGGAGGTCCTCGGTGACATCACCGGGAAACGTGTCCTGGACATCGGCTCCGGCGCCGGGCACCACGCCGTGCACCTGGCCCGCGCACACGGCGCGCAGGTGCACGCGGTCGAACGGTCCGCCACCCAGCACCGACGGGCCACCGGCACCCACGCGGGCACGCCGGGCGTGCGGTTCGTGCACGGCGACGTGGTCGACCATCTCCGCACGGCCGAACCCTTCGATGCCGCGTATGCCATCGGAAGTCTGGCCTTCATCGACCCGCACCGCGTCCTGCCCGCGCTGCGCGACGGACTCCGCCCCGGCGCCCCGCTGGTCCTCTCCCTCATCCACACCGACCTGCACGGCCACGGCCCGTCCACGACGGTCGCGGCCCGCGAGCAGATGGTCAGGCATCGTGACCACCCGCCTCTCCCCACCCGGATGTGGGTTCTGGCACCGCGGTTGTGGGAGGACCTGCTCACGGAGTACGGCTTCCGGGTCGAGGGCATCGACCTGCTGCGGTCCTCCGACGAGGACAGCCCGGTCGTGCAGCAACTCGTCCGCGCCCGTCGTCTCCCGGTCCGGCCCGTACGCGTCTCCAGCCGGCCCCGCACCACGAGGCCGCCGGTGCCGCACGCGGCCGTCGGTGTCGGTGCCATCGTCTTCGGTGACCAGGGCGTGCTGCTCGGGCGCCACCGGCACGGCACCTTCGAGCTGCCCGGCGGGACCGTGGAGGCCGGGGAGTCCCTGGAAGCGACCGTGGTGCGTGAACTCGCCGAGGAAACCGGGCTGATCGCCCGGCCCGACGATGTCACCCTGCTGGGAACGCTGGTCGACCACGTCGGTGACGTCGTGCGGGTCACCGTCGGTGCCGTCGTCCACGCATGGCAGGGCCGGCCGGCCACGCAGCCGGACGAGAGCGTCGGCGAGTGGGCCTGGTGTCCCCTGGACCGTTTGCCCGGCGGTCTGTTCGTGTGCAGCGCCCAGATCCTCACCGCCTGGCGCCCCGACCTGCCCATCGACCACACTCCGGCGCATTTCACGCCGTACGCCTGGCGTACGGCACCGGCGACGACCGCGTTGCCGGGGCCGGCCGGCGTGGTGGCCGAGGAGTGAACGCGAGGGTGGACACGCACCGTCCACCCCCTGCCCGTCCGTTCCTCCTGGCCTCGGGCTTCCGCGAAAAGTGTTCTCCGGACGATCATGAGGTCGGGCAGTGGCAACGAGCTGCTCGGGGGTGTCATGATCACTTCGATATCGCGGCACCGGCCGTTGCGCAGGAAGGATCGTGGAATTCCACCTCGCGGTACCTGTTTTCTGGAGAGGAGTCAGCCGTGAACCAGTCCGCACCCTGGAGCGAGGCGGCGCTCGTGGCCGTGGCCTGCTGGGTGGTGAGCGTCCTGGGGTACGGCGTCCTGGCCGCCCTCGACGAGCCCCGGCTGTCCGTGGCGCCCCTCGTCGGCATGGGACTCCTCCAGTGGTTCTGGACGCGCCGCCGCTCCTGGCCGGCCGGTGTCGCGGCGGGCCTCGTGGGGGTCGCCGTGCTGTTCGCACTCGTCGACCTCCTGCGCCCCGAGCTGAGCCGGTACATCGCGGACGCGCTGGCCACGGGGACCGCGGCGACCGTTTCCGTGGTCGTGCTCACTGCGGTGGGGCGTGGAAGCGGACTCCGTCGTGGCACGGCCGCCTGACCTCCTCGCCCCGGGTTCGCACGAACGATGAACAGGGCCGGTGCCCGGGCCCCCGCTCCCCCGTCGGCGCCCACGCCCGCACTCACCACCCGGCCGGGGCCGGACGCTTCTCAGGACCGTCGGACGGGTGGTGTTACGGGGGCGGGCGGAGGTAGTTGAGGACGAGGCGGGTGAGTTCCTCGGTGAACCGGTCCCTGGGGATGGGCGGGCGGTCGAGCAGGTAGCGGACGGTGAGGTGTTCGACCGTGCGGACCAGCATCCACACGGCGGTGTCGAGGGGAGTGTCGGGGCGCAGGTCCTGGCGCCGGGTCGTCAGGTAGGCGAGGACCAGTTCGCCGATGCGCTGCTCGAAGGCGCGCAGGGTGCGTCCGTCGTCGAGGCGGGGGCCGTCCTCGACGACGGCGCGCAGCAGCGGTGGTTCGACGTCGAGCCCGTCGAGCAGCGCCGCGACGGTGGTCCGGACGATCACGGGCGCGGGTTGTGCGAACTGCCCGGACATGCGGGTGGTGACGTGCGAGACGAGTGTGTCGCTGTAGCGTTCCAGCGCCGCCAGGACGATGGCGTCCTTGTGGGGGAAGTACTGGTACAGCGAGCCGGGGCTGATGCCGGCCTCGGCCGCGATCCGGCTGGTGGACGCGCCCTCGTAGCCGTACTCGGCCAGAACCTGCCGGCCGGCCCCGATGATGTTCTCCACCATCGCCCGGGATCGTTCCTGCCGTGGCGTCCTGCGGGGCGAAACGCGAGTGGTGGGGGTGCGCCGCGTGTCCCGGGGAGACGGTGACATGGGAGTCAGAACGCGAATTGAACGCGAGTAACCGTTGCGGTCAGCATCGAGTCATGGTCGCACACGAGCTGCCGCAGCGTGATACCTCTGCCGGGCCGGGGGACGTGATGCCGCCACCGCCCACTCCCCCGCCCTCGCATCCGGCCCTGCGTCCGGCCCCGTATCCGCGGCGGTTTCGCGAGACCGAGAGTCTCAACCGGCGTCTGGGCAGACCGCTGCGGCTGCTGCTGGGGCGCCGGGGCAGGGTGGATCCGGTGCTGCTGGCGTCCATCGGCGAGCGGCTGACGGCGCGCGACGTGGTCGCGGCGGAGCTGGCGAGTGCGCTCCGGATCACCGACCCGGCACACCCGGACCGGGTGACGATGCGTCAGTTCCGGACCGCGCTCGCCGACGGGATCGACTCGGTGCCCGATCCTCCGGCGGCCCTGCGGAACTTCTTCGCCGCTGTCGACCCGGTGCCGGACTGGGTGGACTTCGACCTGGTCGACGAGGGCGGCCGGGTGGCCCGCAGGTTCGGCCGCAACTCCTCCGACGTCATGCTGCAGTTGGCGCTGATCGGCTCCTACCGGTTCGACGGGCCGCCCCGGCTGCTGGTCGAGACCGGCGGTCTGGCCGGCGGATCCGCGCTGCGCAGGATCGCCGAGACCCAGCAGTGGGCGTCCGCGGTCACCGGCCCGGGCGCGATGCGCCGCCGGGGCCGGGGCTTCGGTCTCACGGTCCATGTCCGCCTCATGCACGCCCTGGTCAACCATGAGGTGGAGAGCGGGGGTCGATGGGACGTCGCCCGGCTGGGGCTGCCGGTCAACCAGTCCGATCTGGCGGCCACCCTCGGCCTGTTCAACGCGGTTCAGCTGCTCGGCGTCCGGCTGCTCGGGGTGCGTGTCACCCGCGCCGAGTCGCGCGCGCTCATGCACCTGTGGAAGTACGTCGGCCATCTGATGGGCGTGGACGAGGACTGGCTCTGCGACCGTGAGATTCTCCAGCACCGGTTCAATTACCACCTGTTGCTCGCTCAGAGCTACGGCGGCCCGGCGGGGCCGCCCCTGGCCGAAGCCCTGGTGGAGG
Organism: Streptomyces sp. NPDC085927; assembly: GCF_044540975.1. Classification (NCBI taxonomy): domain Bacteria; kingdom Bacillati; phylum Actinomycetota; class Actinomycetes; order Kitasatosporales; family Streptomycetaceae; genus Streptomyces; species Streptomyces sp. NPDC085927. The sequence goes on from NZ_JBITSN010000010.1 coordinate 268,450, forward strand.
CCCAGGGCGCCCTGCACTTCGACCGCTTCGCCCGGGTGCGTCGCGCCTATGCGCGGGCGCGGCTGCTGAGCATGCTGCGGTACTTCCTCGGGCGGCGGGGCATGCGGGATCTGCGGCTGCCCGCGGCGCTGCCCTGGGCCGTGCCGCCCCTGCTCGTCGGCAATCTTCTGCGCTACCACGTCCTCGGCCGTACGCCGGCGGGCCGCGCGTATCTGCTGCGCCGCGGCGACCGGTTCATCGAGCGGAATCTGCGGTGGCACTTCGGCGCACAGGCCCCGGGGGTGAGGGCGGTGCATGTCGGGGCGCCGGGGAAGCGGAGTTCCGCGGGCTGACGCCGTCGTCGCGGTCCCGGGCGGACGCCGCGTTCCTCCGCCCGGCGGCGGCAGCGGTTCTCAGAACGACGTGACGACCACGCATGCCACCTCAGGGTCCTGGAGGGCCGCGCAACCCGCGTCGATCCCGTCCAGGGAGATCCGCCGGGACACGAGGCCGTCGAGGTTCAGGAGCCCGCGCAGATACAGCTCGGCGTAGTGGGCGATGTCCCGGCGAGGAGTGGCCGACCCCATGATCAGTCCTTGGATCCGCTTCTGCTGGAGAAGCAGCCGGGGCAGGGAGAGGCTCAGTTCGCCTTCGCCGCTGCCGGCCGGGCCCACCACGTACACGTCCCCGCCCGGGGCGGTCATGCGCAAGGCATGGTCCGCCGTCGCCGCCGTGCCGACGATGTCGAAGGCGTGCCGCACGCCACCGCCGTATGGGTGTCGGGGTCACGTACGGGCGGCGCGGCGGGCGGCGCGGGCCTTGGGCAGGTAGCGCAGGTGTTCGGGCAGCAGCGGGACCACCGTGCGGACGACGGTGCCCAGGCGGCGCAGTCTCCGTTCGTCCCGTGCCGTCCACACCAGGCCGAGGTGCTCGCGGACGGCCGGCGGGAGCAGGCCGGTCGTGACGAAGACGTGCAGCCGCGCCAGGGGCGGGCGCAGCACCGGCCAGATCCGGCGCAGGAACGCGCCCGCGCCGTCCGGCGGAGGGATCGGCCGCCGCGGGTCGAGCAGTTCCGCCACGACGGGCGTCCTCTCCAGCTCTTCACGGACCATCGCGTCGAAGTACGGCCAGAACTCCTCCGGGGTACCGGGCATGTCGCGCTGTCTGATGCCGAGGATGGCGCCGAGGTGGAGGTGCTCGTCGTAGAGGCGGCGTTCGTCCCGCTCGTCGAGCGGGTGGGACAGGTACCGCGCCGCTCTCAGGAAGACCGGGTAGGCGGTGGCGTGCACCCAGGCGTAGGAGGCGGGGGCGAGTGCGTGGTAGGGGCGGCCGCGGGTGTCGGTGCCGCTGATGGTCCTGTGCAGTCTGCGGAGCCTGCGGCCCTCCTCCAGGGCCTGTTCGCCGCCGTAGACCCACAGTTGCAGGGAGTCCAGTGAGCGCTCGGCCCGGCCCCAGGGGTCGGTGCGGAACACGGAGTGCTCGTCGACCCCCGCGCCGACCGCCGGGTGGGCGACCTGGAGCACCAGGGCGGCGGGCAGGGAGAGCAGGACCCGGACGTCACCGGCGGTGTCCCAGAGGAGGGAGCCGGGCGCGAACGGAACGGGCTCGGGGCAAAGGTCCGGGCCGGGTGCGGGGCCCGTGTCCGGTCCGGTCGCGTGTGCGGGGCCGTTGTTCATGGCCGTCACCACACTCCGAGGGGCCGCCGGGCGGTGGGGTCGGTGCCCGGCCGGGCACCGGCCGGTGGGTGGCCCGGCAGGCGGCGGAAGGTGCTGTGGTCCGCGACGCCGGCTCCGACCACCGGGGGCGACACCTGTGGCCACAGCAGCCCTGGTGCCATCGGCGTGGAGCGGGCGTCGCCGAAGCGGCGCCGGGCCACTCCGCCTCCGCTTGGCGCCCGAATGTGTGACGTCGCGTCACTCAGCTTTTTTCGCAGGCGGGTTGGGGGGTCGTATGTGTGCCACATGCTGTTCATGAGGCCTCCGATCATCCATCGCGTCCGGAGTATTGACGCGCCCCCTGAAACAAGTCAATAGTTTTTGTATCTTCGACTCTCTCACAGTCCGACCGGCACGTCATCCCGCGCCGTCACTCCGACGTCAAGGAACTCTCATGGGGGGCAGGGTGCTCGTCGACGCCGAGGCGGTCGGCTTCTCCGGTCTGAACGCGCGCACCCTGTCTCGATGAGGAGGCACCCCCGATGGGCCGTTACACCCGGCTCCGCCGGATCCAAAAGATGGACCCGCAGCAGGACTACGAGGAGATCTTCGCGCTGCTCACCCGGTACGAGTTCCCCTGGGACTACCTTCAGGGCGTCTCCGTCGCGTTCCTGCGCGACTACGGCGTCCCCCGCATCTCCCGGCTGCTGGACCGCACGCAGGAGTTCGAGCGCGCGGGGCAGAAGCGCTACGACGACACGGTCCTGATCGCGTACGAGATGGTCCGCGACGGCATGGACTCACCGCACGGGCGGGCCGCCGCCCGTCACCTCAACCGTATCCACGGCCGCTACCGCATACCGAACGAGGACTACCTGTACGTGCTGGCCACCACCGTGGTCGGCCCGAAACGGTGGATCGACCGCTACGGCTGGCGCACGCTGTCCTGGCAGGAGACCGAGAGCCTGGCCCTGGTCGGACGACGGATGGGCGACCTGATGGGCATCGCCGGCATGCCCGCCGACTACGCCGGTTTCGAGCATCTCCTCGACTCCTACGAGAAGGAGATGTTCGCCTACGACCCCGCCAACCGGCGGGTGGCCGCGGCCACTTTGCGGGTCATGACCGACTGGTATCCCCGGCCGCTGCGTCCGCTCGTCTCGCGCTTCTTGATGGCGGTTCTGGACGAACCGCTGCTGACCGCGCTCGGCTTCGCCCCGCAGCCCCGCCTGCTGCGCGCCGCCGCCCACCGCGTCCTGCGCACCCGTGCCGCGGTGGTGCGCCTGCTTCCACCCCGGCCCGCGTGGTGGGGGTTCCGGCACAAGCCGCGCAGCTACCCGTTCGGGTGGACGCTGGACGACCTCGGCCCGCACTGGGCGCACGGCAGGCCGTTGGAGCCGCTCGCCGACGAGACCTCACCGCTGGAGAACCGATGACCGACACCGATACCTCCCGAAGGACGCCGCCGACGGCGACGTTCACGTCCCGGGACCCGGCCACCGGCCGGCCGCTCGCCGACCACCCGGTCCACGGACCGGAGGACGTCGCGTCGGCGGTGGAACGGGGCCGGGCGGCCGGCGCGCGCTGGGCGGCGCTCCCGGCCGCCCGGCGGCGTGCCCATCTGCTCTGCTGGAAGCGGAAGTTGGCAGCGGAGCTGGACACGGTGGCGGCGTCCGTCGCGGCGGAGACGGGCAAGCCGCTCCAGGACGCGGAACTGGAAGTGGTGCTGACCCTGGAGCACTTGTCCTGGGCGGCGCGCAACGCCGGCCCCGTGCTGCGCAGGCGCCGGGTCCGCACCGGTCTGGCGGCGTCGAACCAGGCGGCCTTCGTCGTCCACCGGCCGCTCGGCGTGGTCGGGGTGATCGGCCCCTGGAACTACCCCGTCTACACGCCGATGGGGTCGATCGGCTACGCCCTGGCGGCGGGCAACGCCGTGGTGTTCAAACCGTCCGAGTACACCCCGGGCACCGGCGTGCTGCTCGCCCGGCTCTTCGACGCGGCCGTGCCCGACTTCGCGGGTCTGTTCACCGTCGTCACGGGTGCCGCCGAAACCGGCGCGGCGCTGGCCGCCTCCGGGGTCGACAAGCTCGCCTTCACCGGCTCGCCGGGGACCGCGCGCAAGGTGATGGAGGTGTGTGCCCGGTCGCTGACGCCGTTCCTGGCCGAATGCGGGGGCAAGGACGCCGTTCTCGTCACCGCGGACGCGGACCTCGACGCCGCCGCGGACGCCGTCGTGTGGGGCGCGCTGGGCAACGCGGGCCAGACCTGTGCGGGTGTGGAGCGCGTCTACGCGGTCCGCGCGGTGCACGCGGAACTGTGCGACCGGGTCGTGGAGCGGGCCCGCGTGCTGCGGCCCGGCGCGGGCCCGGACGCCGCCTACGGTCCGATGACGATGCCGGGCCAGAGCGACGTGGTGCGCCGGCATGTCGACGCCGCGCTGGCGGCCGGCGCGGGCGCGCCGCTCGGTGGCACGGATGCGTCGGTGTCGCCGGAACCGTCGGAGTCGTCGGAGCCGTCGGGCGGGCCGTTCGTGGCGCCGGTGGTTCTGGTCGACGTACCGGAGGACTGTCCCGCGATGACCGAGGAGACCTTCGGGCCGACCGTCGCGATCAACGCCGTGGCGGACGTCGACGAGGCGGTGCGCCGCGCCAACACGTCCCGATACGCACTGGGCGCGGCGGTGTTCTGCGGCAGCCGCCGCGAAGGCGCCGCGATCGCGTCCCGGCTGCGCGCGGGAGCGGTGTCGGTGAACTCGGTGCTCGGCTTCGCCGCCGTTCCGGCCCTGCCGTTCGGCGGATCGGGCGACTCCGGCTTCGGCCGTATCCACGGTGCGGACGGACTGCGGGCGTTCACCGCGCCGCAGTCGGTCACGGTCCGGCGCTTCGCGCCTCCGGTCGACCTGACGTCCTTCGCCACCCCGTCCGCCGCGAAGGCCCGTGCCGTCGCGCTCACGCGGTGGCTGCACACCAGGCGTTGAGGGGTGGCCGGCCGGGCCCGCCGCGGGACGCGATGCGGGTCCGGCAGCTCCCGTCAGGCGTCGAGCAGCGGCGCGAGGTAGCGCCGGGCGAAGGCGCGGGCCTGCTCCTCGTCGTCCAGTTCGATGCAGCCGGCCGGGTTGAGGAGGAAGGAGACGGCGACACGCACCATCAGCTCCGCCACCGGTCGCGGGTCGGAGTCCGAGCGGCCCTCGGTGTGCTGGGCCCGCCGCAGATGGGACGTCAGGTAATCGGTGGTGACGACGAGGGCGGGGCCGCCCTGGACGGTCAGGTAGGGCAGGACCACCTCGGGTTCGAGCCGCAGCAGCCCTCCGAAGAGCGGGTGGGCCCTGGTGTGGCGCAGGGCGACCACGAAACCCTCGACGACCCTGTCCTGCATGGTCGGCAACGCGGCGACCGCGTCGTCCAGTTCCCGGAAGAAGCGGCTGACCTCGCGCAGCAGGCACGCCTCGACCAGTCCGTCCTTGTTCCGGAAACGGCGGTACACCGTCACCCGCGAGACGCCGGCCCGTTTGGCGACGTCGTCCACCGAGGAGCGGCGCAGGCCGAAGGTCGTGAACTGCTCCAGGGCGGCATCGAGGATCTGCCGCGCCAGTCTTTCCTCCGTCTCCGGCCGTGCGAGGGCACGGGCGAGCGAGGAGTCGTTCGCAGAAGTCTTCATGGTGTCTTTCACGGTACCGGCCCACCTCCACTGAGCAACATTGAAACATGCTCCATATACATGTATCCCAACGCCGTGTCCCACCACGTTCGGAGGCCCCACATGGGAAGTCGTCTCACCGCACAGCAGGCGGACTTCGCCGCCGCCATCCGTGACTTCGCCCAGCGCGAGTGCGGGTCACGGGAGCAGCGCGCCGCGCTGACGCAGGACGGCCGGGAGCCGCACAACCCCAAGATCTACGGCATGCTCGCCGAACTCGGCTGGCTCGGGGTCTGCCTGCCCGAGGAGTACGGCGGGGCGGGCGGGGGCATCGGCGATGCCTGCGTGTTCCTCGAGGAGACCTCCTACGGAATGGTGCCCGCGGGGGGTTTCACCACCACCGTCATCACCGCCAAGGCGTACGAACGGTTCGGCTCCGAGCGGCAGCGGCGGGAGGTGCTCGGCGGCGCGGCGCGCGGCGGCGTCCTCGCCATCGCCATGTCGGAGCCCGGCGCCGGATCCGACGTGGGGGCTCTGCGCTGCCGTGCCGAACGGCAGGCGGACGGGGACTGGCTGATCGACGGTCAGAAGACCTGGATCTCCAATGCCCACCTCGCCGACAGCGTGCTGCTGGTGGCCCGGACGGGCGGCGACAAGCACAAGGGGCTCACCATGTTCCACGTGCCGGCGAGCACGCCGGGCATCGAGATCCGCGGCATCGAGACCATGGGCGGCAAGGAGGTCAACGACGTCTTCTTCACCGGCGTACGGCTGCCCGCCGACGCGGTGGTCGGGGAAGTCGACGGGGGCTGGGAGCAGTTGATGGCCGGGCTGAACCACGAGCGGCTGTTCCTGGCCGCCAACATGCTGGGCCTGGCGCGCAGGGCCTTCGACGACGCGGTCGCCTACATCGGCGAACGCGAGCAGTTCGGCCGGCCCGTCGGGAGCTTCCAGGCACTGCGGCACCGCGTCGCCGATCTCGCCACGGAGATCGAGTGCACGCGGCTGCTGGTACGCGAGGTGGCGTCGGACTGCGACGCCGAGCCCGACCGGCTCTTCCCCCGGGAGGCCTCGATGGCCAAGCTCAAGGCCACCGAGACGGCCAAGCGGGTCGCTCTGGAGTGCATGCAGATGATGGGCGGCTACGGCTACGCCACCGAGTACGGGATGGAGCGCCATCTGCGGGCCGCCGTGGTCTCCACCGTCTACGGCGGCACCAGCGAGATCCAGCGCGACATCATCGGCAGGAGCTACGGGCTGTAGAAGTCGCCGACGGCCGTACGCCGACGGCCGCCCCGCCGGTTCGGGCGGGGCGGCCGTCGGCGTGTGGGGCGGCCGTCGGTGGGCGGGGCGGGTGGAGCGGGGTCGCCGTCAGTCGGCGTAGAGCTCCGTCAGTTCGGTGGCGTGCCGGTCGCGGATGACGCGGCGGCGCATCTTCAGCGACGGCGTCAGCTCACCGGTCGCCGGCCCCCATTCCCGGGCCAGCAGCCGGTACCGTTTGACCTGTTCGGTCCGGTTGAGCCGGGTGTTGGCCGCGGCGACCGCACGGTCGACCTCCTCGCGCACGGCGGGGTGGGCGGCCAGGGCCGCGAGGTCGCCGCCGGTGTCGATGCCGTGGGCGGTGGCCCAGGCGGGGGCGGCCTCGGGGTCGAGCACCAGCAGGGCGACGAGGTAGGAACGGTTGTCACCGTGCACCAAGGCCTGCCCGATCAGGGGGTGTTCCTTCAGGGTGTTCTCCACCAGGGCCGGGGAGACGTTCTTCCCCGTCGAGGTGATGATCATTTCCTTCTTCCGGTCGGTGAGCCACACATAGCCGTCGTCGTCGATCCGGCCGATGTCCCCCGTGGCCAGCCATCCGTCGTCGTCCAGTACCGACCGCACCGAACCGTCCTGCTGAAGGTAACCGGAGAAGACGGAGGCGCCCCGTACCTCGAGCTCCCCGTCCTCGGCGAGGCGGACCTCCACGGACGAGACCGGGCGTCCGACCGAGCCCAGCCGGAACCCGGTGCGGGGGCTGTTGGTCGTGGCCACGCCCGTCGTCTCGGTCAGGCCCCACGCGTCCATGATCACGACGCCCAGGCCGGACCAGAACCTCACCACGTCCAGGGACATGGGCGCGGAGGCGCTGGCGGTCCAGGTCACCCGGTCGAGTCCGCCCGCGGCCAGCAGCGGCTGGAGCACTTTCTCCCGCATCCGGGCGTACGCCGCCTCCAGTTCGGGGGGCGGGGTCTCCCCCCGCTCCCGGAAACCGACGTGCTCGCGGGCCACCTCCATGGCCTTCTCCACGCCGTGGCGCTGTTCCTCCGGAAGCACGGCCAGCCCGGCGCGTACCGCCACGGCCAGCTTCTCCCAGATCCTCGGCACGCCGAAGAACTGCCGTGGCCGCACCTCGCGCACCGTCTCGGCGACGACGGTCGGGTCGGCGCACAGATAGACGTGCGAGGCGCGGTGACAGGGCAGGTAGATGCCCAGCATGCGTTCCGCGATGTGGGCGAACGGCAGGTAGCAGATGTGTTCGACGTGCGGCGGCAGTTCCACCGCCGCGTCGAGCGCGAGGGCGTTGGCGATCACCTGGCGGTGGGTCAGGACCACGCCCTTGGGCTCGCCGGTGGTGCCCGAGGTGTAGACGACGGTCAGCGGGTCGTCGGGGCCGGCCGTGTCCAGCGCCTTCTCGAACCCTTCCGGGACGGGTTCGCGGGTCAGTGCCGCGTACGACAGGTGCGGGCCCTCCTCCCCGGGTTCCACGACCACGAGCCGGGCCAGCGGTGTGGCGTCGTCGTCCAGCAGCGGCTCCCACACCTGAGCCTGGGCGGCGCCTTCCACCACTGCCACCGCCGCCCGGCAGTTGCGGGCGATATGGGCGATCTGTTCGGGCGCCGCGGTGCCGTAGACACTGACGGGCACGGCGCCGAGGCGTACCAGGGCTAGGTCGGACAGCCAGTGCTCGGGCCGGTTGGCCGTCATCAGCAGGACATGGTCCCCGCGGCCGACGCCGAGCGCCGCGTACCCGGCGGCGAGTCGTCCGGTGTGCTCCCGGACCTGCGCCCAGTCGAGCGTGGCCCATCCCGCGCCGTCCGGCTTGCGCCAGGACAGGGCGGGCCGGTCCGGGTGGGCGCGGGCGTTGTGTTCCACGAGCAGCGGCAGCGTGGACCGTGCCGCTTGTTCCCCGTCGGTGCGCGGGGCTGGTGTCATGACGGCCTCCTGGCGGGCTGGACGGTTCGGGGGCGTATCGAGGGGCGGGGGGAGGGATGGGACGGGAGGGATGGTGCGGCGGTTTCGGGCGAAGGGTCCGGGCGTCAGCCGTCGGTGAAGGTCTCTCCGCGCTCGGCCCTGCGGAGCAGCGACGCGGGCGGGGTGAAACGCTCTCCGTGCCGTGCGGCGAGTTCACGCGCGCGGGCCACGAAGCCGGGCAGGCCTCCCGGGTAACCGTTGATGTACTGCAGGACGCCGCCGGTCCAGGCGGGGAAGCCGATGCCGAGGATGGAGCCGACGTTGGCGTCCGCGACGGAGACCAGGACACCCTCCTCCAGGCAGCGCACGGAGTCGAGGGCCTCGGCGAAGAGCATCCGCTCCTTGAGTTCCCTCAGGTCGGCCTCGCGCAGCGCCGGGTCGGCGAAGTGTTCCCGCAGCCCGGGCCAGAGTCCGGCTCGCCGGCCGTCGGCGTACTCGTAGAAGCCGGCACCGCCACTGCGGCCGGTGCGGCCGAACTCGTCGATCATGCGGTCGACGACGGCGTCGGCCGGGTGGGGTGTCCACTCCCGGCCCGCCTCCTGCGCGGCGCGGCGCGTCTCCTCCCGGATGCGGCGCGGCAGGGTGAGGGTGAGTTCGTCCATCAGGGAGAGCACCTTGGCCGGGTAGCCGGCCTGGGCCGCGGCCTGTTCGACGGAGGCGGGGTCGTACCCCTCGCCGACCAGGGCGACGCCCTCGTCGATGAAGCGGCCGATGACCCGGGAGGTGAAGAAGCCGCGGCTGTCGTTGACGACGATCGGTGTCTTCTTGATCTGCCGGACCAGGTCGAAGGCGCGGGCGAGCGCCTCGTCGCCGGTCCGCCCGCCCTTGACGATCTCCACCAGTCTCATCCGGTCCACCGGCGAGAAGAAGTGCAGGCCGATGAAGTCCTTCGGGCGGCCCACCGCACCGGCGAGCGAAGTGATGGGCAGGGTGGAGGTGTTGGAGCACAGCAGGGCATCGGCGGCGACCACGCTCTCGGCCTCCCGGAGCACCCGGGCCTTGAGGCCGGGGTCCTCGAAGACGGCCTCGATCACGGCGTCGCAGCCCGCCAGGTCCTGGGCGTCGGCGGTGGGCGTGATCCGGGCGAGGTGCGCCGTGCGTGCGGCGTCGGTGGTCCGGCCCGCGGCCACCGCCTTCTCCAGCAGCCGCGCCGAGTACGCCTTGCCCCGCTCGGCCGACTCGACGGACACGTCCTTGAGGACGACGTCGATCCCGGCCCCGGCGCAGGCGTACGCGATGCCCGCCCCCATCATGCCGGCGCCCAGGACGGCGACCCTGCTCACGGTGCGGGCGGGGATGTGCTGCGGCCGGTTGGCGCCCGCGTCGACGGCCCGCAGGTCGTAAAAGAACGCCTGGATCATGTTCTTGGCGGTCTGCCCGGTCAGCAGGTCGGTGAGGTAGCGGGCCTCGATGACGAAGGCGGTGTCGATGTCGACCTGGGCGCCTTCCACCGCGGCGGCCAGGATGTTGCGCGGCGCCGGGTAGGGCGCTCCGGCCAGCTTCTTGCGGAGGGCCGCGGGGAAGGCCGGGAGCTGGGCGGCCAGCGCGGGGTGGGCGGGGGTGCCGCCGGGGATGCGGTGGCCGGGCCGGTCCCAGGGCTGCGCGGAGACCGGGTGGGCGTCGATGAAGGCCCTGGCCCGGGCGAGCAGGTCCGCGGGGTCGGCGGCGATCTCGTCGACCAGGCCTGCGGCGAGCGCGGCGGCCGGTGCGTACCGCCTGCCCTCGAGCAGCACCTTCCGCAGCGCCTCGGCGATACCGAACATCCTTACCGTGCGGGTCACTCCGCCGCCGCCGGGCAGCAGCCCGAAGGTCACCTCGGGCAGACCCACCCGGGCGGTGTGCCGGTCCAGGACGACGCGGTGGTGGCAGGCCAGCGCGATCTCGTAACCGCCGCCTAAAGCCGCGCCGTTGAGGGCGGCCACGACGGGGACACCCAGCGTCTCCAGCCTGCGCAGAGCGCGCTTGACCCGCATGCCGACCTCGAAGGAGCGGCCGGCGGTCTCGGGGGTGACGGCGCTCAGGTCGCGCAGGTCGCCGCCGGCGAAGAAGGTCTCCTTGGCGGAGGCCACGACGACGCCCTTGAGGGTGTCGCGCCGGCTCTCCAGCCGGTCGACGACGGCGTCGAGGGAATCGACGAACGCCTGGTTCATGGTGTTGGCGGACTGGCGGGGGTCGTCGAGGACGAGGGTGACGACGCCGGTGTCGTCCTGTTCCCAGCGGATGGTGGGGCTGTCGGTCATGACAAGGTCTCCGTAGAAGTCGCTCGGGGCGCTCGGGTCGCTCGGGTGCGGGGTCCGCCGGGGCTTCAGAGGCGCTCGACGACGGTGGCGATGCCCATGCCGCCGCCCACGCACAGGGTGGCCAGGCCATAGCGCTTGTCCCGGCGCTCCAGCTCGTCCACCAGGGTGCCCAGGATCATCGCGCCGGTGGCGCCCAGCGGGTGACCCAGCGCGATGGCCCCGCCGTTCACGTTGACCTTGTCCAGCGACAGGCCCATGTCCTTCACGAAACGCAGCACCACCGCCGCGAACGCCTCGTTGATCTCCACCAGGTCGATGTCGTCGATGCTCAGCTTGGCCCTGGCCAGCGCCTTGCGGGTGGCGGGGGCGGGCCCGGTGAGCATGATGGTGGGCTCGGAGCCGGAGACGGCCGCGGAGACGATCCGGGCACGCGGGCTCAGCCCGTAGCGCTCGCCGACCTCCCGGCTGCCGACGGCGAGCAGCGAGGCGCCGTCCACGATGCCGGAGGAGTTGCCCGCGTGATGGACGTGCTCGATCCTCTCCACCCAGTGGTACTTCTGCAGCGCCACCGCGTCGAAGCCGCCCAGCTCGCCGATGTCCGCGAAGGACGGCCTGAGCCCGGCCAGGGAGCCGGCGGTGGTCCCGGGACGCAGATGCTCGTCGTGGTCCAGGACCACCAGCCCGCTGCGGTCCCTCACCGGGACCACGGAGCGCGCGAAGCGGCCCTCCTTCCAGGCGGTGGCGGCGCGCTCCTGGGAGAGGGCCGCGTACTCGTCGACGTCGCGGCGGGAGAAGCCCTCGAGGGTGGCGATGAGGTCGGCGCCGATGCCCTGCGGGACGAAACCGATCTCGTGGTTGGTCAGCGGGTCCATCGACCAGGCGCCGCCGTCGGAGGCCATCGGGACGCGGGACATGGATTCCACGCCGCCGGCCAAAACCAGGTCCTCCCAGCCGGAACGGACCTTGGCCGCGGCCAGGTTGACCGCCTCCAGACCCGAGGCGCAGAACCGGTTCTCCTGAACGCCGGCGACCGTGTCGGGCAGCCCGGCCGCGAGGGCGGCGATCCGGGCGATGTCGGAGCCCTGGTCGCCCACCGGGCTGACCACGCCCAGCACCACGTCGTCGACGGCGGCCGGGTCAAGGTCCGGGAAGCGGGCACGGAGCTCGTGGATGAGGCCGACCACCAGGTCGACCGGTTTCGTGCCGTGCAGGGCGCCGTTCGCCTTGCCACGCCCGCGCGGGGTGCGGATCGCGTCGTACACGTACGCTTCGGTGCTCACGGGAAGGCCTTTCGCCGAGGAGGTCGGGGCGCGTCGGGACGGAGGGGCGCTCACGGGCACTCAACCGAGCAGCGAGCGGCCGATGATCTCCTTCATGATTTCCGTGGTGCCGCCGTAGATCGTCTGGATGCGGCCGTCGAGGAACGCCCTGGCGACCCGGTACTCCGCCATGTAGCCGTATCCGCCGTGTAGTTGGAGGCAGCGGTCGACGGTCCGCTTCTGCAGTTCGGTGGCCCACCACTTGGCCATCGAGGCGTGCGCGGCGTCGAGGCGTCCCGCGCTGTGCTCGGTGATGCAGCGGTCGACGAAGCTCCGGGTGACGGCGCACTCGGTGGCCATCTCGGCGATCTCGAAGCGGATGTGCTGGAGGCGGGCGAGCGGCCGGCCGAAGGCCTCGCGCTCCTTCACATGGGCCATGGTGAGTTCGAGAATGTGCTCGGCCGCGGCCGCGGCGCCCACGGCGATGGCCAGCCGCTCCTGTGCGAGGTTGGCCATGAGGGCGGAGAACGCCTGGTTCTCCGCGCCGAGCAGGTTCGCCTTGGGCACCCGTACGTCGTCGAAGAACAACTCGGCGGTGTCCTGCGCCTTCTGGCCGATCTTGTCGAGGTTGCGGCCCCGCTCGAAGCCGGCCGTGCCCCGTTCGACGACGAGCAGGCTCTGCCCGGAACTGCCGCCCTCGGGGGTGGTGCGGGCCACGACGACGACCAGGTCGGCCAGGATGCCGTTGGAGATGAACGTCTTGGCGCCGTTGAGGAGGTAGTGGTCGCCCTGGTCGGTGGCGGTGGTCCGGATGCCCTGGAGGTCGGAGCCCGCACCGGGCTCGGTCATCGCGATGGCCGTGATCGTCTCCCCGGTGGTGAAGCCGGGCAGCCAGCGCCGTTTCTGTTCGTCGGTGGCGAGACGGGTCAGGTAGGGGCCGACGATGTCGTTGTGCAGGCTCAGTGCCAGGCCGGACGCCCCGGCACGGGCGAACTCCTCGATGAGCACGGCGCTGTGGCGGAAGTCGTCGGTGCCTCCGCCGCCGTACTCCGGGTCGACCGCGAGGCCCAGCAGGCCCTGCCGGCCGGCCGCGCGCCACACCTCGCGGCTCACGACGCCCTCCCGCTCCCAGCGTTCGTGGTGCGGCAGCACCTCCTTCTCCAGGAAGGTGCGCACGGTGTCGCGGAACGCCTCGTGGTCCGCCGTGTAGATGTCTCGCTGCATGTCGGGTGTCTCCACGTCGGGGATGGGGAGCGGTGGGCCTCGCCGTGCACGGGGCCGTCGTTCAGAGCCAGTTCCTGACCTGCTCGACGAGCCGGGCCGGGTCGGGGCCGACGGGAGTGACGTTGAGCATGGTCACGCCCGCCTCGCGGAACACCTCGACCCGGTCCCGTACGTAGCCCTCGGGGCCCGCCAGGCAGAGGAGTTCGCACAGTTCGGCCGGGACCGCGGACTCGGCCTCCCGCTTGCGGCCCGCCAGGTAGTGCTCCTGGACGGCGGCGGCCTCGGCCTCGTAGCCGTACTGGCAGACCAGGTCGTAGTAGAAGTTGCGTCCCGGCGCCCCCATCCCGCCCACGTACAGGGCGACCAGGGGCCGCATCAGGTCGCGGACCGCCTCGGCCCCGTCGCCGACGGCGAGCAGCCCGCCGGCGACGACGGACAGCGGGCCGAGGGCCGCGTCGCGCCGGGCGGTGCCCTCGGTGAGGGGGCCGTTCCAGATCTTGGCCGCGTGCTCGGGCGCGTAGAGGAAGGGCAGCCAGCCGTCGGCGAGTTCGGCGGTCATCCGGACGTTGGCGGGGCCGAGGGCGGCGACGTACACGGGGATGGTGTCGCGGACGGGGCGGGTGAGCAGCTTCAGGGGTTTGCCGAGCGTGCCGCCCTTCTCGGCGGGGAGCGGCATGTCGGTGATGCCGTGGTGCTCGATCACCTCGCGCCGCCAGATGCGCCGGGCGAGGTGGATCGTCTCGCGGGTGCGGCCGAGGGGTCTGTCGTAGCGCCGGCCGTGCCAGCCCTCGACGACCTGGGGGCCGGACGCGCCGATGCCGAGCATGGCGCGCCCGCCGGTCAGGGCGTCCAGTCCGGCGGCGGTCTGGGCGAGCAGCGCGGGGGTGCGGGAGTAGACGTTGAGGATGGCGGAGCCGATGCGCAGCCGTTCGGTGCGGGCGGCGAGGTATCCCATCACGGTCGGCGAGTCGAAGCCGTAGGCCTCGGCCACCCAGATCGCGTCGAGTCCCGCGGACTCCAGCGCGGCGGCTTCGTCGGCGGCCCTGCGCGGGTCGCCGGCGTACTGCAGGGGGGTGGACAGTTCCATCAGCGGCCGTCCTCGGTGGGGGCTTCGGGGGTCGGAGTTCCGGAGGCCGGGGTCGGGGTCCCGGGGTGCGGGGCTCCGGTCAGGGCGGGGATCCGCCAGTCCTTGGCCACCTCGTGCTGGTGGGCGCCGGGCAGGGCGGGCGGGCGGCGCAGGGCGCCGGGTGTGGCGGAGAAGCGGGGGGCCACCCCGGGCTGGACGAGGCCGTGTTCCTCGGTGAAGGTGCGGCGGTGCCTGAGGTGAGGGTGGCGGGCGGCCTCCCGCAGGGAGAGCACGGGGGCGACGCAGGCGTCCGTGCCCTCGAAGACGGCGGTCCACGCGTCGCGGTCCGCCGTCTTGAAGCGGGCGGCGAACCGGTCCCGCAGGTCCGGCCACCCGCGCGGGTCGGCGCGGTCGGGCAGGTCGTCGGCGTCGAGGCCGAGCAGCCGCACGAACTCGGCGTAGAACTGGGGCTCCAGCGCGCCGACCGCCATCCAGCCGCCGTCCCGCGTCCCGTAGACGGCGTAGTAGGGGCAGCCGCCGTCGAGGAGGTTGCGGCCGCGGCCGTCCTGCCAGGAACCGGAGGCGAGCATGCCCTGGACGATGGCGGTCAGGTGGGCGGTGCCGTCGACGATCGCCGCGTCCACCACCTGTCCCGCGCCGGTGACGCGCGCGGTCAGCAGTGCGGCGAGCACCCCGACGACGAGGTAGAGGGAGCCGCCCGCGTAGTCGCCGAGCAGGTTGGCCGGGATCGCGGGCGGCCCGTCCGGGGCGCCGATCATGCCGAGCGCGCCCGCGGTGGCGATGTAGCCGATGTCGTGTCCCGCCCGGGGTGCGAGCGGTCCGTCCTGGCCCCAGCCGGTCATCCGGCCGTACACGAGGGCCGGGTTGGCGGCCCGGCACTCCTGCGGGCCGACCCCCAGCCGCTCCGCGACCCCGGGGCGGAACCCCTCGATCAGGATGTCGGCGCGCGCGGCGAGATCCCGTACGGTCCCCGGCCCGGCGGCCGATTTGAGGTCGACCAGGACGGAGCGCTTGTTGCGGTTGGTGACGTCCCGGGCGGGCTCGACGCCGAGAGCCGTCGCCCCGGGGCGGTCGACGCGTACGACGTCGGCCCCCAGGTCGCCGAGGAGCATGCCGGCGAAGGGCGCGGGGCCTATCCCCGCCAGTTCCACCACCCGTACTCCGGCCAGCGGACCGGAACGGCGGGGCGGCGGGACCATCTGACGATCGGTCACGTCGTCGGGGTGGGCGGCGGTGTCACTCGTCGAGCTCATCGGTCCCTCTCTCACGGCAGGGGCGGCAGCCATCCTCCGAACGGGGCTCTACTTAGCGCTCGCTAAGAAGGTAGAGGGGGGTGGGAGAAGGGTCAATGCTCGCAACGCGACTACTTCACACGGCACTTCGGCTTGCATTCTCAGTGCATTACCCGGCAAACCACCCTCCGGGCAAGACTTCGGCGCCCGACTCCCGCAGGAGTGACGAGGGGGTGAACTGAACGATGGATAAGCAGGAATCAGGGGTGTGGGGGCGTCCGGCGGACGTAGCATGGCGCTCGCCGGCAATCCATCGGAGGAGCACCGTTGAGCACGCAGTCACGCCAGGAGGCCGTTGGCGCACCGCACTGGAGCACATACGGGCCGCTCGACCTGCACCCGATCCTCGTGCACACCATGGAGGCCTTCAACGAGCACGGGTACCACGGCACTTCGGTGCGGGACATCGCCGGACGGGTGGGAGTGACCGTCCCCGCGCTCTACTACCACTACGAGAACAAGCAGGCCCTGCTCGCCACGCTGCTGGAGACGTCGATGAAGGACGTCCTGGACCGCTGCCGGGCCGCCGCGGCCGAGGCGGGCGACGAGCCGCTCCCCCGCTTCTGCGCCATGGTCGAGTCGATCGTGCTCTACATGGCCAACCGCAAGGGACTGGCGTTCCTGGACACCGAGATCCGCAGTCTCGAGCCGGACAACCGCGCCCGGTACGTGGCCCTGCGCGACTATCTCGAGCACATGCTGCTCGACACGGTCGAGGCCGGTATCGCGCGGGGCGTCTTCACCACCCCCATCCCGGCCGACGCGGTCCGCGCCGTGCTCATCATGTGCCAGGGCGTGGCCAACTGGTACCGGGCCGACGGCCCTCTCACCGCCGCGGAGATCGCCGAGCGCCACGTGCTCCTCAGCCTCGGCACGGTCGGCCACCCCGGCGCGGTGGACGGCCGGGAAGGAATCCCCTCCCGCCGGGCGGCCCCGCCGAGGCCGCGGACGAACCCGGGGAACCGCCACTGAGGAGGGCCGGCGCGAACACGCGGGCACAGGTGCGCGCGGACACCGCACCGCGCGGCGCCGAAGGCCACTCGGCCCTGTCCTGTGCCCCGGTCGGCCCAGGCCGGCCGGACCGGTCCCACGGACCCTGGAACCAGGGGTTCCGGCGGCGGTCGTCCGGCCGGCGACTCCCGCGTGACCAGCCGCCCGAGGTCCTCGACACACCGCCGAAGCAGCCGCGACCGACTTGTGGGTGTCCCGCCCCTGCGGGGGTACCCGGCTCCGGAGCGACGAATCCGTCCCCCGTCGCCGACGGGTGGCACTGCCGTCGCAGAGGCCCAGGAGGAGGACCTATGTCGCATCCCGCACGCCGCAGCAGGGGGCCGCTCTCCGGGTGGGACGCCTTCCGGGAGCTCGAGGACCTCCGCTCCCGGATGGAGCACCTCACGCGCTCCACCTTCCCCTTTCCCGGCGACGACTTCTCCGAGACCGGCACGGCCGGCACCTGGACGCCGCCGGCCGACGTCGAGGACACCGGGGACGCCCACGTGGTGGAGCTGGAGCTCGCCGGTGCGGACAAGGACCGGATCAATGTCGAGGTCGGCGACGGCGAACTCGTCGTCCACGGTGAGATCGAGGAGCGGGAACGCACGGGTGTGGTCCGGCGGCACACCCGTCACGTCGGACGGTTCCACTACCGCACGACGCTGCCGCCCAACGCCGACACCGAGCACATCAGTGCGGAGCTGACCAACGGAGTCCTCACGGTGCGTGTCCCCAGGACCGGGAAGAGCACGCCGCGCCGCATCGAGATCACCGGCTGAGCCCGGGGCGGGACCGGCCGTCGGCGAGAGGCGGCAGCCGGCTCCACTCCACCGACCCTTCCCCCCACCCGAACATCCGAGCGAAGGCGGCAGCCATGCGAGCTCACCTCGGCGATCTACTCGTCATCGAAAGTCCGGCGACCGGCGCCACCAGGCGCGACGGCGAGATCATCGGACTCCACCACCAGGACGGGACACCCCCGTACGACGTGCGCTGGTCGGACACCCAGACGGTGACGGTCGTGTTTCCCGGGCCCGACGCGCACCTCCTGCATCCGGGGCACGAGCCCGGGACGGCCCAGGGGCCGTCCCGCCGACCGGGCGCGGCCGGAGCGGGTGCCGGTTCCGGTGCGCACCCCTCCGGCGCACACCACACCAGCGACCTCGGCCGACGGGTGGCCGCCGAGCGCGAGCGGCAGGGCCTGACCCGGGCCGAGACGGCCCGCCGCGCCAGGATGGCACCGGCGTATCTCGAGTACCTCGAGGAGCACCAGGCCGATCCGAGCCTGGCGACGCTCATCAACCTGGCCGGGGCGCTGAACACCACGGTCCAGGCCCTGCGCGGCGGCGGCACCGAGATGCCGCCGGGCCAGGGCGCGGCACTCCCGCACCCCCGACTCCTGGACCTCGCCCCCGAGGAGTGCCGCACCCTGCTGTCCACCCACGGGGTGGGGCGCGTCGCGGTGTCGACCCCGGACGGCCCGGCGGTCGTCCCGGTGAACTACGAGGTCGTCGACGACGTGATCGCCTTCCGGACCGCCCCCGACTCCGTGCCCGCGGAGGCCGTGGGATCGGACACCGCCTTCGAGGTCGACCACGTGGACGAGGCCATGAGCCAGGGCTGGAGCGTGCTCGCCGTCGGCCCCGCGCGGCTGGTCACGGACCCCGACGACGTGCGGCGGCTGACCGAACACACCCACACCGCTCCGTGGGCCGGGGGCGAACGCGAGATGTGGGTGACGCTCCGGCCCACCAGCCTGACGGGACGCCGCATCAGTCCGGCCGACCGCTGAGCGGCGCCTTCGCACGGGTCGTCGCAGGCCGTTACGGGCCGTTGCGCATCATGACGATTCGTTGCGCGGAGGGCTGCTCGGGTGTCGTCGGACCACGGTCACCGGATGCCGCACCACCGCGTCGAAGAGATAGCCCTGCGTGTTGGGTACCGCGACGTCCGGCTGACGGCGGCCGGCCATGTCGGTGGCACGGGCCAGGAGGTGGGCGGGCCCGGGGGCCCCGGGCGTCCAGGGGACGGACCAGCGGGTCCAGGTGCCGGCACGGCTGTCGTCGTGCAGCCGTGCCGGCCGCCAGCTCGCTCCGCCGTCGGTACTGACGTCGACCCGCGCGACGGCCCCGGCGCCCGACCAGGAACGGCCGTGCAGCACCTGCCTCTCCCCCGCCGGGAACGTGGCACCGCTCGCCAGCTCGAAGGCGCTCTTGAGTGTCTGCCGGGTCAGCGGCGCACTGCCCTCCGGCGGGTGGGCCGGGCCGAACAGCCGGTAGAAGGCGGTGTTCCACGGGGAGAGGAGCGGCTGCGCCGACACCTCGATGTCGCCGACCCACTTGACCGACGCGATCCCCACCCACGAGGGCACCAGCACCCGCACCGGATACCCGTGGTCGTAGGGCAGGGGCTCGCCGTTCATCTCGTACGCGAGCAGTACGTCGTCCAGCGCCTTGGCCAGCGGCAGCGGACGCCGCACCCGGCCGAGGTTCTCACCGCCGCTGACGTACTCGGCGTCCAGGCCGCGCGGCTGGACGTCCACGGCGGAGGAGGAGAGCCCCGCTCTGCGCAGTACGTCGGCCAGCCGCACCCCGCGCCAGCGGGCGACACCGATCGCGCCCAGACCCCACGCGGTGCCGGAGACGGTTTCGCCCTGTTGGCTCGTGTAGTGGCTGCGGCCGTTTCCGGCGCACTCGACGGACGTGGTCCGGGTGACGGCGGGCAGGGCGCGCAGGTCGTCGTACCCGAACTCCACCGGCCTGTCCTCGTCGGGCGCGCCCCGCAGGCCGCTGCCCCACAGCCGCAACCGCCAGTCGTCCGCGTCCAGGACGGGGGTGGCGGTGTGGTTGCGCACGAAGAACAGCTCGTTGGGGGTGTGGTAGCCGGTCCCGCGCAGCGCCTCCCAGCGGGTCTCGGCATTGGTGCCGCGCTGGACGAACCACTCGGGCGGCAGCGGTTTGACGATCGTGGGGTCGGCGGCGCGGGCCGGGCGCGCGTCGGGAAGCGCGGTCGCGGCGGCGGTGGCGGCGAGCAGGGTGAGCAGACGGCGGCGGCTGACCCCGTCCGCCTTGGCACCCCCGGTGAGCCACTGACGCATTCTGCGGCGGTCGTAGGCGGTTTCGTCATGGGTGGACGCACTGGGGGCTGATGCGTCGAGTCCGGTTCCGGGACGGGGCGACGGCACGGCGGATGCGGGCATGGCGGGTCCTCGTCGTCTGGGTCGGGGGCGGATGTTCACACGTGCGGAGGTGCGGGGTGGGAAGGTGCGGAGTCGAGGGCGGACGGCGTTCGGCCACGGCCGCAGCGGCTGCCCGGCCCCTCACGTACGTGCCGTGCGTGCTGTGGCCGGCAGGTGCTTCTCGAAGGGCAGCAGGCCGATGGTTTCCGGGTCGGCCTCCGTGTCGAACAGCGGCGTGTAGCCGGTGGCCAGGTACAGGCCGCGCGCCTCGGGCTGGCGTGGACCGGTGGTGAGGTGGACGCGCCGGTAGCCGCGGGCCTCCGCCTCGCGCTCCAGTTCCTCGACGACGCGCCGGGCCAGGCCGCGCCGGCGGTGGGCGGAGTGCGTCCAGATCCGCTTCAGCTCGGCCGTGGTCACGTCGTACCGGCGGAAGGCACCGCCCGCGACCGGCTCGCCGTGCTCCAGGAGCAGGAGCAGGACGCCGCCGAGCGGGGCCGTGAACTCCTCGTCGGGGTAGCGGGCGAGTTCGGCGTGGGCCTCCTCGCCGTAGCGCGTCGCGTACTCGTCGCCGAGTCCGCGCAGCAGGGGACCGACCCGCGGATCGGACACGGCTACGTGGACGACCGTCGACTCGTCGGCGGACGGCGGCGGGGGCGGTGGTGCGACGGACGTCATCCGGGACGACCTCTCTTCGAATTCTCCGGGGTGGCCGGGCCCGGGGCAACTCACGGCCGCCCCGGAGCATCCTCGGTGCGGCACAGGGGCACGGGCCTCGGGTGGAGTCGGGCGCGTGGGTACGGCCGTGCCGCGAAGGACCGCGGGGGGCCGCTGAGGGCCGCGGAGGAAGGAACTCGGCCCGCGAGGGGCCACCGAGAAAGGGAAGGGCCGGTCAGACGGCCCGCTGCCGCGTCAGGCGCGACATGCCGCGGACCACACCCGACCGAAGTCGATGTGGTCACGGGTGACGAGACGCTCCCCGGAATTCATGCGCCCCATTGAGCCGGACAACTCGCTTCTCGTCAACAACGCCCGGCCCGCCGTATACACGTGCGGAGGCCCTCCGGGCGCCTCCCGGAAGACCTCCGCACGCTACCTCCCCGAAGGGCGTTCGCCTCAGCCGACGCCGGCCGGCGACGCCGTCGTACCGGCGGACTCGGCGGACTCGGCGGACTCGGCGGTGAGCCGTTCCATGCCGCTGGTGTCCTTCAGCGGCTTCTCCTTGATGAACAGCACCGCGATCACCGCGAGGGCCGCGACGGGCGTGGCCACGAGGAAGAGGTCCGCGGTGGCGGCCCCGTAGGCGTGCTCCACGATCTCCCGCATCGGCTCGGGCAGCGTCGCCATGTCGGGCACTCCGCCGTCACCGGACTCGCCCGCCCCGGCCGGGATGCCCGCTTCCGTCAGACCCTTGGTCATCTCGGTGGCGACCCGGTTGGCGAGGATGGCGCCGAGCACACTGGTGCCGATCGTGCCGCCCATGCTCCGGAAGAAGGAGAGCACCGAGGTGGCGGCGCCCAGCTCGGTCGCCGGAACGTCGTTCTGCGCGGCCAGGACCAGGTTCTGCATCAGCATGCCGACGCCGACGCCCATGACGGCCATGTAGACGCTGAGCAGGCCGAAGGGGGTGTCCACCTCGATGGTGGCCAGCAGACCGAGGCCCGCCGTCATGATGATGGAACCCGCGACCAGGTACACCTTCCACCGGCCGGTGGCGGTGATGATCTGCCCGGCGACGGTCGAGGAGACGAGCAGGCCGAGGATCATGGGCAGGCTCATCAGGCCCGCGACGGTCGGGGACTTGCCCAGGGAGATCTGGAAGTACTGCGAGAGGAAGACGGTGCCGCCGAACATGGCCACACCGACGAGGAGACTCGCGACCGTGGTGAGCGTCACCGTGCGGTTGCGGAAGATGCCCAGCGGAATGACCGGCTCCGGCACGCGCGCCTCGACGACGACCGCGGCGATCAGCAGCAGCACGCCCCCACCGGTCAGCACGGCGGTCTGCCACGACATCCAGGCGAACTCGCTGCCCGCGAGGGAGACCCAGATGAGCAGGGCGCAGACGCCCGCGACGATCAGGAAGGCACCCAGGAAGTCGATCTTCGCCTCGCGGCGGACGGTGGGCAGCTTCAGGGTCCGCTGCAGCAGCGCGATGGCGAGCAGTGCGAACGGCACACCGATGAAGAAGCACCAGCGCCAGCCGAGCCAGGAGGTGTCCACCAGAACACCGCCGATGAGCGGTCCGGCCACGGTGCCGACCGCGAAGACGGCTCCGAAGATGCCGGCGTACTTGCCCAGCCTGCGCGGCGGGATGATCGCCGCCATCACGATCTGTGCCAGAGCCGTGAGTCCACCCGCGCCGATGCCCTGCACCACGCGGCTGAAGATCAGCAGGCTCACGTCCTGGGAGAAGCCCGCCAGCAGGGAGCCGACGACGAACAGGGACAGGGACAGCTGGAGCAGCAGTTTCTGGTTGAACAGGTCCGACAGCTTGCCCCACAGCGGCACCGTCGCCGTCATCGCCAGCAGCTCGGCGGTGATGACCCAGGTGTAGGAGGACTGGCTGGCCTGCAGGTCGGTGATGATGCGCGGGAGCGCGTTGGCGACCACGGTGCCGGCCAGGATGGCGACGAACATGCCGGCCATCAGCCCCGACATGGCCTGGAGTATCTGCCGGTTGGTCATGGAGGTGGGTGACGCCTCTAGGGGCGCCGGTGATGAGGTCACTTCAGCTCTTTCACAAACGTTCGAAGGTCGGGTGAGGGACGGACCCGCTCAGGCTTCGTCCACCGGCACGACCGGCACGACCGGTTCCGTGAGTCCGGCGGCCAGGTGGTCGAACACCGTCCGGAAGACGGCCTCGAAGGTGGCCTCGTCCTGCCGCACGCACCAGTGCTCCGCGGCGACACGGACGGCCGTGGTGCCGACTGCGGCCAGCAGCCTCGGATACAGCCCCAGAGCCTGTCGCCGCAGCTCCCCCTCGGCCGTCCCGAAGGGGGGACGGTCCCCGGTGAACAGCGGCGAACCGGCGCCGATGCGCTCCGCGAGCGTCTCGGCCAGAGTGAACTCGTCCTCGACATGGGCGCCGATGCTACGCGCGAGCAGGTGCGGTGACCTGCGCAGCACTTCGGAGTGCAGCCGCCACAGCTCGTGCTGCTGTCCCGCTTCCCCCAGTTCCACGGCCAGCGCGTCGCGCAGCGCCGCCAGCGGGGACACGTCGGCGGGCGCGGCGAGCACCGCCCGCCGGACACGCCCGCTCGACTCCGCGCCCACCATCACGAACGCCTCGTCACGGGAGTCGAAGTAGTTGAAGAACGTGCGGGGCGACACACCGGCCGCTTCGCTGATCGCGTCGACGGTGACGTTCTCCGCGCCGTGCTCCGCCGCCAGCCGCACCGCGGCCGCCACCAGAGCGGCACGGGTCTCCCGCTTCTTGCGCTCCCGAAGCCCGCCCTCTGCGGGGTCCCTGTCACTCACGTCGTGCAGGATACGCAAATATGCAGAGACTGCAAAAATATATTCGGCCCCGCCTCGGCCCCCTTCTCCTCGCCGCACGTGGGTCACAGCGAACGGCCCCCCGGTGTCTCATGCCGACCCCCTGAACACGACGGACACCACGGACGCCATCAAACGCTACGGACGCGGCGCCCGTGCCGTACACGATGGAGACGCCATGAACCTGACCCTGTGGATCGCCACCGGCCTGCTGGCCGCGGTCGCCCTGGCCGGCGGCCTCACCAAGACCTTCGTACCGAAGGAGAGACTGGCCGCGCAGCACGGCGGGGAATGGACCCGGGAAGCCACCCCCCGTTTCGTCAGAACCCTCGGCCTACTCGAACTCCTGGCCGCGGTCGGCCTGGTCCTGCCCGCCGTGCTCGACGTCGCACCGGTCATGGTGCCGGTGACCGCCGTCTGCTGGGTGCTGCTCATGGTCGGCGCGATGATCACCCACGGCCGCCTCGGCCAGTTCGCCCTCGTGCTGCTGAACACGGTCTATCTCGTGCTCGCGGTCTTCGTCGCGTGGGGCCGCCTCGGCCCCGAGCCCTTCACCGGCTGAGGCCCCGGCCGGTGAGCCCGTCCGTGCCCGGTCGGCGGGGCCCGGTACCGGAGGGGCGCCCCGCCGACCGGACGGCCTGTGCCACCCGGCCGGGCAGCACTGGGAGCCTCCTCCACGTTGTCCTTGGTGATCAGGGTGAACCGGATGCCGGAGACCTTGCCCTTCCCCCCTTCTCCATCAGGTCGACCGCGCTCCTGACCGCCGTTTCGCCGATCACCTCGGGCGAGTCGGCGACCGTGGCGGAGAAGCGGCCGCCCTCACCGGCGGCCAGGCCCTCCTCCGTGCCGTTCTCGGTGACGATCTTGACCCCCACCCTTCCCCCGCTCTTGCCGATCGACGGGAATCCCGCCTGTCGCGCGCGATCCGGGAATCCCGCAATGCCGTGCCGTACCGCGCGGGCCGCGACGGAATCCGGGCCGGTGTGGATTCCGTCGACCGGTACAGCGCCCGTGAGCTGGGGTGACGTGACGGAGTGAAGGCGGACGGGCCGGGCGCGCGAGTGGAATCCCGGAATTTCGCCTCTCTGATGTCGGGTTTCCCCGGCGGTCCGGCCGCCGGCTGGCCCGGGGCGGTCCTCGCCCTTCACAGTGGAGCCGATTCATTCGATATCCGCGGTGCCGGGCACCGCACGGGAGTATTTCCTTGAACGCTTCTCGAAAGGCGGCCGGAGACGGTCGCAGGGCAGCCGTGATCGCGTTGGCGTGTGCCGGCGTCTTCGTCGCCTATCTGCCGGTGACGACCGTCGCGGTGAGTCTGCCGGTGATCCAGCGGGCTCTGGGCGCCACGACCGCGGAACTGTCGTGGGTCTCCGACGCCTACGTGCTGCCGGTGGCCGCGCTGATCCTCACCGCGGGCGTGTTCGGCGACGTGCACGGCCGCAAGAAGGTCTACCAGGTGGGCATGGCGCTCAGCGCGGCGGGCGCGGCGGTGTCCCTGAGCACCCAGTCGATCGGGATGCTGTGGGCCGGCCAGGCGCTGGCCGGTGCGGGAGCCGCGGCGTTGCTGCCGGTGACGCTGGCTCTGATCAGCCAGGCCGTGCCGGACCACCGTGAGCGCGGCAAGTACATCGGCTGGTGGACGACCTGCATGATGGCGGCCATGGTGGTCGGCCCGCTGATCGCGGGTGTGATCGTCGAGCACGCCTCCTGGCGGTGGGTCTTCCTGCTGCCGCTGCCGGTGTCCCTGGTGACCATGGCGGTGGCCGCGCGGTTGCTGCCCGGTGCCCGGGCCACCTCCCGGCGCAAGCTGGACTGGCCCGGTCAGGTCACCGCCGCGGTGGCCATGACGGCCCTGGTGTACGGGGTCATCGAGAGCGGCGCCGATTCGTTCACCGCTCCGCAGACCGTCGTCGCGCTGGTGGTGGCCGTGGTGAGCGGCACGCTGTTCGTCGTGGTGGAGCGGCGCAGCGAGTCGCCGATGCTGGACCTGTCCCTGTTCCGCAGTCCGGCCTTCACGGGCTCCACGCTGGTCGTGATGATCAGCTTCCTCGGGCTGATCGGCTTCTTCTTCGTTCTGAGCCTCTATCTGGGCATGGTGCAGCAGCTGGACACCTGGCAGTCCGCGGTGCGCCTGGTGCTGGTCAACGTCGTCTCGATGATCATGGGCATGGTGATCGGGCCGGTGATGCGGCGGGTGTCGCCCCGGGTGATCATCACGGCCGGCATGCTGATCAGCGCGGCCGCCCTGCTGTCCCTGACGACGCTCGGCGTCACCACCTCGTTCGGGTCGCTGGCCTGGCGGCTGGCCCTGCTCGGCCTGGGCCTCGGTATCGCCTTCCCGTGCATCACCAGCACCGCGGTCTCCGCGGTGCCCGGCCGTCAGGCCGGCATGGCCGCCGCGGGCAACAACGCCTTCCGGCAGCTCGGCGGCGCGCTGGGTCCTGCCGTGCTCGGCACCCTGCTGGCGGCGAAGGCGGCCGACACGCTGCCCGGTCACCTCGCCGACGCGGGTCTGAACGGCGGCACGGCACAGTCGATCACCGACACGGTCGGGGCCGGAGGGCTGGGCGCCGTCGCCGGCATGGAACTCGGCGCGGACACCGGCCGGGCGATGGGTGCCGTCTCCGAGGCGTTCCTGGAGGGCCTGCGCCTGTGCCTGACCGTCTCCGCGGTCCTGCTGGTCCTCGCCGCCCTGGCCGCGGCCGTCCTGCTGCGGCGGCGGACGGGGGCGTCCGTCACGGTGGGCGCGGGCGGTTCGGACGGCACGTCCGCCACCGCGGGCGCGGGCGGCGCGTCCGCGCCGTCGGAGGCGGGCGAAGCGTCCGGCACCGCTGTCGCCGTAGGGGTGGGCGGTACGTCGGGCCGGCCCGCGGAGCAGCCGGAGGCCGCGGATTCGTCCTCCGGCCGGACCACGGGCGGCTCCCCCGGGCGCTGACGCCCCCACCCGCATCCGTACCCGGTTCCGCGCTCTTGCGGCGCGCAACCGGATACGGAGCGAGGACCGGGAGACCGGAACCGGAGACCGGGAGACCGGAACCGGAGACCGGGGCGTCGTGCCCCGGGGTGGGCGCGGTCCTACGATGGCTGCCCGCCCCTCCCCCTGCTCACTCAGGAGAGACCAGCAGACCAGTGCCCCCCTCTCCCCTCGACTCCCTCGACCTCAAGCTGTTGCAGGCCCTCGAACTCGACGGACGGGCCTCCTTCAGCCGTATCGCCCAGGTGCTCGGGGTGTCCGACCAGACCGTCGCGCGTCGCTTCAGACGGCTGCGCACCACCGTGAACCTGCGGGTCACCGGCATGACCGACGACAGCCGCCTGGGCAGGGACGGCTGGATCGTCCGGCTCGGCTGCAGCCGGAACACCGCGTCGCGGCTGGCCGGCACCATCGCCGGACGGCCCGACACCCACTACGTCGACCTGGCCGCCGGCGGCACCGAGGTCGTCTGTGCCATCAGCCCGCGCAGCAGCCGGGAACGGGACGATCTCCTTCTCGAGCGGCTCCAGCGCATTCCGCACGTCACCTCGGTCGGCGCGCACTGCATCCTGCGGTCCTACTACGGCAACTCCCTGCGCTGGCTGCGCAAGATCAGCGCGCTCGGCCCGGAGGAGGAGGCGGCCCTGCGGACGCCCGCCCCGGGTCCCTCGGCGGCGCCGGTCGTTCTCGACACCACCGACCAGGTCGTGTTGGAGACGCTGCACCGCGACGGCCGCGCCCCGCTGACCGAACTGCAGTCGGTGACGGGGCTGTCCGAGACGGCGGTGAAGAAGCGTCTGGGACGGCTGCGGGGCACGGGAGTGCTCCACCTCGCCGTCGAGTACGACCACGAGCCCCTCGGGCAGGGCATCGAGGCGCTGATCTGGCTGACGGTCGCCCCGCACGCCCTCGCCGAAGCGGGCGCGGGGGTGGCCGGCCACTCGGCGGTGCGGTTCGCCGCCGCCGTCACGGGGCGGACGAACCTCGTCATCTCGGCTCTGTGCCGCAGCACCGAGGAGCTCTACGCGTTCCTCAGCGAGGGGATCGGCGCGCTGCCCGGCGTCCACACGGCGGAGACCGTCCTCACGCTCCGCCGGGTCAAGACCCTCACCGCCGAGCACAGGTGACACCGGCACCGGACGCGCGTACGGGGCCGCGTGAGTTCCCCGCCGGCCGCGCGTGCCGGTTCATCCGGACGTCGTCCAGCGGGGGGCCGTCTCGGCCCAGGCCCGCTCCCAGGCGGTGAGGTTGCGGCGGCGCACGACGTGGCAGGTCACGGCGTGGGCGGCGGCGCCGGTGAGGACGGTTCCCACGGCGGCGAGGAGGGCGCAGCCCATGCTGCGGCTGCGGACCTCTTCACGCGTCAGCGGCGGCTCGGTCGCCTCGCCGTCGGCAGTGACCCAGACACGCACCCGGCTGCCGGCCGACAGGCCCGGCGGGACCTCGGCCCGGGTGGTGGCGGTGCGCCCGTCGGGGGTGGTGAGACGGACCTCGGCCGGGTAACGGGCGAGCTTCGCCTCGTCGGATCCGGGCTCCGGATGGCGCGGGACGTCCTCGGTGAGGGTCGCGCTCGTCTCGTGCCGGGTCAGGGTCTGGTGGCGGGCCGTCTCCGTGTAGTGGCGGTGGGCGAGCTCCTCGACGACGACGCCCGCCACGGGTGCCACGGCCAGTACGGCGAGCAGCAGCCCGAGGCCGATCCGGGCCTGGAAACGGTCGGTGGAGCGGCGCAGGGGGTTGGGCCGCCGGCGCCACGGCCGGGCGCCCCGGGGCAGGCCGAGGCGGGGTCCCGGGGGCGGCTGCGCGGGAGGAATGGTGCCCGCCACGTCGTAACTCCTTCGGGGTGGGTCGGTCTCGGGGCGTAAGTCACCGGCGCCCGGCGGAATGTGCCGGGCGCCGGTGACGGTGCCCTCCGCACGCGGCACCGCCCCGGTGAGGTGCGCACCGGGGTGCCCCACCGGGAGCGGTCCGGCGGGGTGGGTGTCTGCGGCGGGGGCGGCCACCGCCTGCGCGCCCGGGACGGTGGGTGCAGCGCGCGGGCGGAGGTGTCAGGGGGCCGGGCGGGTCACCCGCGTACGTGCCCCGTACGGGGGTGGTCCGCCCGCACGTGCCGCGTACGCACGTGCTCCGGCCGGTCCGGCGGCCGGTGAGGGGCCGTGGTCATCGCGCGGCCTCCCGCACCTGCTGGCAGCGGGCGCAGTAGCGGGCCTGCGGGACGATCAGCAGCCGGCCGCGCTCGACGCGGCCGCGGCACAGGTGACAGACGCCGTAGTCCCCGGTGTCCATGCGGGCGAGCGCCGCTTCCACGTCGGCGAGCACCATCCGGGCGGACGCGGCGAGCCTGACCTGGACCTCGAGCTGGCCGGCGACCGGCGGTCCGTCCAGGTCTCCCGGGTACGGTCCCGCATCGACGGCGAACTGACGCAACTGGTCCCGTCGGAACAGCTGTTGTTCGCGCAGGTTCGCACGCAACAGGGCGAGGTCCTCGGATGTGAGGACCTCGTCGTGCTCGTCGATCGTCTGGTGGGTCACCACTGCACCCCCCTTGGGCGGAGCGGGAGAGGAACACGGACGGGGGCGGGGGCGGGAACGGGTGCGGTCAGGCCGCGCGGCTCTGGCACGAGACGCAGTACCGGGTGTGCGGGAGGATCTCCAGCCGCTCCGCCGGAACGGGCTTGGCGCAGCCCATGCAGGTGCCGTAGCTGCCGTCCTCGACGCGGGCGAAGGCCTCGTCGATCTCCGTGAGGACACGCTTGATGGCGTCACGCTGGTTGGCCAGCAGGTGGTCGTCGGGACTCTGCCCGGTGTCGTCGAGGGCCTTGAGCTGTGCCACCCGTGTGGTGCGCGCGTGTTCGAGGCGCTGCCGGATCTGGTCCACGGCGGGGTGGTCGGTACGCGATTCGGTGAGGGGCAGGTCGAGCGACACGGAAAGTCTCCTCCGGTGACAGATGGGCGATCCATCACCATCGCCGTTTTCCCGGCCGGAACACATTGGGCGCGATACCCATCTCTGCCGGGTCCGAGGACCCACCCCGGGCGACATGGGCCCGGCGGGCGGGCGGAAATGGGTCACGGAGCCCATCGACCGGATGCCGTCGGCTCGTGCACTGTGTCGGTTTCGCTGTTCGCCGGGATCAGGGGCCGCTGCCGCATCAGGTGCCGCGGTGCCCGACAGTAGAGGCAGACGAAAGAGGAAAGGCGTGACCTCCGTGTCCCTGTACTGGCGGATCTTCGGACTCAACGCGTTGGTGCTGGGCGCGGCCACCGCGTTGCTGCTGTGGGCTCCGGTGACCGTGTCCGTGCCGGTGCTGCTGACCGAGGCGGTGATCCTCGTGGGCGGCATGGGTGTGATGCTCGTCGCCAACGCGGCCCTGCTGCGGATCGGGCTCGCCCCGCTGGACCGGGTGACCCGGCTGATGGCCACCGTCGACCTGCTGCGCCCCGGTCAACGGCTTCCGGTGCGCGGCGGCGGAGAGGTCGCCGAGCTGGTCAGCACGTTCAACGCCATGCTGGAGCGGCTGGAGAAGGAGCGCGCCGCGAGCAGCGCCCGCGCCCTGCTCGCCCAGGAGGCGGAGCGGCGCCGGATCGCCGTCGAACTCCACGACGAGGTCGGACAGAGCATGACCGCCATCCTGCTGGCCCTGAAGCAGGTCGCCGACGAGGCGCCCGCTCCACTGCGCGGCGAGATCCAACAGGTGCAGGAGATCACCCGGGCGAGTCTGGACGAGGTCCGCCGGCTGGTGCGCCGGCTGCGCCCCGGCGTACTGGACGATCTCGGTCTGGTCAGCGCGGTCACCTCGCTCGCCACCGAGTTCGCCACACACACCGGGCTGCGGGTGCATCGTCGCTTCGGCGCCGATCTGCCCACCCTGGACAACGGTACGGAGCTGGTGATCTACCGTGTGGCGCAGGAGAGTCTGACCAATGCCGCCCGGCATGCCGAGGCGCGTTCCGCGACGGTGAGCCTGTACCGGGACGACGACCGTGTCGTCCTCGAGGTGACCGACGACGGCCGTGGCATCGGCGCCGCCCACGAGGGGGCCGGCTTGCGCGGTATGCGTGAACGGGCCCTGCTCATCGGGGCCACACTGGACGTTACTCCCGTCACCCGGACCGGTACCCGGATCCGGCTGGCCGTGCCCGCCGTCAGGAAGCAGTCATGAACCACCAGGCCCCACCGACCCCGATCCGCATCCTGCTCGCCGACGACCACGCCCTGGTGCGCCGCGGCGTCCGGCTGATCCTCGACCGGGAGCCGGACCTCGAGGTCGTGGCCGAGGCCGGTGACGGTGCGGAGGCGATCTCCATGGCCCGCGCCCAGGAGATCGACCTGGCGGTGCTGGACATCGCCATGCCCCGGATGACCGGTCTGCAGGCCGCCCGTGAGCTGTCCGCGCTGAAGCCGGGCCTGCGCATCCTGATGCTGACGATGCACGACAACGAGCAGTACCTGTTCCAGGCGCTCAAGGCCGGGGCCGGCGGGTACGTGCTGAAGTCGGTCGCCGACCGCGATCTGGTCGCCGCCTGCCGGGCCGCGATGCGGGACGAGCCGTTCCTGTACCCGGGGGCGGTCACCGCGCTGATCCGCAACTACCTCGACCGGGTCCAGCACGGCGAGGAGGCGCCCCAGCTGCTGACCCCGCGCGAGGAGGAGGTGCTCAAGCTGGTCGCCGAAGGGCACTCGTCGAAGGAGATCGCCGAAATGCTCTTCATCAGCATCAAGACGGTGCAGCGGCACCGCGAGAACCTGCTGAGCAAGCTGGGGCTGCGGGACCGCCTGGATCTGACCCGTTACGCCATCCGTGCGGGGCTCGTCGAGCCTTGAAAGCCGCCCTGCCGGGACGTGTCTCCCGCACCGCCCGCCTCCCGATCCGCGCCGTCGCGGTTCTGGCCGCCCTGGCGGCCGTACTCCTGACCCTGGGGTTCGGCCTCATCGACGACCCACGGGCCGTCCACGCGGCGCAGTCGCCCGCCCACGACGCTCCCGCGGCGTCCGACGGGCCGGGGCCGTCCGTTCCGGAACCCTCACCCGCGCCCGGGACCCACTCGTCCGACATCCGTCCGCACACCGACGACGGCTGCACCGCCCGCATCGTCCCCCTGAGGCCGCAGCGTGATGCCGGGGAGCGCACCGTGCCGGCGGGCCATCTGCTCTTCACCCCCGCGCACACCCCTCGCATACCTCCGCAGCCGCCCCGCCCCGCCCCGGCAGCCGGGCACGCGGCGCCCGCCGCCGCCCACATGCCGTCGGACCTCGGCCGGGCGCCTCCCGGACCGTCCAGCACATGAGAGTCCTGTTCCTTTCCTCTCCGCCGCGTCCGGACCGGCCGCGGCGTGACTGCTGGAGTCATCCGTGAAAAGTTCCGCCCGTATCCGGGCGTTGTTCGCACTTGTCGTGATCGCCCTGTCCGTCTACATCGCCGTGACGGTCCCCGTCCGTCTGGGGCTCGACCTGCGCGGCGGTACCCAGATCGTGCTGGAGACCCGTTCCACCGAAACCCTCGAGGCCGACGGCGAGGCGACGGACCGCACGCTCGAGGTGCTGCGCGGCCGTATCGACGCCCTCGGTGTCGCCGAGCCCTCCATCGTCCGCTCCGGTGACAACCGGATCATCGTGGAACTCCCCGGCGTGCAGGACCCGCGGCAGGCCGCCGAGGTGCTGGGCCGTACCGCGCAGCTCACCGTCCACCCGGTGCTCGGCCCCGGTACCGATCCCGGGTCCGCCAAGAAGCTGCCGAAGGGCGAACGCGTCCTGGCCGACGAGGCCGGGGAGCGGCTCCACCTGGCCCCCGCCGCGCTCACCGGCCAGGACGTGAAGGACGCCGAGGCCACCTTCGACCAGCAGAGCGGCGCCGGCTGGATGGTCACCGTGGACTTCGCGGACGACAAGGGCTGGTCGAAACTGACCGGCGAGGCGGCCTGCAATCCCGCGGGTGATCACAAGCGCCGGGTCGCGATCGTGCTGGACGGCAAGATCATCTCGTCGCCGCAGGTCGACCCGTCCGTGGCCTGCGGGGCCGGCATCACCGGCGGGTCCACCCAGATCACCGGGTCCTTCACCTCCGACGACTCCAAGGAACTCGCCCTGCTCATCAGCGGCGGTGCCCTTCCGGTGCCGGTCGAGACGGTCGAGCAGCGGACGGTGGGCGCGACGCTGGGCGCCGAGGCCATCGAGTCGAGCGCCTGGGCCGCCGCCCTCGGCACCACCCTCACCGCGCTGTTCATCATCGTCGTCTACCGGCTGATGGGTTTCCTGGCCATCGTGGCCCTGGCCTGCTACGGCGTGATCTCCTACGCCGCTCTCGCAGGCCTCGGCGCGACCCTGACCCTGCCGGGTCTGGCCGGTTTCGTCCTGGCGATCGGCATGGCCGTCGACGCCAACGTGCTGGTCTTCGAACGAGCGCGCGAGGAGTACAGCAAACGCAACCGGCCCAGCAGCCGCTCGGCCCTGACCGCCGGCTTCAAGGGCGCGTTCAGCGCGATCGCCGACTCCAACATCACCACGCTCATCGCGGCGGGGCTGCTGTTCCTGCTCGCCTCCGGTCCGGTGAAGGGCTTCGGCGTCACCCTGGCCATCGGTGTCGTCGCCTCCATGATCAGTGCGCTGGTGATCACGCGGGTGCTGGCCGAGTTCGCCGTGGCGCGCCGCTGGGTGCACCGTCGGCCGAAGCTCACCGGTCTGGCCTCCATCGGGCGGGTCCGTGAGTACCTCACCCGTCGCAACCCGCAGCTGATGCACCGCCCGCGCCGCTGGCTCATGGTGTCCCTCCTCGTACTCGTCGTCACCGGCGCCGGCATCGTGGTGCGCGGGCTGAACTTCGGTGTCGAGTTCACCGGCGGCCGGCTGATCGAGTACTCGACCACCGAGACCGTCGATCCGGACCGAGCCCGTGCGGCCCTGGCCGACGCCGGCTTCCCGCAGGCCGTCGTGCAGTCCTCCGGGGACAACGGGCTGACGGTGCGTACCGAGGAGCTGAACAACGCCGAGGCGGTGAAGGTCGCCGAGACCATCGACGAGGTCGGCGGCGGGGCGGAGAAGGTCCGCGACGAGCTGATCGGCCCGAGCCTCGGCGACGAACTGCGCCGCAACGCGCTGATCGCGCTCGGCCTGGCCCTCGGCGCCCAGCTCCTGTACCTCGCCTTCCGGTTCCGCTGGATGTTCGGTACGGCGGCGGTCAGCACCCTGGCCCACGACGTGGTGATCCTCACCGGTATCTTCGCGTGGCTGGGCAAGCCGATCGACGGGATCTTCCTGGCCGCGCTGCTCACCGTGGTCGGCTACTCGGTGAACGACTCCGTCGTGGTCTTCGACCGTGTCCGGGAACTGTGGCAGAAGGATCCCAAGGCGCCTCTGGCCCAGTCCACCAACACGGCGGTCCTGCAGACGGTGCCCCGTACGGTCAACACCGGTATCGGTGTGATCTTCATCCTGGCCGCGCTGGCTCTGCTGGGCGGTGACTCGCTCACCGACTTCGCGCTCGCCCTGCTGATCGGCATGCTGGTGGGTACGTACTCGTCGGTCCTGACCGCGTCACCGCTCGCCATCGAACTCGATGCGTACAGCGGCCGCGGTAACGGCGGTGGCCGTCGTCGCGGCAGCCGTCGCGGCGGCCGTCGCCGTGGCGGTCCGGCGCTCGGGAAGTCCGGTGTGGAGAACTCCGGGCGGGCCAAGGCGGAAAGCCGTGGACAGTGACGCCGCACGGTTCGCCGTAGGAGACGGCGAGGAGCCGTAGGCGACCTCGGTCGTGGGGGGGGGGGGCGCCCCCCCGCCCGGCCGCGGGGGGGGGGGGGGGGGGGGGGGGGGGCGCCGGGGGGGGGGGGGGGGGGGGGGGGGGGGCGGGGGGGGGGGGGCCCGGGGGGGGGGGGGGGGCCCCCCCCCCCGCGGGGCAGACGGGAATTGCCGGACCGGCCCTGAGGCCCGGCCGGCGCGGGTCAGGGGGTGGGGCCGACGCTGTTGCCCACGCCGCCGCC
>NZ_JBITSN010000011.1:0-190875 GCF_044540975.1 Streptomyces sp. NPDC085927
CGACGGGCACCTGCCCATCGAGGTAGAGTCGGCCTACCTGCCCCAGCACCTCCTCCAGCACGACTGGCTGGGCGAATTCCCCACCTGACCAACCAGGAGGAGACCGGCCGGGAACTACCCGGCTCAGCCCCTCAGTACGTCCGCCACGCAAGCAGCTCCACGCATCCCACGCGGGCAATTCCGGCAACGCCCGCCGGTGCCACCGCCTCGACCCTGGCCGAGGCGGGCATCAAGTGCTTCGCGGACAAGGGCTATCAGAGCGTGGGTGGCACCGTGGGCGCCCCTTCCGTGGCAAGCACCGGAACCTCTCCACCGGCAAGCAGGCGGCCAACGTCGCCCACGCCAAGATCCGAGCTGTCAGCGAGCAGGTTATGGTCACTCTCAAAGGCTGGCGACTGCTGCGCGAGCCCGGCGAGATCGCTCTTCGGCCGGGGCGCTATCAACTGCGGTTGCTCTGTCGAGGCCGGGATCACGTGGAGGCCCTTGTTGCGCTCGACGCCTTCCCACCGCAGGGGCCTCACGAAGATTCCCTCGAGGTGTGGGTCGCTCAGATGTGGCCTGACGACTGAGACCCAGTGTGAGATTGGAAAAGGCTCAGGGAGACGAGGTGCCGCTACTCGGGTCGTTCTCTCCCGGCCGATCGTCCAGCAGTCGCATGACCTCAGGCAACAACACCCCGAGTGGCTCCCGCGCGGATCACGTTTCGAACTCGCCGACCCATGAGCGCCTCAGCAGGTGCTTGGGCAAGTACTCGGACTCGACCTCGACCGGGAATTCGTTGTCGTAAGCCATACAGGCCAACGCGAGGGGAGCGAGGGCCACCAGGCCGTCACCGCTCAGGGCGCGCGCCGCGTCGTCGGCCCAGTACTGCTTGTGCCCAGTGACGGCGTCAATCAGTGCAGTGTTGAACTGATCAATTTCCCGCAGCTGGAAGCGGTGGAATAGTTCGAGCGGCGGATAAAGAATCTTCAGCGTCACTTCCTTGCCAGTGACGCCCTCCCGCTCGGGATCGGTGCCTTTGACCGCTGATGCCAGCTTGTCCCACATCTCCGTCGCCCGGCCGGCCCAGTAGCTCCGGAGAGCCTCCACCCAGTCGTAGACATGGTCGTCGAAAACCGCGCCCTCGGGAACAGAGGCACGGAGAAACGACAGGGGTACCTGCATCAGTCGATCGAGACGATCGTTCTCGCGGCAGATCGTCGCCAGATAGACCGATGTGAGCCACGCCCCCGCATGCGTGTAAGGCGTCGGCCCCGTCGCAGGCAGGTCCTTCACCTCGCCCGCGCTTCCGATGCGGCACGGGACGGGTCCCTCGGTGGCTGTGGCAGAGTCGAACAGGGCGCAGCCGACCTGCATGGCGGTGACCCAGGCCTCCCACGTCTCAAGTCCGGCTGCTTCGGGATCCGTCAGGCAGCGCCACTTCGCCATGGTCAGGGTGCTGCTCAGCGCCCGATGGCGGGATATCTCCGACCTTTCCAGCCGGTCGAGAACCCGGCGTGTCCCATCGATGAGCGGCGCCATGGCCTTGGCCGCGTTGTCTGTGCGGAAGTCATGGCGCGGAACACTCGTGACCACTGAACCCCTCCCCTAACCGATACGGCTGGACACGTTGGCGCATCACTGGTGCGAACCATCAAGTGGTATATCCGAGCAGTACGTCAGGTAGAGGGCTGGCTCCTTATGGACCTGTCCTGAGTGGTCATTCCGATCACCTGTTTCACGTGGGGAATTCGCCGAGCCAGCTGCGCTTGAGTAGGTGTTCGGGCAGGTACTCCGATTCGACCTCGATGGGCCGTCCGGCGTCGTGGGCGAGGCAGGTGAGGGCGAGGATCGCGAGGGGGATGTCGCCCTCACCGGATTCCTCACGGTCCAGGTCGGCAGTCCAGTATTCCTTGTGCAGCTCAAGCGCCTGGACCAGCGCCTCGTTGAACTGGTCGGGGTCCTGTCCGATGAAGCGGTAGAACAGGTTGATCGGCGGATACAGGACCTTGAGCATCATCTCGCGGTCCATGAACCGCAGCCGGTCCGGGTCGGTTGCGTCGAACGCGGCGACGAGCTTGTCCCCGAGTCCCGGCCGCTCCAGCCAGTACGTCTGGAGTACATCCACCCAGTGGTAGATGTACTCCTCGAACACGGCGCCGGAGGCCCGCAGCGTCTCGATCGGCACCTGGCACAGCTGGGTCATCCGCGCCTGGTCCCGGCAGACCACCGCGAGCCAGAAGGCTTCCAGCCAGGTCCCGGCGTCAACGAAATGCGTGATCCCGACGGCGGGGATCGTCCGTACCTCATGGCCGATCATGCACTGGACGGTGGAGCCCTCAGGAGCGGTCGCCGAGGCGAACAGCGCGGACCCCACCTGCATGGCCATCACCCAGGCCTCCCACGTCTCCAACTTGTCGGCAGTAGGATCGCTCAGCGTAAAAAGGCTGGCGTTGGACAAAGCGCCGCTGAAGGTCAGGCCGAAGCCCTGCGGGTATTCCTCAAGGCGCTTGATGTGGCTGAGGGTTTCCTCGTTGAGTTCTTGCCGGAACTCATCTGGATTCGGATGGCTACCCTTCGACGGGGGGCGGGGAATGCGTGCGTGCATGAATGAATTTCTCATTTCGTGAGGTCGAACTGCCTTATCTGATATCCGGCATATGCGGACCCGTTGAAGTCCGCCTTGACTAGGATGTAGTCCACCTTGCCTTCGCCCAGCGCGTTTCGAAGGTCCATGGTCAAGGTGCGCTCGGCGCGAGCCGCATCAGGGGAACCGTTGTCTGCACGTCGGTTGGCTCTCCTCTCCATCTCCTTGAGAATGGTCTCGAAGTACTCCTTCGTTCCCTGTGTCACCAACCGCCCACTGTGCCCCTTGCGCGTGCCGAGGGAGGCCCTCGTGGACCCCTTCGCCTCGACGACGACGTACCGGCCATCCGTCGTCCGGTACACCTGGTCGAACCGATTGTTGCCGAACGCCCCGTCGTCCAGGCGCACCGCGCCCTCGTAGTGTTCCGGTATCGCGTGGCGCTCGGCCGCGTACTCGCCGAGCAGTTCGCTCTGCCGGTTGGCGTCGCCGTGGAGCGGTGAGTGCGTCCTGTCGGCGAGGTCTCTCGCGGCGGCCAGTTCGTCCGTGGGGTTGGCGGCGTAGGCCTTCTCCGCGGCCGTGAGGACGCCCTCCGCCGCGTTGTCGGCCTGGACGGCCGCGTCCCGCTTGGCGGCCTGTTCGTTCAGGTAGTCCAGGGTCTCCTTGGGGAGGTCCGACACCTTGCCCGGGATGGGATCCGGCCGGATGTAGTGTTCCTTGATCGCCGGAGGCATGTCACTGGCCGCGATCCATTTGGGCGGCGCGAACGGGTTGAGCGTGATCTGGGGTACGGCCTGTCCGTATCCGCCCTCTGCGGTCGTGTCGCGCCGGTAGCCGTTCTCGCGGTAGTGATCCTTGAACCACTGGGGGTCGTTGTTGGCCCGTTCGACCTGCTGGCGCATGATCTCGCGTTCGTGGTCCAGCGGATCGCGGCTGCTGCCGGACGGCGACCCGTCGGGGCCGTTACCGCCTCCGTTGCCGCCGCCGGTCCCGCCGTGCTGGGCGGGAATCCGGCCACCGTCGGTCCCGTCGCCGCCCGCCGTATGCCCGCCCGTGTCGCGTGCGGGCACCGTGTCGGTGCTCCTGGCTCCTGCGTGGTCGGTGGTGTGTGCGGTCGCCGCCGTGTTGCCGCCGGCCCGCCCCGTCGTGTCGCCGCCGACGTGGGCCGCCGTGCTCCCGGCGGCGTGCGCGCCCGCCCGGTCGCCCGCCCCGACGAGCGCACCCTCCTCGTGCGGCAGGCTCCGCTCCAGCAGTTCTCGGTCCGCCGCCGACAGTTCCACCTTGGCCGGGGCCGCCGTCCCGTCCGCGCGGACGACCGAGCCGTCGTCCAGGTTGAGGCGGGTTCCGTCGGGCCACTCCACGACGTTGTCGCGGATGACCGGCGTGTCGTCGGCGATCCGGACCACGCTGCCGTCGGGCTGGACGCGTCCCGCGCCGGCGAGGATGCCGTCGTAGGCGCCCGCGTGCACGCCCCGCAGGCCGGCGAACAGGTCGGCGACCTTGACCGTGCCGAACGTCGCGGCCTTGCCGAGGTACGTCATGGGGTCGACCAGCCGGGCCGTCCTGCCGAGCGCGCCGACCGTGCGGGCCACCGCGCCGCTCTTCGCTGCCGCTCCGGCGCCTCCGGTGAACACCGTGGTCAGGACGTTGAAGGTGACCGCGCCGCTCGCGCGTGCGGGGTTCTCGCCCCACTGGTCCCAGGCGACCAGCGCCTTGCCCGTCTCCTTGACCGCGTTGCGGGAGTCGCGCAGGTAGGAGGGCAGTTTGTCCTCGGGCATCGCCCAGTAGGCGACGCCGACGACGGGCACCGCGGTGATGAGCACGCCGGTAGCGAGCTTGCCGAGCCCTTTCCAGGCCTCGCCCGCCGCGTCGAAGCCGTCGAAGCCGACGAGGGTGCCGAGGCCCTGGATCGTGGCCCACACTCCGTCGACGACGAATCCCTTGCCGAACTCCCACACCTGGTGGCCCAGCCAGTCGAGCCCGTGCCGCTCCTTCTCCACGGTCTTGCCCCAGGGCAGTTCCTCGGACTGGTTCAGGAGGTCGGCGGTGAAGCCGTAGGTGCTGGTGCCGCGCTCCACCAGGCGCTTCTCCGCGCCGTCCTCGAGGATCAGCGTCGAGCCGCCCACCAGCGCGGTGATCCCGTTGTGGCAGGCGATCTCCGCCAGCCAGAAGGCCTCCGAGGTGGCATTGACGTCGTACACCAGGTCGTTGTTGAGCTGGACGTTGTCGTCGTCCTCGCGCCAGTCGTCGTCCCCCGCTATCTGCTGCCGGAAGGTTTCCGCACGCTGCTTGAGGCTCTTCAGCTTGGCCACGAGCGGCTGGATCTCCGTCTCGTACGCGCTGAGGGCCACCGCGACCTTCTCCAGGTCGTCGGCGAACTCGTCCGCCTTGGCCGCCACCGGCGCGGTCGTGGCGAACAACTGCTCCGCCTCCGGTGCCGTGTAGCACGCCGACAGCCCCTGGAAGCGGGTGTGCACGTCGGATCCCGACTGGCGGAAGACGAGGGCCTCCCCCGTCAGAAGCATGTGATCCGTGCCCAGTTGCTCCAGGTCGCCGGTGAACTGCGGGATGTTCTGCGGGTCGATCAGGTCCGCGCTCACTTGCCCCCCTGCTGCCCGCCCGCCCCCGGCAGGTCGATCTTCGGTTCCTTCAGCGCGTTCGCCTGGGCCTGCGCGGCCATGTCCAGGTCGCCCTTGACGTACGCGTTGGTCGCGGTGGCCGCCCCGTTGAGGGAGTTCGACGTGCGCACCGCGACGTACATCAGCTTTTCCTGGTAGGCGGTGAAGAACTCGCCCAGCGCCGCCGCGACCGGGCCCTGGACCCCGCTCCTCTCCACGCCGCCCTGCTGGATCGTGCCGGCGGACTTCGCCGCGCTCGGCAGCGTCTCCTGCAGGGCCTTCCCGGTGTCCGAGAGGCCCTCGGCCGCCTTCGCCGTCTGCGTGAGAACGCGCTGCACGCCGGACGGCGAGATGTCCCACCCCGTCATATGGATTCCCCGTATCCCCGTATCCCCGTGTGCCGTCGTCCCGCCGGCGCGCCCGCGCGCCCGCGTCAGCCGATGTTGTCGACCGCCGCCCGCGCCTTCGCCATCGTCGCCTGGGCCGTCCCGTCGTTGTCCTCGAGGGTGGTGCGCACCAGTTGGATGATGCTGCGCACCTCGTCGGCCGCGCGGTTCCAGCGCAGCTCCTTGCCGTGGTACTCCTCGGAGACCCCGTCGGCCTGGAAGTCGGCCATGGCGGCCTTCACGGCCTTGTCGCGGTCGGCCAGCACGCGCTCCAACTGGCCGACGATGCCCTGCAGACCACCCTGCACCTCGCTCGACGCGCCGGTGTCGTAGGAGCGGCGGTCCAGATTCTGACCCATCGTCACAAACCCCCTGTGGTGGTCGGTCCCTGCTCCGGTCCGCGGTCTAGCGCGCGCCGAAGCGGGCCGCGTCGAAATTCGCCGCCCCCATGTTCTTGTGGGCGTTGTCCTGCTGTTCCACGTCACCGGTGCCGAACGCGGTGTCCATACCGCCCTGGCCTTCGAGGATCGCGCCGAGCGACTCGTTCAGGGCGGCGGTGATCTCGTCCGCACGCGTCTTGAACGAGTCGAAGGCGACCTTTCCGGATCCGTTGAACTTGCCCTCCAGCGGCTCGGCCGCCTGGATGAGCATGCGGATCAGCGTGCCCAGGTCGGTGCTCGAACCGTCCGTGTTCCTGCCCAGATCCGACAGGGTCGTGGACCCCATGTCGAACTTCACGTGTGTCACCCCCGTGCGTCACGTACACATCACAAACCCGTTCGAACATATTCCCGTGCAACCCGTTGCGGACGCAACGTCGTTGATCGCAATGTGACGTGATCCGGACATGTTGGGGACAACGCCCAACGGCTCGGGCACGACGACGGTGCCGCGAACCCCCGGCACCGCACCCGCACCCGAGCCTGGCTGAGGGCCGGGAAAGTTTTTCGCGAAGACCGTACAACCCTCCCCGTACCCCGCGGGTCGTATGTGCTGTCAGGACTTCTGCGGGGGGACCCGGGGGGATCCGAGAGGTTCTGACGGGGGAGGGAACAGGGGGAGGGAATCGAGGGGGCCCGGTCACGTACCGAGCCCCCTCGAAGTTTCTCCGCGTCGAAGTTTCCCCACGCACGGCAGGACCCGCTCCTGGAAGAACACTCCGCTCCCGGAGCGCACCCGGCTCTCAGAAGAACACCCCGCACCGCAGCAGCACGTTCGCGTACGGCCGGGCCTCGCCGGTGCGGACGACGAGCCGGGCGCCGGCGGTCAGTTCCTTGAGCCGTTCGTGCGGGACCAGGTCGAGGGCGGGGAAGTGGCCCGCCAGCAGGTCCGCGGCGGCCGGGTTGGCCCGGCGGATCTCGGTGGCGGCCGTCGCGCCCTCGATCACCAGCTCGGCCAGCAGCCCCTCCAGCACCTCCGCGAAGGACGGCACTCCGGCGCGGAACGCCAGATCGACCACGCGCGGCCCGTCGGGGATGGGCATGCCCGCGTCGCACACCAGCACCCGGTCCGTGTGGCCCAGTTCGGCCAGCGCGGCGCACAGGTGCCGGTTCAGGATTCCGCCCTTCCTCACAGCGCCGCGACCTCCTCCGCGGTCGGGAAGGACACCTGCGCGCCCTCCTTGGTGACCGTCGCCGCTCCCACCCGGGCCGCGTACGCCGCCGCCTGGGCCAGGGACTCGCCCAGGCCCAGCCGCCAGGCCAGCGCGGCGGTGAACGAGTCGCCCGCACCCGTGGTGTCCACGGCCCGCACCTTCACCGAGGGGACACGGGAGACCCCGTCGGACGAGGCCACCAGCGCGCCCTCGCCGCCCAGCGTCACCACCACCGAACGGGGGCCCTTCGCGAGCAGCAGCCGCGCCCAGTCCTCGGGCGTCTCACCGACACGCGCCTCGCCGAGGATCACCTTCGCCTCGTGCTCGTTGACGATCAGCGGGTCGCACACCGCCAGCACCTCGCCCGGCAGCGGCTGCGGCGGTGACGGGTTCAGCACCAGCCTGCTGTCCGGCGCCAGCGAACGCGCCACCTCCACCACCGTCTCCAGCGGGATCTCCAACTGGGTGGAGACCACCTTGGCGGCGTGGAAGAGGCTCCCGGCGGCCCGTACGTCACCGGGCGTCAGCCGGCCGTTGGCGCCCGGCGAGACGACGATGCTGTTGTCCCCGGACGGGTCCACCGTGATCAGCGCGACGCCGGTGGGCGCCCCGCCCACCAGCACGCCGACCGTGTCGACCCCGGCCGCCCGCTGCGAGTCCAGCAGCAGCCGCCCGTGCGCGTCGGCGCCGACCCGGGCCAGCAGGGCCGTCCGGGCGCCGAGCCGGGCGGCGGCGGCCGCCTGGTTGGCGCCCTTGCCGCCCGGGTGGACGACCAGGTCGGAGCCGAGCACCGTCTCACCGGCGTCCGGCCGGCGCTCGACGCCGATCACCAGGTCGGCGTTGGCCGACCCCACGACCAGCAGGTCGTAGTCGTACATGGAATGGCTCCCCACATGGTCGTCATGTCGTCATACGGTCTTCGCACGGTC
Organism: Streptomyces sp. NPDC085927; assembly: GCF_044540975.1. Classification (NCBI taxonomy): domain Bacteria; kingdom Bacillati; phylum Actinomycetota; class Actinomycetes; order Kitasatosporales; family Streptomycetaceae; genus Streptomyces; species Streptomyces sp. NPDC085927. The sequence continues at coordinate 8,091 of NZ_JBITSN010000011.1, forward strand.
GGTCGTCGCACGGTCGTCCGGGGGCGGCCGGTCGTGATGACCGACCGCCCCCGGTCCTGATCCCTCGTCGGTGTCAGCCGCTGAACTCGGCCACGTTCTCCTTCGTGACCACCTTCACCGGAACCATCACCGTCTCGTCGATCTTCTTGCCCTCGGCGGCGCGCAGCGCGTTGTCCACCGCGATCCTGCCCAGTTCGCGCGGCTGCTGCGCGACGGACGCGTACAGCGTGCCCTGCTCGACCGCCTTGAGGCCGTCCGGCGTGCCGTCGAAGCCGACGACCTGGACCGACTTCCCGGCCTTGGAACCGAGCGCCTTGATCGCGCCGAGCGCCATCTCGTCGTTCTCGGCGAACACGCCGTCGACGTCGGGGTGGGCCTGGAGCAGGTTGGTCATCACGTCGAGGCCCTTGGTGCGGTCGAAGTCCGCGGGCTGCTTGGCGAGGACCTCGATGCCCGGGTAGTCCTTCAGGCCCTCGGCGAAGCCGGCGCCGCGCTCCCGGCTGGCGGAGGTGCCCGCCTGGCCCTGGAGGATCACGATCGTGCCCTTGCCGCCCAGCTTCTCGGCGAGCGCCTCGGCACCCTGCCGGCCACCGGCCACGTTGTCGGAGGCGACCAGCGCGGACGTCTCGGCCTTGTTGACGCCGCGGTCCACGGCGACGACCGGGATGTCCGACTCGTTGGCGGTGCGCACCGCGGGCCCCGCCGCGTCCGAGTCCACCGGGTTGACGATGATCGCGTCGAGGCTGCCGCTGGTGAAGTTCTGCAGCTGGTTGGCCTGTTGCGAGGCGTCGTTCTGCGCGTCGGTGACGGTCAGGTCCAGGCCCTGCTTCTTCGCCTCCTCCTGCGCGCCCTCACGGATCTGCACGAAGAACGGGTTGTTGAGGGTCGACACGGACAGGCCGACCTTGCGGTCCTCCTTCTCCGAGGAGCCGTTGTGCAGGAAGGACAGCGCGCCGACGACCGCCGCCGCGACCACCGCGGCGAGCAGATAGGTCGCCGCCTGCTTCTTCCGGCCGCCCCCGCCCGGCGCACCGGACGCGGTCGGGGTCGCCCCCGCCTTGCGGCGCAGCGTGTCCAGGAGCACGGCCAGCGCGATGACCACGCCGATCACCACCTGCTGCCAGAACGCCGACACCGACAGGAGGTTGAGGCCGTTGCGCAGCACCGCCAGGATCAGCGCGCCGATCAGGGTCCCGGACGCCTTGCCGGTGCCGCCCGCGAGGGAGGCGCCGCCGATGACGACGGCGGCGATCGCGTCGAGTTCGTAGCCCTGCGCGGCCTGCGGCTGCGCGGAGGACAGCCGGGAGGCGAGCACGATGCCCGCGGCGGCGGCGAACAGGCCGGACAGCGCGTAGATGGCGAGCTTCTGCTTCTTCACCCGCAGCCCGGACAGCCGGGCCGCCTCCTCGTTGCCGCCGATGGCGTACATGGAGCGGCCGATGTACGTGCGGCCGAGGATGAACGCGGTGATGAGCCCCATGGCGATCATCACGAGCACCGGCACCGGCAGCCAGCCGCCGAGGGTGTCACCGAGGTGCGAGACGGAGTCGGGGAACGGGATCGGGGAGCCCTGGGAGATCACCAGGGACAGACCGCGGGCCACCGACAGCATGGCGAGTGTCGCGATGAACGACGGCAGCTTGCCGTACGACACGAGGATGCCGTTGACCAGGCCGCACGCGATGCCGGTGGCGATGGCCAGCAGCACCGCCAGGGGCACCGGGACGCCCTCGGAGGTGGCGCTCCAGGCGAGGACGGTGGCCGACAGTGCGGCGACCGAACCGACCGACAGGTCGATGCCCGCGGAGACGATCACGAAGGTGACACCGAAGGCGAGGATCGCGACGACCGCCGCCTGCACACCGATGTTGAGCAGGTTGTCGGCCGTCAGGAAGTCGCCGGACAGCGCCGACATGGCGATGACGAGGACGATGAGCGCGGTGAGCGCCCCGTTGTCGAGCAGGAGGCGGCGCAGGCCGCCCGAGGCGGCGTCCTTGCCCCCCGTGCTCTTGAGCGTGTCAGTGGCCACGGGGGGCCTCCTTGCCGTTCTTGTCGTTCTTGTCGGTCCGGTCGTTCTCGTCGGTGGGGGCGGTGCCGACCGCGAGGGCCATCACGGCGTCCTGTGTGGCGTCCTCGGCCGGTAGTTCGCCCGCGATGCGGCCCTGGGCCATCACCAGCACCCGGTCGCTCATGCCGAGCACCTCGGGCAGGTCACTGGAGATCATCAGCACGGCGGCGCCCGCCGCGGTGAGTTCGTTGATCAGCTGGTAGATCTCGACCTTGGCGCCGACGTCGATCCCGCGCGTCGGCTCGTCGAGGATCAGCACCTTGGTGTCGGCGAGCAGCCACTTGCCGATGACCACCTTCTGCTGGTTGCCGCCGGAGAGCGTGCGCACCTGCTGGTGGAGGCCCGCCATCCGCACCCCGAGCTGCTCGGCGATCCGGGCCGCCGCGGTGTGCTGGCCCTTGAGGTCGACGAGGCCCGCGCGGGTGGCCGAACGCAGCGTCACCAGGCCCAGGTTCTCCTCGACCGAGGCGTCCAGGACGAGGCCCTGGCCCTTGCGGTCCTCGGGGACGAGTCCCATCCCGGCCGTCATCGCCGCGTTGACGTCGTGCGCGCGCAGCGTGCTGCCCGAGACCGTCACGGTCCCGCTGTCGTACGGGTCGGCGCCGAACACCGCGCGGACGACCTCGGTCCGGCCGGCGCCCACCAGTCCGGCGATGCCGACGACCTCACCGGCGTGCACCTCGAAGCTCACGTCGTGGAAGACACCGTCGCGGGTGAGCCCCTCGACCCGGAGCAGGGTGTCGCCGGCGTCGGGCCGCCGGCGCGGGTACTGCTGCTCGATGGATCGGCCCACCATGAGACGGACGAGTTCGTCCTCGGGCGTGGTGGCCGGGACCTGGCCGACGCTCCGGCCGTCCCGGATGACCGTGACCCGGTCGCCGAGGGCGGCGATCTCCTCCAGGTGGTGCGTGATGAACACGATGCCCACGCCGTCCTCGCGCAGCCTGCGCACGATGGAGAAGAGCTTGTCGACCTCCTCGGAGGTCAGCACGGCGGTCGGCTCGTCCATGATCAGCACACGCGTGTCCAGGCTCAGAGCCTTGGCGATCTCGACCATCTGCAGGCGTGCGATACCGAGTTCGCGGACCCGCGCGGAGGGCGACACACGGACGCCGACCCGCTCCAGGAGGACGGCGGCGTCGGCCTCCATCCTCTTGCGGTCGATCATCCCGAAGCGGCGCGGCTGCCGCCCCAGGAAGATGTTCTCGGCGACCGTCAGATCGGGTACGAGGTTGAACTCCTGGTAGATGGTGGCGATCCCGAGGCGCTCGGAGTCCTGCGCACCGTGGATGCGCACCTCCTCGCCGCCGACCAGGATGCGGCCCTCGTCGGGGGTGTAGGCGCCGGACAGCATCTTGATGAGGGTGCTCTTGCCCGCGCCGTTCTCACCGAGCAGCACGTGCACCTCGCCGCGGCGCAGGTCGAAGTCGACGCTGTCGAGGGCGACCACGCCGGGGAAGGTCTTGCGGATGCCCTCGATGCGCAGCAACTCGTCCGGGTTGCTCACGACGTACTCCTTTGTACGGGGGGACTGGGGGGACTGTGCGTGTGGGTGGTGGGGGTGTGGGGACGGGGGCTATGCCGGTGGTGACGGCCGGGCGGGGGACGGAGGCTCGGAAGCCGACGGCGGCGGCCCGGTGGCCGGTTCGCCGCACGAGCGGCGCACGACGAGCCGGGCGGGGAGGGTGACGGACTCACCGGTCCGTCCCTCGATCCGGTCGACCAGCGCCCGCACGGCGGCCCGCCCGAGGTCGCCCGTGGGCTGGGCGATCGCGGTGACCGGCGGATCGGTGTGCACGAACCAGGGGATGTCGTCGAACGCGGCGAGCCCGATGTCCTCGGGAACCCGCAGCCCGCGCGCGCGGACGGCGTCCAGCGCGCCGAGCGCCATCAGGTTGTCGGCGGCGAAGACGACCTCGGGCGGCTCGGGCAGGTCGAGGAAGCCCTCGGTGACCCGGCGGCCGCTGTCGGCCTGGAAGTCGCCCTGGCCGATGAAGGCGTCGGGAAGGGGGAGCCCGTACACGCCGAGCGCCTCGCGGAAGGCGTCGACGCGCTCGCGTCCGGTCGTGGTGGCGGCCGGCCCCGCGATGATCGCGAGCCGCCGGCGGCCGAGCCCGTACAGGTGCGCCACGAGGTCCCGCACGGCACTTTGCCCGTCCGACCGGACCACGGGCACGTCCACGCCGGGGATCCAGCGGTCGACGAAGACCATCGGCGTCCCCGCACGGGCGGCCTCCAGCATCCGGGGCGAGCCGCCGTCGGTGGGGGAGACCAGCAGTCCGTCGATACGGCGGTCCAGCAGGGTCGTGACGTGGTGGTCCTGGAGGTCGGGCCGCTCGTCGGCGTTGCCGATGATGACGCTGTAGCCCAGCGCGCGGGCCTCCTCCTCGACGGAGCGGGCCAGCTCGGTGAAGTACGGGTTCATCACGTCGCTGATGACCAGGCCGAGGGTGCGGGTCTGATGGGTGCGCAGCGACCGGGCGACGGCGTTCGGGCGGTAGCCCAGCGCCTCGACGGCGGCCAGCACCCGCTCGCGCGCGGCCGCGCTGACCGACGCGTGGTCGTTCAGGACCCGCGAGACCGTCGCGACGGACACGCCCGCCTCGGCGGCGACGTCCTTGATGCCCGCCATCGCCTCCACCTCCTCGTGGAATCGATTACATCGCTGTGCACCAAGGATTGGAATCGATTACACGGGGGGAAACAAGAGGTGCAGGTGGCCGAAATCAAATCGTGACCGGGGTGTGGGGTGCCGCCGGCGCCCTCCCGTGACGGGCCGGAACCGATCGCTGCCGGTCGGCGTGGTGGTGTTCATGGCGCAGGGCGGGAGCACGATGGGCGAGGAGCCGACGTGGGCGGAGTTGCTGCTGATCTTCGTCCTCGGGGCGGCGATTCCCACGATCGTCGGGGGAGCGGTGATCTTTTCCCTGGTCGGACTGACGGTGTGGGCGACGGCACCGCTGCGGCGACGCAGGCGGACCCGCTCCGAGGAGGCCTAGGCGGGTCCGCCGGTCACCGCGAGTGCCCGGCCGGCGTGCGGGTGCCGGCTCACCGGTGCTCTACCCGGGGGGTGGGGTCTCCCGTACCCGAGCCTGGTGCCGGCGGGCCTTGAGCCGGTTCCCGCAGGTCTTCATCGAGCACCACCGTGCGGTGTTGGCGCGACTGCGGTCCAGGAGGAAGAGACGGCATTCGGGGTTCCCGCACGGCCGCAGGCGGCCGGGCAGGCGTTCCTTGACGTCCGCCCACGCGAGCACGAGTTCCACGGCGAGCCTGCGCTCCGGCGGCACCTCCAGGTGCCACTCGACGCCCGACGCGCTGGGCTGCGGGACTTTGTGAACGCCCGCGAGGACTCGGCGCAGACGGGGCTCCGCCGGCGTGCCCGACTCCACCGCCTGGAGCGCGTCCCGGGCGGTGCGCAGCCACCCGCGCTCCTCCTCGCCGCCGATGCCCCCGTGCTCCCGCGCCCACCTGTCCATCTCCTGGTCGTCACGCCACAGGTCCTGGCGTCGGCCCTCCGTGACAGGGGTGCTGTTCAGCGCCTGCATCAGGGCTTGGTCGTCCAGCACGGCCCTCACCTTCCCGGCTAACTCCATCAAGTCGTTTGACAGGTTACTCCCAGGGCGGTCTACTGGACGCCGAGCGATAACCATCAAAGGCCATTGAAGGGGTTAGTCATGGTTGAGATCCGCCACCAGTACGCGACGGTGCGGGGACATCGCGTCTTCTACCGCGAGGCGGGGCCCCGCGAGGCGCCCACGCTCGTGCTCCTGCACGGATTCCCCTCCAGCTCACGCATGTTCCGCCACCTCATTCCGGCGCTGGCCGACCGATTCCACGTCATCGCCCCCGACCACCTCGGCTTCGGCAACTCCGACGCCCCGCCCGTGGACGCGTTCACCTACACCTTCGACTCCCTGACCGACATCACCGAAGCCCTTCTGGCCCGGCTCGGCGTCACCCGCTACGCCGTGTACGTCCAGGACTACGGCGCACCCATCGGCTGGCGGCTGGCCCTGCGCACCCCGGACGCGATCACCGCGGTGGTCACGCAGAGCGGCAACGCCTACGAGGACGGCTTCGTACCGGATTTCTGGAAGCCCGTGTGGGCGTACGGCGAGGACCCGGGCCCCCGGACCGAACCCGCCGTCCGTGCCGCCCTCTCGCTCGACGCCATCCGCTGGCAGTACCTGCACGGAGTGGACCGGCCCGAGCTGGTCGATCCCGACACCTGGGCCGCCGACCACCGCGAGGTCAACCGGCCGGGCAACGACCTCGTGCAGCTCGCCCTGTTCCGCGACTACGCCGCCAATCCGCCCCTCTACCCCCGGGTACACGCCTACTTCCGGGAACGCCGGGTTCCTCTCCTCGCGGTCTGGGGCGCGGGCGACGAGATCTTCGGTCCGGACGGGGCACGCGCCTTCGCGAGGGACCTGCCGGACGCGGAGATCCACCTGGTCCCCGGAGGCGGCCACTTCCTGCTCGAAAGCCACCTGGACACCGTGGCCGGGTACATGCGCGGGTTCCTGACCGCCACCGGAGCACCGGCGTGAAGCCCGTGAAGAGGTCCCGGGGCGGGTGAACGGGCTCTTCAGGGCCGAGATCCGGTCGGGACGCACCGCTCGCCACCGCCTCGGCCGGCGGGCCGGCCGTCGCCCGCATCCGGAAGAGCCCTAGGCGGTTTCGAAGAGGGTGGCCAGCTCGCACCACACGTACTTGCCCCGGCTGCCCTCCCTGGCCAGGGGCTGCCACCCCCACACGTCGGCGCAGGCCCGCACCAGCGCGAGCCCTCGCCCCGACTCCAGCTCCTCCCCTCGTTCGAACGGAACCGGCGGCTCCGGCGGTTCGGGGTCCGCGTCCCATGCCCCGATCCGCAGCGTCCCCGGCGGCGACCAGCGCACGCGCAGGGCAGCGGGGCCCTTGGTGTGCCGTACGGCGTTGGACACCAGCTCCGCCGCCATCAGTTCGGCGACGTCGACGAGGCCGATCAACCCGTGCATGGTCAGGATCAGCCGGAGGGTGCGGCGGCTGATGGTGACGGCGCGGGGATCGTTGGGGACGTACAGGGAGTACTCCCACGGTTCGTTTTCGGGCATGCGTCAACTCCGTTCGGTGAGAGGCAGGTTCGGGGGAGGGGGCGGTGTCGTTGCCACCGGCGTCACGACAGGACGGAGCGGGGCACTTCCGGCGCCCATGACTTCACACGGTGTGCGTTGCGTCACCGACGGTATGGGTTACGTGTAATCCAGGGCAAGTCGATCGCGTAATCTGCCCCCGAATGAGCTGCGCCGACAGGCGTGTTGAATCAAGGAGCGATCAATGGTCCTCAGGCGTGAACCGACCGCACGCCACGTGCGCCTCGGAGTCGAACTGCGCAGGCTCCGCGAGGCGGCAGGACTCACCACCGTGGAGGCGGCGGCGCTGCTGGGAGCGAACCGGGTTCAGACCAGCCAGATCGAATCCGGGCTCGTGGGAGTGAGTGAGCAGCGACTGCGTCGCCTCGCGTCCCACTACGCCTGCACGGACGTGGAGTTCGTCGACGCCTTGGTGGGCATGGCCACCGACCGGACCCGCGGCTGGTGGGAGGAGTACCGAGGGCTGTTGCCCACGTCGTTCCTGGATCTTTCTGAACTGAATCACCATGCCTCGTTCCGGCGTGATGTGGCGATCCTTTACGTGCCGGGCCTGCTGCAGACGGAGAACTACGCCCATGCTGTCTTCTCCGGCAGAGTGCCCGAACTGGCCGAGGACGAGCTCGAGGTACGTGTTCGTCATCGAATGGCGTCCCAGGGCATCGCTGTTCCCTACGACCTGGTGATCCACGAGTCGGCGCTGCGGATCAGGGTCGGTGATCGCGCCGCCTCCCGGGCCCAGCTCGCCAAGCTCCTCGGGCTTTCCGAAGCGGACAACATCACCATGCGTGTCATCCCCTTCGACCTGGACGGCTTCGCCAGAGCCGGTAGCACGATGACGTACGTGGGTGGCCCCGTACCCAAGCTGGACACAGTCGTGCGCGACGTGCCCCATGGCTCGGCCTTCATCGACTCCGAAGCGCAACTCGGCGCCTTTCGAACCCGCTTCCGTAAACTGGAGGCCGTGGCGCTCGACCCCCAGCGGTCGCGTGACTTCATCAACCGCCTGATGAAGGAGCTGTGAGGAGCATGGGCAACTGGCGTAAGTCGTCTTATTCAGGTCCCGACGACGGCAATGAGTGCGTGGAGATCGCGAACTCACCGACCCACGTCGCCGTCCGCGACACAAAGGCACCGGCTCGAGCCACCCTCGTCTTCCCGGCCGAAGCCTTCGCCCCCTTCCTCGAAGCCCTCAAGTCGCACCCCTAGCCCGTACGGGCTGTCACAGCCCACCGGTACCGTCGAACCATGTCCAACCAGTCCGCAGCGGCCCCCGGTGAACGGCGTCTCGCCACCCTCGAAGGCGTGCTGGAGCGCATCACGTACGCCAACGAGGAGAACGGCTACACGGTCGCCCGCGTCGACACCGGCAGGGGCGCCGCCGACCTGCTCACGGTCGTCGGGGCGCTGCTCGGGGCCCAGGTGGGCGAGTCGCTGCGGATGGAGGGCCGCTGGGGGTCGCACCCGCAGTACGGGAAGCAGTTCCACGTCGAGAACTACACGACCCTGCTCCCGGCCACCGTCCAGGGCATCCGGCGCTACCTCGGGTCAGGGCTGGTCAAGGGCATCGGGCCGGTCTTCGCCGACCGCATCACGCAGCACTTCGGCCTGGACACCCTGACCGTCATCGAGGAGGAGCCCAAGCGGCTCATCGAGGTGCCCGGCCTCGGGCCCAAGCGGACCAAGAAGATCGCCGACGCCTGGGAGGAGCAGAAGGCGATCAAGGAGGTCATGCTCTTCCTCCAGACCGTCGAGGTGTCGACGTCGATCGCGGTCCGGATCTACAAGAAGTACGGGGACGCCTCGATCTCCGTCGTGAAGAACCAGCCCTACCGGCTGGCGTCCGACGTCTGGGGCATCGGCTTCCTCACCGCCGACAAGATCGCCCAGTCCGTCGGCATCCCGCACGACAGCCCGGACCGGGTCAAGGCCGGTCTGCAGTACGCGCTGTCGCAGGCCACCGATCAGGGCCACTGCTACCTCCCCGAGGAGAAGCTGATCGCCGACGCGGTGAAGCTGCTCCAGGTGGACACCGGGCTCGTCATCGAGTGCCTCGCCGAACTGGCCGCCGAGCCGGAGGAGGGCGAGGACCCCGGGGTCGTACGGGAGAAGGTGCCCGACCCGGAGGGCGGCGACCCCGTCACCGCCGTCTACCTGGTGCCCTTCCACCGTGCCGAACTGGCCCTCTCCGCGCAGCTGCTGCGCCTCCTGCGCACCGGTGAGGACCGGATGCCGGGGTTCGGGGAGGTGGCCTGGGACAAGGCGCTGACCTGGCTGAAGGGGCGTACGGGCGCCGATCTCGCCCCCGAGCAGGAGGCCGCCGTCAAACTGGCGCTCACCGAGAAGGTCGCCGTCCTCACCGGCGGCCCCGGCTGCGGCAAGTCCTTCACGGTGAGGTCCGTCGTGGAGCTGGCCCGCGCGAAGAAGGCCAAGGTGGTGCTCGCCGCCCCGACCGGACGCGCCGCCAAACGTCTCGCGGAGCTGACCGGCACCGAGGCCTCCACCGTCCACCGCCTGCTGGAGCTCAAGCCCGGCGGCGACGCCGCCTACGACCGGGACCGGCCGCTGGACGCCGACCTGGTGGTGGTCGACGAGGCGTCCATGCTCGACCTGCTGCTGGCCAACAAGCTGGTCAAGGCGGTGGCCCCGGGAGCCCACCTCCTCTTCGTCGGCGACGTCGACCAGCTCCCCAGCGTCGGCGCGGGCGAAGTGCTCCGGGACCTGCTGGCCGACGGCAGCCCCGTCCCCGCCGTGCGCCTCACCCGCGTCTTCCGCCAGGCCCAGCAGTCGGGCGTGGTGACCAACGCGCACCGGATCAACGCCGGACAGCACCCGTTCACCGACGGCATGAAGGACTTCTTCCTCTTCGTCGAGGACGACACGGAGGAGGCCGGCCGGCTCACCGTGGACGTCGCCGCGCGCCGCATCCCGGCGAAGTTCGGGCTCGACCCGCGCCGGGACGTGCAGGTCCTCGCCCCCATGCACCGGGGCCCGGCCGGCGCCGGCACGCTGAACGGGCTGCTCCAGCAGGCCGTCACTCCCGGCCGCCCCGACCTGCCCGAGAAGCGGTTCGGCGGCCGGGTCTTCCGCGTCGGGGACAAGGTCACCCAAATCCGCAACAATTACGAAAAGGGTGCGAACGGGGTCTTCAACGGCACCGTCGGCGTGGTCACCTCGCTCGACCCGGTCGACCAGCGGCTGACGGTGCTGACGGACGAGGACGAGGAGGTGCCGTACGAATTCGACGAACTGGACGAGCTGGCCCACGCCTACGCGGTGACCATCCACCGTTCCCAGGGCAGCGAGTACCCGGCCGTCGTCATCCCGGTGACCACCGGCGCCTGGATGATGCTCCAGCGGAACCTGCTCTACACGGCGGTCACCCGGGCCAAGCGGCTGGTCGTCCTCGTCGGCTCCCGCAGGGCGATCGGGCAGGCGGTCCGCACGGTCTCGGCCGGCCGGCGCTGTACGGCGCTCGACTTCCGGCTCGCGGGCGCCTGAACCGTCGTTGTTGCGGCCCTTCGTCCCCCTCCCGGAAGAAAAATGATCGATCAAGTGAGTCGGGAACGTCACAGAGGCCTTCCGGAAGGGGAACGCAGGAGGCAGGATGGGCAAGTTGGCGGCACTCAGTGCCGCCAATAGGCCCGATGGTCGACCCCGAGTGCACTCTCCTGAGCCAAGTGGGGGATGGTAGAGACAGTCAGGGCACCTCGAAGATGAGGCACTACGTCGGTGAGGGAAGACGTGAGCGACAACTCTGTAGTACTGCGGTACGGCGACGGCGAGTACACCTACCCGGTGATCGACAGCACGGTCGGCGACAAGGGCTTCGACATCGGGAAGCTCCGATCCCAGACCGGCCTGGTGACGCTGGACAGCGGTTACGGCAACACCGCCGCATACAAATCCGCGATCACGTACCTGGACGGCGAGGGAGGCATCCTCCGTTACCGCGGGTACCCCATTGAGCAGCTGGCCGAGCGCTCCTCCTTCCTGGAGGTCGCCTACCTGCTGATCAACGGCGAGCTGCCGACCGTCGACGAGCTCAGCGCGTTCCGGGGCGAGATCACGCAGCACACCCTGCTGCACGAGGACGTCAAGAACTTCTACAAGGGCTTCCCGCGCGACGCCCACCCGATGGCGATGCTGTCGTCGGTCGTCTCGGCGCTGTCGACGTTCTACCAGGACAGCCACAACCCGTTCGACGAGCGCCAGCGCCACCTCTCCACCATCCGGCTGCTCGCCAAGCTTCCGACGATCGCGGCCTACGCGTACAAGAAGTCGATCGGTCACCCGTTCGTCTACCCGCGCAACGACCTCGGCTACGTCGAGAACTTCCTGCGCATGACCTTCTCCGTCCCGGCCCAGGAGTACGAGCCCGACCCGGTCGTCGTCTCCGCCCTGGACAAGCTGCTCATCCTGCACGCGGACCACGAGCAGAACTGCTCGACCTCCACGGTGCGCCTGGTCGGCTCCTCGCAGGCGAACATGTTCGCCTCGATCTCCGCCGGCATCTCCGCCCTGTGGGGCCCGCTGCACGGTGGCGCCAACCAGTCGGTGCTGGAGATGCTCGAGGGCATCCAGGCCGACGGCGGCGACGTCGACTCCTTCATCCGCAAGGTGAAGAACAAGGAGGACGGCGTCCGCCTGATGGGCTTCGGCCACCGGGTCTACAAGAACTTCGACCCGCGCGCCAAGATCATCAAGGCCGCCGCGCACGACGTGCTGTCCGCCCTCGGCAAGTCCGACGAGCTGCTGGACATCGCGCTCAAGCTGGAGGAGCACGCGCTCTCCGACGACTACTTCGTCTCGCGCAGCCTCTACCCGAACGTGGACTTCTACACCGGCCTGATCTACCGGGCCATGGGCTTCCCGACCGAGATGTTCACGGTCCTGTTCGCCCTCGGCCGGCTGCCGGGCTGGATCGCCCAGTGGCACGAGATGATCAAGGAGCCGGGTTCCCGCATCGGCCGCCCCCGCCAGATCTACACGGGCGTGGTGGAGCGCGACTTCATCCCGGTCGAGGAGCGCTGACCGGACACGGCACGGAACGACGACGGACGGCACGCTCCCAGGCTCTGGAGGGTGTGCCGTCCGTCGTTCCGTCTCGTACGGCGGGCGGGCCGACGACTACGGCAGGCGGGCCGACGGCACTTCGCGGCGAACCGGGCCCCAGAAATTACAGAAGGCGCCCTGCGCCGGTCCCCCCACGGGCCGACGTCAGGGCGCCTTCCCATGTCCCGGTGCGGATTCCCCCCACGGGATCCGGCCGGGCGTCTGTGAAGATCAGCGCCTGAATCGCTGTCTTTGAGCGCGATGAGCGGAACTCACCGCGCCTGTGCGGTCTGCCGGGACGCGCACGGTCGAGAGGGCCGCTCAAAGCTCTCCGAAGTACGTGCCCCGGCAACGCAGCTCCGGGGAAGTCCCCCAAGACATCCCCAGATGCCAGGTCGCGCCCCCCAAGACGCTTCCCGACATCGCCAACTTAGACCTTCGAACCCCTTCGATGGTTACGTTCACATCACTGTGATCTGCGTCTCTTGCATGTGTCCGTTAGGTGCGCAAGGGCCCTGAATTACCGACGCGCCCCAAGAGTAAGGAAGATGCGGGAGCCTTGTGAAGAGCTTATGTGAAATGTCGTACCGGACTCCAGGGGGTCACCTCAGTTGAGACCTCAATGAAACGAGCGCAGCCGCAGGCTGTTGGTGACGACGAAGACCGAGGAGAAGGCCATGGCGGCCCCCGCGATCATCGGGTTGAGCAGTCCGGCCGCGGCCAGCGGCAGCGCGGCGACGTTGTAGCCGAAGGCCCAGACGAGATTGCCCTTGATGGTGGCGAGGGTGCGGCGGGACAGCCGGATGGCGTCCGCCGCCACCCGCAGATCACCGCGGACGAGGGTCAGGTCGCCGGCCTCGATCGCCGCGTCGGTGCCGGTGCCCATGGCCAGGCCCAGATCGGCGGTGGCGAGGGCGGCGGCGTCGTTGACCCCGTCACCGACCATGGCGACGGACCGCCCCTCGTCCTGCAACTGCCGCACGACGGCGGCCTTGTCCTCGGGCAGGACCTCGGCGATCACCCGGTCGATGCCGACGGCCCGGCCCACCGCCTCGGCGACGGTGCGGTGGTCGCCGGTGAGCAGGACGGGGGTGAGCCCGAGGGCGCGCAGGTCCCGGACGGCCTCCGCACTGGTCTCCTTGACCGCGTCCGCGACGGCGAGGACCCCGCGAGCGGTTCCGTCCCAGCCGACCACGACCGCCGTGAGCCCGCCCTTCTCGGCCTCGTCACGGGCCCGCTCCAGCTCCGGCGGCAGCCCGGCGCCCGTCGTCCCGCCCGCCGGACCCCCGCCGAGCCGCCCCACGACCACCTCATGGCCGTCCACGCGCCCGCGTACGCCCCGCCCCGGGACGTTCTCGAAGCTCTCGGGTGAAGGCAGCGCTCCCGCCCGCTCCTCGGCGCCGGCGGCGATCGCGCGGGCGATCGGGTGTTCGGAGGCGTGCTCCAGGGCGCCGGCGAGCCGCAGCAGCTGCTTCTCGTCGGTGCCGTCGGCGGTGTGGACCTGCCGGAGGGTCATCCGGCCGGTGGTGACCGTGCCGGTCTTGTCGAGGACGACGGTGTCGACGCGGCGGGTGGACTCCAGGACCTCGGGGCCCTTGATGAGGATGCCGAGCTGCGCGCCGCGCCCGGTGCCGACCATGAGCGCGGTCGGGGTGGCCAGTCCGAGGGCGCACGGGCAGGCGATGATCAGCACCGCGACGGCCGCGGTGAAGGCGGCGACGGTGTCGCCGGTGGCGCCGAGCCACCCGCCGAAGGTGCCGGCGGCGACGAGCAGCACCACGGGGACGAAGACCCCGGAGACCCGGTCCGCCAGCCGCTGCACCTCGGCCTTGCCGTTCTGCGCGTCCTCCACGGCCCGTGCCATCCGCGCGAGACGGGTGTCGGCGCCGACCCGGGTGGCCTCCACGACGAGCCGGCCGCCCGCGTTGACCGTGGCACCGGTGACGGCGTCGCCGACGGTGACGTCCACCGGCACCGACTCGCCGGTCAGCATCGACGCGTCCACGGCGGAGGAGCCCTCGACCACGGTCCCGTCGGTGGCGACCTTCTCCCCGGGGCGTACGACGAACCGGTCACCGGCCGCCAGTTGCTCCGCCGGGACGCGCACCTCGCGCACCCGGCCGCCGCCCTCGTCACGGAGCACGGCGACGTCCTTGGCGCCCAGTTCCATCAGGGCCCGCAGAGCGGCGCCCGCGCGGCGCTTGGAGCGGGCCTCGAGGTAGCGGCCGAGAAGGATGAAGACGGTGACGCCGGCGGCGACCTCCAGGTAGATCGTGGAGGCGCCGTCGGTGCGGGAGACGGTCCACTCGAAGGGGTGCCGCATGCCGGGCATGCCCGCGTCACCGAGGAACAGCGCCCACAGGGACCAGCCGAACGCGGCGAGCGTGCCGACGGAGACCAGGGTGTCCATGGTGGCCGCGCCGTGCCGCAGGTTGGTCCAGGCGGCCCGGTGGAAGGGCAGCGCCCCCCAGACGACGACGGGGGCGGCGAGGGTGAGCGAGAGCCACTGCCAGTTGTCGAACTGCAGGGGCGGGATCATCGCGAGCAGCACGACGGGAAGGGCGAGCACGGCGGAGACGGTCAGCCGGTCGCGCAGGGCGGTGAGCCCGGGGTCCGCCGGCGCGGTGTCCGGCCCGTCCGGCCCGTCCGGTGCGGACTCCGGTACGGAGGCGGGGGACGGCGGGGGCGCGGGCTCCTCTGCGGTGTAGCCGGTCTTCACCACGGTGGCGATGAGATCGGCGACCCCGGTGCCGGCGGGGTAGGCGATCCGGGCCTTCTCCGTCGCGTAGTTCACCGTGGCGGTCACGCCGTCCATGCGGTTGAGCTTCTTCTCGACGCGGGCCGCGCAGGAGGCGCAGGTCATCCCGCCGATGAGCAGCTCGACCTCGGAGGCGGGCGGGGCCTCCGAGGTCGTGGGGGCCGCCGGGGTGCCCGGGCCCGCCGGCTCGGCGGGTATCGGTGCTCCGGTGGCGGTGGTGCTGGTCATGTCCGTACTCCAGGCAGGTCCGGGACTCCGGAGGGGTCGCGGTGTCCCCGGTGGGCTCGGGCGTGTCGTCCTGGCGCCAGGCCGAGCCGCCGGTGGCGTCAGGCGGGGCCGACGAGCTCGAAACCGGCCTCGTCGACGGCGGCGCGGACGGCCTCCTCGTCGAGCGGGGCCGCGGAGACGACGGTGACCTCGCCGGTGGTGGCGACGGCCTTCACCGAGACGACCCCGGGAAGCTCGGAGATCTCGCCGGAGACGGCACCTTCGCAGTGGCCGCAGCTCATGCCGCTCACCTTGTAGACGGCGGTGACGGAGCCCTGGGTATCGGTCTGGGCGGTCATGTCGTTGCTCCTCGTCGAGACGTATGAGGTCGAGGGGGTCCACGGGGCCGGGGCCTCCACTTCCAGACTATACCCCTAGGGGGTATGAATCCATGGGTGGCGGGTCCGGGTGGCGGAACAGGACGTCCTTCGGTTCCCGGACGCAGGCCTCACGCTCGGCGCCCTCGTGGGCGGGGATCGGCTCCGGGCCGCCCCTGTGGATGTCCATGCGCGTTGTTCGGGAGGGGCTGGTGCGGCGTGCCGGGGGAGCCGCCCGCCTCGAGCGGCCGGGCGACGCGCCGCTCGCTGCGCGCCTGTCCGTGGTGGGGCCGCCCGTCGGCCGTCCGCTCCTCCATGCCGGTCCTCCCGCTCCTGTGGGCACGTGTTCCCCGTTTCCGCGCCGCTTCTCCGCGCGCCGCTCCGTTCGGCCGTCCCGTAGTGACCGGAACGGCCGAACGGCTGTGCCCCACCTGCGTGGTGGGGCACAGCCGTTGTCTGTCGTGTGCGGGGCGGGCGGGGGTCAGGGGCGCGGCCGGTTGCCCGGCCGGGAGGCCACCCAGCGGCGCACCGTGTCCGCGTACCAGTACGGCTTGCCGCTCTCCACATGGTCGGGCGGCGGCAGCAGGCCGTGCTTGCGGTACGAACGGACGGTGTCCGGCTGCACCTTGATGTGCGCCGCGATGTCCTTGTAGGACCACAGGCGTCGGTCGGTCATACGTCGTACCTCCCCGCGAGCACCACGGAGGCGGCCAGGGGTCGGCCGTCAGGGGGAGCCGGGTGCTGCGCTGGCGATCACCAGGCGTTCTGCCCCGTGAACGACGCCCTACGGCGGCGGAGCGGCGTTGTGCGCCGGGCGTGACGAAAAGCCCGCGTACCCGGGACACACGTGACACGAGCGGGGTATTTGTGACGCAAGTGAAGCAAAGGTGCATGCCGGTCCACCGGCGGGCCGTGTTGACCCGCCCCGCCGGAGCCGTCGATCCGCCCGGCTCGCCCATCGGTCCGTAGCCCGGTCGGCGGTTGTGAAGGCATCGTCCGGCCGGGCGTCGGCCCGCTGTTTCCCCTGGACGGTTCGCCCGTTCCGGGGACGTAAGGTCAAGATCTCGTCCTTATGTCTGGACAAAGCATTGACAGGGCTTCGTCTCCACGGCTAGAACCGGGGGGAGCCGTGTGGGACGACCGCCGTCCCCGCTCCGGGGTGCCCCTGACGGCCCCGGCATCGACCACCTCCGGCGCGGGCAGCCGCTTCGCTTTGGCAGGAGCGAAGTGCGTGCGACGACTCCCCGTCCGCCACGGCCCCGCGCCGGAGGTTTTGACCCGGATGCCGTGCCCCCGGGGGCCCGGAGATCCGCGGTGTGCGTGACGGCCCGTCAGTCCACCGCACCGCACCGGCGGCTCGTCCGTCCTGGTGTGTCGTCGCGCGTGGTGTCGCCGGACGGGCCGGACGGCTGCGCCGTCTCGGCTTCTCGTCCAGTGCTCCCCGCCCGCCGCCGGTACTCGCCGGGCGGCATGCCGTAGGTGCCGCTGAAGGCCCTGCTGAACTCCGAGGCGTGCCGGAAGCCCCAGCGCGCGCCGATCGCCTGGACGGTCAGTTCCGCGCAGGCCGGGGTGAGCAGATCCCGGCGGCAGCGTTCGAGCCTCCGGCGGCGGATCCACTCACCCACGGTCGTCCCCTGCTCCCGGAAGAGCCGGTGCAGATGGCGTACGGAGATGTGGTGCGCGGCGGCGATCGACTCCGGTGTGAGGTGCCGTGTACCGAGATGGCGGTCGATGAAGGAGTGGATGCCGGTCAGCAGCGCCCGGTGGCGGATCTCCACCGGAAGCGCGTTCTCCGCCTCACCGTGGTGCGCCAGCGTCGCCACCGCGAGATCCGTCAGCACGGTGCCCAGGCGTATGCCGTCGTGCGGCCCGTACGAGCGGGTGTCGGCGACCAGGCGGTGCAGGAAGGAGGTCAGCAGTGCCCCCGTGCCCGTACCGCAGTCCAGCCGGGTGGTCGCCAGGCGGTCGAGTATGCGCCGCGGGAGCGGCACCGCCTCACGCGGGAGGGCCATGGAGATGGTCCCGGCCGTGGGCCCCGTGGGGCGCGCCCAGGTGTCGAACGGTCGGCCGATGTCCAGGAGCACCAGGTCCCCGGAGGTCAGAGTCGCCTCACGTCGGTCACTGGACGCTCCCTGTCTGCCTGCCGTGTTCAGGCACAGCCAGTACACATCCAGGTCCTCCGCGCGCACCAGCTTCGGGGTGCGCCTGGAATGCAGTGACGGGTATTCGAGTATGTCAACCTGGGCGGCCCCCATGTCGAGGCGCCTGAAGGAGGCGCGGAAGTCATGGGCGTCCTCGCTGGTGACGTCGGTCGGCAGGAACGTCTGCCGGAGCAGCTCCCAGTACCAGTCGTACCGCTCGGCGGCCGGTAAGTGGTCATTGCTGTAGACGGTTTCGCGCATGCCGAGGTCCCCCCTGGTCGCACCGTGTGGATCACTGGCCATCGCCCGGGAGCGCGCCGGGCGCACATCGTCAATGTCCTGGCACGCTCCGTTAATGACGGGATGGCGCCATCTTTCTAGCGTGATCCGTACATGTCAGCAAGGGAGAGAAGGGTCATCACGTGTTGAGCACCGCATCACAGCACCGCCCGGTCCGGGCGGCCGTCAACATCCTGCTCGCCGTCCTCATGGCGTTCGGCGTCAGCGCCGCGATCGCACCGGCCGCGCAGGCCGCCCCGCAGGCGGAGTGCTGGACTCCCCAGGCCAACGGGGAGGGGCGCGGGTACATCTACTGGAACGGCAACGGCGGCGTCAACCTCAAGAGCGGGCCCTACCAGTCCGGATGCTGGGACACCGGATGGGCCGGCTACCACTCCATGATCTACCTCCACTGCTGGACCTACAACTCCTACGGCAACACGTGGTGGTACGTCCGGCTCGCGGGCACCAACACCTACGGCTGGACGTCGGAGGACAACTTCTGGGGCGACTCGGTGGACGAGAACGGCGACGGGCAGATCAGCTTCCACCAGTGCTGAGACCCGCCCACCCGGAGGCCGCCCGTCACGCGGGCGGCCTCCGTCGCGTTCCCGGCCGGAAGACCGGCGCACCCCGCCCTACATGGGCGGCCCCGGGGTGTTCGCGGTGCGGTCGCGTACCACGGACGCGGTACGCGGCGGCGGCCGCGTACGCCTGGAGGAGGTGACGGGGTCGGCCTCCGGGCGGCATCAGGACGCCGGAACGACCCCGTACCGTTGACGCATGGATCTTCGAATGCCCGGTCGGCCCGGACTGCGGTGGCTCCGGTCGCGGCGGCCCCGACGCGCTGCGGCCGCCGCGGCCGCCGCCGTCGTGCTCGCCGGGGCCGGCACCTGGACCGCCGTCGCCTCCGACGACCCGGCGCCCGCGGTGGACCGGGCCGACCGCGTCATGACCGTGGACGACGGCGGTGAGGGGAGTGACGAGGTACGCATCGACACCTCGTACTTCACCGCCGGTCCGGACGGCCGCCGGCCCGCCGTCCTGCTCGGGCACGGCTTCGGCGGCAGCAAGAACGACGTACGGCAGCAGGCCGAGGACCTCGCGCGCGAGGGGTACGCCGTCCTCACCTGGTCCGCGCGCAGCTTCGGCAAGTCCACCGGGAAGATCGGACTGAACGACCCGGACGGCGAGGTCGCCGACGTCTCCCGGCTCATCGACTGGCTCGCCGAACAGCCCGAGGTCGAGCTGGACAAGGACGGCGATCCGCGCCTCGGCATGGCCGGTGCCTCCTACGGCGGCGCCATCGCACTGCTGACCGCCGGGCACGACGACCGGGTGGACGCCATCGCCCCGGCGATCACCTACTTCGACCTGGCCGAAGCGCTCTTCCCGAACGGCGTGTTCAAGAAGCTGTGGGCGGGCATCTTCGTCAACTCCGGCGGCGGCTGCGAGAAGTTCGAGCCCGCGCTGTGCCGGATGTACGAGCGGGTCGCCGAGTCCGGCACCCCGGACGCGGAGGCCGTCGCGCTCCTGAAGGAACGCTCCCCGTCCGCCGTCGCCGACCGCATCGACGTGCCGACCCTGCTGATGCAGGGCCAGTCCGACTCGCTGTTCCCGCTCGGCCACGCCGACGCGGCGGCGAAGGCGATCCGCGCGAACGGCGCCCCGGCCGACGTCGACTGGATCGCCGGCGGGCACGACGGCGGGGAGCCGGAGGCGGACCGCGTCCGCGCCCGCACCCAGTCCTGGTTCGACCGGTACCTGAAGGACGACAAGGGCGCCGACACCGGCCCCGCCTTCCGCGTCACCCGCACCGGAGGCGTCGACTCCACCGACGGGCGGGCCGTGCTGAGCGGCGCGAGCGCGGACCGCTACCCGGGCCTGACCGGCGGCGGGAAGGCCTTCCCGCTCGCCGGACGCGAGCAGAGCTTCGCCAACCCGGCCGGCGCCAGCCCGCCCGCCGTCTCCGCGCTGCCCGGCCTCGGCGGTGCCGGCGGCCTCTCCCAGCTGTCGTCCCTCGGCGTCGGCGTCTCCCTGGACTTCCCCGGCCAGCACGCCCGCTTCGAATCCGCCCCGGTCACCGGTGACCTGCCGATCACCGGCTCGCCGACCGCCACCGTCCACGTGAAGTCGACCAGTGACGACGCCGTCCTCTTCGGCAAGGTGTACGACGTCGGCCCGGACGGACGGCAGCAGGTACTGCCCTCCCAGCTGGTCGCGCCGATCCGGGTCGAGGACGCCAAGGCGGGCAAGGACGTCACCGTCACGTTCCCGGCCGTCGACCACGAGGTCCGGCAGGGCCACCGCCTGCGGCTCGTCCTGGCCTCCACCGACCTCGGCTACGCCTCCCCGGCCGCCCCGGCGACGTACACGGTCGCCCTGAAGAGCGACCTCACCGTGCCCACCGCGCCCGAGGTGGCCACCGCGGCGGCACCGCTGCCCTCCTGGGTGTGGTGGCTGCCGGCCGCCGGAGCGGTGATCGCCCTCGCCCTGGTGCTCACCGGCCGCCGCCGCACGACGGCCGTGCCCCCCGACCCCGGACTCGCCGGCGTACCGCTGCAGATCACCGGCCTCAGCAAGCGCTACGCCCGTTCCGCCGACCGGTACGCCGTACGGGACCTGTCGTTCCGCGTGGAGAAGGGCCAGGTCCTCGGCCTGCTCGGACCGAACGGCGCGGGCAAGACCACCACCCTGCGCATGCTGATGGGCCTGATCAGGCCCGACGGCGGCGAGATCCGCGTCTTCGGTCACGCCATCCGCCCCGGCGCGCCGGTGCTCTCCCGGGTCGGCGCCTTCGTCGAGGGCGCGGGCTTCCTCCCGCACCTGTCCGGTCGGGAGAACCTGGAGCTGTACTGGCAGGCCACCGGCCGCCCGCCGGAGGACTCCCGCATGGAGGAGGCCCTGGAGATCGCGGGCCTCGGCGACGCCCTCGCCCGCGCGGTGCGCACCTACTCCCAGGGCATGCGCCAGCGCCTCGCCATCGCCCAGGCCATGCTCGGCCTGCCGGACCTGCTCATCCTGGACGAACCGACCAACGGCCTGGACCCGCCCCAGATCCGCGAGATGCGCGAGGTGATGATCCGGTACGCGGCCGCCGGACGCACGGTGATCGTCTCCAGCCATCTGCTCTCCGAGGTCGAGCAGTCCTGCACCCACCTCGTCGTCATGGACCGCGGACAGCTGGTCCAGGCCGGGCCGGTGCACGAGATCGTCGGCTCCGGCGACACCCTGCTCGTCGGCACCGAGTCCCCCGTGGACGAGCCGCTCGCCGGGAAGGTGGCCGCCCTGCCGGGTGTCGCCTCGGCGGTCCCCACCGACGACGGGCTGCTGGTCCGCCTCGACGCCGACGGCACCGCCGCGCGCCTGGTCGCCGAACTGGTGCGACTGGAAGTACCGGTGGCGTCGGTCGGCCCGCACCGCCGCCTCGAAGACGCCTTCCTCACGATGATCGGAGGTCCCGCATGAGCGCGCTCGACGAACGGACCGGGCCCGCCGGGCCCGGCCGGCCGGTGACCCCGGCGGAACCGGTGGAGGTGGCCGACGGCTACCGCGCGGGCCGCACGCTGCCGCTGCGGGTCGAACTGGTCCGGCAGCTGAAGCGCCGCCGCACCCTCGTCATGGGCGCGATCCTCGCCGCCCTGCCGTTCGTGCTGGCCGTCGCCTTCGCCATCGGAGGCGAGCCGGAGGGCCGCGAGGGCCGGGTGAGCCTGATGGACACGGCCACCGCGTCCGGCGCCAACTTCGCCGCCGTGAACCTGTTCGTCTCGGCCGGCTTCCTCCTCGTCATCCCCGTCGCCCTGTTCTGCGGGGACACGGTCGCCTCGGAGGCCGGCTGGTCCTCGCTGCGCTACCTCCTCGCCGCCCCGGTGCCGAGGATGCGGCTGCTGTGGTCCAAGCTCGTCGTCGGCCTGGGGCTCAGTCTCGCCGCGATGGTGCTGCTGCCGGTGGTCGCGCTCCTCGTCGGCACGGCCGCCTACGGCTGGGGTTCGCTGCAGATCCCCACCGGCGGCTCGCTCGACCCCGCGACGGCGGCACAGCGGCTCGTGGTGGTCGTGGGCTACATCTTCGTGTCCCAGCTGGTCACCGCCGGACTCGCGTTCTGGCTGTCGACCCGCACCGACGCCCCGCTGGGCGCGGTCGGCGGCGCGGTCGGCCTGACCATCGTCGGCAACGTCCTGGACCAGGTGACCGCCCTCGGCGACTGGCGCCACTTCCTGCCCGCGCACTGGCAGTTCGCCTGGGCCGACGCCGTCCAGCCGACCCCGCAGTGGTCCGGCATGATCCAGGGCACCGCGGTCTCGGTGACGTACGCGCTCGTGCTGTTCGCGCTGGCCTTCCGCGGCTTCGCCCGCAAGGACGTGGTGTCGTAACGAGGGGCCCCAGGTCCGGCTCAGGTCGACGGAGGGTCACCCACCGGTCTCGGCGGGCCGGTTCCGTGCCCGCTTCGAGACCCATCCGCAACGCCCCGTAGCGCACGTTCCGCCCCGCTCCGGCGTCACAGTCGCAGAAGTCGACGCCAACGGCACGAGGGGGAACGGACGATGAAACGGACGACCCGACGCACGACCCCGCCCACGCAGTGCGGCCCGGGCACACGGACACGGCACGGAACGCGACGGCTCCGCACGCGACGGCTCCGCGCCGCGCTGGTCGCGCTCACGGCGGCGAGCGGCCTCCTGCTCACCGCGTGCGGCGGCGGGAACGGGAACGGGAGCAAGGCCTCCGACTCCTCGTACGAGGGCGGGGGCGGGCCCGGGGGAGGGACCGGGGGCGGCGGGAACGGTGGCACGGCCCCGCTCCCCGCGCCCGACGGCCCCCGCGGCCCGGAGGACGGACAGCGCGAGGGGGAGCAGGACGGACGGCGGGACATCGCGCCCGACCCCGACCACCTGTCCACCTTCGCCCTCGACGTCGACACCGCCTCCTACGGCTACGCCCGCCGCACCCTCTCCGAGGGCCGGCTGCCCGACCCGTCGACGGTCCGGCCCGAGGAGTTCGTCAACAGCTTCCGGCAGGACTACGAACGCCCGGACGGCAACGGCTTCACCGTCACAGTCGACGGCGCCCGCACCGGCGAGGACGACTGGTCCCTGGTCCGCGTGGGCCTCGCCACCCGGTCCGGCGGGACGGGCGAGGACCGCCCGCCCGCCGCCCTCACCTTCGTCATCGACATCTCCGGCTCCATGGCCGAACCGGGCCGCCTCGACCTCGCCCGGGAATCCCTCGCCACCATGACGGACCGGCTGCGCGACGAGGACTCCGTGGCGATCGTCACCTTCAGCGACGAGGCCGAGACCGTTCTGCCGATGACCCGCCTCGACGGCAACCGGGACGAGATCCACGACGCCGTCGACGCCCTGGAACCCGCTCGGTCCACCAACCTCGGCGCGGGCGTCGAGACCGGCTACGAAACCGCCGTCGAAGGGCTGCGCGAGGGCGCCACCAACCGGGTCGTCCTGGTCTCCGACGCGCTCGCCAACACCGGCGACACCGACGCCGACACGATCCTCGAACGCATCGGGGAGTCCCGCCGCGAGCACGGCATCACCCTCTTCGGCGTCGGCGTCGGCAGCGACTACGGGGACGCCCTCATGGAACGCCTCGCCGACAAGGGCGACGGCCACACGGTGTACGTGTCCGACGAGGAGGAGGGCCGCGAGGTCTTCTGCGAACAACTGCCCCGCAACATCGAACTGATGGCCAGGGACGCGAAGGCCCAGGTCGCCTTCGACCCGGGGACGGTCGCCGAGTTCCGCCTCGTCGGCTACGAGAACCGCCGGGTCGCCGACGAGGACTTCCGCGACGACGACGTCGACGGCGGCGAGGTCGGCCCCGGCCACACCGTCACCGCCCTGTACGTGGTGCGCACCCGGTCCGGCGCCCCCGACGGCCACCTCGCCACGGCCACCGTCCGCTGGCTCGACCCCCGCTCCCGCGCCCCGCACGAGGAGAGCGGCGCCCTGGAGGCCGGAGACCTCGGCGACTCCGTGTGGACCGGCGGCCGGGGCCTCGCCGTCACCGCGACCGCCGCCTACTTCGCCGACGCCCTGCGCCTGGACGACCGCCGCCACCGCGCCCTGCCCGGCGCCCCCGGCCTCGGCGAACTCGCCGACCACGCGGCCGGCCTGGCGGACCGCACCGAGGACAAGGACATCCACGGCCTGGCCGAAGCGATCCGCACCGCCGACCGCCTGTCCTGACGGGTCCGCCTGTCCTGACGGGCCCGGTCGTACCGAGGGGCCCGCTCGTACTGAGGGGCCCGCCCCATTGACTCGTCATTACGCACGGGTAAGTTTACTTCGGAGTAAGTAAGCGGGGCAGCACCAATACGACCGCATCAGCCGCGACCGGGAGCCGTCATGGGTGTACGCAAGGATCTGAAACGCGCGAAACGACGCACCGACCTGGCCGCCCGCACCAGAACCGGGACCACCAGGGACGAGCACGGCGTCGTGCGTGAGGTCCGTACGGAACCCCTCGCCCCGCGGCCGGCCACCGGCAGCACCGCCGACATCCCGTTCACCAACGCGGCCGAGGCCCCGGACGACGTCGTCCTGCGCCGCGAGCGGCACGGCGGCTGGCACCCGGTCACGGCGGCGGCCTTCGCCCAGGAGGTCGCCGCCGTGGCCAAGGGATTCGTCGCGGCCGGCCTCGAACCCGGCGACCGGGTCGCGGTGATGTCCCGCACCCGCTACGAATGGGCGGTGCTGGACTTCGCGATCTGGTCCGCCGGCGGCCAGAGCGTCCCGGTCTACCCCACCTCCTCCGCGGACCAGGTCGAATGGATCGTCCGGGACTCCGGCACCCGGTTCGTCGTCACGGAGACCCCGCAGAACACCGCCACCGTCACCAAGGCCACCGCGGCCCTCCCCGAGCCCCCGCGCACCTGGGAACTCGACGCGGACGCCCTCGCGGTCCTCACCGCCCTCGGCCGGGACGTCCCCGACGAGGAGATCACCGAACGCCGTGCCGCCCTCGCCCCCGGCACCACCGCGACGATCTGCTACACCTCCGGCACCACCGGACGCCCCAAGGGCTGCGTCCTCACCCACGCCAACCTGCTCGCCGAGGCCGGCAACACCGTCGAACTCCTCCACCCCGTCTTCAAGGAGGTCACCGACCAGACCGCCTCGACGCTGCTCTTCCTCCCGCTCGCCCACATCCTCGGCCGCACCCTGCAGATCGCCTGCCTGATCGGCCGCATCGAGGTCGGCCACTGGCCGAGCATCAAACCCGCCGAACTGCGTCCCGCCCTCAAGCGGTTCCGCCCGACCTTCCTCGTCGGCGTCCCCTACCTCTTCGAGAAGATCCACGACACCGGCCGCGCCACCGCCGAGAAGCTCGGACGCGGCGCGTCCTTCGAACGCGCCCACCGCGTCGCCGTCCGCTTCGGCGCCGCCCACCTCGACCGGTTCCTGGGCCGGGGCAAGGGGCCCGGCCTGCGTCTGTACGCCGCCTGGGCGCTGTACGACCTGCTGGTCTACCGGCGCGTCCGCAAGGAACTCGGCGGCCGGGTGCGCTACGCCATCAGCGGCGGCTCCCCGCTCGAGCGGGACCTCAACCTCTTCTTCTACGCGGCCGGAATCCTCGTCTACGAGGGCTACGGCCTGACCGAGACGACCGCCGCCGCCACCCTCGTCCCGCCGCTCGCCCCCCGCCCCGGCACGGTCGGCCTGCCGATCCCCGGCACCACCGTCCGTATCGCCGACGACGGCGAGGTCCTCGTCAAGGGCGGCATCGTCTTCGGGGCCTACCGCAACGACCCGGCCGCCACCGGCGAGGCGCTCACCGACGGCTGGTTCGCCACCGGCGACCTCGGCTCCCTCGACGACGACGGCTATCTCACCATCACCGGCCGCAAGAAGGACATCCTCGTCACCTCCGGCGGCAAGAACGTCTCCCCGGCCGTCCTGGAGGACCGCCTGCGCAGCCGCCCGCCCGTCGGCCAGTGCCTGGTCGTCGGCGACAACCGCCCCTACGTCGCCGCGCTCGTCACCCTCGACCCGGAGACGGTCGGACACTGGCTCGCGGTGCGCGGGCTGCCCGCCGACACACCCCTGTCCGAGGTGACCGCCGACCCCCGGATGCGCGCCGACGTCCAGAAGGCCGTCGACTACGCCAACGAGGCCGTCTCCCGCGCCGAGTCGATCCGCGCCTTCACCCTCGTCGAGGGCGAGTTCACCGAGGAGAACGGACTGCTGACCCCGTCCCTGAAGGTCAAACGCAAGGCGGCACAGGCGGCGTACGAACAGGAGATCGAGAAGCTGTACTCCTGACGGGGCGGGCGGCCCGCGGAGGGGGCCAACCGGGTGAACCTGCGCAACCGTTTCCCGTGCGTCGGGTTATTGAAGCAGTAGGGCACGCGACGCCACGAGAAAGGAACGCGCTGTGCTGCTCCGTCCGCGGTACACGGGCTTGTCCCGCAAGCCTTCCCGCCTGTGAGTCGGGGGCGAACACGGGAGCCGCTGCCGGCGCCGAGTCTGCCGCCGTCGGACCTCCGGGTGTTCTTCTCGACGCATAGCACGCTGTGGCGTCCGCCGCACCGGCCTCTCGGCTCCGCCATGGCCGACTTCGGACGTCGATCTCCGTGCCCGGGCCGGCTTTCCACCTCTTCAAGCAGGAAGACCACGACATTGCGACAGACTCTGAGCAGGGGAGCGTTCGCGGCGGCCGCCGCCACGGGCATCCTCTCCCTGTACGGCGCCCCCGCCCTCGCCGACACGTACGCGGAGGGAGCCGCCACGAACTCCCCCGGCGTCCTGTCCGGGAACAACGTCCAGGCCCCCATCGAGGTGCCGGTGAACGCGTGCGGCAACACCATCGGTGCGGTCTCCGCACTCAACGAGGCGTCCGGCAACGCGTGCGTCAACGGTTCGCACCACGACGACAGGTCCGAGCAGCGCGCGTCCAGCACCTCGCAGAGCCGCTCCGGCGGCGGTGGCGCGCACGCGGAGGGAGTCGCCAAGAACTCCCCCGGCGTGCTGTCCGGCAACAACGTCCAGGCACCGGTCCACGCCCCGGTGAACGTGTGCGGCAACACCGTCGACGTGGTCGGAGTGCTCAACGAGGCCTCCGACAACACCTGCGTCAACGGCTCGCACCACGACGACAGGTCCGAGCAGCGCACGTCCAGCACCTCGCAGAGCCGCTCCGACGGCGGTGGCGCGCACGCGGAGGGAGTCGCCGAAGGCTCTCCCGGCGTACTGTCCGGGAACCTCATCCAGGTCCCGGTCCACGCCCCGGTGAACGTGTGCGGCAACTCCATCGGTGTGCTCGGGCTGCTCAATTCCGCCTACGACAACGACTGCGGCAACGGATACACGCCGCACGAGCCGCAGAAGCCCGGCGACGAGCCCGAGGCCGAGACCCCCTCGTCCCCGCCCGTCCGTACGTACACCCCGCCTGCCACGCCCGTGACGTACACGCCGCCCCCGGCCACCGGCGAGGAGCCGCCCCACCTGGCCGAGACCGGCAGCGACAACGTGCTGCTGGGCTCGGGCGCCGGCGCGGCCCTGCTCGTGGGTGGGGCGCTGCTGTACCGCCGCGGGCGGGCAGCCGCCCGCCGATAGCGATTCCCGGGCGCCGGACCCCGTCCGTCCGGCACCCGCGACCCTGTCGGCCGCGCACGCCCCCGGACCGGCCCGGGGCCCCCTCGAAGGGTGGCCTCGGACCGGCCCGGGGGCACCGTGCTGTACGGGACGGGCCGGTCATGGCACGGGACCGGGACGGAGACGGGCCGCTGACGGCCGGTTCGCCGGCAGCGGCCCGAAAGGGCCCTGCGGGACGCCGCGTCAGCCGCTCACCGGCGCCGGGGACTCGCTCCGGCTGCTGCCCGAGGGGACGGGGACCGTCGCCCCGCGCAGCGGAGCCGCCCCGAGCCGCCGGCGCACCCCCCGGACGAGGGTGGGCGCCGTGAACGTCGCGCCGTGCACGAAGCGCATGGCCGGACCGAAACCGGAGGCGGTCACCAGGCCCGCGAGGAACAGGCCGGGGTGGGACGACTCGAAGCCGCGCCCGGCCGCCGGGGAGCCGTCGGGCAGGACCGCCAGCGCCCCGCGCAGTTCGGCGGAGAGCATGCCGAGCCGGTCGCGCTGCGCCCGGAACCCCGTGGCCGCGATGACGTGCTCGGTCTCCAGGGTGCCCGTGCTGCCCTCGCAGTTCACCGTGTCCAGCCGCACACCGCCCGGCACCGCACAGGCCGCGGTGACCTCGTGACCCGGCATCAGATCCACCGCGCGCTCCACCCGGTCCCGCACCCACCACGCCCCCGCCGGACCCAGGGCCGTCCCCGCGATACGGGTCCGGGTCTGCTGCGGCAGCCGCCGGAAGAGGCCGGGACGCTCCGAGTAGAACCAGTTCCGCCAGCCGGGGCCCAGACCGCTGTGGGGGGAGCGGACCGACTGCCACCAGGGGCGCTCCCAGGGCGGCGGCACCTCGTTCCACACCAGCCGCTCCGCCCGCGCCAGCACCCGTACGCGCGTGCCCTGTTCGGCGAGCAGCGCCGCGGTCTCCAGGGCCGCCTGGCCGCCGCCGATCACCGTGACGTCCTTGCCGCGGAACTGGTCGAGGCCGCTGTGGTGGCTGCTGTGCGTCACCAGGGACGGGTGCAGTCCGCGCAGGGCCGACGGGACCTCGATGAACGGCATCACCCCGACCGCCAGCGCCACCGTCCGCGCCTGCAGCGCCTGACCGTCCGCGGTCACCACCGTGAAGCCGTGGGGACCCGACGACACCCGGGTCACCATGCGCTCGTCCACGTCCGGCACGGCGTGGCGCGCGAACCACAGGCCGTACGACGCGAACTCCTCCACCGGAATCGGCTGGGCGTGACGTGCCGTCAGCCCCTGTTCCGCGCAGTACGCGGCCAGGGTCCGGCGTCCGCCCGGATCCGAAAGGTTGGACGCCCAGGGCTCCGACTTCAGGAACATGCCGCCGGGCATGTGGTCCCGCCAGGACGCCATGGGCCGGCCGAACACGCGCAGGCGCAGCCCGGCGGCCGCGGCGTGGGACGCGATCGACAGACCGTACGGGCCGGCACCGACCACCAGGAGGTCGTACATCATCAACTGCTCGCTTTCTCGTCGTCGGTCAGGGAGGGGGAGGCCGCCCGGGGGATCACGGGGGGCGGCGGCGCCACCACGCCGCCGCCCAGCCGCTCCCGCAGCCGGCCGGACACATGACGGGCCCACAGGGACCACATCGCCCGTCCGGGAGCCCGGTCGTCCGGGGCGTACCAGGCCAGTTCGCGTCCGCCCGGCGCCGCACGCAGCACGGCGAGCGGCGCGTAGTTCTCCACCACGAAAGCCCGCCCGGCCACCGGGGCCCCGTCCGGCAGCGGACGGCCCGTCAGATCCAGGTGCAGGGCGCGTACGACGTCCAGTCCGGCCCCGTCCTCGAAGAGCCGGAACTGGGCGCCGGGACGCGGGTTGAAGTCGAGCAGGTGGTAACGGCCCGTCGCGTGGCAGCGGCGGAAGTCGAGATCGAAGACGCCGCGGTAGCCCAGTTCACCGGTGAGCCGCTCGGCCAGCTCCCGCACCTGCGGATTGGGCACCCAGCAGCCCACCGCGGTCAGCCCCGCACCCCGCGGCCAGGCCAGCCGCTTGACGCCCGGTCCGCCGGCGCGCACGGCACCCGAGTGGTCGGCGTAGCCGTGGAAGAACCAGTCCCGGTTCGGGCCCGGCGGCAGATACGCCTGCAGCAGGAGCGGGCTGCCCGCCTCCTCGCTGCGCAGGTGCAGCTCCCGGGCCTGCTGCGCGGAGCGCACCAGCAGCGTGCTGCGCAGCCCGCTGCCGGCCGGCAGCAGCCAGGGCCGGCTCCACTTCGCCACCACCGGCAGCCCGAGCCGCGTCGCGTCGGCGGCCGCCCGCTCCGGACTGTCGGGGACGAGTGTCTCCGGGTGCGGAAGGTCCGCCGACGCGCACACGGTGGCCAGTTCCGCCTTGTCGGCGACGCGTTCGGGCAGTGTGCCCGGCATCTCCGGCAGCAGGTAGGAGGCAGTGAGAGCGTCCCGCAGG
Organism: Streptomyces sp. NPDC085927; assembly: GCF_044540975.1. Taxonomy (NCBI): domain Bacteria; kingdom Bacillati; phylum Actinomycetota; class Actinomycetes; order Kitasatosporales; family Streptomycetaceae; genus Streptomyces; species Streptomyces sp. NPDC085927. The sequence continues at coordinate 38,122 of NZ_JBITSN010000011.1, forward strand.
CGCCCCGCGGCGATCGCGCTCGCGTCGTCCATCGGGACCAGGACGGCAGGACGCGCGATCCGGTCGGCGACACGGCGCAGCACGGCGAGGATGTCGTCCGCGGACGCTCCGGGCGGCGGCGGGGTGTGCAGCCGGTGCACATAGCGGGAGCTGCGTACGGGGCTCCGGGACTCGTCGGCGACGACATGCACCTCCACTCCCGCCCGGCCCAGCGAACGCACGGCCCCCAGCGTTCCGTGATGGAAGGGATTCCGGTCGACCCGCAGAATCACGGCGGGGACTCGGGTGTCGAGCAGCGGCACGAATTGTCTCTTTCTTTTTGAATTCGCTCACCCGCACGGGCGAGCATGGCACTCGAAAGCCGCAATGGCGGTGGCACCATAGGGATTCTTGTGACTGACTTTCGGATGACTGTTCGTCAATAATGAGTCCGGAGGCGGAAGGTCAGAAGCTCAGAATTTCGGAAGGCCGGAAAAGAGAGCGAAGACAGGAGCAGGAATGGCCCCACAGCACGAACGTGTCCGGGTCCGCGGGCTGGTCGTGGGCGCGGTGGCGATGGCCGTGTCGGCAGCCCTGATGTCCGGTCCCGCGGCGGGGGTGGAGAGCACCGGTGATGCTCGCGTTCCGGCGCCGGACCCGACGGCGTCCGCGGCCGCCTTCCCGGACCTCGTCCAGCGGCCCGCACCCCTGCCGCCGGTCCTGACGCCGTCGGTCACCGTCCCGTCGGCCACCACCCCGCCGGTCCCGGCCGTCAGGCCCCCGGCCGCCCCGGTGCCGGGCGCGCAGGGTCCGCCCTTCGGCGCCTTCCTCGGCTCCGACGAGCGGGGCGTGGCCCGGATGGAACAGTTCAGCCGCTGGCTGGGCGGCGCCGAACTCCGCGTCGGCCACACCTACCTGCCCGGCAACCACTGGAGCGACATCGAGGGCGACGTCCGCTTCCTCGAGGCGTGGGCGCGCTGGCGCAACGAGAAGGACGACCGGACGTTCGTCCTCAACGTGCCCCTGCAGGAGCGCAACGAGGAGGGTGTCCCGGACCGCGAGGTCCGGGAACTGCTGCGGCGGGGCGCGGCCGGGGAGTTCGACCACCACTTCCGCGCGCTGGCCGAACGGCTGGTCCGGCTGAAGGTACCGGACACGGTCCTCGTGCTCGGCTGGGAGATGAACGGCGTCACCTACACCCACCGGTGCGGACCGGACCCGGAGTCCTGGAAGACGTACTGGAACAGGATCGTCACCACCATGCGCGCGGTGCCGGGCCAGGAGTTCCGGTTCGACTTCACGCCGAGCCGCGGCCGGGACGCCGTGCCCTGGACGCAGTGCTACCCGGGGGACGACACGGTCGACATCATCGGCATGGACTCCTACGACCAGCCGGCCGGGATGTCCTTCGACGAACAGGTCGAGGAACCCTACGGACTCCAGGCGCACGTGGATTTCGCGAAAGCCCACGGCAAACCCGTCTCCTATCCCGAATGGGGGCTTTTCCGCAACGGCGACAATCCCGAGTACATGCGGCGCATGCTCGCCTGGATGGACGAGCACAAGCCGCTGTACAACACGCTGACCGACTACTGCCCGCACGGTGTGTGGCGGTGTGACCAGAACCCGGCCTCGTCCCGCCACTACCGGTCCGTCCTCTCCGGCCGCGACGTCGTGGTCCCCCCGGTTCCCCCGGTGCCACCGGTGCCCACGCCTGTGCCACCCGTCCCCACCGCACCGCCGCCCCCGGTGGGCTGCTTGCCGCTGGAGCTGGGCAGCAGGGTGGAGGTCTGGCTCGGCGGGAAGCTCTGCCTCCCCTTCGGCCGGTGATCGCGTACCCGCCGCAGCCGCAGCCGGCCCGGCCGGACTCGCCGTCGTCACCGCTGTCCGCCCACAGCGGCGGCGGTGGCGGGACCGGGCACCGAGGCGGCGGCGGGGGCGGAGGCCTCGTCCCCGTCGGCCCGCCGCGGGCGGGCCAGCAGCGCCAGACCGCCCAGCAGCCCGCCCGCGCCGGCCCCCACCAGAGTGGTCAGCGCCGGCGAGGCGGACGTCGGCCTGCTCGGCTTCACCGCACGCGAGAACTGCACGAGCCGGACCTGGGTGCTGCTCCTGGTCTTCTCCGCGTGCTGCGTCAGCGCGCGGGAGACCGCGTTGGCCATGTCGACGGCGAGGTCGGGGCGCGAGGAGGTGGCCGAGACGGCGACCATCGGCGCGTCCGGCGAGGTGGCCGTGCGCACGCTGTCCTGCAGGGTCCGCACCGGCACGCCCGCCCACACCTGCGCGTCCCCGAGCACCGCGAGCTGCGTGGCCACCCGTCCGTAGGCCTGCGCGAAACCACGGGCGGACTCCGGGGTGGACGTCGCCGTCGGTACGGCGACGACGTAGCTGGTGGCCGTGTACGTCGTGGAGGTGAACAGGCCGTACGCGCCGCCGGACAGACAGCCGGCGAGGGTGCCGGCCGCGATCACGGACCAGGCCGGCAACCTCCCGGCACGGGCCAGGAACAGACGGAGCCGGCGGGTCGGAGTGTCGGTCATGAAGAGCTTGCTCCCAGAGAAGAGGAGGGGGACGACGAAGAACGGGAGACGGCTGTCGCGTACACGTTCATGAGACGGTCGGTGCTGCGGGTGATGCCGTAGCGGTGCGCGACCTCCGGGACGGTGCGTGGCACGGGACCCGCCGCCCGGACACCGGCGATCGCCCGCGCGTACGCCTCGGGGCCGCCCCGCACGCGCCGGGCGCCGGCCGCGGCCGACGGCGGCAGGTCCTCGATCGCCGGACAGGAGGCGTAGACCACGGGCAGGCCCGACGCCAGCGCCTCCACGACCGCCAGGCCGAAGGCCTCCTCCAGGGACGGGGAGGCCAGTACGTCCATCGCCGAGGTGAGCGACGGCAGGTCGGGGCCCGGCGAGCCGTCCGCGGCGTAGGGACACTCGCCGGTGAACAGGACCCGGTCGGCCACCTCGGCCTCACGGGCCGTACGGCGCAGGGCGTGCTCCTCGGGGCCGCCGCCCACCAGCAGCAGCCAGTGGTCGTCCGGGAGCCGGGCGAGCGCCCGGACCAGGACCTCGAACCGTTTCCCGGGGACGAGCCGGCCGACGCCGCCCACGACGAAAGCGCCCTCCGGCAGACCGAGGCGGCGGCGGGTGCGCGCGCGCCGCTCCGCCTCGAAACGGAAGCGTTCCAGGTCGATGCCGTTCGGGACGACCTCGATACGGGGAGCGGGCACGCCCCAGCGCTTCAGGCGGTCGGCCACCGCCGGGGACACGGCGACCGTCGCCGAACCGAGCCGCTCGCTGGAGACGTACAGCGCGCGCACCCCCGCCGTCAGCCGGCGGCCCTCCATCTGCGAGTCGCCCAGGGAGTGTTCGGTGGCGACGACCGCGCGGACCCCGGCGACGCGCGCGGCGAGCCGGCCGTAGACGCAGGCCCGGTACAGGTGCGTGTGCACCAGGTCGTAGCGGCCCGAGCGGATCAGCCGGACCAGCCGCGGGAGCGCGGTCACGTCACGGTTGCCGCCCATGCCGAGATGCACGACGCGGACACCGTCGGCGCTGAGGCCCTCGGCGACCGCGCCGGGATTGGTGAGCGTCACGACGTCGCAGTCGACGGGCAGATGACGCAGCAGCAGACGCAACTGCTGCTCGGCCCCGCCGACGCCGAGGCCGGTGATGATGTGCAGAGCCCTCATCTCACCGGCCCTCCACCGGGCGCCGGCGCAGCCGGTGCAGCCGGTACTTGAGACCCAGGCGCCACGCCGTGTCGTTCTGGCCGATGTGCACGCGCGGCAGGGCGTGCGGGCCGGTCAGCGGGCCGGGGTCGATGGCACAGGCGTAGGCGTAGCCCGCCTCCCGCACGGCCCGTACGGCGCGGGCGTCGACCGTGCCGTACGGATAGCAGAAGCCGTCGACCCGGGCACCGGTCAACTCCGCGAGCCGCTCGCGGCTTTCGGCCACCTCGGCCTCGAGGGTGAGGTCGTCCGCCCGGGTGAGATCGACGTGGGTCAGCCCGTGCGAGCCGATCTCCACGCCCTCGGCCGCCGCGTACCGGATGCCGGCCGCGGTCAGCAGCGGCTTGCGCGGGCCGAGCGGGTCCCAGGCGTTCTCGCCGCCGAGCCGCCCGGGCAGGACGAAGAGCGTGGCGCCGCAGTCCCAGCGGCGCAGCAGCGGCAGGGCCTCGGTGACGAAGTCGGCGTACCCGTCGTCGAACGTCAGCCCGACCAGGCGCCGTCCGTCGCCCCGGGCGCGGGCGGCGAGCAGGTCGGCCACGGACACGCCGCGCAGCCCCCGCCGGCGCAGCCAGGCCAGCTGCCCCTCGAGCCGCTCGGGCGTGACCGTGATGCGGTACGGGTCGTCCGAGCAGTCGCCCACCGAGTGGTACATCGCCACCCACGGGACAGGGCCCGGCGGCGCGGCGGGGAGTCTGCCGGTGCCGAAGGAACCGGCGGAATCGACGGAGTCGACGGAATCAATGGGAGCGGCCATGGGTGAGCCTTCGTGTGACGGTGCGCACGGAGCGCACTGCGGATGCGGAGCCCTGGACGCCCAGGGCCAGGGAAAGCGCGGCGAAGACGCCGGCCACGCTCAGAACGCCGGCCGCGAGACCCGCGACGGGGGACGCGAACCGGCTCGCGGCGAACGCCCCGGCGGCGGTGGCGACGACCGCGGCGAGCACCGGCCTGCTCAGTTCGGCCAGGACCGGCCGGACCCGGAGGGAAACACCGTGGGGGCTGCCGCGCCGGGACGTTCGCAGACCGGTCAGCAGCAGGACGGCCGTGACGGTGATGCCGAACGCGTTGGCGGCGGCGATCCCCGCCACCCCCCAGGGGCGCACGGCGACGGCACCGATCACCGACGTGGCGGTGATGCCCGCGGCCATCACCGCGAGGGGGTACCAGCTGGGCCGGCCCGCCGAGAAGTACGAGCGGACCAGCGCCCCCACCAGGGTCTGCCCCAGCAGCCCGAGGGCGTACACGCGCATGACGTCCGAGGTCGCCTCGGTGTCGCCCGCGGTGAACGCGCCGCGCTGGAAGAGCAGTTCGATCATCTGCGGGGCGCAGGCGATCACCGCGCCCATGCCCGTCAGCACCACACAGGAGGACAGCACCAGATCCCGCTCCACGCGGTCGCGTGCGCGTTCGGTGTCCCCGTCCGCCAGCGCCCGCGCCACCACGGGGAAGGTGACGGTGCACACCATCAGCGACAGTGTCATCGGGATCTGGGCGACCTTCTGCGCGTAGTTCAGGTGCGAGATGGCCCCGGAGGGCAGGGAGGAGGCGAGGAAGCGTTCGACGAGGACCTGCGACTGGCGGCACAGCGCGAAGAGGAGGACGGCGGCGATCAGGGCGAGCCGGACCGGCCGTTCCTGCGCGTCGCCCGCCGTCCCCCCGACGGCGGGTGTGCGCGACGCCAGCTGCCGCCACAGCGACGGCAGTTGCACCAGCACCATCAGGCAGCCGCCCACCGCCACCCCGGCCGCCGCGGCGCGCACGCCCCATGTACGGCCGAGCAGGAACATCGCGGCGATGATGCCGGTGTTGTACGCGACGTAGATCGCCCCGGGCGCGACGAAGCGGCGGTGTGCCCGCAGGGCGGCGCTGCAGTAGCCGGCGATCCCGAAGGCCAGCAGGCTGATCGCGGTGAGCCGGGTGCAGTCGACGGCCAGCCCGGGATCGGGCAGGCCCGGTGCGAGGACCTGGACCAGGAAAGGGGCCACAGCGGCGACCAGGGCGGCCGTCGCGGCGAAGGCGAGGCACAGCCGGGGCAGCGTGGCGGCGACCAGGGCGCGGACCGGGTCGCCCGGTTCGCCCCGGGCACGCCGGGCCAGCGCCATGCTGAACGCCGGGATCAGCGCGATCGCCAGCCCGTCCTCGATCAGCAGCGTGGCGGCGATCTCCGGCACGGTCCACGCGACCAGGAAGGCGTCCGTGTCGCTGCCGGCGCCGAACAGCCGCGCCAGCGACTGGTCGCGCACCAGGCCGAGCAGGGAGCCGGCGATGGACAGCGACGCCGTGACGAGCGCGGCACGGGCGAGGAACTTCCGGGAAGTTGAGGCCGGGGCCGAGCCCGGGACCGGGGCTTGGCCGGTGTCGTGCCCGGCGGGCGCGACGGCACGCGCCGCGGGCACGGCCGCCGACCCGTCGGTGTCCCCGTCGGTGTCGGGGGCGGGGCTCTGCGAGGGCACCACCGTCATCGCGCCGCGACCCCCTCGGCACGCTCCGGTACCGCGCCCCGCGGCACGGCGTGACGGTGCTCGCCGCCGGCCAGCGCCCACCACGCCGCGAGTCCCAGGCTCAGGGCGATCAGCATCGTCGAGGGGCCGCCGATGTCGCCGTACACGAAGTCGGTCAGCATCCAGAGCAGCAGCCCGCAGGCGACGAGCCCACAGTCGAGTGCCGGCTCCCGGCCGGGTTCCGGTCCGTCGCCGAGCACGCGTCCGCGGCCGCGCGCCCGGACGCGCAGCAGCCTCCGCCCCCCGCCCACCAGCAGCGCCAGCCAGCCGCCGGCGAGGGCGAGCAGCCCGATCAGGCCCTGCTCGCTGAGCACCAGCAGGTACATGTTGTGCGGCGAGAGCAGCTCCTGCTTCCGGTACTCCGTCCCCGCGCCCTCGATGTCACTGCCCGAGGACAGCGCCAGGGTGGCGTGCCCGTCGCGGTACTCGGGGAAGCCCTTCAGACCCACGCCCGTCAGCGGCTGCTCGCGCCACATGCCGCCGGCGGACGCCCACAGGGCGTACCGGTCCACGACCGACTGGTCGGGCGTGTCGCCGACCTGCGCGATGCTGTCGATCCGCTCCTGCAACTGGGCCGTGCCGATGCCGAACCCGCCGGTCAGGACCACGCCCGCGGCAGCCACGGCCAGGGCCACCTTCAGCGTGCGCCGCGGCCCGGTCAGGGCCAGCTGCACGGTGCACGTCAGGGCGGTCGCGATCCAGGCGCCCCGGCTGAAGGAGAGGGCGAGCGGCAGCAGCAGGGCCACGGCGCATCCGGTGGCCGTCACCCGCTGCCACACCGCTGCCCGGCCCAGCGCAATCCCGACCGCGCACACCAGGCCGAGGGAGACCGCCGTCGCCATGCCCATCACGTCATGGGCGCCGAAGGTGCCGACCGCCCGGACGTCCTCGCCCTGGTAGGAGGCACCGGTCCCGGTGGCGTACTGGTGCACGCCGACGGCCCCCTGCCACAGCGCGAGGCCCACGAACGACCAGGCCAGCACCCGGAAGTCGGTGCGGTCGCGGACCAGGATCAGTACGGCCGCCGGGACGAGCACGAAGACCTGCAGATAGCGGCCCAGTCCGGTGAGGCCGGCCTCCGGCGAGGACGCCCCCATCGCGGCGAGCGCGAGCCCCACGACCGGCAGGCCCAGCACCACGGCCGCGGCGGGCGACAGCGGACGCCGCCGCTCGCGCAGCAGGCGGATCACGCAGTACACCACCACCAGCCCGGAGAGCACGTCCGCGGGCCCCGCTCCGTCGTGCGTCACCGGCAGGGCCAGCAGGGCGGGCAGCGCCACCAGGGGCAGCACCGGCACCAGGCGGGCGGCCCGGCGGGGGAGCAGGGACGGGAGCGGTGCGGGAGCGAGGCTCACGTCGGTCAGCTCCCCGTCGGACGGACCAGCGTGACCGCGGTGCGCAGCAGGATGCAGATGTCCTGCCACAGCGACCAGTCGTCGATGTAGGCGTTGTCGAACCGGCAGCGGTCCTCGATCGAGGTGTCGCCGCGCAGGCCGTGGACCTGGGCGAGGCCGGTGATGCCGGCCCGCATCCGGTGACGGGCCGCGTAACCCGGGTAGGTCCGGCTGAACTGGGAGACGAAGTAAGGGCGTTCGGGACGCGGCCCGACCAGGCTCATGTCGCCGCGGAGCACGTTCCACAGCTGGAGCAGTTCGTCGAGCGAGGTGCGCCGCAGCATGCGGCAGAACCGGCGCATCTCGTTCTCGTTGGCCACGCTCCACCGGGTCGCCGACTCGTGCTCGTCGACCGGCCGGTGCGTACGGAACTTCAGCAGCGTGAACGGCTCTCCGCCCCTGCCGATGCGCTCCTGCCGGAACACCACGCCCCGCCCGTCGCTGAGCCGCAGCGTCAGCGCGCACACCAGCAGCAGCGGACCGGCCAGCAGCAGCAGCGTCCCCGACACGAGGATGTCGAGCACGCGCTTGCCCGCACTGCCGCGGCGCGCCGGTGACAGATCCAGGCGACGGCACGGGAAACCGGCCAGCCGCTCCCTCGCCGGGTACGGCGGGGAATCGGCGTCGACCTCCCGGACCGCACAGCCCGCATCGGCCAGCGCGCGCAGCAGCGGGCCCTGTCCGGCGCGTACCGAGGGGTGAACGGCCAGCACGGTCCGCACCCCGTTCTGGATGACCGCCCGCTCGACCTCCTCACCGGTGCGCAGCACCGGCAGGCCCTCGACGCCCTCCGGCTGTTCGGCGACGATCCCCACCGGCCGCACCCCGCACCCCGGGTGGCGCAGCAGGGCGGCGGCCACGCGCTGCGCGGTCGCCGCCGGGCCGACGACGAGCGCCGCGTGCGGATGGCGTCGCAGCGCGGCACGCCGCCGCCCGTGCACGGCCGCGCGCAGCGCACCGCCGGCCGCCGACTGCAGGACGAGGCCCGTCAGCACGGCGCCGGCGGACAACGCGTGCTCCGGCTGGTACGCGGCCCAGAACGCCGCGGACGCCAGCCAGGCCACCGCGACACGGCCGCACACGGCGGGCAGTTCCTCCAGCAGCCCCGGCCCCGGCGACCGGTCGCCGCGGAGGCGCAGCAGCAGGGACGCGCCGATCAGCAGGGCGACGAGCGGGGCGTCCCGCTGGGTACTGGACAGCGTCAGCGTGCCCAGCAGGGCCGCGGCGGTGTCCGCGAGGAGCAGCGGTACGGGCGAAGCCGGCCGCGCCGGTGGACGCGGGCCGGACAGCCGCAGACCGCCGGCGGTGTCGCGCGGCGGCATGACGGAGACGGGCGAGGAGCCGTGGTCCCGCGGCGGTACGCCGGGGGAGGTGACGGTGTGTTCGGCGGTCACGAGCGGATGGTCTCCCTGTACTTGGTGGGATCGGCGCGCTGCGCGGTCCGGTTCGCCGCTTCGGAGCAGCAGTCCGCGTCGAGCGGCTGCCCCTGCCCGGCGTCACGGGCCTCGCCACGCTCGACGGCCCGGGGCGGATCTGCCCTCTCCCTGGAGGGCCAGGTGCCGAGCAGGTCGCGGTAGACGTCGGCGACCTGCTCGGCGGTGTGCCGCACGTCGTGGACGGACAGCACGTGCCGACGGCCCAGGCCGCCGAGCGACTCGCGCAGCGGCGGGTCGAGCAGCAGCCCGGCCAGGGCCCCGGCCAGCGCCTCCGGGTCCTCCGGCGGTACCAGACAACGGGGGGCGAAGGACGGCGGCAGGCTCTCGCGGGCGCCGTCGACGTCCGTGACCACCACGGGACGCCCGCAGGCCATCGCCTCCAGCGGGGCGAGGGCCATGCCCTCCCAGCGGGACGGCAGGACGACGAGATCGGCGGCCTGGTACCAGGGCGAGGCGTCGGTGACGGCTCCCGCGAACAGCACGGACCGCGGAGCCTGCGCGCGCAGCCGGTCGTCGTCCGGCCCGTCGCCGACCAGGACGAGGCGTGCGGCGGGCACCCGCCGCACGACGGCGTCCCACGCCCGCAGCAGGACGTCCTGCCCTTTCTGCCGGCAGAGCCGCCCCACACAGACCACGAGCGGCGTCGCGGGGTGGAGGGCGGCGAGCGGGGCGAGCCCGGCCCGCACGGTGTCGGTGCCGGCCGGGCAGAAGCGCTCGGGGTCGATGCCGTTGGGGACGACGGTCCACCGTCCGGCGATCCCGGCGTGCACACCGGTCGCCCGTTCCGCCTCGCTCACGCACACCACCCGCGTGGCCCAGCGTGCTCCCCATCGCTCCCACCCGAGCGCGAGCGCCGCGGTGACCCCGCCCACCGCCTCGAACGACCAGGCGTGCGGCTGGAAGACCGTCGGAATCCGCCCGCGCACCGCGAGCCGCCCGGCGAGCCCGGCCTTCGCGCTGTGCGCGTGCACCAGGTCGGGGCGCACCTCGTCGATCACCCGTGCGAGGTGTCGTACCTCCCGCACGAGCGAGGGGCCGGGCGACCGCGTGGACCGCCAGTTCCGCACCTGCGCGCCGAGCGTCCGCAGGTGGAGGGCGAGTGTGCTGTCGGGGCAGACCGCGGTGACGTCCAGGCCCTCCGCCACCTGCGTACGGACCAGGTCCGTCACCACGCGCGCGACCCCTCCGTCCACCGGCTGGGTGAGGTGCAGGACCCGCGGCCGGCGGTCGGAGGGGGGCGGGCCCGTGCGTCCGGACTCCTCACCCGCGACGGCGCCCGGGACGGGTGACGGCGTGTTCATCGCCGGGCGTCGACGGCGGTGAAGAGCACTCCGGCCCAGGCCGCGTCCCGCTGGGACGAGAGCCGGAAGCTCACCCGGTCGCCGGCGTGCAGCAGTCCACCTCCGAGGTCGAACACGTCGGAGTCGTAGCCGAGGGTGTTGGCATACGCCGGCACCCGCGCCGGAACAGCCCCGGCGGGCCCGCTGACGGTGGAGTTCAGGACGTCGCCGGCGGGGTTGGCGGAGTCGGCGAGCGTCGCGGTGGAAGCGGGCGTGCCGGTGGTCACGGTGAGCGAGTCGCCCGTGGTGCCGCGGTCGCCGTTGTACGCCACCAGCCCCACCTGGCCCTCCGCGCCCGCCGCGAGGTCCAGACCGCTGAGCCCGACCTCGGGTCCCGTGCGGCCCCCCAGCGGCGCGAAGCCGTCCCAGAGCGAGAGGTGCCGCAGCGGCTCCGCCGGGTTCTCGTACGCCACGACCAGGGTCCAGCCGCCCCACGCGCCGGCCGCCGACCGGCCGGCGGCCACGTTGACCTCGGCCACGGTGTAGAGACCCGGCCCGCTGTCCCGCACCAGCCCGGTCACGTCCGCCGAGGCCTGGAAGGCGTCCGCGCCGTCCGCCACGTCGTGTCCCACGACGGTGTCCGCGAGGAGCTCCTTGTAGTCCCCGCCGGGCTCGGCGATCAGGACCCGCCCGTTGTCCTCCGAGGGCTTCTGCTCGCCCACGCGCAGGTTGCCGCCCCAGTACAGGCGCGCGTACGTCACCCGCGAGCCGGAGGGCAGGCGGACCTCCGCGCGGGAGGAGTTGTAGGTGTTCGAGTCGCGGTCGACGTCGACGTAGAACATGTCGAAGTCGCCGTTCACCGCCTGCGCGCCCGCCTGCACGTCCGCACACGAGGACGCCCGGGCCGTGCGGCAGGTGGCGGAGGAGTTGGCCGCGCGCACGATGCCGCCGTGCTGGAGCGCGTGATACCGCTGGTCGAACGCGAGACTGCTCGCTTCCGGCGCGGGCGGCGCGGCCGGAGCGGCGGCGGGGGAGCCGCAGGGTGCCCACATCGCGACAAGAGCGAGGACACCCACCGTGGCAGGGCGAAGCAACTGACCCAGGGAATGGCGCATGACCGTCGGAGCCTTTCGGAACGGGTGGCGGTGACCGGATGGGTGAAGACGACGTCCGCGGCCGGCGGTGCCGCCGATGTCGGAGCCTCGCCCGAGGACGGCGACGACGAGCAGAACCACCGGGATGGAGCAGGCAGCACGACGAGTGCGATGCGTCCGCTTCTGGGGGCGCGTCGGCGCAACTCTAGCCACCAGCCGGACAAATTTGCCGAAACTCAATCAACGCCGACAAGTGTGTTGGAATCGTGAAGCCGGCCCTCCGCGGGGTGGCACCCGGGTGGTTCCGCCCCGCCGCCTCGTCGGGCGGATCGGGGCCGTACAGGTGAAAAGGGGACGTCGGAGGCTTACCGCGCCGCTCGCGCGGACCGGAGACCCCGGCGCCCGCGCTCACCGTTCCGTCGGCGCGGGTGACGCTGTCACCCGTTTGATCTCATATGACGACTCGTCAATCCGTGGTCCCCCGGTTTCCGCACCGGCCGAGGATCGTTGAGCACGGCGACACAAAGCTCCCTCCGGCGACCCGCGTTGCCGAAGAAAGGAACATGATGAAGTCCCTGAAGGCTGCCGCCGTCATTGCCGGGTCCCTGATCGCCGCCGGCATGGCCGCGCCCGCGTACGCGCAGGAGATCGACCTGGCGTCCACCGGCCTCGACACCGGCCTGAACACGCGCACCGCGGTCCCCTTCGAACTCATGTCGCCGCAGGACGAGTCGAGCGCCACCGAGTCCCGGACGTCGGTGTTCGGCACCGCGGAGGAGGCGGCGGACGTGGTGAACCAGGCCAAGCCGGTGCGCGGCGATCTGGGGCTGCACGCCTGAGACGCGCCGTACGAAGTCGGCCCCCGGTCAGGACCGGGGGCCGACTTCGTGTGTTCCCTCCCGCCGCGCGGAGGTGACCACACGGCAGGTCCGACGGTTGGAACAGCGACAACCGTTCGGACAAGGAGTGGATCATGAACGTCCCCATCGACCCGGCGCCCATGGGCGCCGAGGACGCGGCGCCGCGCCCGGCGCCGCCCGGACCGGCGGACAGAACACGACGGGACGTGGCGCGCGGTCTGCGGGCCGGCGCCCTCGCCGGCGCCCTCGCGCCGGTACTCGCCGCCTTCCGGTCTCCGCGCCCCGGACCCGCGGAAACGGACCCCTCGGGCGACACCGCCTTCGCCTTCGCCTTCGAGCGGACCTACCGCGGTCGTCGCATCCGAGGGATGTGGACGCCAGGGCGCACCGCGGCCGAGGACGGCCGGTGGCACGTCACGGTGGACGGCCGCCCCCTGCCTCTGATGCGCCGCGCCGACGGCGGCTGGCTGAGCACGGTCGACCACTACTGCTCCTACCGGACGCCGCTCGAGGCCGCCCGCGCGGCCGTCGACGCGCTCGGCCCCGGCGAGCGGCTGCGTGACGCGGCGTCTGCGCCGGGGAGTGCGGGACACGCGCACGGGGAGGACCGGCATGGCGTACGTGCGTAAGGACGCCGGCACGCTCACGGCGGCCGAGAGGCGACGGTTCGTCAAGGCGCTGCTGGAGGTCAAACGGCGGGGCGAGTACGACGAGTTCGTACGGACGCACCTCGCGTACTTCTCCTCCGACGGCGAGCGCGGACTGCGCACCGCGCACATGGCGCCCTCCTTCCTGCCCTGGCACCGCCGGTTCCTGCTCGACCTGGAGACCGCCCTGCGCCGGGTGGACCCGTCGGTGACCCTGCCGTACTGGGACTGGACCCGTGACCGCACGGCCGCCTCCACCCCGTGGACGGCGGACTTCCTCGGCGGTGACGGGCGCCGTTCCGACCAGCAGGTGATGACGGGGCCGTTCGCGTACCGGCAGGGCGACTGGACCATCGAAGTGGGCGTGACCGACGGAGGGTTCCTCACCCGGGACCTCGGCCGCCGCCGCGACCCGATCGAGCTGCCCACCACGAGCGACCTGGAGCGGGCGCTGAAGGACCCCGTCTACGACGTGAGCCCCTGGGACTCGACGGTCACGCGGGGTTTCCGCAACAGGCTGGAGGGCTGGGGCACCGGCCGGGGCAGCGTGTCCTGGCGCAACCACAACCGGGTGCACCGCTGGGTCGGCGGGGCCATGCTCGGTGCCGCCTCCGTCAACGACCCCGTCTTCTGGCTGCACCACGCCTTCGTCGATCTGCAGTGGTACCGCTGGCAGCGCCGGCACGACGGGACCCGCTACCTCCCCGCGAAACCGCCGGGCCCCGACGACGAGCAGCACCGCCGGGTCGTGGCACGGCACGAGAAGCTGCCGCCGTGGGACGTGACACCGGACGAGTTGGAGGACGTGGGCCGGATCTACCGGTACGCGTGAGGCGGCCCCGGCCCGGCTCCACGAGGAGGAACCCGGCGCTCGGGGCACCGGGACGGACACGCTCCTGGACCGCTCGACACGTGTGTGGCAGGCCTGTGACGTGCTTCTTCACAGGAAAATTACGCACATGGGTGTTTTGACTGTCCAAAGTCGCAAACGTCGCTTACGTTATGCACTGTCGGTGATCAGCCCACCACGGGCTGTATCAACTCGTGAAATCGGAGAAGTAATGCGCAAGTACCAGAAGACCGCTGTCGTCATGGCCATGCTCGGCAGCGTTGCCTTCCTCGGCGCCGGCGTCAGCCACGCCGGAGACGACCCCTCGTTCAAGCTCTCCAACGAGCAGGCCACGACCTGTGTCCAGGACAACTCGGTCCAGGGCCTCGTCAACATCGACGACGTCAACGCCGGTGTCGGCGCCATCCTGGGCCTCGGCAACGCGGAGAACACCGAGACCAACGCGGTGGCCTGCGCCTCCAGCTTCACCTTCGGCGGCTGATCACCTTCAGGTGATTCAGGTGGGTCCCGGGGCTCGAACCACGCGTTCGGGCTCCGGGCCCGCCCGGCACGCACGCCGGTCCGGGGGTCCGGACCGGCTCCGCCGCCGAGTCGCGGCGGGGTGACCGTCAGGGAAAAGGCAGATGTTCAAGTCGAAGAAGACCGCAGCGGTGGCGGGGGTCCTCGGTGGACTCGCGCTGATCGGCGCCGGTGCCGTCCAGGCTGTCGGCGCAGAGGGCTCCGGCGGCTGCGTCAAGGACAGCAGGGGCACCGTTCGCTGCGAGCAGGTGAAGGAGTACCGGCTCCCGGCCGGCACTCAGGGGAAGGTCCGCTTCACCAACGAGCAGAAGCAGACCTGCTCCGGTTCGGATGTCGAGGTCTCCTGCACGAACAGCTCCCTCCTCGGTGGCGAGAGGGCCTGAGGGCTTCGCCACTCGGGTGTGATGCCTCTTTATTTGAAAAAAAGGCGTGATGCGGCGTTTCGTCTACCAACTGCCGTAATCGTCGCCTACATTAGCGACTGTAAGTGACCGGGCCATCACGGACCGTGTCAAACCAGAAGGAGAAGTAATGCGCAAGTACCAGAAGGCTGCGGTCGTCATGGCCATGCTCGGCAGTGCCGGATTCCTCGGCGCCGGCGTCGGTCACGCCAACGAGGGCCCCGAGGTCGAGGTCAGCAACTCGCAGGCCACGACCTGCATCCAGGACAACTCGAAGCAGGGCCTGATCAACATCGACGACATCAACCTCGCGGTCGGCATCCTGGGCCTCGGCAACGCGGAGAACACCGAGACCAACTCGGTCTCCTGCACCTCCAACTTCGCCATCGGCGGCTGATCACCTTCAGGTGATCCAGGTGGGTCCCGGGGCTCGAACCACGCGTTCGGGCCCCGGGACCGCCCGCTACATCGGCCGGTCCGGAGGTCCGGACCGGCTCCGCCGCTCAGTCGCGGCGGGCTGACCGTCAAGGAAAAAGGTAGATGGTGAAGTCGAACAAGATCGCAGCGGTGGCGGGGGTCCTCGGTGGACTCGCGCTGATCGGCGCCGGTTCCGTCCAGGCCTTCGGTGCCGAGGACCCGGACAGCTGCGTCAAGGACGAAAAGGGCACCGTTCGCTGCGTGCAGGTGAACGAGCAGGAGATCACGACCGATCAGGACGGGCAGATCCACTTCGTCAACAAGTCGGAGCAGACCTGCTCCGGTGAGGGCGCCGAGGTCTCCTGCGTCAACAGCGCCGTCCTCCCGGCCGAGAAGTCCTGAAGCCTCCGACGGTCGAGTGCCGTTGTCCACGGCATCCCTCCCGTCGGCATCCCCGCGTCGGATCATCCGTACGGCGGAGAGTGGCCGGAACCCGATACCGGGTTCCGGCCACTCATCGTGTGTCCGTCACCGATGGGCCGTCGCGCAGGCGAGACCTGCACCCGGCGACTCCACGGCAGTGCAGTACGGCAGGTCGTCGATGGGGCGGTCGGTGCAGAAGCGGCCGATCAGCTCCGAGGACTCCTGCCTGCGCTCGACCGTGACCAGATGGTCCGCCTCCTTGACCGTGGTGAACCGCGCCGCCGGAATCATCGCGGCGAGCTCGCGGCCCATCTGCGGGGTGCACAGGGTGTCGTACTCGCCCGTGAACACCAGCGTCGGCACGTCGGGGACGGGCAACGGCTCGTAACAGCCGTGCGTCACCAGCCTCGTGTTGTGTTCGACCGCCTTCCTGAGCTCGTCCGGCGTCTGGTTCATGAACTGGTGATGCAAAAGGCGTGCGACGGCCGCGTGCCTGCGGACCTGACCGGCGCCCGGGTTCGACATGAACAGCTCCACCAGACCGCCGGCCGCGGCTTCGATCTCGCCCCGTTCCAGCGCGTGCGACAAGCGCGGTACCGCGTCGGTGTAGATCTCGGGGAGACGCATCGCGGCGCCGCAGAAGACGATGCGGCGGACGGACTCGGGATGCAACTGCGCGAAGCGGAGGCCGACGACTTCACCGAAACAGCCGCCGAAGAGATTCACCGGCGGCATCCCGGTCTCCACCAGCATGTGCTGGACCGCGTCGGCGAGGAAATCGATCCCGTAGCGGGCGGGCAGGAAGTCCGCACTGCCGTATCCGGGGAGATCCACGGTGATCACCGTGCACAACGGTGCCAGCCACTTCTCGTGCCCCTGCCAGGAGTACCGGTTCTGGGAGGAGCCGCCGAGCAGCAGCAGCGGCGCCGTTCGCGGAGCGCTCTGGTGGACGATCCGGCACCCGTAAGCGAAGCCCTCGAACGCCAGGGTCCGCTCCTCCACCTGCTCCGGCGGTGGGGGAGCGGACCCGTCGCGTTGTGTGGTCAGTGAACCCTGGGGGGTGGTGAGGGCAGTGCGCATGGACGGCTCCGGAACAGGGGAAATGGCGACGAACCAGTCCATGATTACCAGCAATCATGGCTTTTGTTCGTAATCACTCATTTGTGGGCGATCCCGTCAGCAAGGTGTGCGCGCCTGCCGGGCGGTGACCGCCGGCGGATCCACCGTCGAACCTGAGGCCGGGGTCTCGGCGACGGTGTCAGGAGCGGCGAGAGCCCCGGCGCTCGAGGTGCCGGGGCTCTGGACGTTCTGCTGGTGACGCGTACGGGGTCAGTTCCCGTAAGCGTTCTTGTGGTTCTTGTGGCTCTTGTGGTGCTGGCCGTCCTCGTTCACGCAGGTGTTGCCGAACGCCGAGTTCAGCGCACCGACGACGCTGACGGTGTTCCCGCACACATTGACCGGCACGTGGACCGGGGCCTGGACGAGGTTGCCCGACAGCACTCCCGGGGAGTGGGAGGCGACACCCTGGGCGCCCGCGTCCGCCAGAGCCGTACCGGCCCCGCTCAGGGCCACGGCACCCGTGCCGAGTGCGACGCAGGCAACCTTCGCGATGCGCGACATCACGTTCTCCTTCTGATTCGATGAGCACGACCGCAGGGGGTGCGGCCGTGCTCCCCGTTCAACGCGGAGACGCACGACGAGTCACGGTGATCAGCCACGGATCACCCCGGGTGAAGAGGTTTTCTTCCGGCCGGCCATCCGCACCGGTCTTCTGCCCGGGTTTCCCGCCCCGGTCTTCCGCCCCGGTCTTCCGGCCGCTTTCAGGGCAGGCGCCGGACCGGTGCGCCGTCGAGGAAGGCGCGGATGTTCTCGGCCGCCTGGCCGTAGTACGTGGCGTAGTTGGCGCGGGAGACATAGCCGAGGTGCGGGGTGGCGAGCAGACGGGGGGCGGTGCGCATCGGGTGGCCGGCGGGCAGCGGTTCGATGTCGAAGACATCGACGCCGGCCCCGGCGATCCGGCCGTCGTGCAGGGCGACGAGCAGGGCGTCCTGGTCGACGATCGCCGCGCGGGAGGTGTTGACCAGGTAGGCGGTGGGCTTGAGCAGGGCGAGTTCGGCGGCGCCGAGCAGGCCGCGGCTGCGCTCGCCGAGCGCGAGGTGCACGGAGACGAAGTCGCTCTCGCGCAGCAGGTCCTCCTTGGACGGCGCGAGCTCCACACCCACCTCGTCGGCACGCTCCTGGGTGAGGTGGTGGCTCCAGGCCCCGACCCGCATGCCGAAGGCGAGACCGACCCGGGCCACCCGGCTCCCGATCTTCCCCAGGCCGAGCAGTCCGAGACGCCGTCCGTGCAGGTCGGCGCCCACGGTGCGCTGCCAGGGGCCGTCGGCGCGCAGGCCGTTGCTCTCCTCGACGATGCCGCGCGCCAGGCCGAGGAGCAGGGCCCAGGTCAGCTCGACCGGCGGGGTGGAGGAACTGGCCGTACCGCACACGGTGACGCCGTGCGCCTCGGCGGCGGCGTAGTCGATGACCGAGTTGCGCATGCCGGAGGCGACGATCAGCCTCAGCCGGGGCAGCCGGGCGATCAGCGACCCGGGGAAGGCCACCCGCTCCCGCAGCGTCACCACGATGTCGGCGTCGGCGAGCGCGTCGGCCAAGGCGTCCTCGTCGGTGAAGTGACCGTCGAACGAGACCACTTCGACGTCCTCCGCGACCGGCCCCCAGTCGGCGGCCTCGGCGGCCACGCCCTGGAAGTCGTCCAGCACCGCACACCGCAGCCGCATGCCGTTCCCCCCGCTCGTCCGTGGTCCGGGGCGATCAAGTTACCCTTCCTGCGGTCGGAGCCCGGCCCGGGGTGCCTGCCCCCGGGGAAGGTGAAGCATGCGTCTGCGGAGCCTCGTGCTCGACACGTCGCCGCTGCGGGAGAGCCGGCCGTTCCGGGTGATCTTCGTCGCGCGGACGGTCTCGCTGCTGGGCCTGGGGATGGCCGCCGTCGGAGATCGTCGACTCCCGGCTGATCGGGAAGGTCTTCGACCTTCCCGACATCGTCGTCCCGGACCCCGTCACGGGGACACCGAGGGTGGTCCCGACGCTCTGAGGGGACCGGGAGCGGGGCCCGGAGGAGCGGGGTCCCGGGCCCGGGATCAGCAGAAGTACGACTGCACGACGTTGTCGAAGCGCCCCGCCAGCAGGTCGTCACGGTTGATGAGCCAGCCCACTTCGCCGTCCCCGGTGTGGAAGATCTCGTCCTCGCCGAACTCCAGGAGGTTCAGCCACGGTCCGCCGTCCTGCTCGGATGCGCCCCGCAGGGCCTCGGCGTACAACTCGTCGAACCGCTCCGGCTCGTTCCTGCAGACGACCACGGCCTCCTCCCCCTTCTTCAGGAAGTCCGTTCCGTAGTCGGCCCGGTAGTACGGGGGATTCAATTCCACCCCGCGCAGTCCGCAGTCCCGGTGCACGAACGGAATGGTCCCGACCCGCTCGGCGTACTCCGCGACCGCGGCCAGCAGCGGACGGACCTCGTCCTCCACGTCCGGGTCCTCGGGGTCCGGCATGCGGGCCTCCGTCTCGTCGAAGTCGTCGTCGGGGTCCCACAGCCAGTCGAGGACGTCCCACGACGTACCGGTGCGGCACACCAGCACCCGCCGTTCGAGGACGTCCGTCGTCCACGTGTCGGAGGGGTCCTCGGAGTACACGCCCGAGGGCGCGGGGCGGACGTCCGTCCCGGTGCCCGGCGGTACGTGAACGACCCGCGCGGGTTCACCGTCCTCGTAGTCGCTGTCCGCGAAGAACAGCAGGTGCCCTTCGCGGGGGAGCCCGAGGTCCAGGGGCTGCTCCGGTATCGCGGCCAGATCGAGCCCGGCCACGTAGACGTCCCCGTCCCACGGGACGCCGTCGGGCAGCTCCGGCAGCCCACCGGTGTGACCCACCACGAGGTCGCCGGGACCGACCTCGGACGGATCGAGGATGTCCAGGTGGACGGACGGCTGCATCGTCCACATGATGCGCGTGACGGCATCGTCGGAGACGCCGTGCCGGCGGGCGAAGGCCCGGAACTCACCGGTATATGACATGACGTCATCCTGTCGTGCACCACTGACAGTTCTCTCCCCGGGACCTTGTCGCCGTTACGCGGAAGGCGCCGGGGAGAGTCCCGTGCCGCTCGGTCAGGTGGACGTCACCGGGCGGTAGCGCAGGTTCACCGCGGCCGTGGGATCGCCGCCGTTGAGCAGGGCGAGCCGGACGGGGACACCGCCGGGGCGGTCGAACAGCCGGATCCCGTCGCCGAGCAGCACGGGCGCGACATGCACGTCCACCTCGTCGACCAGCCCGCGGTCCAGCAGCTGCCGGCCGATGGAGGGCGAGAAGACCTCGAGGTTCCTGCCGTCGGCGGCCTCGAGCCCGATCCGGACCGCCTCGGCCACGTCGCAGCTCAGGAACGTCACGCCGTCGGCGGGGTGCGCGTCCTGCGGATGATGGGTGAGCACGAACACCGGCCCCTGCCACGCGCCCCCGTAGATCGCGCCGGCGTCGGGGGAGACGTCCCAGCCGTCCCGGCCCCCCAGAACGGCGCCGGTCGTCTCCGCGTACTCCTCGATGAGCCCGGGACGGTGCGAGGTCCCCGTCATCCAGTCCATCGCGTGCTCCGGCCCCGCCACGAACCCGTCCAGCGACATGGTGAAGTGCAGGAGCACCTTGCCCCCGGCCGTCTGCCGTTCCGTGTCCGGCAACGAACGGACCGGCACGGCGTCCGCACTCTCCGCGTTCTTCGTGCTCTTCGCAGGGGGCATGAAGCAGTCCTCTCTGTAACTGTCCTCCATCTCACTCCATGGACTGTCACGGGCCCGGAAACTCATCGAGGGGGTCGGCAGCGCCCAGTGGTGGCTCTTCGGGCCACGCGGCCGCGTCCAGGGCTTCGGGAGGAGGGGCCGGGATCCCCGCGGGCGGGCGAGCCACGGCGGGCAGGGCGCTGCCTCTGCCCCGAAACCCGAGGTGAGAAGGGTGGTGGCGCCCCCGGCAGGACTCGAACCTGCGGCCAAGCGCTTAGAAGGCGCCTGCTCTATCCACTGAGCTACGGGGGCCGGGTGTGGTGGCCTCTGTCGTGGTGCCCGGGTGGCCCCGGTCCCTGACGTTGCCGGGGACAAGGATAGGGCTCCCGCGTCCTTGCCCCTGTCGCCTCGCCTCCGTGACCCGATGTGGAGGTTCGGTGAAGCGGTCCCGATAATCGCAGGCGGGTACGAATCGTGCACCGATTTTGGCCCCTCGCGCATCGGGTGTTGTGCACTCGTTATGCCTGGGCTGCGCACGCGCCCCAGTCGTCCCTTCCATCCGCTTGTGTTCGATCGGCGCGCAGACAGGGTCATATGCTTCAGAATTCCCATGAAATTGGGCATTCTTCACATGTGGTGACCTTGGACGTACGGCCTCAGCTGCTCGACGCACTCTCCGCCCTGCGGGACCGTGTCGCCGCCGCACGCTTCCCGCTGCCTGTGGCGGGGGCTTCACGCGCGCGTGCCAACCGCGACGAACTGCTCGCGCAGCTCGACGATTATCTGGTGCCCCGCCTGAGAGAGCCCCGGGCGCCGCTGCTCGCCGTCGTAGGGGGGTCCACCGGAGCCGGCAAGTCCACCCTGGTGAACTCGCTCGTGGGACGGCGCGTCAGCGAGGCGGGCGTGCTGCGGCCGACGACCCGGACCCCGGTGCTCGTCTGCCACCCCGAGGACCACCACTGGTTCAGCGGGATGCGCGTACTGCCCGACCTCACGCGCGTGTGGAGCCCCCGGCGGGAGGTCGACGACCTGCTGCTCCCGGGAGAGAACCCGGCGCGCGTCCTGCGCATCGAGACCGCCGACAGCGTCCCGCCCGGCCTCGCCCTGCTCGACGCCCCCGACATCGACTCCCTCGTCGCCGACAACCGCGTCCTCGCAGCCGAACTCATCTGCGCCGCGGACATCTGGGTCATGGTCACCACCGCCGCCCGCTACGCCGACGCCGTGCCCTGGCACATGCTGCGCGCCGCCAAGGAGTACGACGTCAGCCTGGTGACCGTCCTGGACCGGGTGCCCCACCAGGTCGTGTCCGAGGTGTCCCGGCAGTACGGCGCCCTCCTCACCAAGGCCGGACTCGGCCATGTACCGCGCTTCACCGTGCCCGAGCTGCCCGAGTCGGCCTGGGGCGGCGGGCTGCTGCCGGCCTCCGCCGTGGCGTCGCTGCGGACCTGGCTCGTCCACCAGGCGCAGGACCCCGTCGCCCGCGCGCACGTCATGGCGCGCACCGCCCACGGCATCCTCGACTCCCTCAACTCCCGCATGCCGGAACTCGCCGGTGCCGCCGCCGCGCAGCACGCCGCCGCGTTGCGGCTCACCTCCGCCGTCGAGGGGGCGTACGACAAGGAGCACGCGCGCCTGCGTGGCCGGCTGCAGGCCGGGACCGTGCTCGCCGGCGACGCGCTCAAGCGGTGGCGGGCCTTCCCGCTCGACTGCACGCCCGGCGAACTCCTCGACACTCTGGTGGAGGGCCTGGGCGCCCTGCTGCTGTGCGCCGTCGCCGCCGCCGACGAGCGGGTAGACACCGCCTGGCGACGCGAACCGGCCGCCAAGTCACCGGAGTTCATCGACAGTGACGGGGCCACGGAGAGCATCGAGCACCGGATCGGGCTGGCCGTACGGCGGTGGCGGCGCGAGCTGGAGGAGTACGCCGAGGAAGAGGTTCGCGAGCTCGACCGCGGTAGCGCCCCCGATCCCGAGACGGTCGCCGCCCTGGTCGCCACGGCGCTGCTGAGCGGGCGCCGGGCGCGGACCGCGGGGGAGAAGCTCGCCCAACGGGTCGGCGCGCACGGGGCGGTGCGACTGCGCGACCGGAGCGGGCGGCTGCTCATCGAGTACGTGAACCGGGTCATGCACGCCGAACGTGAACGCCGGCTCGCGCCGCTCGACGCGCTCGAGGTGCATCCGGAGCCCCAGGCCGAACTCATCGCCGCGTTGTCCGTACTGCAGAAGGAGAGGTGACCGGTGACCGCCGTCACTGACCAGGACCAGGACCAGGATCAGGACCAGGACCACACCGAGCGCCCCGAGGAATCAGAGGGTTCAGAAGCGCCCGGGACGGCCGAGCGGCCCGAGGGGTCCGATCTCCCCGAGGACGCGCGCGGGGCGACCGGGCAGGAGCAGGACGGGCGCGAGCAGGGCCCGTACGGGGACGACAAGTACGGGGACCACGTGTACAGGGACGAGGACGCCTACGAGGAGGACGAGGAGGACGAGAAGGACGACGGCGGGGCGCCCGAGGACAGGACGGCCACGCAGTCCTCCTGGGCCGACGGGCTGATCGCGCGCCGGGTGGGTGAGACCGCGGGGACGGGGAAAGGCGCCGGGACACGGGCCGGGACGTCAGGAGCACGGGCCAGGACGTCGGGAGCTGGGAGCGGGACACGGACAGGGGCAGGGACCGGGACCGGGGCTGGGGCCGGGTTCGGTTTCGGGTTCGGAGCCGAGTCGTACGCCGCGATGGAGACCCGCGCGTCCGCGCCGCAGACGGCGTCACCTGTGGCGCCCCTGGCGTACGACGCGCCCCTGACGTCCCGGCTGGAGGCACTGCGCGAACTGGTGGGACTGTCCAGGGCCCGGCTCGACAGCCGGACGCTGGCCGGGGCGAGCCGGGTCCTCGACGAGGCCGCCGCGCGGCGCAGGCTCTCCGGGCAGCACACCGTCGTCGCCATCGCGGGCGCGACCGGCAGTGGCAAGTCGCAGCTGTTCAACGTCCTCGCCGGAGCCACCATTTCGGAGACCGGCGTACGACGGCCGACCACCGCCGCACCCATCGCGTGCAGTTGGAGCGACGGCGCCGCGGGCCTCATCGAACGGCTCGGCATCCCGCCCCGGTTGCGCCGGCGTCCGCTGCAGGCGACGGCGGACGAGGACGAGCAACTGCGCGGACTCGTCCTCGTCGACCTGCCGGACCACGACTCGGCGGCCGTGCAGCACCGCCAACAGGTCGACCGGGTGCTGGCCCTGGTGGACGCCGTCATCTGGGTCGTCGACCCGGAGAAATACGCCGACGCGATGCTGCACGAGCGCTATCTGCGGCCCATGGCGGCCCACGCGGAGGTCATGTTCGTCGTCCTCAACCAGATCGACCGGCTGCCCGGGGAGGCCGCCGAACAGGTCCTGGACGATCTGCGCCGCCTGCTCGACGAGGACGGCATCGCCCTGGGTGAGTACGGAGAACCCGGTACGACGGTCCTCGCCCTGTCCGCGCTCACCGGGGACGGGGTCGGTGAACTGCGCGAAGCCCTCGGTCAGTTCGTGGTCGAGAGGGGAGCGGCCGGCCGCCGTGTCGCGGCGGACGTGGACATCACCGCGGCCCGGCTGTGGCCCGTCTACGCCAACCGCCGGTGGGCCGGGCTCAGCGAGGAGGCGCGGGAGGAGTTCACGGACCGGCTCGCGGACGCGGTGGGCGCCACCGCGGCGGGCGAGGCCGCCGAACGGGCGTGGCTGCGCAACGCCAACCGCGCGTGCGGTACCCCGTGGCTGCGGCTGTGGCGCTGGTACGAGGACCGGGGCGGGCCGCTCACCGGGAAACTCCCGCAGCGGACGCAGCCCGACGAGGAGATCACGGCCAGGCAGCGGGTGGAGCAGGCGGTGCGCACGGTGTCCGACCAGGCCTCGGACGGGCTGCCCGAACCGTGGGCGCAGGCGGTGCGCGAGGCGGCGGTACGGGGCTCCCACGGGCTGTCGGAGGCGCTGGACGACCTCGCCACGCGCGCCGCACTGCCGCCGGGGCGGCCGCCGCGGCCCGGCTGGTGGCCGGTGGCCGTACTCGTCCAGGCGTCCATGACGGTCATTCAGTTCATCGGCGGGCTGTGGCTGATGGGCCAGATCATCGGGTTCATGTCACCGAACCTGGGGGTGCCGGTGCTGCTGATGGTGATCGGCATCGTCGGCGGCCCGATCGTCGAGTGGAGCTGCCGGATGGCGGCCCGCGGACCGGCCCGGCGGCACGGGCTGGAGGCGGAGAGACGGCTGCGGGAGGCGGCCGCGGGGTGCGGCCGCGCCCGGGTCCTGGACCCGGTGGCTTCGGAACTGCTGCGGTACCGGGAGGTACGGGAGGAGTACGGACGGGTGGCGGGGGTGGGCGTGGGGATGGGGTGAGGTGCGGGAGTGGCCCCTCCTGCGCGACCACTCCTGCGCAGCCCCTTCTGCACGCCTCCTCCTGCGCGGCCCCTTTGCGCTGCCGCTCGTACGGGTGGCGGAGTTGTCCACAGAGCGGCGGTGGTCCACAGGCGTCAGCGGGCCCGGTCCGACGGCGGCAGTCTGATGCGCAGCCGTACGGGACGGGCCCGTACGCGTATCCGCCCGGCCGCCGGTGCCGGCGGCCGGGCGCGGGAAGCAGGCGCGATGAACGAGACGATGATCTGTGCGGTGGGCAACGTGGCGACGCAGCCGGTGTTCCGGGAGACGGCGTCCGGACCGGTGGCGAGGTTCCGGCTGGCGGTCACGTCGCGGTACTGGAACCGGGACAAGGCGATGTGGGCGGACGGACACACCAACTTCTTCACGGTGTGGGCCAATCGTCAGCTCGCCACCAACGCCACGGCCTCGCTGTCGGTGGGCGAACCCGTGATCGTGCAGGGGCGGCTGAAGGTGCGCACGGAGACACGCGAGGGGCAGCAGGGCCGCACCTCGGCGGACCTCGACGCGGTGGCGATCGGCCACGACCTGGCCCGGGGTACGTCGGCCTTCCGCCGGGCGGGCCGCCCGGACCCACAACATGCCTCCCCGGACCGGCCGGAACCCACGTGGGAAACCACGCCGGGCGAGGGAGCCAAGGAGCCCGAAGCGGCCGAAACCACTGAAGCGGCCGAAAGTACCGAAGCCGCCGAAGTGACGGGTGTGGCGGGTGCGACGGATGTGGTCGAAACGACCGCCGCAACAGCCGTAGTCACCGCAACCGCAGCCACCGCGACCGAGCCCGCCGCCGCACAGCAGTCGCCGGAACCAGCCATGGTGACGTGATGACGCCGGTCCGGCCTTCGGAGGCGGAGCTGACCGAAGTGCGGCTTATCGGCGAATCCATGGCGAACAATCCCGAGGTGATTTATCGACAAGCCCTGTTCGTACGCGCTCCGGCGATAACGATTCCACGTCGGATCAGGCCTCCGACCTGATCACCGACAGGCGTGGTTCGCGGCGTACTTAGGATTCCGGGCATGGCTCCCGGAGTTCTTGGGGCCGGTGATTCTGCTGGTGGGACCCGTCCCCCACGTCAACGGGGCCCGCTCGGAAGGGAAATCGGTGTTTGCTGCGTCCTCTGGATTCTCTGCGGTGTCCGCACGCGGGCTCGGGCCGGTGAGACGTCTCGCCGCCGGAACGCTGGTGTCCGGATTCATCGCCGCCGGTGTACTGGCCGGCGCCGGGACGGCGGTGGCCGACGACGGGACGACGCGCGGTGAGAGCGGAGCGGCCGCGACCGTGGAGGGCCTGAAGACGTACGGCGAGGCCGTGATCCGCGGCGCCGCCGGGGACCAGCAGGTGTCGGCGGGACTGTTCGAGATGTCCGTCGAGGGCGGCGGCATGCTGCAGACCTACTGCGTCGACATCCACACCCCCACGCAGACGGACGCCGAGTACCACGAGACCGATTGGAGCGGGACCTCGCTGGGCGCCAACGAGGACGCCGGCCGGATCCACTGGATCCTGCGGAACTCCTACCCCCAGGTGAACGACCTCGCGGCGCTCGCCGACCGGGCGGGCGTCCGGGGCGAGCTGACCGAGCAGGACGCGGCGGCCGGCACGCAGGTGGCGATCTGGCGCTACTCCGACGACGTGGACGTGGACGCCGTCGACCCCCAGGCGGAGCAGCTCGCCGACTACCTGGAGAAGAACGCGCGCAACCAGGCGGAACCGCAGGCGTCGCTCACCCTGGACCCGCCGGCCGTCTCCGGACGCCCCGGCGAGCTGCTCGGCCCGGTGACGGTACGTACGGACGCGCGCAGCGTGACGATGTCGCCGCCGGCGGACGCCGCCACGAGCGGGGTGCGGATGCTGGACGCGGACGGCCTGCCGGTCATCAGCGCGGTGGACGGCACCGAGGTGTTCTTCGAGATACCCGAGGACGCGCCCGAGGGCACGGTCCAGGTGACCGCGCAGGCCTCGACCACGGTGCCGGTCGGCCGGGCGTTCGCCGCCGAGAGCCGCAGCCAGACGCAGATCCTGGCCGGCTCCAGCACCTCGACGGTCTCCGCGACGGCGAGCGCGACGTGGGCGGAGCAGGGCGCGATTCCGGCGATGACCGCCCGGAAGAACTGCGCCGAAGGCGGCGTCGACGTCATCACCACCAATCAGGACGACGAACCCTTCACCTACGAAGTGGCGGAGCGCGAGTACACCGTGGAGCCGGGCGAGACCCGCACGGTGACGGTTCCGGTGGCCGAGGACCGGACGTACGACTTCACGGTCCAGGGCGCGGACGGCTTCGAGAAGCGGTTCACCGGCATGCTCGACTGCAGGACCAAGGCGGCCGAAACCGGCGTCGACGTCCACACCCTGAGCGGCCCCACCCCCGCCCCCGTGGTCGTCGGGTCCACCACCGACGTCAACCTCGCCGACACCGGCGCCCCCAGCGCCGCCCCCTGGATCGTCGGCACCGCCATCACCCTGGTCGTCCTCGGCGGAGCGGCCCTGGTCATCACCCGGCAGCGCGAGGCGGGCCGCGGCAACTGACGCCCTCGGTCGACGCGCCCGCCGGACGGCTACTCCTGGAGGGCAAGGTCCGGACGAGTGGCCAGGAAGACCAGGTAAAGGATCGCCGCCGTCGCTCCCAGCAGGGAGAGCGCGCCGCCGACGACGGCGTGCGGTCTGCTCGTCCGGCCGTGGGCCGATGCCCGGTACTCGACGCAGGCCCGCACAAGCCCGACGAGGGCCAGGGGCAGCGCGAGGAAGCAGACGACCGTCCAGACCGGGCAGCAGAACCAGCACGCGACGGACGCCCCGCCGAACGGGACCGCGAGCGCTGTTCCCTCCCGCGTCCCGTCCGGTGCGTCAGCGGAAGCCATGGGCGGATCCAAGCAGAGCCTTCGGGGGGCTGCGGCAGGGACACCGGCCGGTGTTCCGGGACGGTGTCCGTCGCTCACCGCCGCACGCGTGTCGAGGAAGGACCCGGCTGGGACCACCGGACCCTCCGGCGGCCCCAGCCGGGCAGCCCTCCGGCCGTAGAGAACGCCAAGGGAGACCACCTCTGGAGGCCGTTCTCTTTCCCGAACCTCCTGAGTGGGTTTCGTGGCCGTTCGGGGAAAGGGACGTCCGCGGCCAGGCCGTGGCCGGCTCGTTCCCTTGCAGGCCCTTCGTGTACGTGTCACACAGTGGCGAGGCGAGGCGACCAGGGAAGAGGGTGCCAGGAACCGATCGCGGGTTGTTCACCCACACCGTTCCCGAAGCCGAGCTCGGCGCGCATCCTTTCCCCCTGCTCCCGGAGCCCAACGAAGCCTGTCCGTATGGCAACGAACGACCCGTCCGGATCCAGGCCCCCTTCTTCCCGGCACATGGTCCGCCAGTAGACCTCAGACCGCGCCGGCCATCGTGGCAGCGACCACCCCTCCGACCGCCATCGTCCCGGCTTCCGCACCAGCAGCCGCGACTGCCCGCACAGCCGCCGTGACGGCACACGCGCTTGGAAGCACAACGGCTGGGAGAATCAAGTCGGCTGACGCCCAGTGAGAACCGAAGAGCCCGTACGCCCGGCTCGTACGGGCCCTTCGCACTGCACCGGGACATTCCGAAAGCGCTGTCAGGCCACACTGATACGCTCCCGTCGCACAAGACATGCACAGGTCACTCACGGCTGTTGGGGTCACAGCTGTCGGGGTCGAGGGACCGGGGGGTTCCGTGGAAGGCTGCAAGGCCGTACGACGACGTCTGCTGGGCCGAGGGGGCACGGCCGTGGCCGTGGCTGTCGCCCTGGCCGCAGGCGCACTGGCCGCCGTGCCGGCGGGGACCGCGCGAGCCGTCGGCGAGGACGAGACCGTCCTGCCCGCCGCGGACCGCACGGCCACGCGCAACCCGGTGCTCATGGGATTCGGCGAAACCGGTGTGCTGTCGAGCCCTGAGGGCAGCACCGGCCTGCACTGGACGGACTACGCCACCGGGCGGACCAGGGAGCTGACCGAGTTCGCCGGCACCCAGCAGCCCAACGGGCTCGCCCAGTCGGACACCACGTACACCCTGTCGACCGACGCCGAGGGACGCCGTGTCGTCCGTTTCCGCGCGCTCGGTACGGGCGCGGACACGTCCACCGTGACCGTCCCGGCCGGCCTCGTCCACGCCGCCACGGCGGGCGAGGGCGTCGTCGTCGCCTACCGCCGCAGCGGGGCCGACGTGCACGAAGTGCACCTGCTGAAGCCCACCGCCGACGGCGGTACCGGCGACACGCTGCTGACCGGCTGGCCCGCCGACGCGAAGCTCCTCGCGATCAGCGAGCACGACGACCGCTCACTGCTCATGCGGTACCGCGTGCCCACCGAGGACCCCAAGGTCTTCCGCAACCAACTGGTCGTCGTCGACGTCCGCGACGGCTCCTGGACCGAGGTGCTGGCCCCCTACGACGCGCGGTCGGCCCGGACACCCGTCCTCACCGAGGACTACGTCGGCTGGTGGTCCCCGGGACTCGGCGCGCGGCTGCTGCGCCGGGACGCGCTCGACGGGCCGGTGACCGTGGTGCCGGGTGCGGGCACCGAGGGCAAGTCCGATTTCACGGTCGTCGGTGACGACGTCGTGGTGGCCACCTACGGCGGCGAGACCCGCGCCGTGCTCACCCGGCCCCTGACCGACGCCGGCGCGTGGCGCACGCTGATCCCGCGGATGGACGGCTGGGTCCGGCAGTCGGCGGACGGCTCGGCCGTCGTGACCGGCGGCCCCGACGAGGCGGACTGGGGCGTGCACCGGCTCAGCGAGGGGCCGGACGGACGGATCGTCACCGACGAGCTGATGGACCTGCCGCCGGTCCCCGCACCCGTCGACGGACTGGCGCTGGCCAACGGCACCTTGGCCTGGACCGACCAGACCTCCACCCCGGCCCACGACGTCATGTTCAACACCCGCACGGTGTCCGCCGGCCCGGTGCCCGAGGCGGGGCCGGTCCGGCAGGCCGGAGGGTGGGTCAAGCCGTGCGGGATCCACCACGGCTGCGTGCGGCTGTTCGGCGCCGGTGACGGCTCCGTCGTCCACGCCGACCTGGAGACCGCCCAGCGGGTCCACCGCCGTACGCCCACCGGTGAGGTCCAGACCCTGACCGTCCCCGGCTTCCACGGCGAGGTGGAGGCCGCGGAGGGGCGGTACGCACTGCTGTCCGGCGGTACCGACCGCAAGCAGTTCGTCGTCGACTGGACGCAGTCCAAGGCCGTGGTGACGCGCACGGCGAACGCCGCGGCCCTGTGGGGCGGACAGCTGTGGACCACGACGTCCACCGCGGGGCGCCTGTCGACGAGCCGCCTCGGATCGACGGCCAAGGCGGTCGAGGTCAACGTCGGCTCCGCGTGCGTGCCCAGTGAACTGCAGGTCAACGGACGTTTCGTGTACTGGGCGTGCGCCGCCCAGGGCAAGGCCGGGGTGTTCGACCGCTCCCGCGGCCGGTCGGTGACGGTGCCGAAGGGCGACGCGCTGCTGGCGGACGGTTTCCTGGTCCGCCACGACACCGCGCGGGGCACACTGGTGCGCACCGACGTGCGCTCCGGGCAGGCGGTCACCGCTGACATCGCCCCCCTGCCCGCCACGTCCCACCTCGCGGAGGGCGTGGCCTCGGACCGCCGGATCCGCTGGACCCTCGACCCGTACGGGAACCAGGTGGCGTACGTGGACGCCCAGGAGCGCATCCACATCCGCACCGGCGGCTCCCTCGCGGCGCCGGTGCGGCGGGACCACGCGGGACGGGACGGCCTCGGCGACCTGCTCACCCTTAACTCCTCCGGCGCCCTCACCTTCCAGCAGGGCACCGGCACGGGCACCTTCTCCGGGAAGGTGAGCGGCAGCGGCTGGGCGACGAGCGTGAAACCGGTGCCGCTCGGCGACCTGAGCGGGGACCGCTGCAACGACGTCCTGGTCCGGTTCAGCAGCGGAACGGTGCGCCTGTACCGGCCCGCCTGCGGAGCGGCGCTCAAACCGTCCACGCCGTACACGACGATCTCGACCGGCACCGGCTGGAAGCAGTACGACATCCTGACCTCGCCCGGCGACGTCACCAAGGACGGCCGCCCGGACCTGATCGCCCGCAACTCCTCCACCGGCGCCGTCTACCTTTACAAGGGCACCAGCACCGGGAAACTGTCGTCCCGCGTGAAGCTCTTCAGCAACTGGAAGGGCTACAAGAAGGTGGCCGGTGCCGGTGACCTGAACGGCGATGGCATCGGAGACCTGCTCGTGCAGGACAAGGCCGACAACCTGTACCGCCTCGACGGCACGGGCAAGGGCACCTTCAAGCCCCGGGCCAGGATCGCCACCGACTGGGGCGGCTCGTACAACGTGGTCGTCGGCGCGGGGGACATCACCGGCGACGGCAAGGCCGACCTCGTCGCCCGGGACACCGCGGGCAACCTCTTCCGGCAGAACGGCACCGGCAAGGGCACCTTCGGCAGCCGTACGAAGATCGCGAGCAGTTGGCAGGGCTACAAGGCGATCTCCTAGCCGCGAACCGGCCGACAGCCGTCTCTCCCGGCTCACACCCGGCCAGGTCAGCGAGCGCAGGCCCGAGGTCTACGCGATCAGGCTCTTGGACGCGCTGGACGGCGACGGCCCTCGCATACGGAGCCATGACGGCAAGCAGTCGCTTCGCCGGTGATGGGGGCTGCGCACGGCAGGGGGGAAACCGGTGCGCAGGGAACCAAGACCGCTCGCTTTCGTCGTCCGAGGTTCAGACGGGCCGCACCGAGGACAGCCCGGCCATCAACCGGGCGCAGCCCTGATTCGGAGGACATCACCGGACCGCCTCCGGACCGTCCGAGACAGCTCGGCAGTGGCCAACGACGACCAACGACGACCAACGACGACCACTCGGTCGCTGACTGACGACGACCACTCAGTCGCTCATGAATTACGGCCTGACCAGGGAAGAGCCGGCTCCCCGAGAGCCCTGGCAAGACTCAGGGCAGGAGGACACGTTCCGCCCAGCCCGTCGAGACGACTTTGCCGACCTCAGGCTGGTTCCCCTGCCGAGACGTCGTCAGCGGCCCCATAGGCTTCTTGCGCCGCCCTCAATGCTCTCCGCAGAGCGGGGATCACGTCGTAGATCCGTTGAACCAGGTCTTGGATGTCGCAGACAGCGACCTGGTGCTCCTCCACGCCCTTCCGGTTACGACTGCGATAGACGTGAAATACGCGATCGTCGAAGGCGGCGCCCTGAGGACGAGGCACACAATCACTGGCGCCGAGGCACGTCCGGCTCCAAGCGCCGTGCACCATGCGATTGCGCAGCAGGTTGATCGCGCCCACCGCTGCGAGGCTCTCACCAATGGCGTCGGAAAACTCGGCGGGCCACCGCTCCATCTCGCGGTGCTCTTTGAGGAGCGCCTTCCCCATGTTCACGAGCCAGTCCACCGACTGCCCCTCGAAGACGATCCAGCCGGCGTCCTCGACCTCGGCCAACTCTCCGACGACACCACGAAGGTGCAGCTCCATCTGCGCACTGGCCGTCACCAGCCGGCCCAGCGACATGTGCAGAGCATCGAGTACCTCATCAGAAGGCCACTGTGGGGTGCCCAACCCGTCCTCCTCGTAGTCGCCGAACGAGGTGGAACAGTAACCTCGCAGCATGTGGCGTGTGCAGCAGGTTTTGCCTTTGCGCCCACACAGGTGGCCCGCGCGGACGTCTCGGGAGATGTTCACGCGCGCCCGCTTCCACCGCTCCCTGCTGAAGGCCCAGGTCAGAGGCCTGGGCCTTGGTGTTGCGTTCGGTGATCGACCGCCGTGCGCCAGGCGTATGCCAGAAGGCTTGTCGGCCGCCTTCCCGACTGCGGCGCACGAGCCTTCCGCGCAGCCCTCGGGCATGCCGACGACCTCACTCGCCTTACGCTGCTTCCGCCCGAAGGCGCACGCCGGGAGGGTGCCTTTCCTCTCTGTCGAAGAGGAACCGTCCGGCCGCATCGGACCGTGGGCGTCGAGGCGGACCATGAGCCGCACCGCACGCCCACGGCTTCGGCGAGCACGTCATCCCGGGCGACGACGATGTGAGTCAGCGCGACTGCGAGGCCGCCCGGCAAAAAGCAGTCGAGACGTTGCACCGCCCTGCCCGATCATGCACACATGCCACTGACAGCCACCCTCGCCCGAGTCGACGCGGATCTGGCGGCCGGCCGGGTGCCCATGGCACGCCAACGTCTGCGCGGACTGGTCTCTTCCCACCCCAACGACCTGACGCTTCGCCGTCGCCTGGCCGGGGTGTACCGGCTGTACGGCGAGCCCGCGGAAGCCGGGCGCTGGATGTACCTCGAGGAGGACAGGAACACAGAAGAGACCTCCGCCTTCGAAGCGAGGTACCGGACTCCTCAGGAGCGCATGAGAGCGCTTGCGTGGCGCGGTCCCGAGTCGCTCACCCGCTCCAGGTTCGCCGTGGAGCAGCTGACAGCAGTACGAGTCGCCTGCTCCGATGCCCTGGGCCACCCGGTGGACTGGGACTCGGTGCCCTCCACTCCGGACGAACCGGACGTCGGGAAAGGCAAGTTCGCCGGACTTCTGACGGGAGCCGGATGCC
The DNA here is from genome assembly GCF_044540975.1 of Streptomyces sp. NPDC085927. Taxonomy (NCBI): domain Bacteria; kingdom Bacillati; phylum Actinomycetota; class Actinomycetes; order Kitasatosporales; family Streptomycetaceae; genus Streptomyces; species Streptomyces sp. NPDC085927. The sequence continues at coordinate 71,383 of NZ_JBITSN010000011.1, forward strand.
TCGCGGTGGTCCTCGTGATGCTGGGAATCTGGGTGAACGGACTCATCGCCCTCTTCGACTGACGGTGAGCACTGGCGACGGGTGCGGTCAGGGCTCCAACACCGCTTCACCGCAGGCTTCGCGGATGGCCGCCGCCCATCGTTCGAGGGTGGCGGCCCGCCGGCTTGACTCGCCCATGGAGACTCCACCGACCTCGTGGGAGAGAGCCGCGTGGTCCTGGCACGGATTCAGTGGCCGGCCTGCGTCTCAGCAGCTACGGCTCGTGTGCTCCTGCGGAGGATGATCGCACGATGGGCAGCCGACACCGCCAGGAGCGCGAACCAGGTTCCCCCCAGGCACGGCCCAAGAAGACCCCACCAGTCCACGACTGGCTCCGCAAGGATCCCTGCGACCCACCAGACGTCGTAGGACACGATGCCGGTCAGCGCCACAGCTACGAGAGCCGTCGTCCACCAACGCTCAGGCCACCCCTTGCTCACGTTTCCCCCAGTCAGAACCGCCGATGCCGACAGGCCCAGTGTGCCGTGCCCGCTGGGTGCCCGATCAGGCGAGGAGTCACGGGAAACACCGGGTGATGCCGGCGAACCAGCACGCGAACGGCCCTCGACCGAATTACCTGGTCAGAGACTGTTTCACCTGGCGGTGACCGTGGGATTTGAACCCACGGTGACTTGCGCCACGACGGTTTTCAGGGCCTCTGCCCGGCGGTCGGCTGTCGGCCGCCCACGCGTGTCTGCACCGCCGAACACCCATAAGCCGACGCTGCGACTCAGCCAGGAAGCGTCCGATGGGGTCCAGTCGGTTTCCAGGAGGCCATGGACGACCTCATGGCATTGGCCTGGTCATTGATCGCAGGAAATCTCAGCCAACCATTCCGGGGTGTAGCACTCAGCGAACGACCACTTCCGGTCCGAGTGGCGGTCGTCCGTGCTGTCGGTGTACACCTCAAGCCTGCCGTGCGGCGTCAAGCGGTAGTACTCGCGAATCGGGTCACCCTCCACAGTGGGATAAGTCGCCTTCAGTTCTGCGCTCTCGCCACTCTTCAGGGCCCGCCGGAGACAGACGATTTCCCGCCCCGTCTGCTTCTGCATCTCCTCACCCTGAGCCAAGCTCACCTCGCCACAACTTGAAAACTCGGCTCTGGACTCCCAGCGGTCCTTGACCGGATCGTCCTGCGTGCCGCAACCTCCAGCCAGCAAGGACGCGGCCGCTACCGCGACGAGCCGCGCGCGGACCGAAACCGCCGCCACACCGCGACGACGGGCCCTGCTCTCACCTGTCGTCCGTGCCAGGTCCGCCGGCCCCACCCGTCGCAACCGGTCCGGCACATCGCCGTCGGCGTGCACCAGCAGTCCTGTCCTGGCTCCCAAAGCCCCTCCTCGGTGCGTTGCCCCTGACGGTGGGCGCACCCTAGCCGCACGTACTGACAAGGAAGGCGGCTCGGTCTGCCTGCCTGCCCGGCCGGGCCGTCTCCGGGCCGTCTCCGGGCCGGCCGAGACCCCGACGCCGACCGGTCGCGACCGGCAGTGACAGGCGAGCCGCCGTCGCGACCGGCGAAGCCCCAGCTCAGAGGCCCCGGACGGAACGCGTTTCCTCCTAGGGGTGGCGGTGCGGCAAGATGGGGTGTATCTGCCCACTGCCAGTTTCAAGCTGCCGGACGGTTTCTCTTGGCTGAGTTCATTTACACCATGCGCAAGGCGCGCAAAGCGCACGGCGACAAGGTGATCCTCGACGACGTCACCCTGAGCTTCTACCCGGGGGCGAAGATCGGTGTCGTCGGCCCGAACGGTGCCGGTAAGTCGACCGTTCTGAAGATCATGGCGGGGCTGGAGCAGCCGTCCAACGGCGACGCCTTCCTCACCCCCGGTTACACGGTGGGCATCCTGCTCCAGGAGCCCCCGCTGAACGAGGAAAAGACCGTCCTGGAGAACGTCCAGGAGGGTGTCGCCGAGATCAAGGGCAAGCTCGACCGGTTCAACGAGATCGCCGAACAGATGGCGACCGAGTACACCGACGCGCTCATGGACGAGATGGGCAAGCTGCAGGAGCAGCTCGACCACTCCAACGCCTGGGACCTCGACGCCCAGCTCGAGCAGGCCATGGACGCCCTGGGCTGCCCGCCCGGCGACTGGGCCGTCGCGAACCTCTCCGGTGGTGAGAAGCGCCGCGTCGCGCTCTGCAAGCTGCTGCTCGAGGCGCCCGACCTGCTGCTCCTCGACGAGCCCACCAACCACCTCGACGCCGAGTCGGTGAACTGGCTCGAGCAGCACCTGGCCAAGTACGAGGGCACCGTCGTGGCCGTCACCCACGACCGGTACTTCCTGGACAACGTCGCCGGGTGGATCTGCGAGGTCGACCGCGGCCGCCTGCACGGCTACGAGGGCAACTACTCCAAGTACCTCGAGACCAAGGCCGCCCGCCTCAAGGTCGAGGGCGCCAAGGACGTCAAGCGGCAGAAGCGCCTCAAGGACGAGCTCGAGTGGGTCCGCTCCAACGCCAAGGGACGCCAGGCCAAGTCCAAGGCCCGTCTCGCCCGGTACGAGGAGATGGCCGCCGAGGCCGACAAGATGCGGAAGCTGGACTTCGAGGAGATCCAGATCCCGCCGGGCCCGCGCCTGGGCAGCATCGTCGTCGAGGTGAACAACCTCAGCAAGGGCTTCGGCGACAAGCTGCTGATCGAGGACCTCAGTTTCACGCTGCCGCGCAACGGCATCGTCGGGATCATCGGTCCGAACGGCGCGGGCAAGACCACGCTGTTCAAGATGATCCAGGGCCTCGAGGAGCCCGACTCCGGGTCGGTCAAGGTCGGCGACACCGTCAAGATCTCCTACGTCGACCAGAACCGCGCCAACATCGACCCCAAGAAGACACTCTGGGCGGTCGTGTCGGACGAGCTCGACTACATCAACGTGGGCCAGGTCGAGATGCCCTCGCGGGCGTACGTCTCCGCCTTCGGGTTCAAGGGTCCGGACCAGCAGAAGCCCGCCGGTGTCCTCTCCGGCGGTGAGCGCAACCGGCTGAACCTCGCGCTCACCCTGAAGCAGGGCGGCAACCTGCTGCTCCTCGACGAACCGACCAACGACCTCGACGTCGAGACCCTCAGCAGCCTGGAGAACGCGCTGCTGGAGTTCCCCGGGTGCGCCGTGGTCATCTCCCACGACCGGTGGTTCCTGGACCGCGTCGCCACCCACATCCTCGCCTACGAGGGCGAGTCCAGGTGGTTCTGGTTCGAGGGCAACTTCGATTCGTACGAGAAGAACAAGGTCGAGCGGCTCGGTGCGGACGCCGCGCGCCCGCACCGCGCCACCTACAAGAAGCTGACCCGGGGCTGATCTCTTGCGGCACATCTACCGCTGCCCGCTGCGCTGGGCGGACATGGACGCGTACGGCCACGTCAACAACGTGGTCTTCCTCCGGTATCTGGAGGAGGCCCGTATCGACTTCCTGTTCCGCCCGGACAAGGACTTCCAGCAGGGGTCCGTGGTGGCCCGCCACGAGATCGACTACAAGCGGCAGCTCGTCCACCGGCACGCGCCCGTGGACATCGAGCTGTGGGTCACCCAGATCCGGGCCGCGTCCTTCACCCTCACCTACGAGGTGAAGGACGGCGACCAGGTCTACGTCCGGGCCTCCACGGTGATCGTGCCGTTCGACTTCGAGGCGCAGCGTCCGCGCCGGATCACCCAGGAGGAGCGGGAGTTCCTCCAGGAGTACACGGACGACGGCGACAGCACGAGTGACGCCGACGGCGCCGATCAGGACGAGGCCGTCGCGGCATGACGGTGCTCCACCTCGCCGACGAGAGGGAGGCCGCGGACCTCGCGGCCTTCCTCTCCCGGCTGCTCCACTACGACCGTGGGGCCGCGGTGCGCCTCCAGGCGTCGGGCACCGCACTCGCCGTGTTCGGCCGGCCGCCCTCCTTCGAGGTGCTGGCCGTCCGCGCCGTGCGGCTGGCCAAGCCGTACGAGGACGGCATCGACGTCACCCTGGACGTGACCGTGTCCGCCGGTGAGCTGCTGGAGTCGGTGGACGAGACCGCTGTCACCGCCGCCGTGCCGGGCGCGGTGACCGGGCCGCCGTGGGCCGGGATGCTGCCTCCGCGGAAGGGCTGGCAGGCCGAACCCGGGCTGCCCGCACCGGATTCCCTGCGGGCGCTCGTCGCCGCCGCGGTCGCCGAATTCAAGGCGCGTACGGGCGAGTTGGCGCCCGAGTCGCGTACCCGGGCCGAACTCGACCGGATCGGGCGGGAGATCTGGTCCCGCACGGTCGCCCCGACCGACCTCCCGGTGCGGGCGGTGCACGCGGCCCAGTCGCTGGGGTTCCTGCGGGCGGCGGCCCCGTCCGCCGGTGCGGGCGGCGACTTTGGGGAGCCGGTGCTGCTCGCCTCGGGCCCGTGGCTCCGGCTGCGGACGCCGTACGGGTCGATCGCCCTGCGGCGGGCGGGGACGGCCGGGGCGCTGGGGCTCAGCGTGCGCTGAACCCCGGTGTGCTCCGCCCCGGAAGGTGTCTCAGCCCGGGGAGTTGATCATCGAGGCCGCCGCGTACGTCAGGTACTTCCACAGCGTCTGCTCGTGCTCCTCGGACAGGCCGAGTTCGTCGAGGGCGACGCGCATGTGTCCCAGCCAGGCGTCGTGCGCGGCCCGGTCGACCTTGAACGGCACGTGCCGCATCCGCAGCCGCGGATGGCCCCGGTTCTGGCTGTACGTGGTCGGACCGCCCCAGTACTGGATCAGGAACAGCGCGAACCGCTCCTCGGCCGGGCCGAGGTCCTCCTCCGGGTACATGGGACGCAGCAGCGGGTCCTCGGCCACGCCCTCGTAGAAACGGTGGACGAGCCGGCGGAAGGTCTCCTCCCCGCCGACCTGCTCGTAGAACGTCTGCTCCTGAAGCGTGCCGCGCCGAATCTCTGTCACCCGTCCATGGTCTCAGACGGGGCGGCATAGGCCTCAAGCCCTAGGTCCCGCCGTTCTGCCCTTTGGTCCCGGTCCTCCCGGTCCCGGGACCGGGAGGAGGGCGGGGACCCCGTTCCTGCTCCGGGTCCCGTCCCCGTGCCGGTACTCGTACTGTGGAGGCATGGGCGGGCACGCTGCTCAGCGGGACCTGGACGACCTCGCCGGCTCGGCGCGGGCGGCACTGGTGCGCGAGATCGCCGCGAGCGGGACGTTCGACGCCGACCCCGTGTGGCGGGAGGCCTTCGAGGCCGTCCCGCGCCACCTGTTCGTGCCGTACTACTACGTGGGTGCCATCGGCGGCTACGAGCGGCGGTGGGGCGAGAGCCCCGACCTCCGGGCGGGCGAGGCCTGGGTGCGCGGCGCGTACGAGGACATCCCGCTGGCCATCCGGATGCGCGACGGCGAGCTGCTCTCCTCCAGCAGCCAGCCGTCCCTGATGGCGGTGATGCTCGTCGCACTGGGCGTCCGCGACGGCGACCAGGTCCTGGAGATCGGCACCGGCAGCGGCTACAACGCCGCCCTGCTCGCCCACCGGCTCGGTGACGACGACCTGGTCACCACCGTCGACCTCGACCCGGAGATCACCGAGTCGGCCCGCCGGCACCTGGACGCCGCCGGATACCACCCGGTGGTCGTCACCGGCGACGGCGCGCGCGGGGTGCCCGCACGCGCCCCCTACGACCGGATCATCGTGACCTGCACCCTGCCGTCCGTGCCCGGGGCCTGGCTCGCCCAGTGCCGGCCCGGCGCCCGCGTCCTCGCCCCGTTCGCCACCGGTCTGATCGCCCTCACCGTGCACGGCCCGGGGCACGCCGAGGGGCGGTTCCTGCACACGCCCGCCTACTTCGTACCCCTGCGCGGCGCGAACCGGTCGCGGGCGGTGCCGGCCGGCGAGACCGAGCTGGCCGACGTGCCGCGCCGGGCCAGGAACAGCGACCGGTTCCGGTTCCTGCTGACGCTGACCGCGGGCAGCATCGGGGCCGGGGAGGCGTACGAGGTGTGGCGGCGGGAGGGACGGCCGCAGCGCGAGCGCTACGGCCTCACGGTCGGCGAGGACCGGTGCTGGGCGTGGCTGGACGACCCAGGAGGGCCGCACCGCTGGGTGCTGCCCTCCTGAAACCTGAACCCTGGCCCCTGAGCCCTGGGCGTGTCTCCGGCCGGGGTCTCCCCGGCTCAGCCGCGGTGGATGGTGATCGTCGTCCAGGCGCCCACGTGGACGCGGTCGCCGTCCTGGAGCGGGACCGGGACGAACGGCTGAATCGGTTCCTCCGAACCGTTGACCGTCGTGCCGTTCGTCGAGTTCTGGTCGACGACCGCCCAGCTGCCGTCCGGCTGCTGCACCAGCACCGCGTGCTGGTGCGAGACACCCGGGTCCTCCGGCGGCGTCGACAGGTCGATGTCGGGGGTGTCACCGGTGGAGTGGCGCCGGCGGCCGATCGTGAGCTGGTTGCCGGTCAGGGTGCGCTGCTGCTCGGGCGAGTACGCGGGCAGGTTCAGGCCCGTGGCCTCGGGGCCGGAGCGGTGCATCATCGCCATGAAGTAGTCGCGGTCCGGACCGATCGTCGCGGTCCAGGTCACCGGACCCTGGGGCTGCTGCGGGAAACCGCCGGGACCGGACGGCGCCTGGGGCGCACCGGGCTGCGGATAGCCGTAACCACCGTGCTGGCCCTGCCCGTGCTGTCCCTGCCCGTGCTGACCGGGGCCGTTCGGACCGCCCTGGCCGCCACCGGGACCGCCGGACGGCGGGGGGATGACCCAGTCGTCCTCACCGCCGAAGGCGGGACCGCCCTGCTGCGGGGGCCGTCCGGTCTCCTGCGGGAATCCGGGCGGGGCCGGCGGGCCGGAACGGTACGCCTGCGGACCACCGGGACCGTTCGGACCACCGGGACCGTTCGGACCACCGGGACCGTTCGGACCACCGGGACCGTTCGGGCCTCCGGGCCCACCGGGCCCTCCGTAGCCGCCCTGGCCACCCGGACCGCCCTGGCCACCCTGTCCGCCGTGCGGACCGGGTCCACCGGGACCGTTCAGGCCACCGGGGCCACCGGGCCCTCCGTATCCGCCCGGGCCGGGCGGCGGCGGTACCGAGCGCGAGGGGTCGCCGCCGAAGCCGGGCGGGCCCGGCGGGATCGGCTCGGCCGGCCGGTTCACCTGGGACGGACGGGATCCCTGGTAGTCGTAGGAGTCACCGCCGTTGCCACCGCCGTACGTCGGGCCGGGCGGGGGCTGCTGCTGGTACCCGCCGTGACCACCCTGGCCACCGTGACCACCCTGGCCGCCTGGTCCGGGTCCGGGGCCGGGTCCGCCCGGGCCGGGACCGACGGGGCGCGGGGCTGCCGGGGTGTACGAGGTCGCCGTGTTCGTCAGGAAGTTCCACCGGCACTCCTCGCAGAACGGCGCGGCCCCCTCACGGGGCGTGCGGCACTGCGGGCACAGCTCCGCTCTGCCGCCGGGGCCACCAGGCCCCCCGTATCCGCCCGGGCCGCCGGGACCGCCCTGGCCGCCCGGGGGCGGGAATCCGTAGCCACCGCCGGGCGGCGGGGGAGGAGGGGGCGGCGGCACGGACCCCGCCATGCGGTGGCCGCACACCTCGCACCAGTCCTCGGAACCCGACTGGTGTCCGTTCGGGCAGGTCGGCATGTCGGCGCTTCCTCCTCTCCTTGTCCGGTCGCTTCCGACCGAAGTTCTCCGGCCCGCGGGCCGGGCTCGTTCAACTCGCGTTCACTTCTTTACACGAACAGTCTTGGTGGACCGGGTTTCGAGTGTCATCTCGTCGGCCTCCTCGACCCTCGCTTTCAGTCGCACAGTACCGGTCGCGGCGTCGACCACGTCCACCACCTTCGCAAGCAGTTTCGCAGTATCGGCGTTGCCGGAGACACTCGCGAGCTGGACGGCCCGGCCCAATTTGGACGTTGCTCCGTCGAAATCGCCCGCTTTGCGCAAATCAAGGCCCTGTTGGATGACTTGGGCCAGTTCGGCCTGCCCGGTGTAGTGGGCGACTTGGGGGTTGATGGACGTCGAAGCGGTCATGTCGTCCGTCCACACGGCCCGTACCAGACCCTGCGCGCCGAGCTTCTGGACGCCCTCCGCACCGCTTCCGGCCGAGGCGCCGGCGGGCTGCGGGATGATCAGCGAGAGCCGGGCGGCGAGCATCTCCCGCCCCACGTCCGCGGCCGGGACCTCGACGCAGACGTGGTAGTCACGGGACTCGTCGCCCCAGGAACCCAGCGGGTAGTCGCCCGCGCGGGGGCCGGCCTCGGTGCGCCGCCCGGTCAGTTCCTCGACCGTCGGCGCGACCTGTTTGACGAATTTCACACTCGCGCCCAGCGGGGTCCACAGCCGCAGAGCTACGTCCGAGACCTCCTTGCCCATCGCCGTCTCCATCATCCGCGTGAAGTCGTCGGCGAGTTCGGCCGGATCGGCGACGATGTCGGCGCTGCCGAGGAGACCGGAGGCGATCGCTGTGACTTCTTTCACTTCCCAGTCGGTGCCCACGCCGCGGGCGTCGCAGGTGAACCGTCCGGCGCACGCCTCCAGGGCCGCCTTCAGGTCCTCGGGCGACTCGTGCTCGTTGCGCCCGTCGGTGAGCAGGATGCCGTGCCGGATCGCCACGTCCGCCGATGCCAGCAGCCGGTCGGCCAGCTTGAGCCAGGTACCGATGGCGGTGCCCCCGCCCGCGCTCAGCGTGCGCAGCGACCGCTTGGCCTGCTCGCGGGTGGCGGCGTCGGCGACCGCGAGCCGCCCGGCGCCGGGGTAGACCTCCTTGGCGACATGCGTGCCGCCGACCACCGCGAAGTGCACGCCGTCGCGCAGGGCGTCGATCGCGGCGGCCGTGGCGTCGCGGGCGTTGCGCATCTTCGTCGGTGGATAGTCCATCGAGCCGGAGCAGTCGACCATGAGCACCACGGCCGCCGACGGCCCCTGGCCGGGCGTGTAGAGGTGGGGGGCCGCCACCGCGCTGCCGATGGTGCCGCCGCCGGTCGCGGTCACCGTGACGATGGCGTTGACCTCGCGGCCGCCCTCCGGCAGATACTCGTTCTGGTACACGTCCACCGAGAACTGCGGCACGTTCGACTTCGCGAAATTGGCCATGCCTGCTTCTCTCCCCCTGGAGAACCCCGACGAACGGGGCGACGACAGAAGGCGGACCGGTCCCCTCCGGTTCACCGTGCTTGTCCGCAGCTCTCCTACGGTTCCCTGCGGTTCCTTGCGGCTTCCCCGTACTTTCCCCGTCAAGGGCTTGCCGTACGGGCCTCAGGCCGATCCTGCCCCCTGCGGCACGGCCGGGAACGGGACGAGGGCCACTGTTACGTTGTCGTGGCCCCCGCCGTCGAGGGCATGGCCGACCAGGACCCGCGCACCGTGCAGCGGGCGGACGGCGGCGTCGGCGGGGACGGCCCGGGCCATCTCCTCGGCCGACTCCGCGTAGTTCCACAGCCCGTCCGTGCAGACCACGACCACTCCCGGCCGGTCCGGCTTGAACGACGCGGTGTGCGGATCGAGTTCGTACGCGTCGGCGCCGAGCCAGCCGGTGATCGCGTGGGCGCGCTGGTCGGCGTACGCCTCGGCCTCGCCCATCAGGCCCGCGGCGACCATCTGCGCGGCCCACGAGTCGTCCTCGGTGAGCCGGGCCGGGGAAGCGGCGCGGTCCACCGGGACCCAGTACACGCGGCTGTCGCCGACCCAGCCGACGACCAGCAGACCGTCCGTCACCACGGCGCCGACGAAGGTGCAGGCCGGGGAGTTCTGGTGCGGGGCGCGCTCCCGCTCCGTCTCGGGCTCGTCGGCCAGCGCGTTGACCGCGTCCGACGCGGCGATGATCGCCTCGTGCATCGCCTGCTGCGGGTGCGTGCCGCGCGGCAGGGCCGCGAGCAGCGACGCGCTCGCCGCCCGGGACGCGGCCAGCGAGGCCTCGTCGGGCCGGGTCGCGGAGGAGACGCCGTCACAGACGATCGCGACGGAGGCGGGGGAGCCGTCGGGCAGCGTGGTGGTGCCGATGCCGAAGGCGTCCTCGTTGCGGTGGTGGCGCAGGCCGCGGTCGCTGACCGCGGCCAGCGGGCCGCATTCCTGTTCCATGTGGTCCCGTTCGCGTGGCTGGGCGTGGCCGCAGTTCTCGCAGTAGCCGTCGTCGTCCACCCTGCCCGCACGACAGGCCACGCACACGGAGCCGCCCGGGGCGGCCGGGCCCTGTTCGGCACCCTGCTCGGCGGCCACACGCGGATCCGGGGCCTGCAGCGGGTACTCCTCGGGCTGCGGGGCCGGGCCGGCGGCGGGCCGCGCATCCGGCTGCGGGACCTGTTGGACGCCCGGCTGCGGGACCGGGTCGGCGACCGGCTGGGCCGGGCGGTCGAAGCGCACGCCGGAGGACCGGGGCGCCCCGACGGACGGGGGCGCGGCGGGCGGAGCCGGGGGCGCGGGAGAAGACGGGGGCGGGGGCGGTGGCACGGACGCGGAGTGCTGGGAACGGGGGTGGGGGTGAGGGTGACCGGTCAGCGGCAGGCCGGCCGAATCGGTGCCCGCCAGGTCCGCGGGCCGGTGCGTCGGGGCGGACACGCCGGAACTGTCCGGACTGACGGTGGGCCAGTCCGGATCGGTCGGCATCGGTACCGACGCCGGACGAGCCGCCGGGGGCGCCGGAGGAGCCGGCGGCACCGGGGGAGCGACCGGGGGCCGGGGGGTCCCGCGTTCCGCCGGACTCGGCGACGGCACCGCGCCGTTCCCGGTGTTCCCGGCGTTCCCTGTGTTCCCGGTGTTCATGGCGTTCCCGGTGTTCATGGTGATCGTCGGATGGTCCGCCGGCGGTGCCGGGACGGCCGACAGGTCGTATCCGCACGCACCGCAGAATCGATCACCCGATTCGAGGGGTTCCTCGCAGCTCGGGCATTTCGACAGAGCGGCCTGCTGGGGCATCTGCGACATCAACTACACCCACGTCCGGGGGCGGTAACGGTTGGCACGTTCCACCAGGTCGATCCTTTCCTCACCGCTCCGCGCCAGCCGGGCCAACGTGCGGTACGAGCGCTCGAGTCCGAAGCGCAGGTTCCGCTCGTCCAGCCCGCTGCCGAGCAGTGTCCTTGCCCCGGCGGCGTTCCGCTGCCCCCGTCCCGGCGGAGCCGGAAGCGGAAGCGGAACGGAACCCTGGCCCCCGGAGAGTACCCAGTCGAGCGCGCAGCCGAGGACCTCGGCCGCCAACTGCTCCCGGCGCGCCGGATCCAGACCGTACGACTCCAAGGCCTCGACCTGGCCCGCCGCGGCACTCAGGTCGTCGAGGAACGGTATGTCACCCGCGGTCGCGGTCCGCCCCCGCAGCCGGGCGCGTACGGCGGCCACCCGCGCGGCCGTGTAGTGGATCGACGACTCCGGCACCGACTCCAGCGTCCGTACGGCGCCGTGCCGGTCGCCGGTGGCCAGCCGTACCCGGGCCAGGCCGAACGCCGCGCTCACATGGCTCGGGTCGGTCGACCACACCAGGCGGTAGTACTCGGCGGCGTTGTCGAGCTGGCCCAGCACCTCGGCGCACAGGCCGAGCGCCAGCTTCGGCGCGATCTCGCCGGGGAAGGCGTCGTAGATCGCGTCGAAGGCGAGCGCGGCGCCCTCGTGGTCGCCGGTGACCAGGGCGGCGACCCCGCGGTACCAGACCACCCGCCAGTCGTCGGGTTCCTGCTCCCCCAGGGTCCGCAGCGCGGCCAGCGCGGGCTCCGGCTCGCCGGTCTCCAGCCGGGCGCGGACCTGCCGCAGCCGGGTTTCGGTCGACGGCGCGGGTACCGCGGCCAGGGCGTTGACCAGTTCCGCGGGCGCGGAGGTCAGCAGCCCCGCGAGGAAACCGGCGTTGGGGTCGGCCGGGTCGACGCGCGGGACGGGCAGCGCGAGCGCCGCCGCGGCGGTGTCGACGGACTTGACGAGCCCCGGGGCGGCTCCCGGAGCGGCGCCGGAGGGCACGGGGGTGCCGGGCTGTCCGCCCGCAGCACCCCCGCTGCCGCCCCCGCCTGCGGGGAGCTGCTTGGGCTGCTCGGCCTGGGCGAGCTGCGCGACCTGCGTGAGCCGTCTGCGCCCCGGCCCTCTCCGGGGCACCGCCCGCGCCCCCAGCCGGGACACGTCGCGGTACGACGCCGGGAACAGCTCGGTGTCCGTCACCCGCAACTCCGGGCCGAACAGGGTCGACAGGGCGGGACGGGCGCGGCCCGACTGGAGCGAGACGACCTCGCGCAGGACGCCGGTGAGCTGCTCGGCCATCTCCTGCGCGGAGGCGAACCGGCGGTCCGGCTCGGGATCGGTGGCGCGGACCAGCAGCCGGTAGAACGACTCGTACCGCCGGAAGACGTCGATGTGGTCCGGGTCGGGCAGCGAGTCCGCGTAGACGTTCGTGTAGCCCTGGAAGTCGAAGGTGAGGACGGCGAGCGTCCGGGCGACCGTGTACAGGTCGGAGGCGACCGACGGGCCGGCCTCGGCGACCTCCGGGGCCTGGTAGCCGACCGTGCCGTAGATGGCCGACTCGTTGTCGTCCGCCCGGCGCACCGCGCCCATGTCGATCAGCTTGAGCTCGTCCTCGGTCTGGATCGCGTTGTCGACCTTGAAGTCGCAGTACAGCAGGTTGCGGGAGTGCAGGTGCCCCAGCGCCTCGAGCGCCTCGATGCCGTACGCGCATGCCTGCTCCACCGGCAGCGGGTCCCGCCTGCCGTCCGGTGTGCGGCGGCCGTTGGCGATCTCCTTGAGGGCCTTGCCGCCGACGTACTCCATGACGATGTAGCCGTCCAGCGAACCGGTGCGCTGGTCGAGGTGCTCCACGAAGTTGTAGATCCGCACGATGTTGGCGTGCTCGATCTCCGCGAGGAAGCGCCGCTCGGAGATCGCCGCCTCCATCGCGTCCTGGTCGCCCGTGTCCAGCAGGCCCTTGAGGACCACCCAGCGGTCCGAGACCGCCCGGTCCACGGCGAGATAGATCCAGCCCAGGCCGCCGTGCGCCAGACAGCCGACCACCTCGTACTGGCCGTGCACCACGTCACCGGCCCGCAGCTTCGGGACGAACGAGTACGGGTGGCCGCACTTGGTGCAGAAACCCTCCGTGCGGCCCGGCCGGCCGGCCCGCGCACGGCCCACCTGGGCGCCGCAGTCCGAGCGGGAGCAGAATCGCTTCCGCTCCGGCACCTCGGGGTTGTCCAGCACCATCGCGCGCGGATCGGGCCGCGGGATCGGCGGAACCTGGACCAGCCCCGCGCCCAGCCGTCCCCGGCCGGAGGAATTGCCGGCGGACCCGGAGCTGCGCACCGACACCGAGCGGTCGCCGCCGCCCGGGAGCGAGCGGGGGAGCCGCCCGGACACCGAGCGCCGTGACTTCGCCGACTGCGACGACGTACGCGAACTGCGGCTGCCGGTACGGGCACTGCCGGCCGAGCCGCCGGAGCCGCGGGAACCCCGGGAGCCGCGCGACTCCCGGCCGCCGACGGTGATGCCGGTGGGGGCCGAGCCGACCTCCCCGGTCGGCGACACGACCGGGGCGAGTCCGCAGGTGTCGCAGTACAGCTCGCCGCCGCCGACGTCCTCGTAGGCGCCCTCGCAGCCGGGACGCTGGCAGGCACGGGGCGCCACGGCGACGGCCTGCGACGGCTGCGCCTGCTGCTCCCTGCTCCCGCTCTGTTCCCCGTTCCCGCTCTGCTCCTGGGTCCCGCTCCGTTCCCCGGAACCACCGTCGGGTTGCTCCTGGGGCCGGCCCTGGTGGTGCGTCCGGTTCTCCGCCTGACTCATGCGCCTGCCTCCCCCTCGTCACTCATGCGCCGGCCCCCCGCGCTCCTCGGGCGTGCCCCGGCCGGACTGCCGGTACGGACCCGACTGCCCGTACGGGCCGGACTGGCCGGGCACCCGTTGCTGCGCCGTGCCGAGGAGTTCGGCGGCGGCGTGCTGGTAACGCAGCACCGCCTCCTCGGCGACCCGCAGATCGCAGGGCGCGCTCCACAGCATGCGACGCGCCTTCTCGTACCGCTCGGCCAGCACGGTGTCCTCCGCGAGGCCGTGCCGGGCGACCTTCGCCTTGTAGGCGTCGAGCCGGCCGCGCAGCTCGGCGCGGATCGCCAGCGGCGCGGTGACCGCGGTCAACGACTCGCGGGCGCGCACCAGTTCGTCCTCCGCCTTCTGTTCCAGGGACTCCAGGAGCGGGGACAGCCGGTGCCACTGGGCGTGCCTGCGGTACTCGGCGGCCGTCGCCAGCTGTTCCTGCAGCACGGTCGGCGGGCCGCTGACGACCGGCACCTCCGTCGCGGCGATCTTCGCGAGCACCTCGCCGCGCGCCGTGCGCGCCTCGGCGAGCGTGCGGTCGGCGCGCGAGAGGACGTCCCGCAGCCGCACGATCCGCTTCTCGGAGTCCTGGCGGACCGCGAGCACCGCGTCGATCTCGCGGCGCACCTCCTCCAGGGCGCGCGCCTCACGGTCGTACACCGTCGTGTCCGGCCGGCCGCCGCCCGGCGCCGAACTGCCCTCCAGGGGCTTCCAGAAGGCCAGCGGGTCGGAGATCACCTGTTCGCGCAGCCGCGTCAGGGTGCGGGTGATCCGCTCCAGGTCGTCGCCCGCCGGGTGCTCGCCGGGGCGGACCCCCACGGGGTGGGCGAGCCTGCGGGTGCGCTGGAGCTCGGCGGCCAGTAGATCTATCCGCGCGGGCAGCGCCGACCACACCGCGTCCGCGGCGACGACCATGTCCAGTGAGGACGCGTACAGCTCGTTCATCAGCTCGACCAGCGCGGCCAGCGAGTAGCGCTCGCTGAGGCGGCCCGCGCGGCCCTGGAGCGTCGGCGCGTTCGCCGTGGCGGCGGCCGAGCCCGCGACCGTGACGCACTCGCCGCGCAGCAGCTCCGTCAGTTCCACCAGGTCCTCGCGGCTGGACCAGCGGCGCCGGGCGCGGATCTCGCGGGCGGTGCGCAACGCGCCGGAGTACGCGTCGAAGTACGTCCACAGCAGCGTGATCGAGGCTTCGGTGGCACGCCAGCGCTCCTCGGTACGGCCGGTGAGGCGGGCACCCTCCAGGAGTCTGCGGCCCGCGTGGTCCTGCAGGGCGAGGAGCGAGGTCTCAACCGCCTCGTGCTCCGCGCCGAGCCGCGCGAGCGCACGGTCCACCTCGTCCCGGTCCATCACCGGCCCGGTGGGATCCGTGTCGCCCATCGATCACCTCTCGCTGCGGGTCGGTCGTCGACGTTCGTTCGTCGGTGTTCGGTCGCTGACGTTCGTGCGTCGACGTTCGTGCGTTGTCCTGTGCGTATCACATTGTCTGCGCGGTGAGTTGACAGGTAATCAGCTCACGCGCAGGTACTCCGGTGCCGGTGGCTCGGAACTTCCTGGATCACTGCCCATCGTCTTCGACAGCCAACGCTCGTACGAGGCCCGCCATCCGTTCCCGGTGTCCTCGCCGAAGTCCACCAGGACCTGGTTGACCCGGCGCAGCAGGTCGTCCGCGTCCTTCTTCATGGCCACGCCGTAGTACTCGGTGGTGAAGGAGTCGCCCTTGAGTTCGACCGTCGGGTCCTGCGCGGCCTGGCCGGCGGCGAGCGCGGCGTCGGTGACGACCGCGTCGACCTCGCCGAGCTGCAGCCGCACCAGGCAGTCGAGCTGGTTGGGGACGGTGGTGCGGATGTCGGCCGACCGGGGGAGGGCGCCCCTCGCCTTGTCCGCCTCCAGGTTCGTGTACGCGGTGGAGCCCGCCGCCGTGCAGATCTTCCGGTCCGCGAGCGTGGGGCCGTACCCCCGGACCGGGGAGATCTTCGGGGCCAGGACCTGCTGTCCCGTGGTGAAGTACGGGGCGGAGAACGCCACGTCCTCCAGACGCTCGCAGTTGATCGTCATGGTGCGGACGATCATGTCGACCCGGCCGTCCTGGATCGCCGGGATGCGCTGGTCGGTGGGGATCGCCTTGAACTGGACCGCGTCCCGGTCGCCGAGTACGTCCTCGGCGATGCGGTGCGCCAGGTCGATGTCGAAGCCCTCGAGCCGGGCGCTGTCCCCGCTGTTGGGGTCGCGGTAGCCCCAGCCGTAGCTGTTCTGGTCGATGCCGACGATCAGTTTCCGCTTCTCGCCCGGGCGGGCCTTGATCGCGTCGATGACCGGGCCGTCGGCGTCGGAGGGGGTCAGGGTCTGCTTCTCGGGATCGTCGCACTCCTCGGCCGCCTTCGCGTCCAGGGCGTCCGTCACGCCCTGGACGGCGGTCCTCGGCTCCTTGCCGGGCCCGGAGGAGGACCCGGCGCGGGTCAGGACCAGCGCGAAGATCAGCGCGAGCACGCAGACGGTGGCCATCGCGCCCACCCCGCCCCAGCCCCGCAGGCCGGCCCGCAGGCGTCGTACGTTCCTCATCACGCCCCCTCCCGCTCCATCCTTCACCGGTACTCCGCTCACCGGTACTCCGACAGCCTGCGGCCGATGCCCAGCACCGCGCCCGCCGCACCCAGCACGGCGAGGCCCGCGGCGCCCTGCGGGAGACCCGTCAGCGCGTCCCGGCCGCCGGTGGCCGCTTCCTCGAACTCGCGCCTCTCGTGCGTCAGCGCCGAGGCCAGGCTCTCGTCGACGCCGTCGAAGCACTCACCGGTCGCGCCCTTGCCGCCGATCACCAGGTCCAGCGCCTCCTGGTAGTTGCCGTTCTCGTCCTGCTCGCGGGCGGCCGCGTGGCGCTTCTTCCACTCCGTCATGTTGCTCACGGCGGCGGCCACCGGCTTCTCGCCGCTGCTGTCGTCCGCGAGTTCACCGGCCCGGGCGAGGCCCTTGCCGAGGGCTTCCATGTCGTGCTGGAAGTCGTAGTCATAGGCGTCGTACGCCTTATCGCCGACCTTCGTCGTCTCGGCGCCGCGGGCCACCAGTGTCAGGTTCTCGTTGCCGCGTGCCTTCAGGGAGGCGATGCGGGCCTCGTGCAGCACGCCGAGCGAGCGGACGCCGTGGTCGTAGGAGCTGTTCAGCCCCGAGCGGGCGAGGCTGTGGCCGACGACCAGCCAGAGCAGCACGACCGCCGCCGCGGCGGTGGCCGCGACCAGGCCGTGGTTGAGCACCCGGTGGGTCCTCAGGTACGTACGGCGCTGGGCCCAGGCGAGCGCGGCGAGGACGACCGCACCGAGCACGAGCGCGGCCCACGGGTAGGGGGTCGCGTCCGCGTAGTCGGCGTCGAGGCGCTCGGTCTCCTTCGTGTAGAGATCCTCCGCCGCAGGAAGCATCTTCTCCTGCATCTTCTCGTTCGCGTACCGCAGATAGGCGCCGCCCACCGGGTAGCCCTGGCGGTTGTAGGTACGGGCGCGCTCCACCAGGCCCTTGTACTCGGGCAGCAGCCGGTTGAGGTCGGTGATCGTCGCCGCCGACGAGGAGCCCGGCTGGGAGTTGGCCGCGGCGTTGACGAGTTTGGCGGCGGCGGTGCGGATGCCCTTCTCGTACCGGTCCCGGGAGGCGGCGGTCTCCTGGCCCCCGGCCAGGAAGCCGCTGGAGGCCGCGGTGTTGGCGTCCGCGAGGGAGCGGTAGATGTCGGCGGCGTCCGAGGCGAGCGGCTGGCTGCTGGTGAGGACGTCGTCGGCCGCCGCGGCCCGCTCGGCCATCTGCCAGGCGGCGACCGTGCCGAAGGCGACGACGAGGGCGGCGAGGACCGCGCCGATGATCCTGAGGCGGCCGGGTTCGGTGGCGGCGGCCTCGCGCAGCCGGACAACCCCCTCGGCGAACGCCGTGCGCCGGGGCGCCTCCGGCTGCCGGGACGCGGGAAGACGGGAGCCGCCGGGTGCCTGCCGGGGGGCCGGGGCGCCGCCCGGCCCGGCCTGCGGCGGCACGGCGGGCATGGTGGGCGTCGCGGGCGCGACCGCGCCCGGCGGTGCCGCGCCGCCGCTCGGCGTGTGGGTCACTTGACCTCCCCCGTGGTCATTCGTCCCCGCAAGTATCGCCGCAGGAACCGACATATGCACCGGCCTTGGCACGATCTTGATCCGACGGCCGTGCGGTCACCGGGAATTCCGGCCCGTGAGCGAGCCCCGGACGGCCCCGGAGCGCCCTCCCCGCACCACCCCCTGCCCACGAACACGCCGGGGGAATCCGGTTGGTTCCGGGCGGAGTTCGCGAGTGTCCGGAGGGCCGGGGCCGAGGACCGCCCGGCGGGGCCGCCGGAGCACCGGACCCGTCCCCGGCCATTCGCCCTGTCACCCACCCGATCACCTGTCCGACCACCCACCCCCCCCCGGACCACCGACCCCCGACCACCCGCCCGGTTTTCCTGGACCTGTTCGGCGAATGGCGAATGGCGAATGGCGAATGACGAAGGGGACGGGCGGGAGCAACCGGTAGCACGGGCCTTCGGGAGAGCGAGTGCCCGCGCCCCGCTTCCCCGCTCCCCTTTGTCCCGTGCCCCCGGCGGGCTTCCTACCCCCGTTCGTAATGGGCCCGCAGCCGGGCCTGGGCACTCGGTGGGGCCGTCAGGTGGTCCAGGCCCAGCAGGGCCGCGCCCAGGACCGGGGCGGCGGTGACGACCCGGGGGACGGCCTTGGGGGCGCGCTCGGCGAGCAGGGCGCGGATGCGGTCGTCCAGCCGGGGGTGCCGGGCGGCCAGGACGCTGCCGCCCAGCAGGACGGGCGTCTCCTCGGCGAGCAGGTCCAGGCGGGTCAGCGCCACCACGGCCATCGACGCCACCTCGTCGGCCTGGCGGTCGACGATCGCACCCGCGACCGGGTCGCCGCCGGCCGCCGTGGCGAAGAGCACCGGCGCCAGTTCGTGACGGCGCCGGGGCGCGAGGCGCTCCAGGTGCAGGGCCTCGATGAGGGCCGGCATGTCCGGGAGGCCGAAGTGCGCCGGAAGGGTGCCGGCGAGGGCGGTGGCGGGACCGCGGCCGTCCTCGGCACGGGCCGCGTGCCACAGGGCCTCCTCCGCCAGGGCCCAGCCGCCGCCCCAGTCACCGGAGATGCGGCCGAGCGCCGGGAAGCGCGCGGTGCGGCCGTCCGGGCGCATGCCGACGCAGTTGATGCCCGCCCCGCACACGACGGCCACCCCGCGGGGCTCGGTGACCCCGGCGCGCAGGATGGCGAAGGTGTCGTTGCGGACCTCCACGGTGTCGCCCCAGCCGCGTGCCGCCAGGGCCGCCGTCAGCCGTTCCTCCTCGACGGGGAGGTCCGCGTTGGCCAGACAGGCCGAGACGTGCGCGACGCCGGAGGCACCGGCCTCGGTGAGCGCGGCGGCGACGGTCCCGGCGAGGGCGTCCACCGCCGCCGGCACGCCGACGGTGGGCGGCTGGAACCCCCCGCCCCGCACGGTGGCCAGGACCTCGCCGTCGTAGGTGACCACGGCGACGTCCGTCTTGCTGTTGCCGGCGTCGACGGCGAGGACGCCCGCGGTCAGGCCCACGTGAGGTGCTCCCGGTTGTGTGCGACGAGCCGGTCGGTGAGCTTCTCGGCGTACTCGTACTGGCCGATCAGGGGGTGGGCGAGCAGGGCGCGGAAGACCCGCTCGCGGCCGCCGCGCAGGGCCGCGTCGAGCGCCAGGTCCTCGTAGGCGGTGACGTTCGCCATCAGGCCCGCGAAGAGGGGGTCCACGCGCGGGACGGGCAGCGGGCTCGCGCCCTCGGTGCCCACGGCCGCCTGCACCTCGATCACCGCGTCCTCGGGGAGGAACGGCAGTGTGCCGCCGTTGCGCGTGTTCACCACCTGGTACGGGCTGCCGGCACCGCGCAGCAGGGCCGCCGCCAGGTCCACGGCCGCCTCGGAGTAGTAGGCGCCGCCGCGCCGGGCCAGCAGCGCCGGTTTCTCGTCGAGGGCGGGGTCGGCGTAGAGGGCGAGCAGCCGGCGCTCCATGTCGGCCACCTCGGCGGCCCGGGACGGCTTGGTGCGCAGCTCCCGTACGACCTCGTCGTGCGCGTAGTAGTACCGCAGGTAGTACGAGGGGACCACGCCCAGCCGGTCCAGGACGGCGCGGGGCAGCCGGAGGTCGGCGGCGATCGCGTCGCCGTGGCCCCGCAGCAGCGCGGGCAGGACGTCCTCGCCGCCGGGGCCGCCCCGGCGCACCGCGGTCTCCCAGGTGAGGTGGTTCAGGCCCACGTGGTCGAGGTGCAGTCCGGCGGGGTCGACGCCGAGGCGGGCGGCGAATTTCCGCTGGAGTCCGATGGCGACGTTGCACAGCCCCACCGCCCGGTGCCCGGCCTCCAGCAGCGCCCGGGTGACGATGCCGACGGGGTTGGTGAAGTCGATGATCCAGGCGTCGGGATTGGTGCGCCGGACCCGCTCGGCGATGTCGAGCACCACCGGTACGGTGCGCAGCGCCTTGGCCAGGCCGCCGGCCCCGGTGGTCTCCTGGCCGACGCAGCCGCACTCCAGCGGCCAGGTCTCGTCCTGCTGCCTGGCCGCCTGCCCGCCCACCCGCAGCTGGAGCAGCACCGCGTCGGCACCGTCCACGGCCGCGTCCAGGTCGGACGTGGTGACGATCCGCCCGCCGTGTCCCTGACGGGCGAAGATCCGGCGGGCCAGACCGCCCACCAACTCCAGCCGGTCCGCCGCCGGATCGACCAGCACCAGTTCCTCGACGGGCAAGGTGTCCCGCAACCGGGCGAAGCCGTCGACGAGTTCGGGCGTGTAGGTCGAACCCCCGCCGACCACGGTGAGCTTCATGACGTCAACCCTCTCAACCCTCTCAACTTTTTCGACCCTCTCAACTCTTTCCATCCCTTCGGCACTTCAGTGCTTCACCCCGGTCAGCGTGACACCCTCGACGAACGCCTTCTGGGCGAAGAAGAACACGAGGATCACGGGCGCCATGACCAGCACGGTCGCCGCCATGGTGAGGTTCCAGTCGGTGCGGTGGGCGCCCTTGAACGACTCCAGCCCGTAGGACAGGGTCCAGGCGCCCGGATTCTCGGAGGCGTAGATCTGCGGGCCGAAGTAGTCGTTCCAGGCGTATTCCAGAAGTGGAAGAATTGGAACAGGGCGACCGCCGCGATGCCCGGCTTGGCCATCGGCTCAGCGGGTGGTGTCGAAGACCTCGTCGCGGGTGGCCGCCAGCGCGCTCTCCAACGCGCCGCGCACCACGGGGTGTTCACGGACGTCGCCCACGACCAGACGCGGGCGGGACGCGGCCAGCTCCTCCAGCTCGGCCTGGACGAGGGCACGCAGCACCTCGCCGCCGGACGTGAGGACGGTGCCGCTCAGTACGACGAGTTCGGGGTCGAGGACGGAGACGAGCGAGGCGAGACCGGTCGCCAGCCGGGTGGCGTAGGTCTCCAGGAGCCGGCGGTGCGCCCCGTCGTCCGGCGCGGCGGCGGCACGTTCCACCAGGGCGGCGGCCACCTCGGGGTACGGGCCCTGCGGGATGCCGGTGATGCCCAGCTCGCGGGCCAGCCCCGGCACGGCCTGGGCGCCGGCCAGCTCCTGGTAGCCGCCGCTGTTGGCCCGGGTGACCTGGCGGACCAGGGGGGCGCCCGGCACCGGCAGGAAGCCGACCTCGCCCGCGCCGCCGGTCCAGCCCCGGTGCAGCCGCCCGCCGAGCACCAGGGCGGCGCCCAGGCCCTCCTGGTTCCACAGCAGGACGAAGTCGGTGTGCCCCCGGGCCGCGCCCAGGCGCTGCTCGGCGAGGGCGACCAGGTTGACGTCGTTCTCGTACTCGAACGGCATCGGCAGCGCGGCGGCGAGTTCGTCGAGCACCGTGGGGGAGTGCCAGCCGGGCAGGTGGGAGGCGTAGCGCAGGCGGCCGGTGCCCGGGTCGAAGGCGCCCGGGGTCCCTATGACCAGGCGGTGGATGTCGGCGCGGGCCAGGCCCGCCGCCTTCACCGCGCCGTCCAGGGCGTCGGTGACCTGCTGGACCACGGGGGCGGCGCCGGTGCCCGCGCGGCGGCCGGGGGTGGCCAGTTCGTACCGGCCGACGGTGCGGCCCGTGATGTCGGCGACGGCGGCCCGGATCAGGCCGGGGGTGACGTCGAGCCCGGCGGCGTACGCGGCGGCCGGGGCGACCTCGTAGAGCTGGGCGCCCGGTCCCGGGCGGCCCTCGGTGGTGCCGGTGGCGAGCACCAGCCCGGCCGCCTCCAGCCGGGCCAGGAGCTGGGACGCGGTCGGCTTGGACAGGCCGGTGAGCTTGCCGATCCGGGTGCGGGACAGGGGGCCGTGCTCCAGCAGCAGGTCCAGGGCGGCGCGGTCGTTCATGGCGCGCAGGACGCGCGGCGTGCCCGGTGTACCGGCGGTTCCTGCCATGGAGTGCGACACCTGCCCTTCTGTCGGCCGCCCAGCTTCTCAGCGGTCGGCGCGGGACGTCCATCCGGACCCTGCCCGGGGCCCGAGGCCCGGGGTTCCGGGCGGACGCCGGCCCGTTTCGGCCGGACGGGGAAACTCTGTTAGGAAAGTTTCCTGTTGGATGGAGAGGAAGGTAGGCCCAGGGCAGAGGGAGCGTCAAGAGGGGGAGCGGCCGGGATACGGGAAAGAGCGGCACCCGGGAATCCCGGGTGCCGCCCTTCCAGGCGCCGCGTCCTCCGCGAGGGCCCTCCGTCCCGGCCCTCCGCCGTGTAGCCGGCTACTTCTTCGTGTTCGGCGGCGGGGTCAGCGGGGACGCCGCGATGGACTGCGGCGACACGCTGCTCGCGTACGCGGACGGGGGCGCGACGGACGCCGCCGGGTCGGGGCCCTCCATCTCCACCGGGGCGGTGGCGCCCCCGACGATGCGGATGCCGGCCGCGTCGAAGGCGCGCTTGATGCGCCAGCGCAGCTCGCGCTCCACGGTCAGCGACTTGCCGGGCATGGTCTTCGCCGAGACGCGGACCACCATCGAGTCCAGCAGGACGGAGTCGAGGCCGAGGATCTCGATGGGGCTCCACAGGAGCTCGTTCCAGGGCTCCTCCTTGCTCATCCGCTCGGCGACGGCGACGAGGGTGGCCTTCACGTGGTCCAGGTCCTCGTCCGCACGGACGGTGACGTCGACGTTGGCGGTGGCCCAGCCCTGGGAGAGGTTCCCGATGCGCTTGACCTCGCCGTTGCGCACGTACCAGATCTCGCCGTCGGCGCCGCGCAGCTTGGTCACCCGCAGGCCGACCTCGATGACCTCGCCGGTGGCGACGCCCGCGTCGACGGTGTCACCGACGCCGTACTGGTCCTCGAGGATCATGAACACGCCGGAGAGGAAGTCCGTCACCAGGTTGCGGGCACCGAAACCGATCGCCACACCGGCGACACCGGCCGAGGCCAGCAGCGGGGCCAGGTTGATCTGGAAGGTGCCCAGGACCATCAGCGCGGCCGTGCCCAGGATCAGGAACGAGGCGACCGAGCGCAGCACCGAGCCGATCGCCTGCGAGCGCTGGCGGCGCCGCTCGGAGTTGACCAGGAGCCCGCCGAGCCCGGTGCCGTCCACGGGCTGGCCGGTCCGGGACATCCGGTCGATGAGCTTGGTGATCGCCCGCCGCACGAACACTCTCAGCACGGCGGCTATCACCACGATGAGCAGGACCCTCAGCCCGATCGCGAGCCAGGTGGACCAGTTCTCCTCCACCCAGCCGGCGGCGTTGGTGGCGCTCTCGTGGGCGTCCTTGAGCGTGGGCACCATCGGGGTCCCGGAATCCGAGGGGGTCGGGGACGGCTCCTCGGCCAGGGGGACGGCGGACAGGGACACGGCGGGTACCTCCAGGTGGCACGGTCTGCCCCCGGCGCGCGGTCAACGTCTACGGGCTCTTCAAGGTCTTCGAGGTCACGAAAAGGTCACCGGTGCGGGCAGAACCACCACACTAACGGGGCATTGCGGGTGGACCCGCACGAGCAGTGAAGAAGAGACGGCCCTCACCCGGGCCCGCCCCGGCCGCCACCCGGCACGGACGGGCCGTGGCCCCGGAAGCCGGACCGCGTCCGGACCGCGTGTGGTCGAAAACACTTCCAGCCCGTTACCGGTACATGGTGGCGCGACGACCAGGCATGAGGGGAGACTGACTACGGATCGTCCCGGCGCGAGCCACGCGCCGCCGGCGTACAAGGAGGCATCCGTGCCGCATGTCCTGGTTCTCAACGCGTCGTACGAGCCGCTCGGCGTCGTACCGCTCCGCCGCGCGCTCGTCCTCGTCCTCGAGAACAAGGCCGTGTGCCTCGAGGAGTCCGGCGCCTACCTGCACAGCGCGACCGTCACAGTCCCCGCACCCAGCGTGGTC
This sequence comes from Streptomyces sp. NPDC085927, assembly GCF_044540975.1. Lineage (NCBI taxonomy): Bacteria > Bacillati > Actinomycetota > Actinomycetes > Kitasatosporales > Streptomycetaceae > Streptomyces > Streptomyces sp. NPDC085927. The sequence goes on from NZ_JBITSN010000011.1 coordinate 95,425, forward strand.
CGGCTCAAGCGATTCGTGCGGGTCCCCTACCGGGGGCCCGTTCCACTCACCCGCCGCGCGCTCTTCGCCCGTGACGGGGGCCGGTGCATGTACTGCGGTGGCGTCGCAACCAGCGTCGACCACGTCATCCCGCGCAGCCGCGGGGGCAAGCACGTCTGGGACAACGTGGTGGCGTCCTGCCGCCGCTGCAACCACGTGAAGGCCGACCGCCACCTGTTCGAGCTGGGCTGGCGGCTGCGCCACAAGCCGGCCCCGCCCACCGGCCTGGCCTGGCGCATCATCGGCACCGGCCACCGCGACCCGTGCTGGCTCCCGTACCTCCAGCCCTACGGCGCGGACGACGCGATGGCCCGCATCGACGGCCTGTCCCACGTGGACGGCATCTCCGCCTGACCGGCCCGGGCCGGGACCTTCGCGTGCGTGGTGCCGGGGCGGTCCCGGCGCCACCGGCGGAGGAGGCGTGGTCAGGCTGCGTCCCGCCGACGCTCGGCGTATGCGAACGCCAGGAACTCCGCCGGTTCCTCGTCCGACTCGAATGTGTCGGCGGCGAGGCCGTCCAGGGAGCGGATCGGCCGGGTGTTCTTCGCCGCCGGCAACTCATCGACCGACAGGCGTGGCCTTGGCTGCGGGTAGTAGCCGAAGTTTTCAGGTGCGGGCGTACTCATCAGGACCTCCAGCAGGGCGGGAACCGGCTCCACGGCCGGCGTACGGGCGCTCTCACCTGCTGATATCAGGTTTCGTCGCAGCGAGCGAGCGCTTGAACACGCGTGCTGCGACACCTCGCCGAGGCGGCGTCGGCGAGGGGCCCGGGCATGGCCGGCCCGCCCTGCCAGTGCTCGCGGCCCGGCCGCTACGGGCGAGGGCAAACGTGGTCGGGCTGCGACACCATTGCTTCTGAGCGGATCGGTATGAGCCGCTTCGGCGACAGTGGCAGCGCGGTGTCTGTGCCGCGCACAACCGGCCAGGAGCGGCTCGGACATTCGTGGCTACGCGGCCGACTGCCGACTGTTCGGTTGGAGCGTTCGACCGGAGCGCTGTGAAAACCCTTTCTCGTTGAAACGTGATCAAGCTTCTCAGGACACCTGTCAAACGTAATGATCATCACGGTCGCTCAGCGGAACTTGTCCCGCCATTGTCCGTTTGCCACCCCTTGACCTGACGCTCCATGAAGCGATTGGTTACGTCAGGCAACTGTGTAAGTACTGTGGGCGGGGTGTGTGACGGAGATGTGGAACCGAAGTCGGTTCACGGGCAGGACTGTTGGGGTCCTGCTGGGGGTGACGCTGGCCGTCGGGTCGGTTCCCGCGACGACCACCGCAGCGGCGGCGGGCGTGCAGGCATCACCGGCGAGCGCGGAGGAACCGGCTGACCGCACCGACGGAGTGACGGAAGCGGAAGCGCTTGCGAAGGCCGAGCGGACCGGTGAGCCGGTGGAGATCGCCTCACTGCGTGGAGAGAGCAGCGAGGTCTTCGCGACCCCGGAGGGCGATCTGGAGGCGCGGGAGTACCTGCGTCCGGTCTGGGCGCGGGTCGGCGGAGCCTGGGAGCGTATCGACACCGACTTGGCGGCCACCGACGAGGGAACCGTCGCTCCGAAGGTGTCGACGCTGGGAGTGGAGTTCTCCGGTGGCGGCGAGAGCCCGCTGGTGCGGATGCAGCGTGCCGGACGGGAGCTGAGCCTGTCGTGGCCCGCTCCGCTGCCCGCACCCGAACTGGCGGGGCCGGTCGCCACCTATCCGTCCGTCCTGCCGGACGTGGATCTGCGGATGACGGCGTCGGAGGACGGGTTCACGCAGTTGCTGGTGGTGAAGACGGCCGAGGCGGCGGCCAGTCCGGAACTGGCCGAGCTGCGGCTGGAGCTGGACGCGCAGGGCCTGTCGGTCCAGGAGACGGACAAGGGCGGTCTGGAGGCGCTCAACGAGGGCGCCGAGGGGACCGTGTTCGAGGCGCCGAAGCCGATGATGTGGGACTCCAGCACCGGGGGGACCCCGGAGGGCACCGCAGAGTCCCGGACGGCAGCGGCCGACGGGGCGGCGAGTCCGAAGGCTGCGTCCTCCGGCGACGGCGCGGAACCGGGTGCGGGGGAGTCGGGCAAGCTCGCCCCGGTTGGAGTGGAAGTGTCGGCCGGACAGGACGAGTTGGTCCTGACCCCGGACGCCGACGTGCTCAAGGGCGAGGACACCACCTACCCGGTCTTCATCGATCCGCAGTGGTACACGCCGCGGGCGGCCGCGTGGACGATGGTCTCCAAGTACTGGGCCAACTCGCCCCAGTGGAAGTTCAACGGCGAATCCGATGCCGGCATGGGCTACTGCAACTGGTCCTACTGCAACCCGCACGACACCAAGCGTCTCCTCTACCGCATCCCCACGTCCAGGTTCGCGGGCAAGACGATCCTGGAAGCCACGTTCGTGGTGCGCAACACCTGGTCGGCGTCCTGCTCGGCCCGTACGGTGGAGCTGCACCAGACCAAGGGCATCTCCTCGTCGACGACATGGAACGGCCAGTACGACAACGGGTTCTGGATCAAGCAGCTGGCGTCGGACTCGTTCGCGCACGGTTACTCGGGCTGTGCAGCCAAGGACGCGGAGTTCAGCGTGAAGTCGGCGGTGCAGGCGGCCGCCGACGACAGGGACTCGACGATGACGTTCGGGCTGAAGGCGGCCAGTGAGACGGACGCGTACGGCTGGAAGCGGTTCTCGGACAAGGCGCACCTGCGGGTGCAGTACAACCGCCCGCCGCCCCAGATCAAGATGTCGCAGCTCACCATGGAGTACGGCGGCACCTGCAAGAAGCCGTCCGCCGCGGCCCGGGTGCGCACACTGGGGAAGATCCACGTCAACAACGTCACCGACCCGGACGGCGACCGCATTGCGGTGGAGGTCAGGGCATCCTGGGACGCGGGCGACGGCAAGGGAGTGATCGCTCGCTGGACACCGAAGCGGACCGACCCAAAGGAGTCCGGCTCCAACTTCGTGATCAGTCTGCCGTCCTCGATACCGGAGAACAAGCAGGTCTACTGGTATGCGCGCAGCCACGACGGCGGGAACTACTCACCATGGTCGTCCGCAGGCGACCCGACGGCCTGCTACTTCGTCTACGACACCAAGGTGCCCAAGGCGCCCGTCATCGCATCCGACGAGTACCCGTCCTCGAACCCGGAGGACCCGGACGATCCGTGGTTCGACGGAGTGGGCAAGTACGGCTCGTTCGAACTCAAGGCCGCCGAGTCGGACGTGACCAGGTACTGGTTCGGCATCAACGGCGACCCCACCTCCAAGAACGCGGTCACCACCTCGGCCGGGGCGGCGAGGACGATGAGGACGCTCCCCGCGAAGGCCGGGCTGAACTTCGTCACGGCCCAGGCGTTCGACCAGGCGGGCAACGGCAGTGAGATCCGCACCTACCAGTTCCGCGTCAAGGCCGGACAGCCCGAGCGGGCCATGTGGCAACTCGACGACGCCGCCACCGCCACCTCCGCGAAGGGCACCGCACCCCGGCGCACCGCCGACCTCATCGGCGGTCCGGCCCCCGGAGCGACCGGCGCCAAGGGCACCGCGGTCCGGTTCGACGGCGTCGACGACTACGCGGTCACCGACATCCCCACCGTCGACACCTCCACCGGCTTCTCCGTCTCGGCCTGGGCCAACCTGGCCGAGATGCCCGGCCGTGCCGCCATCGTCGCCTCCCAGCCCGGCAACCATGCCCCGGGCTTCGAGCTGTACTATTCCCACGCCTACGACCGCTGGGCGTTCAACCAATACACGGCCGACACCGAGAACGCCGGCATCGTCCGCGCCATGCAGGCGTCCCCGGGCGGCGCGAAGGCAGGGCAGTGGACCCACCTGGTGGGCACCTACAGCGCCACCTACGACGAGCTGAAGCTGTACGTGAACGGGCAACTGGCCGGCACGACCACCTATGACTCGCCCTGGGACGCACGCCGCGGCCTGCAGATCGGCGCCGGCCGCTACGACGGCGAGCCAGGGTCCTTCTTCCCCGGCGCCATCGACGAACTGCAGATCTTCGACAAGCCGCTCTCGTCCGGCGAGGTCACCCGGCTCAACAACAAGCAGTCCGTCATCTCCGGGCGCGCCGCACGCGCCGTCTTCCCCCTGGACGAACCCGCCACCGGCCAGGACGGCACGTCCACCACGCGGATCACCGGCACCGCCGAGGTCCCGGCCGCAACCTTCCACGGAGGCGCCACCCCGGGGGCCGACGGGGTCGCCGGCACCGCTCTCAGCCTGGACGGCACCGACGACTACGCCACCACCGGCCGGCCCCTGCTGAACAACCAGCGCAGCTTCGCCGTCTCCGCCTGGGCGAAACTGCCCAGGACCAAACCCGACCACGCGGCGATCGTCCTCACCCAGACGGGCGAGCACAAACCGGGACTGGAGCTGTACTACTCCGCCGCCTACGACCGCTGGGCGGTCAACCAGTACTCCGCCGACGACCCCGATGCCACCCCGATCCGCGCCATGCAGGCCGAAGGCACCACCGCCCACGGCGACACCTGGACCCACCTGGCCGGCGTGCACGACACCATCGCCAACAAGCTCACCCTCTACGTCAACGGCGTCGAAGCCGGATCCACCACCCTGCAGGCCGGCTGGTACGCCGGCGGCGCCGTCCAGATCGGCGCCGGCTCCTACGACGGAAACCTCGGCTCGTTCTTCGACGGCCAGATCGACGACGTCCGCATGTTCGACCGGTCCGTGTCCGCCGAAGAGGTGCAGCAGCTCTTCAAGCAGCGGCCGCTGGTGAAGAGCCGGTGGATGTTCGAAGAGACGATCGGAACCAATCCGGTCACCGTCCCCGATGCCGCCGGCACCGGCAACGCCCTCACGATGCGCGCCGGCGCCACACCGTCGGACGCCGGGTTCATCGACTTCGGCGCCATGCAACTGAACGGCACCACCGGTTATGCCTCCGCCGCCAGCATGCCGGTGGACACCTCGGGCAGCTTCACGCTGACTGCCTGGGCCCAAGCCGCCGCCATGCCCGACGGAGCCGTGGCCCTGGCGAGCATGGAAGGCAGCACACGCAGCGCCTTCACGGTCCGCTTCGTGCCCGATGCCACCGACCCCGAGACCAGCCCCGGACACTGGCAGCTGACCGTGGCGGACAAGAACGCCTCCGACGCCGTCGTCGCACAAGTCGACAACGGCGAGTTCTACGACGCCCGTGAATGGAACCACCTGGCCTTGGTCTACGACGGCTTCACCAAACAGGCACGCCTCTACGTCAACGGCGGCCTGGCCGAGGTCGCCTGCACCGACGCCGACGGTGACGGCACCAGCGACAGCAGCGCCTGCGCCGACCTCGTGCCCTGGGCAGAGAACGTGCTGGCGTTCAGGGCCGCCTCACTGCAGGTCGGACGCAGCGGCACCGGCAGCAGCGCGGGCTCGTACTTCCCCGGCCTGGTCGACGACGTGTGGACGTTCCAGGGCGCGCTGAACGACAGCCAGGTCCAGGAACTCGCGGGCTCCTGGTTCGACGTGCCCACCGAGGTGCCCGCCGGGCGCTGACATCCGACACCTGATCCCTAGGGTCCGGGGCGGCCTCGCCCGTCCCGGACCGGGTTTCCAACTTCCCTGTTCACCGGGGTGTCAGCACCCCTCCCCTGGCCTGGATCACATGATGCCCATACCGAGAACAATCCGCCCACGTACGCTCCGGCGTCCTTTGGCAGCGACGCTGTCCACCGTATTGATCGCCACTTTGCTGCAGATCGTGGCAGCTCCGGTGGCCAGCAGCCTGCCGGGTCTCCCTCCTTCCGAGAAGCCCGTCGAAGGCGCCCACTCCGTCAAGGTCAAGCCGCGCACCGTGGCAAAGGGACCCCGGGTGCCCGCCACGACACCGCACAAGGACTGGCCGGACGCCGGCACGGCCACGGTCACGCTGTCCGAGGCCGAACCCGAGCCCGGTAGCACGCCGGCGCTGACTGCGGCCAAGGGACAGCCCCTCAAGATCGGAGCCGCGCTCCGCAAGGCCGGCGCCAAGTCGCAACAGCCGCAGTCTGCGCCGGGTACCGTCACTACACGGGTCTTCGACCGAAAGCAGTCGGTACAGGCCGGCGTAACCGGGATGCTGTTCTCCCTCACCCCGAAGACCCAGTCGGCGAAATCCGCGGACGCTGCGGCGGGCAAGGTCGCCGTCACCGTGGACTATGGCGACTTCAAGAACGCCTTCGGTGGCTCCTATGCCTCCCGCATGCGTCTCGTAACGCTACCCGCCTGTGCCCTGACCACGCCGGACAAGACCGTCTGCCGCACGCAGGATCCGGTGGTCTCGGTGAATGACACCGCCAGCAGTACCCTTTCGGCCACCTCTGTCAGCCTGTCGGCCACGGCGCCCACCGTACTGGCTGCCGTCGCAGACGCCTCCAGCGACAGGGGCGACTACAAGGCGACTCAGTTGTCCCCCTCGGCGACCTGGTCCACCAGTCTCAATACCGGTGACTTCAACTGGTCGTACGACATGCCAGTGCCTGACGTGCCCGGCGGGCTGACCCCAGAGGTGGGGCTGGCGTACTCGTCCGGTTCCGTCGACGGCCGTACCGGCAACACCAACAACCAGTCCTCCTGGGCGGGTGACGGCTTCGAGATGTGGCCCGGCTACATCGAACGCCGTTACAAGTCGTGTGCCGACGATGGTGTGGAGAACTCCGACGGCAATAAGCCGGGCGACCTGTGCTGGGCTCACGACAACGCCTTCATCTCCTTCAACGGCAAGGCCGGCGAGCTGGTGCCCAACGGCACGAACTCCTGGAAGCTGAAGAACGACGACGGCACGAAGATCGACCGCCTGACCTCCAGCAACCGGGGCAACGGGGACAACGACGGCGAGTACTGGAGAGTGACCGCCCCGGACGGTACCCGCTACTACTTCGGCTACAACCGGCTGCCCGGCTGGGCGGACGGCAAGGAGACCACGGACTCCACCTGGACCGTCCCCGTCTACGGTGACGATTCGGGTGAACCGTGCCACGCCAACACGTTCGCGGAGTCATGGTGCCAGCAGGGCTGGCGCTGGAACCTCGACTACGTCGTCGACACCCACAGCAACGCCGTCACCTACTTCTACGACAAGGAGGGCAACCACTACGGCCGCAACCTGGAGGCCGAGGACGGCACCCCCTACGTCCGCGGCGGCACCCTCGACCGCATCGAGTACGGCCTGAAGTCGTCCTCGCTCTACGGCACCAAGCCGCGGGCCAAGGTCACCTTCACCAACAAGGAGCGCTGCATCAGCGACTCCCACACAACCTGTTCCGACATCGACGCCGATGCCGCCTACTGGTACGACACCCCCTGGGACCTGAACTGCGACAGCGCGGAGGACTGCGACCAGGGACGCCTGTCCCCGGCCTTCTTCACCCGTAAACGACTCACACAGGTGACCACCCAGGTCTACGACGGCAGTGCCTACCAGGACGTCGACTCCTGGAAACTGGCCCACCGCTGGGGCATGGCCGACACCGACTACCAGCTGCTGCTCGACTCCGTCCAGCACACCGGCCACAGCGCCGAACCGGCCATCACGCTCCCGAAGACCACCTTCGCCTACACCCAGCTCGCCAACCGCCTCGACAAGACCGGCGACGGCTACGCGCCCTTCATCAAGAGCCGCCTGTCCACCGTCGCCGACGAGTCCGGTGGCCAGATCGACGTCAACTACTCGTCTGAAGCCTGCTCCTGGGGCGGCCTGCCGACCCAGCACAGCAACACCACGCGCTGCTTCCCGCAGTACATCGGCGGCGACAGCGACAGCGACCCCGAACTGCACTGGTTCAACAAGTACGTCACCACATCGGTGACCGCCACCGACCGCACCGGCGGCGCTCCCGACCAGGTCACCGCCTACCAGTATCTGGACGGCGCCGCCTGGCACTACGACGACGACCCGCTGACCGAGGACAAGGAGAGAACCTGGTCGCAGTGGCGCGGCTATGGGCATGTGCGGGTGCAGACCGGTGGCCAAGGCGGAGCCGCCGCCATGAAGTCCCAGCAGGACTCCTACTTCCTGCGCGGAATGAACGGTGACCGCAAGGACGCCGATGGCGGGACCAAGTCGGTGAGCATCACGCTCGGCACCGACGAGGGGGACCCGATAACCGACTATGACGAGGCGAAGGGCTTCCAGTACAAGACCGTCACCTTCGACAAGCCCAACGGCAAGGTCATGACCAAGACGGTCAGCCGCCCCTGGCGTCATCAGACCGCCGAGAAAACCCGGGCCGTGGGCACTCTCACCGCCGCCTTCACCGGCACCCAGAACACCTGGGGCTGGACCTCACTGGACGGAGGAGCCGGCAGCCAGTGGCGCAAGACCTACACCTCCTACAGTCACGACACCGTCGCCGGCCGCGTCATCCTCGAACACAACGCGGGAGACACCTCCACCTCCGCCGACAACCGGTGTACACGCACCGAGTACGCCACGAACACCACGGCGAACATCCTCGGCAAGGTGTCACGGGTGGAGACCGTCGGTGTGGCCTGCAGTGCCACCCCTGACCGGTCCAAGGACGTCATCTCCGACACCCGCACCGCCTTCGACGGCCAGGCCTACAACCTCGCCCCGACCAAGGGCGATCCGACCGCGGCCGCCACACTCAAGAGCCACGACGGCACCAAAGCCACCTACCTGGAAACAGGCACCACCTACGACCCCTACGGCCGTGCCCTGACCGTCACCGACCTGACCGCGAACGTCACCGTCGACGGCAACGGCACCCCGGTCCGCACCGCCCGGTCCGACGGCCGCACCACCACCACGGCCTACACCCCGGCCACCGGCCGACCGACCCAGATCGCAACCACCACTCCGCCGGCCACTCAGCTGGACCCGTCGACCGCTCAGACAACGACCCACGACCTCGACCCGCTGCGCGGACAAGTGGTCAAGGCAACCGACACCAACGACAACGTCACCCAGACCGAGTACGACGCGCTGGGCCGCATCAGCAAAACCTGGCTCGCCGACCGCAAAACCGGCCAGACCCCCAACTATGCTTATACCTACACCATCACGGGCGACGCTCCCGCGACGGTGGCCACCAAGACGCTGAACAACAACGGTGGTCAAGTCACCTCGTATGCCCTCTATGACGGCTTCCTGCGTGCCCGCCAGCTCCAATCACCCGGCCCCGACGGCGGCACACTCATAGCCGACACCTTCTACGACGAACGCGGCCTGACGTCCAAGGTCTTCGCCCCGTACTACGCCACCACGGGACCCAGCGCCCAGTTGTTCCAACCGGACGACGCGCTCTCCGTGGAGACGCAGACTCGCACCACCTACGACGGTCAGGCGCGGCCCACCGAGGTCAAGCAGATCGCCGGCAACGGTGACGGTGGCACTGTCCTGCACACCACAACCACCATCTACGGCGGTGACCGCGTCACTGTCATCCCACCTCAAGGAGGCACCGCCACCGTCACCCTCAGTGATGCCCAAGGCGGTACCACCGAGTTGCGCCAGCTGCACAACCACAACCCGGACGCTGCCTACGACACCACGAAGTACACCTATCATTCCAACGGCCAGCTCAAATCCATCACCGACAAGGCGGGCAGCGTCTGGTCCTACACCTACGACCAACTCGGACGCCAGATCGCATCGACCGACCCGGACAAGGGCACCACCACCAGTGCCTACGACGACCGCGGTCAACTGACCTCCGTCGATGACGCCCGCACCGACGCCCCCAAACTCGTCTATGTCTACGACGGCCTGGGTCGCAAGACCGAACTCCACGAGGGCTCGGCCACCGGCACCCTGCGTGCCAAGTGGGTCTATGACACCGTCAGCGGAGCCAAAGGCCAACTGACCGAAGCCACCCGCTACATCAGCGGCAACGCCTACACCAACAAGGTCACGGCCTACGACAGGCTCTACCGCCCCAGCCGTACTGCTGTCGTCATCCCAGACAGCGAAGGAGCGCTGGCCGGCACCTACCAGACCGGCACCACCTACAAGCCTTCCGGCCTGACCGCCAGCGAAAGCTACTCCGCGGCCGGCTCTTTGCCGGGCGGCTCGGTCAACTACACCTACGACGAGCAGACCCTCCGCCTGACCTCGTTGTTCGGGCAGGGCATGAGCAGCAGCGTCAGCCACAGCCTCACCGGCAAGCCCCTGCAGTACACGATGGGTCTGACCGGCGGAGACAAGCAGACCCAGGTCACCAACACCTATGAATGGGGCACGCAGCGCCTGTCCCATACCCGTGTGGACCGTGCAGAACAGGCCGGCGTCGACCGCAGTCTCACCTACGGCTACGACGAGAGCGGCCGCATCCGCTCCATGTCGGATGTCAACCGCACCGGCACTGACACCCAGTGTTTCAACTACGACTACCTCAGCCGCCTCACCGAGGCCTGGACCCAAGGCACCCCCGCCTGCGCCGGCACACCCGCGAGCGAACAGATCGGCGGTGCCGCCCCGTACTGGCAGGCCTTCACCTACGACGCGTCCGGCAACCGATCCACCGAAACGCAGCACGACCCCGCCGGTAACACCACCAAGGACATCAACCGCACCTACACCTACCCCGGCCCCGGCCAGCCTCAGGCCCACAGCCTGACCTCCGTCACCACAAGCGGCCCGTCCGGCACCACAACTGATCAGTACTCCTACGACAAGACCGGCAACACCACCGCCCGGCCCGGGCAGGTCCTCCTGTGGGACGCCGAAGGCCACCTGGCCAAAATCACCGAAGGCGACGACACCACCACCTACCTCTACGACGCGGACGGCAACCGCCTCATCGGCCGAACCCCCACAGAGACGACCCTCTACCTCGGCCACACCGAAGTCACTCTCGCCGACGGTTCCACAACCCCGAAAGCAATCCGGTACATCGCTCTCGGCAGCGGTCAGACCGCGGTTCGTAACGACGACGGCACCTTCGCCTTCACCATCGGCGACCACCAGGGCACCGGCCAACTCGCCGTCGAAGCTGATGACTTGTCCATTACTCAGCGCCGCACCCTGCCCTTCGGTGCTCCGCGTGGCGCATCGCCCGAGAACTGGCCCGGTACCAAGGGCTACGTCGGCGGTACCGATGACCGGGCAACCGGCCTCACCCACCTCGGAGCCCGCGAATACGACCCCACCACCGGCCGTTTCCTCTCCGTCGACCCCCTCTTCGAACTCGGCAAACCCCAAACCTTCGATGGCTACAGCTATGCACTGCAGAACCCAGTCACCAACTCCGACCCCTCAGGACTGGGCAACGCCGACTGCATGAGCGGTGTCGTCACTGGATGCCAGAATGGCGTGCCGGTCAAGAGGTCCAAATATCATCCGGAACGCGAGAACAAGCCTCCGGTCAAAACTCCGGGGACTTGGGAGACGGAAGGGCAGACCGGCAAAGACCTCAGCAACGACGGCCAGGTCACCCTGCTCCCTGATGTTCACATTCCGGTGGACTGGGGTCAGACAGATAAGTTCATTAGTATCTTCTATGGGCACCTCGAAAAATTGAGTTATAGCGGACTGGACTTCTACATCAGAAATCATGATGAGATGGCCGTCCAGGCTGACATTAAACAGGCCCTGCTGTACGCCTGCCATGATACGAACTGCCCTGCAAAGAGAACCTTGTTCTTCAGTTGGGCGACCAAGAACTTGGTTTCTTCGCTCGGCGGAGGCAGATCTTCCCAGCCGGCCGGGAAGTCAACAGGGAACGGTAAGAGAAGTAAGGGCGGTACAGACTGCAACTGCTTCCTCGCCGGCACCGATGTCCTCATGTCCGACGGTACAACCAAAGACATTGAAGATATTGAGATCGGTGACGAGGTTCGTGCTACTGACCCCGAAACCGGTGAAACACGCAATCGAAGCGTCACACGCCTCATACGTTTCGACAAAGACAGGTTCTTCAATGAGTTGGTCATCGCCACCAGCGACGGCCTCGAGCACCTCACCGCAACCCACGAGCACCCCTTCTGGTCCCCCTCCCAGAACAAGTGGGTCACCGCAAGCGGCCTCAAGCCCGGCATGACCCTCCTGACGGACAACGGAACCACCGTCACCGTCACCGCCAACAAGCCATTCACCAAGCACGTCCGCACCTACAACCTCACCATCGACGAACTCCACACGTACTATGTGCTGGCGGGGGCTACTCCGGTACTCGTTCACAACAGCAACTGTGATCTTCCTGAGGGATACACCTCTTCCCCTGCGCTCAAGGGTGATCCGTACCATCCGGACTCGGTGGCTGCACGGAGTCAGCAGAACCGAGAGCTGTACGCGGGAACCGTAGGGGATCGGGCCGGGGCTCTGGGATACAGAACGAGAATTCCCGCACAAAAGGCCCCGTTCAATTCGCACGGCCAGGTGGTCTTCTCTAATGGGAAGAACTACATCACGCCTGATGTTGACGGGCATAACGTGTCGGATGGCTGGAAGATGTTCAATCGCAAGGGACAACGGATCGGAACCTATGACCCAGATCTCAACTACCTCAAGGAATGACGACTTCGTGATCGAGGTGATGGATTACCCGACCTCAGAGGGTACGAGTTCGCTGCCCTCCAAGGCAGTCGGCAGGATCAGGGTCGGCGAGTTCACGGAGACGTTCCTGATGGACCTGAGTTTCTGGACGGTGGATGACTACCGCCGAAGCTGGGATGGTGCGCTGACGAAGCTGGAAGAGGCCGAGAATTCGACCTCCTGCCTCATCGCCTCAATCACCGATCCGGCGGCCAGTAACTTCATCTCCTGTTGGCCGATGTATCGAGACGGGGAAGAGGTCTACGTGCAGAACTCGATCATCTTCCTGGACGAACTCCACGAACAGTTCAACCCGCAGGAGCCGTGGCGGTACGTAGAGGCTCGATCGTCGGTCGACGAGGATGGAAACCGTATCTCTGAGTGGTCGACGAGCACCTCTCAGGTACGGCGGTTCCATGAGTCCGCCTGGGGGCGATAGATCCCGCGTGCAGGTGCAAATGTGAAGCCCCGTCAGGTACGTCCTGGCGGGGCTTCAGCGCGGTCTGACGGCAGTAGTTGACGGCAACGTCAGCGGACGGGGGCTGCGCAGAGCAGTGGGTCGTCACCGTCGTCGGGCTGGCCTGCGCTCTCGGCGGGGCTACGGAGGGCGTGGCCGAGGATGTCGATAGCGTCGCGTTGGAGGCGGAGCCGGACATGGGCGTAGACGGTGGCGGTGACGCCGATGTGGGCGTGGCCAAGAAGTTCCTTGATCACGACCAGCTCAACCCCCTGCTCCAGGAGCAATGTGGCGGTCGGGTACCGGAGGTCATGGAAGCGGATGCGGCGAAGGCCGGCCTTGCGGAGAAGCGTGGTGAAGGCGCGGGTGAGGTTGGTCGGGTCGACCGCACGGCCCGGCGGAGCCTTGCGCCCCGTGATTCCGTCAGGCTCATCGAAGCTGTCCGACAGGAGATCTGACCGGTGACCGAGTTCGACTTCGTGAAGTCCAGCTGCAGCAACACCTCTGGCGAATGTGTGGAGGTTGCCCCCGGCCCCCTCACGTCGTGGCCGTGCGGGATTCCAAGGATCCCGCACGGCCCGATACTCCGCCTCGCCGCGACGACTTGGGCAGAATTCACCGCGTCGCTGGGCTGACTCTCCGTGGGGTGTCGAGGAGTACTGTCTCGACGTGGACGGCGTCTTCGTCTGACCGGTCCGCCCTCGGCCCGTATCCACCCGAGCGCGACGGCGCGGCAGCCACGCCCCGGCCCCGGTGAACCCCCGTCCCTCCGGGCCCCGGGGCATGGCCGCCGCGCCGGCCGGTCAGGCGTACCGCAGTTGGGACGGGTCGGCCGAGCGGCGCAGCAGGGGGAGTGCGGTTGCCGAGGCCAGGAGGCAGGCGGCGTAGGTTGCCGGGGGAACCAGCAGGGCGGCCCAGGGCAGGGACGCCGCGTTCGTCAGCGTGCCGTAACCGGTGCCGACCGCCAGGCCGCCGATGCCCGCGAGCAGCAGGGCCGGGGCCAGGGGCAGCGCGGTCTCCAGGAGCAGCGCCCGATTCAGCACCGGACGTGGCACGCCGGCGGCCGTCTGCGCGGCCAGCCCCCGCCGGCGGGTGGCCAGCGACTCGGCGGTGCCGACGGCGAGGGCGGTCAGGGTGATCAACACCGCCACCGTGATCGCCGCGGCGGTCAGGTTCAGGCCCGTCGTGTAGTACGACGTGGACCCGCCCAGGGATCCTTGGTTGCGGTGCAGCACCTCGAGGAACGCCTCGCGCACGCCCATGAACGCGGTGCCCACGACCGTCACCAGCAGCACGGCCGCATGCGTACGGGCCGCCGCCCACGGGTCGGCGCGTAGCCGCTCCGCCGCGATCAGCACCGCCGCCGATCGGGCCCGGGCGGCCAGCACCCGTCCCATCAGCCGGGAGGAGGCCCCGGCCAGCCACACCGCGCCCACGCCGACCGCGAGCAGCGCGGCGAACATCATCACCGGGAACTGCCAGTTCGCCCCGCGGGTCGCTGCGCGGTCGGTCATCGCGGTCACCACGCCCACCGCCACCACCAGCACCACCCCGCCCACGAACAGCCGGCCGGGACCGCGGGCCGAACGGATCTCCGTCACCCGGCGTACCGGGCCGAGCGGCGAGGCCACCACCCGGCGCAGCGCCAGCGCGCCCACCGTCGCGCCCAGCACCGGCACCGCGAGGGCGACCAGCGCGACCACGACCCAGGCGAGGGCGTCCGGCCGGGACTCCAGGCCCAGCAGGAACAGGACCGAGACCACGGTCGCCACCGCCGAGCCGAGCAGGCAGGCCAGCCCGGTCTCCAGCGCGGCGATCCGCCGCACCTGCCAGGACGTCGCCCCGGCCAGGCGCAGTCCGGCCAGCCGCCGGTCCCGGTGCACGGCGCCGACGCGGGCGCACTGCCCGAGGAACCCCAGCACCGGAACCAGCAGGAGCAGCAGACCGAGGATCACCCCGACGCGCGTCCCCGGCTGGTCGACCAGACCCTCGGCGACGGACGTGCCGGTGCTGCGGCCGCCCAGCGACAGCAGGACTCCGGCGGCGAGCGCGCACCCGGTCGCGAGCGCCGCGCCGATCGCGGTGAGCGCCACCCGCCACCACTCCCGCCGGTCCGAACCGTGCGTGAGCAACCAGGCCAGCCGCAGGTCGGAGCGCAGGGTGGGGGAGGAGTGCGTACCCGAGGAGGGCCGAGCGCCCGGGGAGGGCCGAGCGCCCGAGGAGGGGCGGGTGTCCGAGGAGCCGGCGGCGTTCACGCGGTCACCTCCAGCGGCGTAAGCGTCCCGTCGCGCAACTGCGCCTCGCGGTCCGCGTACGCGGCCACCTGGGCGTCGTGCGTGATCAGCAGCACCGCCGTGCCGGCCTCCCGGGCCGTGTGCGCCAGCGCCGTCATCACCTGCTCGCCGGCCAGCGAGTCCAGGGCGCCGGTCGGTTCGTCCGCGAAGACCACCCTCGGGCCGGTGACCAGGGCCCGCGCCAGCGCGGCCCGCTGCGCCTGCCCGCCGCTCATCTCGCCCGGCCGCGAATCCGCCTGCCCGCGCACCCCGAACCGCTCCAGCCACTCCCCGGCCCGCTCCCGGGCCTGCGCCCGCCCGGTGCCGGCCAGCATCAGCGGCAGCGCCACGTTGTCGAGCGCGGTCAGCTCCGGAACGAGCTGCCCGAACTGGAACACCACCCCGAAGTCGGTACGGCGCAGCTCGCTCAGCCGCTTCTCCGGCAGTTCCTCCAGCCGCTGCCCGTCGTACGTCACCGAGCCGGCGTCCGGGCGGACGATCCCGGCCAGGCAGTGCAGCAGCGTCGACTTGCCGCTGCCGCTGGGGCCGGTCACCGCCAGGATCTCCCCGGCGCGCAGCTCCACGGAAGCGTCGCGCAGGGCGAGCGTCCTTCCGTGCGCCTTGACGAGGCCGTGGGCCGCGAGAAGCGGCCGTGCGGCACCGCTGCCGCTGTCGGCGCCCGTAGAGCTTTTGCCGCTCCCCTTGCTCCGGTTGCTCATGCTGCGTCGACCTCCGCGGTCAGAGTGGTGAGCCGGTCCGCCGTGGTGGTCATCCAACGGAGGTCGGCGTCCAGGTGTGTGAGGGCGTAATCCGCCGAGAGCACGGTCGCCAGACCGGACCCGGTCGCGGACTTCACCGCGGTGAGCTCCCGCATCCGTCCCATGTGAGCGGCGCGTTGGGCGCGCAGATACGCGGCCGGGTCGCCGCCGGACAGGATCGAGACCACGACCTTCGCGAAAATCTCGTTCGTCACGAAAGGCGCGGGCGGGGCGACTTCCCCGGCCCAGCGGGACAGTTCACGCGTCCCCTCGTCCGTCACGCGGTACGCGGTCCGCTCCGGGCCGCCGTCCGACTCCGTGCCGTCGACCTCGGCGAGGCCGTCGCGGACCAGGCGTTGCAGGGTCGTGTAGACCTGCCCGTAGGCGAGGGGGCGGGCTTCGGGGAATCGTTCGTCGTGGCGTCGCTTGAGGTCGTAGCCATGGCTCGGCCCCGAGGCGAGCAGGCCCAGCAGGACGTGACGGGTGCTCATGGCCTCATTATGTACTGAGTACATGTACTGAGTGAATAGTGGTGCGTGAAAAGATCATCGAGCTCGGAACCCGAGGGTCAGGGGAGTGGGGGGTTGGGGGCGCGGTGCCGGGGTGCGCCCCCCGCCTCAGTCCGCGACCGCGTACGCCTCCACCGACCACAGGGAGTAGCCCCACTCGGTGGCGCGGGTCTCGCCCTGGACGCGGACGTGGCGGACGTCGGGTTCGTCCATGCGGAGCGTCTCCCGCCCGCCGCGGCTGTCCGCCACCGACACCGCCGTACGCCAGCTGCGGCCGTCCGCCGAGACCTCGACGCGGTACGCCGACGGGTGAGCGTCCTGCCAGTGCAGTGCGACCTTGCCGAGCCGCACCGGGCGTTCCAGCTCGACCTGCCACCAGGAGTCGTCCTCGACCGGGGACGACCAACGCGTCTCCGGGACACCGTCGTTCGCCGCCGAGGCGGGGAAGTCGGGCGTCTCGTCGGCCGAGGAGCTCGCCGTGCCGGTGCGGGCCAGATCGGGTCCGGCGGTGCGCGGGACGGCGTTGACCGTCAGCGTGTGCGTCACCTCGCCGAAGCCGAGCCGCACCTCGTACGACCGGGTCGGCGTCCCGGGCTCCACCGTCACCTCGACGGGAACCTCCACGGAGGTGCCGCGCGGGATAGTCAGGGTGTCCTTCGGAACCCGTACCTTCACGCCCTTCGGCGCCTCGACGGTCACCTTGCCGCGCACCTGCTCGGGCCGCAGCGACTCGAGCGTGGCCGTGAGCCGCCGGGTGCCGCCGATGTCGGTGTCCGCGGGGCCGTCCGGCAGCGTCAGCGAGACGCCGGGTTCGTCCGTGAACCACGGCACGACGTGCCGGACCCGGGAGGTGTCCGCGCCGGTGACGCGGACGGCGCCGGCCGGGCCGTCCACCCGCAGCTCGGTGGCGCCGGACGCGGCCAGCGTGCCCAGGCGGCGCCAGCCCGCGCCCGGCGCGTGGATCTCGACCGTCCCCGCGGTGCCGGGCTCGGCCAGGACCGTCACCGCGCTCAGGTCCCGGACCCGCGGCAGCTGGAGCACGCCGTCGTCCGACCGGCCGCCGGAGCCGGCGGTCGCCTCGCGGCCGATGCCCGCCCAGGTCTCGTACGCGTCCCGGGCCCGGTTCAGGAACGGGTCCAGGACGCCCTTGCCGACCGTCACCCGGGCGGGCTTCAGCAGCGCCCGCTGCCCGGCCAGTTCCCGGTACGCGGTCCAGGCGGCGCCCGCGTCGTCGGACTCCTGCGCGCGCAGCATGTCCAGCGCGGTGAGGCCGGCCTCGCCGTAGCGGGCCAGCTGCCCGGTCCAGGGGGCGACCTCGTCGGCGAGCGAGGCGGTGCGCGGGTTGCCGGACAGGGTCCCGGGCAGCTCGCGCAGCACGGTGAAGGCGGCGCGCAGCCGCTTCTCGGCCGCGCGGCCTTCGTCGCCGCCGGCGTCCGCGCGGGTCCGCCAGAACTCCTTCAGCAGCGGCCGCAGATACGCGGACTCCTCGGCGCCGAGGACCGAGGACGCGTCGTTGCCCGCCAGCGCGGACAGCGCCTCGACCAGCACGGGGTCGCCCCCCGCGAGGTTCTTGATCGCGGCCCGCCAGGACTCCTGGGGGCGGTAGTCGCGCGGGTTCCAGGCGAAGTCGGCGGCCGTGAACAGGGGAATGCGGGACGCCTCGGGCTGCTCCATCGCGTTCGAGAGCAGGGCGGCCGAACCGGCGGCCACGGCGGGCTCGCGGCCCTGGTAGGGGCCGAGGAAGATCCGGCCGGGGGCGAAGTCGTTGACCGGGTAGTTGTCCATGGTCACCAGCGGGCGCGCGAACACCCTCCGCGCCTCGGCCAGGTCACCGCCCGTAATGGTGCTCGGCACCACGCCGACCCCGGTCCACGCCACCTCCACCGCGGAGTCCAGGGCGTCCGAGAGGGCCCGCCGGTACGCGGTCGACCCGTCCTCGTAGTACTCGGTCGGCATCAGCGAGAGCGCCGCGGAGCCGGGGTGACGGCCCGCCAGGTGGCGGGCCACCGCGTTCGCCACGTGCGCCTGGGCGCGGGCGGCGGCGTCGGGGCCGGAACCGAAGCGTTCCGCGTCCTCCCCGCAGTGCCACTCGCTGTAGCTGACGTCCTGGAACTGCAGCTGGAAGGCGCGGAAACCCAGCGCCCACATCGCGTCCAGCTTGCGGGTCAGCGCGCGCAGGTCCTCGCCCGAGGCGAAGCACATCGCCTGGCCCGGCGCCACCGCCCAGCCGAGCGTGACGTGGTTGCTCCGGGCCCGCTCCGCCAGCTCCCGGAACTCCGCGCGCTGCCGGTCCGGGTACGGCTCGCGCCAGCGGGCCTGACGGTGGAGGTCGTCGCCGGGCGCGTACAGGAACCGGTTCTGCTTGGTGCGGCCCATGAAGTCCAGCTGCGCCAGCCGTTGTCGGTGCGTCCACGGGGTGCCGTAGAAGCCCTCGGTGATCCCGCGCACGGCGGTGCCCGGCCAGTCGCGGACGACGGCGGCCGTGAAGGTGCCGTCGGGGCGCAGCAGCTGACGCAGCGTCTGGACGGCGTGGAACAGGCCGTCCTCGCCCGCACCGGTGAGCGCGACGGTCTCCTTGCCGACGGTCAGGGTGTAGCCGCCGGAGGGGAGGGCGTGGAGGTCCGGCTGGGGGGAGCCCACAGACCGGTCCGCGCTCATCCGCACCACGAGCGCCCCCTCGGGCGCCTTGTCGCCGGGGGCGGTGAACCGGCGCGCGCCGGCCTCCCGCAGCAGCGTGCGCAGGGTTTCGACGGCGTGGGGGTCGGCCGACGCGTCGGTGCTCAGGACGACCTCGTCGGTCACCGCGACCGGAGCGCCGTTCGCCCGCAGGGACTGGGGGCGGGGCCAGACGGCCAGGTCCGTCTCGACCCGGTCGGGGACGGGGGACGTGGTCGTCCCGGGAACGGAGGGGGCCGCCGCGGAGACGGGCACGGCGCCCAGTGTCCCGGCGACGACGACGAACGCGAGGGCGGCCGCCCTCTTCCCACGCCGTAGCTGCAAGGCCCCTCCCGAGGAGACAGAACCGTTACGTGACAGGCCAGGAGCCCATCACTGTGCTCCGGACGTGTCAATCAGAGTGGCCGTTGTGACGGGTTTGCCCGCATGTGAAATGCGGGAACGGGAACACGGTGTGAGCAGAAGCACGTTCCACGGATTGGGGAGCCTGCCTTCGCGCCCGTTGGGTAGGGACTGCGAAGAACCGCGCCGTCAGGCGCATCCGTGCACGAAGTTTCCTGTCATTCCGCTTGATTCCGATCGATCTGATTGATTTCGACGAGGAGGCCCTCAGTGGCTGCTGCACCGGCGTTCGTTCTGTCCCCGCCCATGTCCAAACCCGAGGCGGATCCGTCCGCCGACCTCGACGGCCTGCACAGCGCCGAAGCCGAAGGCATGCACGCCTGCGTCTTCAGCGCGGAGGGCCCCTGCGCGGGAGTCCCGCTCACCAGCGAGCCTCCGCTGCCCGACGCCGAGCCCCTCACCAGCGAGCCCCCGCTCTCCGACGCCGCCCCCCTGACCAGCGAGTCCGACGCCGCCATGGACGCCACCGGACTCGACTCCTTCCCGGCGCAGTACGTCCCGGAGCCCTAGATGGCCGGTGCCGGACCGGCCGAGCCGCCTTCAGAGTCGCCCTCCGACTCTTCCGAGTCGTTCTCCGACCCTTCCGAGCCACCGTCCGGGCTTTCCGCGCCGCCCCCCGGGCGGGCGCCGGTTCCCGACCCTTCCGAGTCTTCCGCGCCCTCCGCGGACCTGTCCCGGCTCGCCGCCCTCCATGGCGTCGCCACCGCCTACAGCCCCTCCCCGGACCGTACGGTCGCCGCCTCGGTCACCGCCGTCACCCGCGCCCTGGCCGCCCTCGGCGTGGACGCGGGGACCCCCGAGGCCGTCCGTGACGCGCTCGCCGCCCGCGAGCGGGAGCAGGCCGAGCGGCTGCTGCCGCCCACCGTGGTCGGCTGGGGCGCCGGCGCGCCGCCCGCCCTGGCCGCGCTCCCCGAGGGCACCCGGCTGCTCGTCCGCACCGAGCAGGGCGAGACCCGCGTCTCGGCCGGGAACCTCCCGCCCGGCGTGCACCGGGTGACCGCCACCGCGCCCGACGGTCGCACCGGCGAGGCCCACCTGATCGTCGCCCCGCCCCGGCTGCCCGCACCCCCGGCCCGCTCCTACGGGCTCCTCGTCCAGCTCTACTCGCTCCTCTCCCGCCGCTCCTGGGGCATGGGCGACCTCGCCGACCTCGGCGAACTCGCCACCTGGGCCGGCCGCGCCCTCGGCGCCGGATTCGTCCAGATCAACCCGCTGCACGCGGCCGTCCCCGGCACCCCGACCGACCCCTCGCCCTACCGGCCGTCCTCCCGCCGTTTCCCGGACCCGGTCCACCTGCGGATCGAGGACGTCCCGGAGTTCGCGTACGTGGGGGAGGGCGAGGGCCTCGCGGAAGCCACGGACATCGCGGGAGCCGCGGAAGTCACGGACATCGCGGGAGCTGCGGGAGCCGCGGGCCTCGCGGGAACCGGGGACGACCGCGACCGGCGGCGGGGCCCGCGGCGGGAGCGGCTGGAGGACCTGCTCCAGCGGGCCGCGGAGCTGCGCGAGGCGGTACTGGACAAGGGCGCCCTGATCGACCGGGACGCCGTCTGGGCGACCAAGAAGGCCGCACTCGAAACGATCGTGAACGAGGTACCGCTCGGCCCCGGCCGCCTCGCCGCCTACCGCGACTTCCTCGCCGAGCAGGGGCAGGCCCTGGAGGACCACGCCACCTGGTGCGCGCTCGCCGAGGTGCACGGCCCCGACTGGCACACCTGGCCCGCCGCACTGCGCGACCCGCGCTCGCCCGGGACCGCGCGGGCCCGCCGCGAACTGGCGGCCAGGGTCGACTTCCACTCCCGGCTGGCCTGGCTCACCGACACCCAGCTCACCGCTGTCCAGCGGGCCGCGCGCGAGGCCGGGATGCCGCTCGGGATCGTCCACGACCTCGCGGTCGGCGTGCACCCCGGCGGCTCCGACGCCTGGGCGCAGCAGGACACCCTCGCCGCCGGCATGTCGGTCGGCGCGCCCCCGGACGCCTTCAACGCCCGCGGCCAGGACTGGGGCCTGCCGCCCTGGCGCCCCGACCGGCTCGCCGCCTGCGGCTACGCGCCGTTCCGCGCCCTGCTCCAGGCCCTGTTCCGGTACGCGGGCGCCCTGCGCATCGACCACGTCATGGGCCTGTTCCGGCTCTGGTGGGTGCCCCAGGGGCAGCCGCCCACCGAGGGCACGTACGTCCGCTACGACGCCGAGGCGATGCTCGCCGTCCTCGTCCTGGAGGCCTCCCGTGCCGGGGCGGTGGTGATCGGCGAGGACCTGGGCACGGTCGAGCCCGGCGTGCGCGAGGCACTGCGCGAACGCCGGGTGTACGGGACGTCGGTGCTCTGGTTCGAACGGGACTGGGAGGGCGACCGCCGGCCCCTGCCGCCGGAGACCTGGCGCGCCGACTGCCTGGCCACCGTCACCACCCACGACCTGCCGCCCACCGCGTCCCGCCTCACCGGTGAACACGTCGGGCTCCGCGACGGCCTCGGCCTGCTCACCCGCCCCCTCGCCGAGGAACACGCGGAGGCCGTCGCGGACACCGCGGAGTGGCTGGACCTGCTGACCGGGCTCGGCCTGCTGCACGGCACGGACGGCGCCGCCGACGTGGAGGAGGAACGCATCCAGGCCGTCCACCGCTACCTGTTGCGCACCCCCGCCCGGATGATCGGCGTCTGGCTCCCCGACGGCGTCGGCGACCGGCGCCCGCAGAACCTCCCCGGCACCTGGGACCAGTACCCGAACTGGCGCCTGCCCATCGCCGACGCGCAGGGCCGCCCGACCCCCCTGGAGGACCTGACGGCGTCCCCGAGACTGCGCGCCCTGCTCGACGTGGTGCGCACCCGCACCGACCGGCCGGACGGAGCGGACAGCACGGACGGTACGGACAGCGCGGACGCCCCGGGCGGGACCTGAGGGCAAACCGGCTCACACCGGTACATACCCGGTGCGACCGGGGTCCCGTACGCACCCCCGGACGCGCGGGCCCCACGGCTGTTCGCTACGTTGGCACCGTGGACAAGACGAACGCCCTGCGCGCCGGCGCCCTGGCAGCCGGTACGACGCTGATGATGCTGCTCATGACGTCCCCCGCGCTCGCGCTCACCCGCGACGACGGCGACGACCCCGGCACGGGCCTGAGCGTGATCGAGACGCTGGGACTGTACGTCGTGGCCCCGATCGTGCTCTTCCTGGTCATCGCCGGGCTGGTGATGGTCCTCGACAAGTCGCACAAGCAGAAGGACACGACCAGCTCCAACATCAGGATCAAGCCCGACGCCCAGACCGACGTCAAGGCCTGACCCCGGTCCCGGACTCCGGCCGGTCGTCCCCGCAGCTTTCCGAGGGCGCCGGCCCCGCCCCCCGTACGCGTGAATCGCCGTACGGGGGCGGGGACGGCGCCCTTCGTGCCGGGTACCGCCCCGCCTCGATGAGTGATGTCCGCAGCAGTGGGCCGGTCCCTCTCTCCGAAACAGCCAGGGGTACCCCCACGGGTGCGCGGATCTGTTCCCCGCACCCACGGGTGGCTTCCCCCACGACTCACAGCGGCGACTTTTCGCGGCTGCGGGAAGCACCTGTGGTGAGCCGGGGTCGATGTCCACGACGATGGGCAGCAGGGCAGCGGCCCGAACCGGGGGCAGACACTCAGGCACCTGGCGACGACACGGCCACCACCGGCGGGCTGTCCCTGTAGCCGGCGTCCCGTCGGTGGCACGTACGGCGTGCCGCCCAGGTGGCGTTTCGGCAGGAGAACCCCTTGGGGCGTCCTTTCCGGCTTGAGACGATCACCGGGACCGTATGAACGAACGCAGGGGTGGGGAACATGATTGCTCTGGTGCTGCTCGGCATCTTGGTGCTCGTCGTCGGCGGGTGCGTATGCGTGGTGTGGGCGGAGCGCGGCGGGCCCCGCTGGGTCCGCGTCGTGGCGGCCGTGACGCTCGGTGCGGGGGAGTTGCTGCGCCGCTCCGGGAAGAACCGTCGCCGGGACCTGGACCGGCCCACCGGCGACGGTGACTAGGCCGTGTGTGAGATGTGGTGGCAACGCCGTCGATCCCGTGGCGGTCGTCCCGTCGTCGGTGTCGGCGGCAACAGCCGCTCCGGCCGCACCCGCTGTTCGCCCGTCAGGCCACCACGAGGCGTTCCGAGATCGCTTCAGATCTTGATCAACACCTCGGCACGCGGCCTAGCCCTGCGTCGGGTTGCTGTCCAGCTTGCGCCGCTCCCGGCGGTTGGGGTGGCGGATGACTACTCCCGCCATGCCTCCGGACCCGGTGAGCCGGATCAGCGGAGTTCCCGGGAGCCGGTCGGGAGTGGTCTTGTCCGTCAGGCCGCCGAAACCGGGATCCATGCCGCTGGTGTCCGCGGCCCAGCCGTCGGGGATGACAATCGTGACACCGGATGTCTCCCCGTACGCCTCCACTGCGACCTCCGTGAGGCGGCACTCGGCCCGGGTGAAGTCGACCTTCACACCCCCCACGCCTCCGTGAGCGATCACGTGCCCGGGAACCTCCCAGCGCCCGGGGCCTCGAGACGCGCCGTACATGCCGCCCTTGAGCACCAGCGGCGGCCGGCTCTCAGAGGAATTCAGCCTCGGCAAGTCGGCGGTCAGGACGGCCAACTCGGCGTAGGTCTTGGACTGCAACGCCTGCTCCAGGCGCAAATCCAGCTCATCGAAATCGATTCGCCCCTCGGCTGCCGCATCGCGCAGCTGCTCCACCACTGCTTCCCGGTCGTCGTGAGAGGCGCGGAGCTCTCCTGAGGGAACAGGGCGCGGAGAGGGCTCCGGAGGCTGGACAGTCATCTGATTCCTCTCGTGGATACCCCCGCCTTCAGGCGGGGGAGGAAACGAAACCCCTGCGGAGCAGGGCAGGAGGCGGGGTTTCGCCGCCAGGACGAAAGGCCGTGCTCTGACCAGCAGGTTTGATGCTCACAAACAGGCCCACTAGTTTGTGAGCCATGGCCACTCACGTGAAGCGGGCGTACAAGTACCGCTTCTATCCGACCGATGCGCAGGCAGCGGAGCTGTCGCGCACGTTCGGGTGCGTGCGAAAGGTCTACAACCTCGCCCTCCAGGCCCGCACCGAGGCGTGGACACGGCAGGAGCGGGTCAACTACAACGCCACCTCGGCGATGCTGACGGCCTGGAAGAAGACCGAGGAACTCGCCTTCCTCAACGAGGTGTCCTCGGTCCCGCTCCAGCAGTGCCTGCGGCACCTGCAGACGGCATTCGCGAACTTCTTCGCCAAGCGGGCCAGGTACCCCCACTTCAAGAGCCGGAAGAAGTCCCGGGCGTCCGCCGAATACACCACCTCCGGCTTCCGGTTCCGCGACGGCCGGCTCACCCTCGCCAAGATGACCGAACCGCTGAACATCGTGTGGTCGCGCCCGCTTCCCGAGGGGGCGAAGCCGTCCACGGTGACGGTGTCGCGAGACGCGGCCGGGCGCTGGTTCGTGTCGATGCTCGTTGAGGACCCGACGGTGAAAACCCTGCCCCCCGTGGACACGGCGGTCGGGATCGACGTGGGCCTCACCTCCTTGCTGACCCTGTCGACCGGCGAGAAGATCACCAATCCGAGGCATGAACGCAGGGACCGTGCCCGTCTGGCCAAGGCCCAGAAGGCACTCGCCCGCATGGAGAAGGGCTCCGGCAATCGGGCCAAGGCCCGCCTCAAGGTCGCCCGCATCCATGCCCGGATCACCGACCGACGCAGGGACCACCTGCACAAACTGTCGACTCGTCTCGTGCGTGAGAACCAAACGCTCGTGATCGAGGACCTGACCGTGCGCAACATGGTCAAAAACCGGAGGCTGGCCCGCGCCGTCTCCGATGCCGCATGGACCCAGTTCCGGAGCATGCTGGAGTACAAGGCGCAGTGGTACGGCCGGGAGGTGATCGCGGTCGACCGCTTCTTCCCCTCCTCCAGGCTGTGCTCGGCCTGCGGAGCCCTGCAGAGCAAGATGCCCCTCCATGTCCGCACCTGGACATGCCGGTGCGGCATCACCCACGACCGCGACGTGAACGCGGCGAAGAACCTTCTGGCCGCCGGACTGGCGGCAGCAGCCTGTGGAGACGGTGTAAGACCTCAACGGAGCACTCCGAGCGGGCAGTCGTCGATGAAGCAGGAACCCCGGCGGGCGACCGCCGGAATCCCCCGCCTTTAGGCGGGGGAGGAAGTCAAGGCCACAAGGATAAGCAGCCGGCGGACCGAGCGGACTGGGACTGCACATCTCAAACGCTGCCCGGTGCTCTGACCGGGAAGGTTCGCAGGGTCGGCGGTTGGAGCGGTTGGTCGGGCGGTGACGTCCGTTGCGACGCAGGTGAGTGGTCGCGGGAGCCACCGCGACCACCTCGATGCCGTCCGCGTCCGCCACGGCCGTACCGCCAACGGGGCCGCCTTCCTGACGCGTCCTGGAAAAAGTTGCGGGTCGCTGTCGATCCGGCCACGTCCCGTTCGACATCGTGACGTGGGGCACCTCGCCACACGAGGATTCGACAGGACCTGACGAGGAAACACGTGGATCAACTGCTGAGAGTCATGAACTTCGCCGTCT
The DNA here is from genome assembly GCF_044540975.1 of Streptomyces sp. NPDC085927. NCBI lineage: Bacteria > Bacillati > Actinomycetota > Actinomycetes > Kitasatosporales > Streptomycetaceae > Streptomyces > Streptomyces sp. NPDC085927. The sequence continues at coordinate 121,544 of NZ_JBITSN010000011.1, forward strand.
CGAGTGACGGAATCGGTGCCGGTGAGCACCAGAGCCTCGAGCGACCGTTCGGCCACGTCCATCCCGAAAAATTGTTCGCCTGGGCCGGCGCCACGGCGAGCTGGCCCATGCGCACCGACCCCGGGGGGAGCCGCGGCCTCGACGACTACTTCACGCGGGACTTCGCACGCAACATCGGCGCCGAGATCATGGGCCGCAACAAGTTCGGCCCCCAGCGCGGTCCCTGGCAGGACCATGACTGGCGCGGCTGGTGGGGCGACGAGCCCCCGTTCCACACCCCGGTGTTCGTCATGACCCACCACAAGCGTCCGTCGTTCACGCTCTCCGACACCACGTTCCACTTCGTCGACGACGACCCGGCTACGGTCCTCGAACGGGCACGGGAAGCGGCGCAGGGCAAGGACGTCCGCCTCGGCGGCGGGGTCACCACCATCCGGCAGTTCCTCGATGCCGACCTCGTCGACACCCTGCACGTGGCGGTCTCGCCGGTGAAGCTCGGGTCAGGCCTCCGCCTCTGGGAGTCCCCCGACGAGCTGCTCGACCGGTTCCACCTGGAGGTCGTGCCCAGCCCGAGCGGCGTGACGCACCACCTGTTCTGGCGGAGATGACGCGAGGGCCCACTCGAGTTCAGGCTGCGACTGCGAGAGGGCGTCCGTCCCATCGGATGCCCTTCTCGCCGCGGATGCGGACGATGCGTCCGTGCACTGTCCGCAGGTAGGCCGCGAGTTTGCGGATCGACCAGCGGGTGAAGGGGATGTCACTCGCACCGGAGCGGTCACGTGACCTCATCCATGAGCTGACCAAGGAGCTGTGAGGAACCCGATGACCCTGACCACTCGGTGGCGGAAGTCTTCCTGCTCCGGCGGCGGCGAGGGCAACGACCGTGTCGAGATCGCGGAACTGGACAGCGATACAGCCGTCCGCGATGCGAAGACTCCCCCCGCTCCCCTCTCCGTCCGCGCCCGGCCTTCACCTCCCTTGCCCAAGGGCTGACAAGGTGTCAAAGGCGCTCGAAAAACGTAGACATGACCGGGTGTCAGGGCGGAAAGCGTCGTTTCTAGACTCTGCCCATGAACACTCAAGCCACCCTGCCCGAGGTACCGGCCGGCGACGCCACCGAACTGGCCCTCTTCGCGACCATGTCCACCATGCGGGCCATGCGGCGCCTGAAGCCCGACCCGGTGCCCGACGAGCTCCTGGACCGGCTGATACAGGCGGCCGTCTGGGGCCCCAGCGGCGGCAACATGCAGCGCTACGAGTACGTCGTCGTCACCGACCCCGAGGTCATGGCCGAACTCGCGCCGCTGTGGAAGCGGTGCGTGGACGCCTACCTCGCCACGACCGGCAAGTACGCCCCCGCAGGCATGGACGAGGCCGCGTACGGGCGCATGGTCGCCGCCATCGAGTACCAGCGCGACCACTTCGCCGAGACCCCGGCGCTGATCATCCCCTGTTACCGGTTCCCCGAGCCGAGGATGGAGGAGGAGGGCGTGCGGAAGTACGCCGAGGCGCTCGGCGCCGAGGGGACGGCGCGCATGGGGCGGATCCAGGAGCGCTTCTCCGCCCTCGCGGAGGGCTCCTGCGTCTACCCGGGCGTGCAGAACCTGCTGCTCGCCGCGCGGGGCCTGGGACTGGCCGCCAACATCACCATCTGGCACCTGATGCTGGAGGAGGAGTGGAAGGCGGCCCTCGGGATTCCCGAGGACATGAACACCTTCGCGGCCATTCCGGTGGGGTGGCCGCGCGGCAAGTTCGGTCCGGTGAGCCGCCGCCCGGTCGCGGAGGTCGTACACCGCGACCGCTGGTAGGCCACAGGCGCCGGGCGCCGGGCGCTGCGCCGTTGAGTCGCCGCGCCGTTGCGCCGCAGGACTGTTGAGCCGCCGGGCCGCCGCCGGGCACCGGGCGGGGGAGGATGCCCGGCCCGGAGCGCGGTGGTGGTCCGGCGTTCGGCGTTCACACCCCGGACGTCGGCCGGTCCGCCACCTCTACCTCTCGGTGGCGAGCAGCAATTCCCTCAGCAGATCCGCCAGTTGTTCCGCCCGTTCCCCGCCCAGGGCGGACAGGGCCTCCGTCTGCAGGGCGAGGCCCGCGCCGACCGCCTCGTCGGCCAGGCGCAGGCCCCGCTCGGTGAGCGTGACCTGGAGCCCCCGGCGGTCGTGCGGGTCGGGGGAGCGGCGCAGCAGTCCCGCCCGCTCCAGCTTGTCGAGGCGGCCCGTCATCCCGCCGGTGGTGAGCATCAGCGTGGCCGAGAGCCGGCGCGGGGAGAGGGTGTAGGGCTCGCCGGAGCGGCGCAGGGTCGCGAGGACGTCGAACTCCCCGCGTGAGATGCCGTACTCGGCGTACGCCCTCTCCATCCGGTCACCCATGGCGCGCGAGAGCCGCTGGACGCGGCCGAAGACCTCCATGGCGGCCGTGTCGAGGTCCGGCCGCTCCCGGGCCCACTGCTCGATGATCGCGTCGACGGGATCCTTGCGCTGCTCGGGGCGTGCACTCATGGGCAGGAGTATCCGTCCCCTCCCAGTCACTCGCAAGAAAGTAGCTCGCTGGAAAGTTGCTTGCTGGAAAGTTGCTTAGCGCTAAGCTACCTTGTGTCTCCCTGAAGCTGCCCCGGGAAGAGGTGTGCACCCATGGCCCCGCGCCGCGCCACCCTGATCGCGCTCACCACCCTCGCCCCCGTCTCCTGGGGCACCACCTACGCCGTCACCACCGAGTTCCTCCCCGCCGACCGCCCCCTGTTCACCGGCCTGATGCGCGCCCTGCCCGCCGGACTGCTGCTGCTCGCGCTCGCCCGAGTGCTGCCGCGCGGTGCCTGGTGGGGGAAGGCGGCCGTGCTCGGCGCGCTGAACATCGGGGCGTTCTTCCCGCTGCTGTTCCTCTCCGCGTACCGCCTGCCCGGCGGCATGGCCGCGGCCGTCGGCTCGATCGCGCCGCTGTGCGTGATCGGCCTCTCGGCGTTGCTGCTGGGGCAGCGGCCGACGGTGCGCTCCCTGCTCGCCGGGGCCGTGGCCGCGTGCGGCGTGAGCCTGGTCGTCCTGAAGGCGGCCGGGGCGCTGGACCCGCTCGGCGTGCTCGCTGCGCTCGCCTCCATCGCCTCGATGTCCACCGGCACCGTGCTCACCAAGCGGTGGGGCCGCCCCGAGGGGGTCGGCCCGCTCGCGCTCGCCGGCTGGCAACTGACCGCGGGCGGCCTGCTGATCGCCCCGCTCGCCCTCCTGGTCGAGGGTGCGCCACCCGCGCTGGACGGCCCGGCGGTCGGCGGTTACCTCTACCTCGCCCTGGTGAACACGGCGGTCGCGTACTGGCTCTGGTTCCGCGGCATCGGCCGCCTCACCGCCACCCAGGTCACCTTCCTCGGCCCGCTCTCCCCGCTCACCGCGGCCGTCATCGGCTGGGCGGCACTCGGCGAGGCGCTGACGCCGTGGCAACTGGCCGGCATGGCGCTGGCGTTCGGAGCGACGATGGCGGGTCAGCTCGCACCCGCGCCTCGACGGAAGGTGCTTGAGCGAGGGGAGCGAGGGGAGCCCGAGCGGAAGGCTTCACGGTGCTGCGACACGATGGCACCGGTGGAGTGCCGCGGTATTCGAGAGGTGCGGTATTCGCCCGCAGGGCGAGCAGCCCCGCACCCGGTCCGGTCATGTCAGCGGTGACAAGGCGTACGGCCTTCGCCGCGACAGGCGCTGTCCGTGAAGACCAGGTGGTGTCTTCGGTCAGGACCGCTTCCGGCTCGGGCGCATTCAGCTCGTCCAAGGTGTGGGCTTAGTTCGCCACCGCCTGCTGGAGTTCGGCGATCACGAGACCACCGTCAGCACGATCTTGCCCTGGAGGTGGCCCTGCGCGGCTCGCGTGTGTGCGCTGCCCGCCGCGGGCAGCGGGTAGGTGCTGTCCACCCCGACCTGGAGCTTGCCCTCGTCGAACAGGCGCCCGATCTCGGCGAGCTGGGGGCCGTTGGAACGCACCTGGATGTTCGAGACCGTGATGCCCAGCCTCGCCGTCTCCTCCGGGTCGTACTGGGCGAAGAACACCGGAAGCATGGTGCCGCCGCGCTTGAGCACGGTCAGGAAGCGTGAGCTGTCCGGGCCACCGACGGTGTCGACCACCAGGTCGACACCGCTGACCACGTCCGCGGCCTGCGTCCTGGTGTAGTCGATGAACTCATCGGCGCCGAGCTTGCGCAGGAACTGCTCGTGCCGGCCCGAGGCCACCGCGATGACGTGTGCCCCCTTCCATTTCGCCAGCTGCACCGCGAAGTGGCCCACTCCACCGGCGGCCCCGTTGACCAGCACGGTCATCCCCGGTGTGATCGGCACCGGCTGGTGCACCCGGCCGGTGAAAGGGGACGGCACGTCGTGGCCGAGCCCGACCAGGTACTGCCAGGCCGTGAGTACGGCCATCGGCGCTCCGGCCGCCTGCACGTGGTCGATACCGGTCGGCTTGTGAGCGAGGTCCGAAGCCGGCGCGGCCGTGTACTCGGCGTACGTCCGGCCGTCGAATCCGGGGAACCGCAGCATGCCGAAGACCTCGTCACCGACGGCGAACCCCGGCACCCCCGGAGCGACCGCCTGGACCACGCCCGACATGTCCGTTCCAGGGATCAGGGGGAACTCCAGCGCCGGCCTCATCCCGGCCGGCATGACCTTCATCCCCTCACGCAGGTACCAGTCCGGCGGGTTGATGCCCGCCGCGTGCACCCGGACGAGCACCTCGCCCGGGCCGATCTCGGGAACCGGCACCTCTTCGTACCGCAGAACTTCCGGCCCGCCCGCTTCGTGGAACTGGATCGCCTTCATCGCGCCTGTCGCTTTCTCGGGGAAACGTTGCTCCTTCAGTCAAGGCCCAGGGCGGCATGGTCGTCCAAGACCGGTTCGGCAACCTGATCATTCCGAAACGGCATGACCCGTACGCTGCAAGGGTGAACGATCTCGGACAGGACCTGGAACTGCGGCTGGTGCGCTACTTCACCGTGGTGGCGGCGCACCAGCACTTCGGCCGGGCCGCCGCCGACCTGCACGTGGCCCAGCCGGCGCTGAGCCGCCAGATCCAACGGCTCGAGAAGCACCTCGGCGCACGACTGCTGGACCGCGGACCCCGGGGCGCCCGGCTCACTCCGGCCGGCCAGAGGTTCCTCCCCCGGGCCCAAGCCCTGCTACAGGCCGCCCGCCAGGCCGAGCTGGCCGTGCGTGAACAAGCCGAGACCCAACGAATCGCCATCGGCTACGTCGAAGACCTGGTGATCACCGCCGCCGTACGGGAACTACGCCGCCGTCACCCGGACGCCGAGATCGCCACCCGGTACCTGAGCTGCCGCGACGTCGGGGCGCTGTCCGACAAGCGCGTCGACGCCCTGATCGCGCGGGCCCCGCTGCCGCTCGCCGCCGACGACGTGTCCACCACCCCGCTGTACGAGGAGCCCCGGATGCTCGTGGTCCCGCACGGCCACCCCTTGGCCGGCCGCACGTCGGTGACCGCGGAAGAACTGGCCGGCGAGGAGGCCGCGCCGTGCGCGTTCGAGACCGCGGACTGGACTTCCTACCGGATCCTCGGGGCCGACGTACCGCCGATCGAGAGCTACGAGGACAAGCTCGAACTCGTCGCGAGCGGCAGGGCGATCGCCGTGCTACCGGTCGGCGACCGGCGTAGCTCACTGCGTCCCGACCTCGTCACCGTCCCGATCGAGGGTGCTCCCCCCAGCCAGGTCGTCCTGGTCAGCCGCGAGGGCGACCCGAATCCGATGATCAGGAACCTCCGGCTGGCGGCCAAGTCCGTCCTGACCGCCCCGGCAGCCTGACCGGGGCCGGCCGACCCGCTCGGCGCTGAACTGCACCGAGCGGTGCTCACGCGCGCCGAGTCCGCGCGGGCCCTTGTACTCTGCACCGGTACTGGCGAGTCCGGGTGGTCGTCGACAGCGGGGGCTGTACTGCATGAGGACGTCGGGACGGACCGCACGAGGATGGCGGGCGGCGGCCGTCGGCTGCGCCGTCCTGGTGTGCGTCGCCGGGTACGGAGTTCGACATCGTCCGCGGACTGCTCGACTACGTGCAGCACACCCCGGCGGCGACGGGACCATCCTGGTGGGTGCGGGGAGCAGGTCGAGCAGCGAGTCGCCGAGGGAGAGCGGCTGGGACCGTCCCTGTGGGCGCGGGGGTCCCCAAGACATTCTGCTCACTCAGGCGTGAGCTCGTACTGAAGCTCGTAGAGGTGGCCGGCCTTCACCATGACCGTGGCTTCCACGGGGCGTTCGTCGTCGCTGTAGACCACGCGCAGGGTGCGGAGTACCGGGAGGTCGCTGGGCAGGTGCAGGGCTTGGTACTGCTCCTGGGTGGGGACCCTGGCCGAGACCCGGTCCACGCTCAGGCGCGGTGGGAAGCCGAGCTGGGCGAGGAGGGCCGGGGTGCCGCCCTTGATCTTCCGTTTGGCCGTGAGGGCGGTGCCCCGGGCGAGGTGCAGGGGGTAGTAGGACTTGACCAGCTCGACGGGCTCGTCGTCGATGGACAGGACTTGATGACGCAGTACCGCGGTCTCGGTGTCGTCGAGGCCCAGCGCGGACGCGACGTCGGCCGGAGGGCGGGCCTCGGTCACGTCGAGCAGGGTGCTGTGCGCCTGGGTGCCGAGGCGTGCGGCCTCGGTGAGCCAGCGGTACGGCTTTCCCGGGGCCGCGGGAGCCATAGACGCGGCCGGGCGTACCGTGCGCTGCCGGTGCTCGCGAACGGTGACCGCAGATCCGGCGCGGCCCACTGCCAGTTGCTCGTCTTTGAGGAGCTGTAGCGCCTTCTGGATGGTCGCGTTCGAGGCGTCGAATCTGTCCTTGAGCCGGGCCGTGGAGGGAAGGCTGGCGCCCGGTGCCAGGTCCCCGCTCATGATTTCGTCCCGGAGGTCGGCGGCGATCCGCTCGTGCAGTGAACGTGGGTCCGGCGACGAGGTGTGGGTGGTGGGCACTGTCATCCGATCCGGATCTCGTAGCTCAGGCGCCGGCGGAGCGCCGGCATGACCATCATGTCGGCCTGGAAGGGGCGGTCGTCACCGTCGAGTGTGACTCGGCTCAGGTGGAGGACGGGCTCGTCCGGCCCCAGGCGCAGGAGGTCGCGTTCCTCCGGGCTCGGCATGCGCGCGGTCACGTCCTCACGTACGCGGACGCCGATGTGTCCCAGCTCGGCGAGGAGCGTCACGGCGCCGCCCGGGATCTTCCTCTCGTCGGCGAGGCGGGTGCCTCGGGCGATGTGTGCGGGGTAGTACGTGTCAGTCAGCTCGCAGGGCTCTCCGTCCAGCTCGATCACCCGCCGGCGCACGATCACCGTCTCTTCGGCGGGCAGCGCGAGGAGCGTGGCGACTTCCTCGGGAGGCGTTGCCTCACCGGCGTACGCGATGCGCTGTGTGCCCTTGCCGCCCCGGGCCGCGGCTTCAGCCGCCCAGGATCCCGGCCGCCCCTTTTCCTGTGGAGTCAGGTACGGGAGTGAGGTGCTGACCCATGTGCTGTCGCTCACGGTGTCCTCCAGGAGGCGAGTGTTCGACGACCTTGCTGCTTTACACGTTAAGTGAACTGCTTCAGATCTCACACCTTACTGCTTTTCGTGAATAGTGGTACGGTGGCCCGGACCGTAGACCCTTGATCCAAGGCGGTGCTCACCGTGCTTCTGTCGCGGCAACGTCGATTCCCGCGGGCTCGCCGCTCGGTGCCCGCCGCACGCAGGTTCGCTCTCGACACGCTCGCCGAGTGGGGTTACCGGGGTCGGGAGGACGACGTGCGCGTCTGCGTGTCGGAGCTTGTGACGAACGCCTTGCTGCACGGCGTACCGCCGGGACGCGAACTCTCCCTGGTGCTGGTCGGCGACGGTCCGCTCGTCCGGATCGAAGTCCGCGACAGCGGTAGTGGGAACCCTGAAGTGAAGGATGCGGCGGTGGGCGACTGCGGGGGGAGGGGGAGCGGCTGAGTATGCGCGGACGCACTGAGCGGATTCCGTGCAGCGAGCGTGCAGCGAGAAGGGCGCCCGGCCGTATACCGCCGGGCGCCCTTCTGAACGTGCGTACCGCTGCTCGGCTACTCCGCCGCCGCGTCCGCCGCCTGGGCGCGCAGGGCGCGTTCCACGCCTGCGCGGGACTCCGAGACGAGGCGGCGCAGGGCCGCGTTCGGCTCGGCGGAGGCCAGCCAGGCGTCCGTCTTCTCCAGGGTCTCCTCGGAGACCTGGACCGCCGGGTAGAGGCCGACCGCGATCTGCTGGGCCATCTCGTGCGAGCGGGACTCCCACACGCCGGCCACCGCCTCGAAGTACCGGTCCGTGTACGGCGCCAGCAGCTCGCGCTGGTCGGTCTGGACGAAGCCGGCGATGACCGCCTCCTGGACCGCGTTCGGCAGCTTGTCGGACTCCACGACCGAGGCCCACGCCTCCGCCTTGGCCTCCTCGGTCGGCCGGGCGGCGCGCGCGGTGGCGGCGTGGCGCTCGCCGGCGGCCGTACGGTCGCGCTCGTACTCGGCTGCGATCTCGCTCTCGTCGTACCGGCCCACCGCCGCCAGCCGCTCCACGAACGCCCAGCGCAGCTCGGTGTCGACGGCCAGGCCCTCGACCGTCTTCGTGCCGTCCAGCAGGCTGTCCAGGAGGTCCAGCTGCTCCGGCTTGCGCGCCGTCGCGGCGAAGGCGCGGGCCCACGCCAGCTGGTGGTCGCTGCCCGCCTCGGCGGCCCGCAGGTGGGCCAGCGTGGCCTCCGTCCAGCGGTTGAGCAGCGTCTCGCGGGCGTTCGGGGCGGCGTACAGGTCGATCGCCAGCTTCACCTGGCGGTGCAGCGACTGCACGACGCCGATGTCCGACTCCTTGCCGATGCCCGACAGCACCAGCGACAGGTAGTCGCGGGTGGCCAGTTCGGCGTCCCGGGTCATGTCCCAGGCCGACGCCCAGCACAGGGCGCGCGGCAGGGAGGCCTCGAAGTCGCCCAGGTGCTCGGTGACGAAGGCCAGGGAGCGCTCGTCCAGGCGGACCTTGGCGTACGACAGGTCGTCGTCGTTGAGGAGGACGACGGCCGGTCGGGCCTTGCCGACGAGCTGCGGGACGGCGGTCAGCTCGCCGTCGACGTCCAGCTCGACCCGGTCGACGCGCACCAGCTTGCCGCTCGCCGCGTCCAGGTCGTACAGGCCGACCGCGATCCGGTGCGGGCGCAGGGTCGACTCGCCCTTGGCGCCGGCGGGCAGCGCGGGCGCCTCCTGGCGGACGGCGAAGGAGGTGATGGTCCCCGTGCCGTCCGCGCCGTCCGTCTCGATCTCCGGGCGCAGGACGTTGATGCCGGCGGTCTCCAGCCACTTCTTCGACCAGGTGCTCAGGTCGCGGCCGGAGGTCTCCTCCAGGGCGCCCAGCAGGTCGGACAGGCGCGTGTTGCCGTACGCGTGCCGCTTGAAGTACGCCTGCACGCCGCTGAAGAACGCGTCCTTGCCGACGTAGGCCACCAGTTGCTTGAGGACCGAGGCGCCCTTGGCGTACGTGATGCCGTCGAAGTTGACCAGCACGTCGTCCAGGTCACGGATGTCGGCCATGATCGGGTGCGTGGACGGCAGCTGGTCCTGCCGGTACGCCCAGGTCTTCATGGAGTTCGCGAACGTCGTCCACGAGTGCGGCCACTTCGAGCCCGGCGCGTCCGCCTGGCAGGCGGCCTCGGCGTAGGTGGCGAACGACTCGTTCAGCCACAGGTCGTTCCACCACTCCATGGTGACCAGGTCGCCGAACCACATGTGGGCCAGCTCGTGCAGGATCGTCGCGGCCCGCACCTCGTAGGCGGCGTCCGTCACCTTCGACCGGAAGACGTACTGGTCCCGGATGGTCACCGCGCCGGCGTTCTCCATCGCGCCCGCGTTGAACTCCGGCACGAACAGCTGGTCGTACTTCCCGAAGGGGTACGCGTAGTCGAACTTCTCCTGGAACCACTCGAAGCCCTGCCGCGTGACGTCGAAGATCGCGTCCGCGTCGAGGTGCTCGGCGAGCGAGGGCCGGCAGTAGATGCCGAGCGGCACCGACTGGCCGTCCTTCTCGTACACGCTGTGCACGGAGTGGTACGGGCCGACGATCAGCGCGGTGATGTACGTCGAGATCCGCGGCGTCGGCTCGAACTCCCAGACGTTGTCCCGGGGTTCGGGCGTGGGGGAGTTGGAGACGACGGTCCAGCCGTCCGGTGCCTTCACCGTGAACCGGAAGGTGGCCTTGAGGTCGGGCTGCTCGAAGCTCGCGAAGACGCGACGGGCGTCCGGCACCTCGAACTGGGTGTAGAGGTAGGCCTGGTCGTCGACCGGGTCGACGAACCGGTGCAGGCCCTCACCGGTGTTGGTGTACGCGCAGTCGGCGCTCACCCGCAGCACGTTGCGGCCGGGGAGCAGGCCGGGCAGGGCGATCCGGGAGTCCGCGAAGACCTCGGCGGGGTCGAGGGCGTCCCCGTTGAGGGTCACCTCGTGCACGGTGGGGGCCACCAGGTCGATGAACGACTCCGCGCCGTTCGCGCCGGTGGAGGCGTCCGCGGAGACGTCGAAGCGCACCGTGGTCACGGACCGGTAGGTGCCGCCCTCCTGCGCGCCGGAGAGGTCGAGATCGATCTCGTACGAGTCAACGGTCAGCAGCTTCGCCCGCTGCCGCGCCTCTTCGCGAGTCAGGTTTGTGCCAGGCACGCGGTCATCTCCTCGTCATGTGTCGGTCTCGCCATCCTTCCACGCCACCGGCGCGGAACGCGATGTCCGTTTACCGCCGGTGAGGCGCCCCGCCGCACGCGAGCCTGGAGGCCATGACGACCCACGCACCCCGCCCCGTTCCGGCGGCGGTCCTGAAGGAACTGCGCAGCCTGGACGACGCGGGCCGCACCCCGGTCCCGTACACCGACGACGAGGGCGGCGCCCCGCTCCGCTGCTGCCTGCGCCACAGCGGGCCGGGCTGGGGGTCCCCCCTGCTCGAACGAAGCTGAGAGCTCGGGGGCCGATCGTCCTGGTCTCCTACGCCCCCCTGCGTCGCTGGGCGGCGGAAACGGGCGCCGACCCGGGCCCGTACGACGAGCAGGGGCCGGTCTTCGTCCACGCCGAGGACTGCGCGGGACCGCGGGGCGGCGACGGCCTCCCCTTCACCGCCGCCCACCGCGTCCTGCGCCGTTACTCCGCCGACGGGCACATCCTGGGCGGCCGGCCGGTGGAGACGCCGGACGGCTTCGGACCCGCCCTCACGGAGGCCTTCACCGACCCGGCCGTCGCCCTCGTCCACGTCCGCGCGGTGGAGTACGGCTGCTTCCTGTACGAGGTGCGGCGCCCGCTGCCGGCGGGCCGTGCCTGACACGCGGGCCCCGGACCCGCCGGCCGGGGAGCGCGGTGCGGGGGACGGCGGTCCGGAAGGGGCGATCCCGAACCGCGGTCTGGAGGGAGACGCCTTGCCGGACGATGCGAGCAGTCGGCGGATGAATGCCACATGAGCGCTCGGATGAGCGCCGTATGGACAGTTGCGTCCGAAGTGCTCACGGCTTTCGGGGAGGGTGATCCGGGGTGTGTGTCCCCTCCGCGGACCGGACGCCTGGACGGAGTTCCTCCGGGGGGAGTGGAGGAAGGGGGCTCACCGCTTCCACGGTGAGCCCCCTTCTCCCGGGTCGGGCGGCGGTCAGCCCTTCAGCTCGTCCGCCACCAGTTCCGCGATCTGGACGGCGTTCAGGGCCGCGCCCTTGCGGAGGTTGTCGCTGGAGACGAAGAGGGCCAGGCCGTTGTCGACCGTCTCGTCGCGGCGGATGCGGCCGACGTAGGACGAGTCCTGGCCCGCCGCCTGGAGCGGGGTGGGGATGTCGGTGAGGACGACACCGGGGGCGTAGGACAGCAGCTCGGTCGCGCGCTCCGGGCTGACCGGGCGGGCGAAACGAGCGTTGATCTGCAGGGAGTGCCCGGAGAAGACCGGGACGCGCACGCAGGTGCCGGAGACCTTGAGGCCGGGGATGTCCAGGATCTTGCGGGACTCGTTGCGCAGCTTCTGCTCCTCGTCGGTCTCGTTCAGACCGTCGTCCACGACGTTGCCGGCGAGGGGCAGCACGTTGAAGGCGATGGGGCGCTTGTAGACGGCCGGCTCGGGGAAGTCGACCGCGCCGCCGTCGTGGGTCAGCTTGTCGGCGTCGGCGACGACCTTCTGGGTCTGGCCGTGCAGCTCCGCCACGCCCGCCAGCCCGGAACCGGACACCGCCTGGTACGTGGCGACGACCAGCGCCTCGAGGCCCGCCTCGGCGTGCAGCGGACGCAGCACCGGCATCGCGGCCATCGTGGTGCAGTTCGGGTTGGCGATGATGCCCTTGGGACGGTTCGCGATCGCGCTCGGGTTCACCTCGGAGACGACCAGCGGGACCTCGGGGTCCTTGCGCCACGCCGAGGAGTTGTCGATCACGACCGCGCCCTGCGCGGCGACCTTCTCGGCCAGCGCCTTCGACGTCGCGCCGCCCGCCGAGAACAGCACGATGTCCAGGCCGGAGTAGTCGGCGGTGGACGCGTCCTCCACCGTCACGCCGTCCAGCTCCGTGCCCGCCGAACGGGCCGACGCGAACAGGCGCAGCTCGGTCAGCGGAAAGTTCCGCTCCTTGAGGATGCTGCGCATGACCGTGCCCACCTGACCGGTGGCTCCGACGATTCCGACCCTCACGGCGTCTCCCTCACTGCCTGCTGCGTCCTGCGACGTATGCGACGTACATGTGCCCTTTGCCCGACGGCCGGGCGTTTCCATCATGCGGCCGACCACGGCCCGCCTGTCCAATTCTTTGCGCCCCCTGCCCGCACAGTGGGACGCGCGAGCAGGCGCCACCGGTCGCGGACCTGCGGTCGCCACCCCTTTGAGCTGCAGGAATTCGTCCTTCGGGGGTCGGCGGCCGCAAGGTTCCCTGCCCCACCCGACTCCCCCCACACAGAGGTGTGACGTACGCCTCTGCCCGGTTCGCGCGACGGGCGAACGTTCCGGGCCCCGCCGGCGTCGTAGGGGAAACGGGGTGAGGGGGGTGGGCAGTGCTGCGCGGAAGGATCCGGCGTGGCCGGCAGGCGTACGGCGCCGCGGAGGACGACCCGCTGGACGCGGCGCAGGAGCGCCGGGTACGGGCGGTGCTCGCGCTCGGCGGGGTGCCGCAGACCGACCTGCCGGACGGGGTGCAGCAGGTCCGGCTGCGGCTGCTGGAACGCGCCGCGAACGGGCAGGAGGCGCCCCGGGACGTCTCGGCGTGGGCGGCGGTGGTCGCCTCCAACCTCGCCATGGACTGGCACCGGGCCAAACGCCGCCAGGAGCGGCTCGGCGAACGCCTCGCCGCGCTGCGCCCCGCCGAGCCCCCCGCCGACGAGGAGACCCGCCTGCTCTCCCTCGCCGTCGCCCGCGGCCTGGACCGACTGCCCGACGCCCAGCGCCAGGTCGTCGTGCTGCGGTTCTACGCCGACCTTCCGGTGCGCTCGATCGCCGAGCAGCTCGGCGTGCCGGAGGGCACGGTCAAGAGCAGGCTGCACACGGCGGTCCGGGCCCTGCGCGCCCGTCTGCACGAGGACGAGGTGGTGTGACGTGAGCGTCCACGACGACCGGGACGACCCCGGGGGCGAGCGGAACAGCACCGGGGACGAGCGCGGCACCGAGTACGACGGCGTCGACGCCCTCATGGCCGCGCTCCTCGACGAGCCGCTGCCCGCGGCGGCCCGGCAGGACCCGGCGTTCATGGCCGCGCGGGACGTGGCGGCCGCCGATGTCGCCGTGCTGCGGGAGCAGCTGGGGCTCATCGGGGACACGCTGGCCCGGGAGGCGGAGTCCGGCCCCGCACCGGTGCGGCCCCTGCCCGCCGTCGCCCGTCCGCCCCGCCGCGCCCGTCGCCCGCTGAGGGTCGCCTTCGGCGCGCTCGCCGCCGCGGCGGCCGCCTCGGTGGTCCTCGGTACGGGCTGGCTCGTGACGCAGGCCGGACAGGGCGACGGCATGTCGTCGTCGGCCGAGGCCGACCGGAAGGCGGTGGGCACCGACGAGGCGCCGGGCGCCAAGGGGTCGGCCGGTACCGGCTTCGGCACCCCTCGTTACCTCGCCTGCGCCCGGCTCGTCGCCGAGGGCACGGTGTCGGCGGTGGAGCCGGTGCCGGGCACCGGACAGGAACGCGTCACGCTGGAGGTGACCCGCCGCTACAAGCCGGAGCCGGGGGCCGGTCCGGACGAGGACGCCCCCGCAGGGGAACGGGACGAGGCCGAAGAGATCACCTTCCTGACCGGGCCGGCCGGCCCACCCCGGCTCCGCACCGGCGACCTGGTCATGGTCGGCCTTCCCCGCGAGGGCTCCGTCCCGGACGCCGTGATCCTCGGTGAGGAGGACATCGCCCCCGAGCGGGCGCGCGTCACCGCCGCCCTGCCCGCCTCACGCGCCCTGACCTGCGAGTGACGGCCGGAGGGCGCACGGACGACGAAGGGGCGGGGGGGGGGGGGGGGGGGGGGGGGGGGGGGCGCCCCCCCCCCCCCCCGGCGGGGGCGCCCCCCCCCCCCCCCCCCCCCCCCCCCCCCCCCCCCCGGGGGGGGGGGGGGGGGGGGGCCCCCGGCCGGCGGGGGGGGGGGGCCCCCCCCCGCCCCCCGCCCCGCCCCCCCGCCCCGGTGCGTCGGAGACGGTCAGCCGCGGCAGCCGTCGGCTGCTACGGCACGACCTTCTCGATCGTCACGCTGCCCGTGCCCGCGACCGTGCCGCGCGCGTTGACCAGCTGCACCCGGCCGAAGAACTCACGGCCCTCGGGAGCCGCCGCGGCGGCCGTGACGGTGCCGGAGACGGTGGCCGACTCGCCCGTGCCGATCCTCACCGGCGTGGCCCCGTCGACCGCGACCTCGCCGAGCGTGGTGGAGAAGAACACGTCCCGGTAGTCGTAGTCGGTGGAACCGGCCGGGACGGAGTAGCCCACGACCCTGACGGTGTAGGTGCCGGCCGCCGGGGAGGCGATGGACACCGACTCCTCCGAGTCGCCGTCGGCGGACTGGGCGACGAGGGCGCCCGCCGCGTTGTGGACCGCCAGGTCCAGGTCGGCGGCGGTGTCGGAGACGTTGCCGATGGCGACGTCGAGCGACGTGGCGCCCTCGGGCACCGTGACGGTGGTGGTGTGCGTGACCCCCCTGGCGATGGCCGGCCGGGTCGACTTGGCGGAGCCCAGCGGGCCGCCGACCAGCTTGCCGTCCAGGCCGGCGGCCTGGTTGGTCACCTTCCAGGAGACGTCGGCCGGGGTGCCGACCTCGGCCTCCGGCACGGTCACGGTCTCCGGGTCGAAGACCGCGCCGAGCACGGCGACGTCCAGCTTGTACGGGTTGTCGAGCAGCGGCGAGGTGCGGCGCGCCTCGACCTCGATCTCCCAGACGCCCGGCTGCGGGTTCACATACGAACGCAGGTCGGGGCGGCAGGTGTTGGCCGGGTTGCTGTAGTTCGGGTAGCAGTTGACCGTCGACGTCGGGTCGGCCGGGACACCGTAG
Organism: Streptomyces sp. NPDC085927; assembly: GCF_044540975.1. NCBI lineage: Bacteria > Bacillati > Actinomycetota > Actinomycetes > Kitasatosporales > Streptomycetaceae > Streptomyces > Streptomyces sp. NPDC085927. Next base: position 136,971 of record NZ_JBITSN010000011.1, read on the forward strand.
GGGTGGAGGGCGATGAACCGGGTCTGGCTCGTGGCCTTCAGTCCGCCGAGCCCGATCTCCAGCGTCTTCGCGCCCTCGGGCACGGTGACGAAGTAGGAGGTGGTGGCGTTGCGCTGGGCGGTGCCCGAGGCGGAGAAGGTGTGCGCCAGCGGAGCCGAGACGACCACCGTGCTCAGGATCTGCCGGTCGACGCCCTCGGTGCGGGGGTCGTCGACCTCCAGGATGGCGCTCTTGAGGCCCGCGGACCGGGGCGCGGCCTGGACCTTGACGGTCACCGGCTTGTTCAGCGGCAGCCCGACCTCGTCGTCACCGAGGATGCGGAAGGCGTGGTCGGTGTTGTTCGCGAGGTCGAGCTCGTGCCGGATCACGCGGTCGGGACCGGACGTACGGGTGACGGTGACGTCGTACGTCTTCTTCTGGCCGGCCTTCAGACCGCCCTCGCGGTCGTAGATGCCGGTGCCGAAGCCGGGGGTCTTCAGGAACTGCTCGATCGCGGTGTCGACCGGCGCCTTCACGCTGTACTCGTGCGCGGTGGCCCCGTCCCGGATCGAGTCCCAGGCCTCCTCGAGGTCGATGAGACCGGCGCCCTCCTCGTAGGCCTGCAGGCCCTTGACGTGCTGGGCGGTGGAGGTGAGGGCGGTGCGCAGCTTCGCGGGCGTCAGGTCGATCCGCTTCTGCTTCGCGGCCGACAGCAGCAGCGCGGCGGAGCCCGTGGCCTGCGGGGACGCCATCGAGGTGCCCTGGAGCATGCCGTAGCCGGCCGGGAGGCCGTAGCCCGCCTCGGCGACCGGCTGGCCCGCCGTCCAGGTCTGGATGGTGTTGATCGACGCGCCGGGCGCGATCAGCGTCGGCGTGAAGCCGCCGTCCTCGCGCGGGCCGCGCGAGGAGAACGGCATCATGGCGTACTTCGTCTTCACGACGGAGCCGTAGTTGGCGGCCCAGGTCTCCCTGGAGACGGACGCGCCGACCGAGATGACCTTGTCGGCCAGCGACGGGTCGCCGATGGTGTTGGCGCCGGGGCCGGAGTTGCCCGCGGAGATCACCAGCTGGACGCCGTAGGTGTCGATGAGGCGGGTGTACAGCTCGGCGCGGGCGTTGTTGCCGTCGTTGAGCGCGGGCAGGCCGCCGATGGACATGTTGACGATGTCGACACCGCGCTCGGTGACGAGGTCGATCATGCCCTCGGTGAGCGCCACGCTGGTGCAGCCGCCGGACCAGGTGCAGGCACGGGAGGAGACGATCTTCGCGCCGGGCGCGGCGCCGTTCATCTTCCCGCCGAACAGGCCGTGGGCGGCGGTGATGCCGGCGACGTGCGAGCCGTGCGAGCCCTCGATGACGCCGATGTTGACGAAGTCGGCCTTGTCGCCGGCCGCGTTGCGGACGACGTCCTTGCGGATCTCCACGACGAACGGCTGGCGCTCGGCGACCTCGGTGGACGGGTCGTCGGTGCCGAAGTACCCGATCTGGAAGCCGTCCTTGTAGGGCTTCATCGGGGTGTCGTCGGAGAAGTCCCGGTTGTCGTTCAGGTCGACCCGGACGGTCCCCGCCGCGGCGTCGTACAGCATGCCCCAGGCGTCGGTGGTGTCGCCGTCGCGGTTGGCGTCGCCGCCCGCGTCGCCCCCGAGGGTGTACGACTCCTTGAACGTGCTGATCCGGTACGAGCCCGGGGGCGCCGTCCAGGTCTTTCCGTCGTGGGTGAAGGTGGGACCGGCCACCGACTCGGTCATCGGGCGCCAGGTCAGGTCGCCGTCGACGAGCGGGTCGGTCGCCGTCACCCAGTCGACGATCTTGCGTTCGCCGGTGGTGGTCTTCTGCAGCGCCGGGTGGGCCAGGTCCACACCCGAGTCGAGGATGCCGATGGTGACGCCGCGGCCGTCCGCCTTCGGGTTGTCCTTCACGAAGTCGACGGCGCCCGTCTCGAAGGACGGGTTGTACGGGTTCTTCGCGGGGGTCCGCCGGTCGGGTCCCGGGTAGGCGGCAGTGCCCTTGCCCTTGCCACCGGCGGCCTTGGCGGTGGTGTCCGCGGCCGGGGTCGGGTCGTCGAGCGGGATCTCGTCGCGCAGGTCGATGCCGTGCACGGTGGAGAGCTTGGCTGCGGCGGCGATGGCCGAGTCCGCCCTGGCGGTGGGAACGGTGGCGCGTACGTAGCCCAGCTCGTCGTGGGTCCGGCCGACCGAACCGCCCTTCACCGCGTTCAGCTCCCCGGCGACCTGCTCGGTCTTCCCGGGGGCGGTGGCGATCATCATCGTGACGTTCTTGACGCCGTCCGCCTTGGCCTCGGCGAGAAGGTCCGCGTCACGCGAACCGAGCTTGTCGTGGGCGGACTTGACGTCGCCGTCGACGGGTACGGCGGCCGGCGCGTCGGTGGCGGCCGCCAGGGGTATCGGGCCGACGGCGGAGAGCGCGGCGACGAGACCGGCGGCCAGGACGATACGGGCCGTGCGTCTGGCACCCGCTGTCGACTCGCGCGGGGAGGAATGGGTCATCGGCATCCCTTGTAAGTAAAGGAACCATCGTGGAGCGACCGGAGCCGATCGACCCTGGCCGCGATGCGTCCGGAATACGGTCCCGGACGATCGTTGAGCCTTACTCAAGGGGTGGGTGTTGGGCGAGGGTTGGCGGAATCGAAATGAAGGTATGGGGAAAACCCGCGATGCGCTTATGGGGCGCCTGGGCACGGAACGGGCAAGTCGCCCGCGCGGGCTGCCCCGTGAGCGCCCGCGGGTTAACGTCCCAGGATGCGGCAGACCCTGAGGGTGGCGGCCTACGCCGTGGTGGTGCGCGACGGACAGCTCCTGCTGGCCCGGTCCCCGGTGCGCGGAGGCGCTCCGGAGTGGGTCCTGCCGGGCGGCGGCATGGAGCACGGCGAGGATCCGTACGACACCGTGCGGCGGGAGGTCGAGGAGGAGACCGGGTACCGCATCGAGGTCACCGGCCTGCTCGGCGTGAACTCCGCCCGGCACACTTTCGCCCGGCGCGCCTTCGCCCGTCGCCCGGGCCGCAGGGACCACCACGCCGTACGGCTGGTCTACGAGGGGCGGATCACCGGCGGCGAGCTGAGGAACGAGATCAACGGCTCCACCGAACTGGCCGCCTGGCAGCCCCTGGACGCCGTCCCGGACCTGGTCAGGATCAGCATGGTCGACATCGGGCTGCGGCTGTGGCGGGAACGCCCGGCGGCGGGACGGGTGGAGCACGCGGAGGGCTGACGTGCGGGGGTGACGGTGAAGGGCCGAGGCGCGGGCATGCGAAGGTCTGGGCCTTACATGCCAATTGAGAAAAGTGACCGGAATGGACGGTTATGGATCTGTCCGGGTTCCCTGTCAAGTGAACGCAGCGTGACCGGTTCCGGGCCGGTGCGGAAGCGGGTGCCGACGGCCCGGGGGGCCAAGATCCACGTACGGCGATCGGTGTCGCGCGTTGCCGTCGCGTTCACACGCAGGTCATTCCCGCTGCCAAGCATCCAGTACGAGCGGGATGTTCGCCCGGCGAACGCCCCGCGGTCACTGCCGATGCGTTCGCACCCGGGGGGACAAGCGCCATGTCGCGCATACGCCCAGTCGCCGACTCCACCGCACTCCACCGCCGCTCCCTCCTCGCCGCCACCGGAGCGGTCGCCCTCTCCGCCGGCGCCGGATACGCCCTGTGGCCCGGTGGCGGCCAGGCCGTCGCCGCCGGCACCGCCGACGCCGCCGCGGACGAGGCCGTACTCACCTCCTCCCGGCAGGCACCGGCCGCCCCGCTCGCCCCGTACACGCGCGGCACCACCCTCGCCGGGGTGTCCGTACCGCGTGGCGGCCGTGCCGCCGGCTACCGGCGCCTCGACGAAGGACCCGGCTGGGAACGGGTGGTACGCGGCGAACTGGCCGGCGCCCGCCCCGGCCGGGACGACCGCCGCACCACGCTCGCCGCGTTCGTGCAGCTCACCGACCTGCATGTGATCGACGCGCAGCACCCGCTGCGCCTGGAGTACCTGCGCTCCACCGATGTGCACGCCTGGCGGCCGCACGAGGCGCTCACCGTGCACGGCGCGGTCTCCCTCGTCGAGCGGATCAACGCCCTGCGCGGCGCCCCCGTCACCGGCTCCCCGCTGCACTTCGCGATGACCACCGGCGACAACACCGACAACAACGCCCGCTCCGAACTGGACTGGTTCCTGACGGTGCTCAGCGGCGGCCGCGTCACCCCCAACAGCGGGGACCCGCGCCACTACGAAGGCGTCCAGAACAGCGGTCTGCGACAGTACTGGCAGCCGGACGCCCCCACCCGCGACGCCGACAAACAGCTCGGCTTCCCGCACCTCGACGGCTTCCTCGCCGCGGCCGTCCGCGAGGTGAACAGCCCCGGCCTCAACCTCCCCTGGTACTCCACCGTCGGCAACCACGACACGATGCCGCTCGGCTGCTACGCCTCCCACGGCGACCCGTACCTCACCGAACTCGCCGTCGGCGGCCGGAAGCTGATGGAACTCGGGGCGGCCGAGGCGAAGAAGCTCCAGCGGACCATCAGGAAGGCCACCGACCCGCGGGGCGTCCAGTACGGCGCGTTCCTCGAGTCCCAGGCCCGCGCCATGCGCCCGGTGACCCCCGACGAGGCACGCGCCCCCTTCACGCCCGCCGAGTACATCGAGGCCCACCTGGACCCCGCGCACCGCGGGTTCGGCCCGGTGGGGCACGGCTACTCCGCCGCCAACCTCGACGCGGGCACCCAGTACTACGCGTTCCGCGTCTCCGACGACGTCATCGGCATCAGCCTCGACACCACCGACCCGGGCGGCCACTACGCGGGCTCCGTCGGCACGGCCCAACTGCGGTGGCTGGAGCGGACGCTGCGCACCCACAAGGGCGCCCGCGCGATCGTCTTCAGCCACCACACCAGCGGGTCGATGACGAACACGCACCGCGACCCGGCCCGCCCCGACGAGCGACGCCACGACGGCAGGGAACTCGTCGAACTCCTCGGCGCCCACCGCAACGTGGTGGCCTGGGTCAACGGCCACATCCACCGCAACGCGGTCACCGCGCACACCGGTTCGGCCGGCTCCTTCTGGGAGATCTCCACCGCCTCCCACGTCGACTTCCCCCAGCTCGCCCGCGTCATCGAGCTGGTGGACAACAAGGACGGCACCCTGTCCCTGTTCACCACCCTGGTCGAGTCCGCGGCCCCGTCCCGCACGGACTACGGCGACCTCACCCAGACCGGCCTCGCCGCCCTCTACCGCGAGCTGTCCTGCAACGCCCCCGGCGCCCGCACCGACCTCGGCGGCACCCCCCGGGACCGCAACACGGAACTCCTGCTCAAGGCGTAGCCGGAGCGGACGGCCCGGGGCGTGCCCGCCCGCTTCAGCGGGGCAGGACCACGACGTAGGCGGCGGGATCGCGGTCGTCCGCCGCCATCAGGGCGGTACGGACCACCGCCGCCTGCTGCTCCGCGGCCTCCCGCAGCCTGCGCGGGGTGACCCGCACGACCGTGATGCCGAGCCGCTCCAGGTGCTCCCGCTTGCGGGCGTACTCGGACCGCAGGACGTCGTCGTCCGGGAGGTTCTCCCGGCAGGTGTCCAGGTCGAGTGCCACGGCCTGCTCCGGCCAGTACGCGTCCAGGCCACCGAGGTGCGGGCCGCCCGGCAGGCGCAGGTCGACGTTCCACAGCGGGTCGGGCAGACCGTACGCGCGCACCATCCGGTACAGGCCGTCCTCCGCGTGCGCGCGGCCCTCGGCCATCAGGGAGTCCACCGCGCGCACCACGTGCGGCCGGCCCAGCAGCTTCGCCGCGGTCAGCTCCCGTACCAGCGCGGTCGCCTCGCAGTGGCCGCCGACCACCGCCTCCATGAGCAGCCTGCGCACCGCGCCCGCGTCGTCCAGGCCCGCCACCGTGTCGGCCAGCGCCCGCGGGACCGGCGCCACCGGTACGCCCGCCACCCGCTCGGGAGCCGGCAGCACCGGAGTGCGCACGATGCGCACACAGCCCGTGGAGCGCAGCCGGCGCAGCCGCGGGACGAGTACGTCCAGGGTCTCCAGGGAGGGCAGCGGGGGAGCGGAGGAGAAGCCGTGCAGGGTCAGCGCGGCCTGCCCGGTGATCATCGCGTCCTCGTAGTGGGGCGCCGTCGAGTCGGCCGGACCGGGCTGGACGAGGACGCGCACGGACCGCTCCCGCGCCGCGTACAGCAGCGCCCCGTGCAGCCGCTCCTCGCTGCTCGGCGGACCCGGGTGGAGCAGGACGACACCGGGCAGGAACTGCTGCCAGGGACCGCCGGGGCGGCACTGGTCCTCGACCTCCGCGGCCGGGACGCCGTGCGAGCGGAGCTGGGCGGTCGTGAGCACGCGCCGCGGGCCGGCGGCGAGGTGGTGCAGGGGGCGGGGGGAGAGCGGGGGGAGCGGGGAGTCGTGGTTCATGTCCGGCAATCTCCCGCGCCGGATCCGCTCCCGAACCTCTGTTACACACCCGTCGGCAATTAGGGACAAGCCTGCCCTAAAGGACGCGTGTTCGGATACCGAAAACCCCTGGTCCATTCGGGTGAGACCAGGGGTTACGGCTGTTATTGACCGCATTCCGTAACGGTCACGGAGCGCGTGTCCCGGCGGCGGGGCCGGGGGCGGCACTCGTGCCCTGCCCCCGGCGGTCCGCCGCGTCCGCCGCGTCCGCCGCGTCCGCCGCGCCCGCGGCGCCCGTCGGCCCGCCGTGCCCGCGGGACGCGCCCGTGGTCACCCCGCCGCCGCGTCGCACGCCTGGCCGCGCAGCGCACGTGCCAGGTCGTCCCGGGCCTCCAGCACCAGACGGCGCAGCGCCGGGGGCGCGTCCTCGTGGGCCGCGAGCCACGCGTCCGTCGCGTCCAGGGTCCCCGGCGAGTCCAGCAGCTCGGGGAAGAGTCCCCGCACCACGTGCATGGCGATCTGGATGGACCGCTCCTCCCACACCCGCTCGATCACCGCGAAGTACTTGTCCGCGTACGGCGCGAGCAGCTCCCGCTGCGAGGGCTGGGCGAAGCCCGCGATCGTCGCCTCCACCAGCGCGTTGGACAGCTCCTCCGACTCCACCACCCGCGCCCAGCCCCGCGCCTTGACCTCCGCCGACGGGCGGGCGGCCAGGCAGCGGACCTGGTGGCGCTTGCCGGAGGCGGTGTCGTCCCGGACCAGCTCCTCGGCCAGCGCCTTCTCGTCGGCGAACCCGTGCGCGGCCAGCGGTTCCAGGAACACCCAGCGCAGCTCCTGGTCGACGTCGAGCCCCTCGACCGTCACCGTGCCCGACAGCAGCTCCTGGAGCAGCTGGAAGTCGCCCGGCGCCGCGGCCGACCGGGCGAAGAAGCGGGCCCAGGCCAGCTGCTGCTCGCTGCCCGGTTCGGCCGCCTCCAGCTCGCGCCGGGCACCCTCGGCGAGCAGCAGGCCGCCGGTCTCCCGCCAGGCGGGCGCCGCGTAGTGGACCAGCGCCGACTCGGCCCAGGCGTGCAGCATCTGCAGCACGCCGATGTCGGACTCGCGCCCGCCGAACCGCAGCACCAGGTCCACGAACTCCCGCGCGGGCAGCAGCGCGTCCCGGGTGAGGTTCCACAGCGCCGACCAGCACAGGGCGCGGGCCAGCGGGTCGGTCAGCGCACCCAGGTGCTCGCGGAGCGTGGCCAGGGAGGTCTCGTCGAAGCGGATCTTGCAGTACGTGAGGTCGTCGTCGTTGACCAGCACCAGCTCGGGCGCCTCGGCGCCCGCCAGCTCGGCGACGACCGTACGCGGCCCGTCGACGTCCGCCTCGGCCCGCGCGTACCGCTCCAGCGCGCCGCCGGACGTACGCCGGTACAGGCCCACCGCGACCCGGTGCGGGCGCAGTTCGGGGTGGGACTCGACGGCCTCCTGCACCACCGCGAGCTCCTCGACCCTGCCGTCCGCGCCCAGCAGCACCTGGGGAGTGAGGGAGTTGACCCCGGCCGTCTGGAGCCAGGCCCGCGACCACGCCGTCATGTCGCGTCCGCTGGTCTCCTCGAGGACCGACAGCAGGTCACCGAGACGCGTGTTGCCGTACGCGTGCCGCTTGAAGTAGCGCCGGGCGCCCTCCAGGAAGGCGTCCTGACCGACGTACGCCACCAGCTGCTTGAGCACCGAGGCGCCCTTGGCGTAGGTGATGCCGTCGAAGTTCAGCTTGGCGTCCTGCAGGTCGCGGATGTCCGCGGTGACGGGGTGCGTGGACGGCAGCTGGTCCGCGCGGTACGCCCAGGCCTTGCGGCGGTTGGCGAAGGTGATCCAGCCGTCGGTGAACCGGGTGGCGCCCACGAGCGAGAAGGCGCCCATGAAGTCGGCGAAGGACTCCTTCAGCCACAGGTCGTCCCACCACTCCATGGTGACCAGGTCGCCGAACCACATGTGCGCCATCTCGTGCAGGACGACGTTGGCCCGGCCCTCGTAGGACGCCTGGGTGACCTTGCCGCGGAAGATGAACTCCTCCCGGAAGGTGACCAGTCCGGGGTTCTCCATCGCGCCCAGGTTGTACTCGGGCACGAACGCCTGGTCGTACTTCCCGAAGGGGTACGGGTAGTCGACGTGGTCGTGGAAGAAGTCCAGGCCCTGCTTGGTCACCAGGAACACGTCGTCGGCGTCGAAGTGCGGCGCCAGAGCCTTGCGGCACATCGCGCCGAGCGGGATCTCCAGCCGTGTGCCGTCGGGCAGTTCGCGCTCGTAGGTGTCCGTGACGCAGTGGTACGGGCCGGCGACCACACAGGTGATGTAGGTCGAGATCGGCTTGGTCTCCGCGAACCGCCACACACCGTCGGCGAGTTCGCCGACGCCGTTGCTCCACACCGTCCAGCCCTCGGGGGCCCGCACCTCGAAGCGGTAGGGCGCCTTGAGGTCGGGCTGCTCGAAGTTGGCGAAGACCCGGCGGGCGTCGGCCGGCTCGTACTGGGTGTAGAGGTAGACCTCGCCGTCCTCGGGGTCGACGAAGCGGTGCATGCCCTCGCCGGTACGGGAGTACGCGCACTGGGCGTCGACGATCAGCTCGTTGTCGGCGGCCAGGTCCTCCAGCAGCAGCCGGGAACCGTCGAACACCTCCCCGGGGTCGAGGTCCCGCCCGTTGAGCGAGACGGCCGTCACGGCCGGCGCGATCAGGTCCGCGAAGCTGCTCGCGCCGGGCTCCGTGCAGCGGAACCGGACGGTCGTCACCGAGCGGAAGGTGCGCGGCCCCTCCGCGGCCCCTCCACCCTCGCCGCCGGTCGCGCCGGTCGCGCCGGTCGCGCCGGTCGCATCGGCCGCGGTGCGCAGGTCGAGGGACACCTCGTACCCGTCCACCGACAGCAGTGCGGCCCGCTCCCGGGCCTCGTCGCGGGTCAGGTTCTCACCGGGCACGGGCGGACTCCTCATACGTCGTCATACGTCGTCGGCATCGACAGGGCTGTACAGCACCGATCCTGCCACGCACCCCTGACGCGGGGCAGCCGGGAGCGGGAGGGCCGGGAGCGGTGCGGGAATGGCAGGGGGAGCCCCGGTGTTTCCCGGGGAAGCCATTCCCCGCACCTGCCTCCTGAGGAGCGTCATGCCGGACACGTCCACCGCCGCCACTCCCGTCGACTTCTGGTTCGACCCGCTGTGCCCCTGGGCCTGGATGACCTCCCGCTGGGTGCTGGAGGTGGAGAAGGTGCGGGACATCAAGGTCCACTGGCATCTGATGAGCCTCGCGGTGCTCAACGAGGACCGGCTCGACGAGCTGCCCGAGGAGTACCGCGAGATGCTCGCGACCAAGGCGTGGGGCCCCGTCCGCGTCGTCATCGCGGCCCAGGAGGAGCACGGCGCCGAGGTGCTCGGCGACCTCTACACCGCGCTCGGCACCCGCATCCACAACCAGGGCGAGGGTCCGGAGAAGGAGGCCGTCGCCGCCGCCCTGAAGGAGGTCGGCCTGCCCGACTCCCTCATGGAGCACTGGGACTCCACCCCGTACGAGCCCCAGCTGCGCGCCTCCCACAAGGAGGGCATCGACAAGGTCGGCCAGGACGTCGGCACCCCGGTCATCGCCGTGCCCGGCGCCGACGGCGAGCAGATCGCCTTCTTCGGCCCGGTCGTCACCCCCGCCCCCAAGGGCGAGGAGGCCGCCCGCCTCTGGGACGGCACCCTCGCCGTGGCCTCCGTCCCCGGCTTCTACGAGCTCAAGCGCACGCGGACGAAGGGCCCGGACTTCAGCAACCTGTGACGGGGCGACCCGGGGCCGGCCGCTCCGGCGGCCCGCAGTGACTCCGGGCCCCCCGCCCCGGGCCCGTCACTTCGGTTCGGGCAGGCGGATGGGCTTGGGGAACGGCTTCATGACCCACCCCGTGCGCAGGTTGCGGCACTGCCTGCCGGTCTCCGGGTCCAGCACGTTCTCGCAGATCCAGAACTCGCTCACCCCCGTGCGGCCCAGCCGTTCCTTGAGCTGTTCCTGTTCCGCCCTGGTCAGCTGACGGTGCAGTTGCTCCGCGTCGCAGGTCGAGCAGGGGTACTTCTTGGTCCTCAGTGTCGTCATGGGGCACTTTGACCCGGAACGCCGCATACCGGAAGCCCCCGCGAGTCGAGTCCTCGCGAGGGCTTCCGTCTTTCCGCCTGCCGGGTGAACGGTGAGAAGACGATCACGGGGCAGGACGTTCACGGGCGGCCCTCAGAGGGCGAGCAGGAGCACATCCGTGCGGGACTTCGCGGCCTCGTGGCGCCTGGCCACGTCCTGCCAGTTCACGACCGCCCACATGGCCTCGATGAAGTCGACCTTCTGGTTCCTGTACTGGAGGTAGAAGGCGTGCTCCCAGGCGTCGAAGACCAGGATCGGCGTCGCGCCCTGGCCGACGTTGCCCTGGTGGTCGTAGACCTGCTCCACGATCAGGCGGCCGCTCAGCGGCTCGTACGCCAGGACGCCCCAGCCCGACCCCTGTGTGGTCGCCGCCGCCTTGGACAGCTGCGCCTTGAAGCCCGCGAAGGAGCCGAAGGACTCCGCGATCGCGCCGGCCAGCTCGCCCACGCCGTCCTTCTCCAGCGGCTCGCCGCCGCCGTCGCCGGTCATGTTGTGCCAGTAGATCGAGTGCAGGATGTGCCCGGAGAGATGGAACGCCAGGTTCTTCTCGAGCCCGTTGACCGAGCCCCACGACTCCTTGTCCCGGGCCTCCGCGAGCTGCTCCAGCGTGTCGTTGGCGCCCTTCACGTAGGCCGCGTGGTGCTTGTCGTGGTGCAGCTCGATGATCTCGGGACTGATCACCGGCGCGAGCGCCGCGTAGTCGTACGGCAGGTCGGGCAGCGTGTAGACGGGCATGGGTCCCCTTCGAACCGCTTATTGCAAAGAGCTTGCAACTGCACGCTAGCAGCAGAAGGGCTCTCCGTGTGCCCGGTGCGCACAGCGGCACGCGAAAGGGCCCCCGCCCGGACTCGGTCGTCCGGGCGGGGGCCCTCGTCGTGGGAGCGGCGGGAGGGGGAAGGGGTCAGCCCTCGGCTCGCGTGCGGGCCCCGGACCGCTGCCAGGCGTAGCCGGCGGCCCCCAGGGCCAGGGTCATGCCGCCCGTCGAGTACAGCTGCACGCGCGTGTCCGGTTCCCGGGCCATCAGGACGAAGATGGCGGCCATCCCGGCCAGCGCGATCCACGTCAGCACCGGGAACGCCCACATCCGGACGACCAGCTTCTCCGGAGCCTCGCGCTCCAGGACGCGGCGCAGCCGCAGCTGCGAGACGGCGATGAAGATCCAGACGACCAGGATCACCGCGCCGATCATGTTGAGCAGCCAGGAGAAGACGTCGTCGGGCCGCCAGTAGCTCAGCAGCACGCACAGGAACCCGAAGACCGACGAGGCCAGCACGGCGATCCGCGGCACCCCGGCCGACACCCGGCCCAGCACCTTCGGGCCCTGCCCGCGCTGCACCAGGGAGTAGCCGATGCGCGAGGCGCCGTAGATGTTGGCGTTCATCGCGGACAGCAGTGCCACCAGCACCACGACGTTCATCAGCTGTCCGGCGCCCGGGATGCCCAGACGCTCCAGGGCGGCGACGTACGGGCCCTGCTCGACGACCGCCGGCGAGTCCCACGGGACCAGGGCGACGACGACCGCCATCGAGCCGATGTAGAACAGCGCGATCCGCCACATCGCCGTACGGACGGCGCTCGCGACGCCCTTGACCGGGTTCTCCGACTCCGCCGCGGCGATGGTGACCGTCTCCAGGCCGCCGTACGCGAAGACGGAGGCGAGCAGGCCGATCACCAGCCCCTCGCCGCCGTTGGGGAGCAGCGGGGTGAGGTTCGAGGTGCCGGGGGAGTCGGTGCCCGGCAGCACGCCCGCGAGGGCCAGTACGCCGAGCACCAGGAACAGTGAGATCGCGCCGACCTTCAGCGCCGCGAACCAGAACTCGAACTCGCCGAACTTCTTCACGGCCGCGAGGTTCGTGGCACAGAACATCACCATGAACAGCGCCACCCACGCCCACTCGGGCGTGCCCGGGAGCCAGCCGGTGACGATCTTCGCGGCGCCGATGCCCTCCAGGCCGACCGCCGTGCACAGCAGCACCCAGAACGCCCAGCCCGAGGCGAAGCCCGCCCAGGGCCCGATCGCCCGCTCCGCGTGCGCCGAGAACGAACCGGACGACGGATACGCGGCCGACATCTCGCCGAGCATCCGCATCACCAGCATGACCAGCAGGCCGGAGAGGGCGTAGGCGATGACGATCGACGGCCCCGCGGCGGCGATGCCCGCGCCGGAACCGACGAACAGCCCGGCGCCGATCACCCCGCCCAGGGCGATCATCGACAGATGGCGCTGCTTCAGGCCTTGGGAGAGCGGGGCTCCGTCCTGATGCCGCGGCGGTGACCCGGGTGTCCCGGGCGACCCGGACGTCCCGGCTGTCGCGGGTGACCCGGGTGTCTCGGTGGAAGGGCTGGGCACGGACACGGCTCGTCCAATACGGAAGACGGTGAAAACCCCGCCAGTCTGGGCGGCCCCTTCCGCCTGACGGGGAGGCCGCCCAGCATGTGGACACGTGTCATGCGGAGGGTGATGCTCCGGTTACTTGCCCGGCCGTCCGGCCGTCCGGCCGGTGCCCGGCCGCTCACGCGGCGGCCACGGGGTCGCCCGCCGCCTCCGCCTGCGGGCGAGACGGCGACGGCGTGCGCACGCGCCGGCGGCGAGAACCTCGGCCGACCGCTTTGGCGGGACCCTACAGACGCCGCCGGACCGGGCCCTGTAGGAGAGACCACGTCACCGCAGTGACCGGCATCACGCCGGGCCCCGGTTGGCGGGCGTTTTTTGTCCGGAGCCCACCACGGGCGTGCTGGAGCCTTTGTCGAGCGCTGACGGTGATCGGCGCGAGGGCGCTGGGATAGCGTCGCCGTGTCCCGAACCGCCCTCACCTCCGCGGAGTCCCCATGAGCACCGCAGCCGCCCCATCCGCTCTGCACCAGCAAGGCGGGACCCGAGTCGGTCTGGTCCTCGCCGACCTCGTCCCGGCGTCCCGTGTACGGGACGTGGCCCTCGTGGTCGGAGGTGCCGCGTTCACCGGCATCGCCGCCCAGCTCGCCGTCCCCGTCCCGGGCTCCCCGGTCCCGGTGACCGGTCAGACCTTCGCCGCGCTGCTCGTCGGCACCACCCTCGGCGCCCGGCGCGGCCTGTTCGCCCTCGCGCTGTACGCGATGGCGGGCGCCGCCGGTGTGCCGTGGTTCGCCGAGGGCGGGTCCGGCATCGGGATGCCGTCGTTCGGCTACGTCCTGGGCATGCTGCTGGCCGCGGTCGTCGTGGGCTCCCTCGCCCGCCGCGGCGCCGACCGCTCCGTCTGGCGGACGGCGGGCAGCATGCTGCTCGGCTCGGCGGTCATCTACGCCGTCGGTGTGCCCTACCTGGCGCTGGCCACCGGCATGTCCGCCTCCGCCGCGATCGCGGCCGGCCTCACCCCGTTCCTCATCGGTGACGCCCTGAAGGCGGCGCTGGCCATGGGCGTGCTGCCCACCGCCTGGCGGTTCGTCAACAAGCGGTGACGGACGGGTCCCTGCGGACCGGTCCGTAGCGAAAGAGCGAAGAGCGAAGAGCGAAAGAAGGAGGCCGGCCGGGCGCGCGTGCAGCGCCCGGCCGGCCTCCTTCCGCGTTCCCGGGGCCGCCCGGCGGTCTCACCGGGCGGCCCCGCCGGTGGGTCCGGTCAGCCCTCCCGCCGCCGTGGCCGCCGCGACGACCACCACAGCCCGGCCGCCCCGGCCGCGAGGAGCGCGGCCCCCGTCGTGCCCAGCGGCAGCAGCTCCCGCGCGGGGCCGGTCCTGGGCAACTCGTCCGCGCCCGGGTTCACCGGCTGGTTGTCGGTACCGAGGAGCAGAGGGGTGGCCGGGGCGTCCGGCGACGGGTTGGCGGTGCCGAACGGCACCGGGCCCTGCTGCCAGTACGTCTTCGACCCGTCCCCGGACTGGACGGGCAGGCAGATCTTCCCGGTCCTGCCGAGGTCGTACGTGGCGTCGACGGCGTACGACTTCGAGGCACCGGCTGCCAGATGGCCGAGGGCACAACGGAAACCGCTGTTCGAACCTTCCGGAAGGCTGTTCGCGGGAATGGGATCGCAGCCCTTCACTCCCTTGACGGTGAGCCCGTCGAAACCCACCACCAAAAGATTGATCTTCCCGCTGTCCTTGTTTCCCTCGTTCTTCACCGTGGCGGTTATCGCCGCCTTTTCCGAGTCGTTGTCGACCGAGATCCTTTCGGGCAGCCGGGTGGTCAGCTCGATTCCCTGCGGTGCCTGGTCGACGGGTTTTCCCCCCTTGTCGCTCCCGGGTCCCCCATCCTCCGCACCGGCCGTGCCGGAAAGGATCAGAACCACCGAGAAAGATGCTGCCACCAGCGATCCTGTGATGGTCGTCGTGCGACGAGAACTCATGTTCGCCCCCCTTGCCCGCGCCTGAATCCGCGTACTCGAAGAGGTACCACAAGATTTGTCCCCACTATGCTGGGACGGTCTGAAGTGTGACCATTGTGTTTCGCTCGGCGTATCGCGAAGGGGGTGCAGCGAATTGCCGGGAAACGCGGGCAGTGACGGTGTCGCGGGGATTCTGGTGGCGGGGCGCTATCGACTGGAAGAGAGTATCGGCCAGGGAGGAATGGGGCGGGTGTGGCGAGCCGCCGACGAAATGCTCGACCGGTGGGTCGCCGTCAAGGAGATGCGGATGGACGGCCTCGACGCGGAGGACGCCCGCACCCGCCGCGAACGCACCCTGCGCGAGGCCAGGGCCACCGCCCGGATCGACCACCCCAACGTCGTACGGGTCTACGACGTGGTCGACGAGGGCGAACGCCTCTGGATCGTCATGGAGTTGGTGGCCGGCCCCTCCCTGGAGCGGATCATCGCCGAACAGGGCCGGCTGAGCCCGTCCGACACGGCCCGCGTCGGCCTGGGCCTGGTCGCCGCGCTGCGGCAGGTCCACGCGCGCGGTGTACTGCACCGCGACATCAAACCCGGGAACGTCCTCGTGGAGAACGGCGGCGGCCGGCCCCGTGAACGGCGGGTCGTCCTCACGGACTTCGGCATCGCGGCCATCCAGGACGCCAAGGCCCTCACCATGATCGGGACGCTGGTCGGCTCGCCCGACTACATGGCTCCCGAGCGCATCTCCGGCCGCCCCCAGGGGCCGCCGTCCGACCTCTGGTCCCTGGGCGCCACCCTCTGCGCCGCCCTGGGCGGAAGGTCGCCCTTCACCCGCGACACCACCCTGGCGACCCTGCACGCGGTGCTCTACGAGGAGCCCGAACTCCCGCTCGATGCCGGTCCGTTGCACGAGATCCTCACCGCCCTCCTGAAGAAGGGGCCGTCGGACCGCCCCGGCCTGGACGACGTGGAATCCGCCCTGGAACCGGTCGCCTTCCCGGACCCGACCCCCACCCTCCCGGTGGCCGCGCGGGACATCCCGGCGTCACGACAACCCACGAGCACCCCGGAGGAGACACCGGAACCGGCGAACCCGGAGAGCCCCGCTCCCGCAGAACCCCCGTCCCCGTCCCCATCCCCGTCTCCGTCCCCCTCGGCATCGCCCCGCCCTCGCGGTGTCTCCCTCGACCGTGCCCGGGCGGTCACCGAGCAGCGCCCGCACCCCGACCCCGTACCGACACCCGGCCCCGTACCGACACCCGATCCCGTACCGACACCCGACCCCATGCCGCCGGGGGAGCCCCCGGGCCCCGCCCTGCCGGCCGCTCCGAGCCGGCCCCGGCGCGGGCGGGGGCGGGGGCGGGGCGGCGACCGTCGCCGTACCGTGCTCGCGGCCGCCGGCGGCACGGTGCTCGCCGCGGGTGTCGTCGTCGCCGTCCTCCTGGCGCCGGACGCCGGTCCGCCGGACGACGGCAACCGCGCCGTCGCCTCCTCCACGACGACGCGGACCACACCCGCACCGTCCGTGTCCTCCACGCCGTCCGGTACGGCGACCGCGGGCGACGCCTCGCCCACCGTCGGCGGCACCTCCCGCCCGGCCACCCTTCCGCCGGGCACCCGCCGGGAGGCCGGCGGGTTCGCCTGGGCCCCGCCCGAGGGCTGGCGGCGGGACGTGCAGACTGGAGCGGAGGTCCACTACACCTCCCCGGACGGCAGCCAGGAACTCGTCGCCAAGTCCTCCCTGGCCCGCGGCGACCTGCTGGAGACCTGGCAGACCTCGGAACGCAACGCCCATCAGGGCCGGGACTACCGGAAGATCCGCCTGGAGGAGACGGTCTTCCGCGACCACCCGGCGGTGGTCTGGGAGTACACGTTCACCCTCAAGGGTGTCGCCTGGCACGCACGTCTGCTCGGCTTCAACGTGGACGGGAAGTCGTACCAGATCAACACCTGGTACCAGCCGCACACCGGGACCGCCGCGCTCGGCACGTACGAGAAGGTGAAGGAGAGCTTCACGGTGCTTTGACCCCTGCCCCCGCGCTCCTGCGCCCTCGTGACCCGCGCTCCCGTGCCCCCTGCCCCGACGCGCCCGCGCGCGATCCGCCGTGTCACACTCGGAGCATGCGCGTGTACCTCGGTTCCGACCATGCCGGATACGAACTCAAGAACCACCTCGCCGCGTGGCTCAAGGACGCGGGCCACGAGCCCGTCGACTGCGGGCCCCACATCTACGACGCCCAGGACGACTACCCGCCCTTCTGCCTCCGCGCGGCCGAGCGGACCGCCGCCGACCCCGGCAGCCTCGGCATCGTGATCGGCGGCTCCGGCAACGGCGAGCAGATCGCCGCGAACAAGGTGAAGGGCGTACGGGCGGCCCTGGCGTGGAGCGAGGAGACCGCGGCGCTGGGCCGCACGCACAACGACGCCAACGTGGTCGCGGTGGGTGCGCGCATGCACACCACGGAGGAGGCGACGAAGTTCGTCGAGATCTTCCTCGGCACCCCGTTCTCGGGCGACGAGCGCCACAGCCGCCGCATCGACATGCTCGCGGCCTACGAGACCACCGGCGACCTTCCCCCGATCCCGCCCCACCACCCCCAGCAGTAACCGGCGACCGGCCCGTACACGACCCGCCGGGGAGCCGTAGCTCCCACGGCGGGGCCGAAGGACGCGGCCGGCTCCGGCAGCGATGGGGGAATCACAGGGCATTCAGAGGGCAGCGAGAGCAGAGAGGGAGGGACCGGACCCGTGCCGGAGGGACACACCATCCACCGGCTGGCCGAGGACTACGCCGCCGCCTTCGCCGACGGCAGCCCTCTCCGAGTGACCAGCCCCCAGGGCAAGTTCAGTGACGCCGCCGCCCTCCTGGACCGCACCCCCCTGCACACCGCCGACGCCCACGGCAAGCACCTCTTCCTCGGCTTCCGCGACCCCGACCCCGAGCACACCGACTGGGTCCACATCCACCTCGGCCTCTTCGGCAAGGTCGCCCTGGGCCCGGCCCCCGCGCCCCCGCCCACGGACACCGTCCGCCTGCGCCTCGCGCACCCCACCGCGTACGCCGATCTGCGCGGGCCCACCACCTGCGCCCTGATCACCGGTGCCGAGAAGCGGGCGATACACGACCGTCTCGGCCCCGACCCCCTGCGCCCGGACGCGGAACCGGACGCCGCGTACCGCAGGATCAGCCGCAGCCGTACGACGATCGCCGCGCTCCTCATGGACCAGAAGGTCATCGCCGGCGTCGGAAACGTCTACCGCGCCGAGGTCCTCTTCCGGCACCGCATCGACCCCTACCGAGCGGGCCGGGACATCACCCCCGCCGAGTGGGACGCGATCTGGACCGACCTGGTCGGGCTGATGCGCGAGGGCGTCCGCAACAACCGCATCGACACCGTCCGTCCGGAACACACCCCGGAGGCGATGGGCCGCCCGCCGCGCGTCGACGACCACGGCGGCGAGGTGTACGTCTACCGCAGGGCCCACCGGCCCTGCCACATCTGCGGCGGCGAGATCCGCACCGCCGATCTCGCCGCCCGCAACCTCTTCTGGTGCCCCGCCTGCCAACACCGGTAGACAATTTCCGCCGGACGCCCCCCGCGACGGCGCCCGGTGAAGTTGACTGTGAAGCAGGTTCCCCAACGAGGGACAACCAGGACCTCCCGTGCCAAGTGGCCGGTCCGATGGATAGGGTCCCGAACTAATGGCAGCAGGACGAGAGAGGCGCGCAGAAGCCGACACGCTGACGGCCCGGTTGAAGAAGCAGTGGCACCGGGCCCGCGTCGGCGTGCGCCGGGCTGCCGTCGACTACTTCCGCGGAGACGGCTCCGACTGGATAGCCCTCGCCGGACTGCTGCTGACGATCCCGCTCATCGCGGTGGCGACCCTCGCCAACTCCGTGTGGTTCGCGCCGTCCGCACTGGTCCTGCCGATCGTCGCCGGCGGGCTGCTGCTGCGCCCGGCGAGCCTGCTCGGCCTGTACGCGGCGGCGGCGACCGCGCTGATAGTCGAGGCCGTCCGGCTCGGCCCGTACACCGAGGGCGCCTCCCGGGTCACCCCCGGCGTCGTCCTCGTCGTGGCCGCCGGAGGCTTCTTCGGCCTGGTCGTCGCCCAGTTCCGCAGCCGGGTGGGCGTGCCCTGGCGGCGCGGCGGCACCATGCTGTTCGACCTGCGTGAACGCATCCGCGTCCAGAGCCAGTTGCCGACCCTGCCGAGCGGATGGCACCGGGAGATGTCCCTGCGCCCCGCGGGAGGCCAGTCCTTCTCGGGCGACTTCGTGGTCGCCGCCCGCACCAACGGCGGGCGCACCCTGGAAGTCGTCCTGACCGACGTGTCGGGCAAGGGCATGGACGCCGGATCGCGCGCCCTGCTGCTGTCCGGCGCCTTCGGCGGCCTGCTCGGCAGCCTCCCGCCGCACGCCTTCCTGCCGGCCGCCAACGGCTACCTGCTCCGCCAGGAATGGGAGGAGGGCTTCGCCACCTCCATCCACCTCGTCCTCGACCTGGACTCCGGCGACTACGAGCTGTACTCCGCCGGGCATCCGCCGGGCCTCCAACTCAGCGCGGGCAGCGGAAAGTGGGAGGAGAAGACGGGCGACGGCCCGCTCCTCGGGGTGTACGACGGCGCCCAGTTCGACCCGGTGAAAGGCTCGCTGCGCGCCGGCGACGTGCTGATGCTGTTCACCGACGGCCTGGTGGAGACGGCGGACCGGGACATCGTCGAAGGCATCGACCGCCTCACCGGTGAGGCCGACCGTTATGTCGCCGGCGGCTTCCACGGAGCGGCCTGGCACCTCATCGAAGCGGTCGCCAAGGACGTCAACGACGACCGGGCGCTCCTGCTGATCTGCCGCGAGGGTCCCACGGCCGCCGCGACCCGCTGACCGGACGGCCGGACGGCCGGGTGGCCGGACGAGCGGACGACCGGACGGCCGGACGACCGGACGGCCGGACGAGCGGACGACCGGAGGGCTGGGCGGCCGGGTGGGAACGGGACCGCGGGGCCGCCCCCGCGCCCGGCGCCACTCTCCTGACCCCCTCCAGCCCGCGCGGCACCGCACGAGGGTGACACTGGAGGGGTGACCGGGACACCACGCAGCCTGCTGACCACGGCCCAGATCGAGGCCACCGCCCGTGCCGTGCACGAAGGCCAGAGAGACAAGGCGGGCGTGCCGTACGCCGAGCACCTCCGGGCCGTCGCCGAGGGCGTCCGGGCGCGCGGCGGCGACGAGGAGCAGATCGCGGCGGCCTGGCTGCACGACGCCGTCGAGGACGGCAAACTGTCACAGGAGTGGCTCAGGGAAGCGGCACTGACCCGGCGTACCAGGGACATCGTCCTCGCGGTCACCAAGCGGTCCGGGGAACCGCCCGAGGCGTACGCGGCCCGCATCCTCGCGACCCCGGGCGCGCTGCTGGTGAAGGAGGCGGACCTGGCGCACAACGCCGATCCGGCACGGCTGGCGGTACTCGACAAGGCGACCCGCACACGACTGGCCGAGAAGTACGCGCGGATGCGCACACTCCTCGGCCTCGTGGCGGGCGAGCGGCCGGCCTGACCGACCGGCCGGGCCGACCCGGCCGCACTGCATCGCGGCGCGACCGACTAGGCGGAAACCTGCTCCTGAGCCTTCTGAGCCTCCCGGGACTCCCGCGTCCCCCCGGCCTCCTGCTTCGCCCGCTTCTCCCCTTGTTCGCGTTCGCGCTCGCGTTCGCGCTCGCGGGCCGGTCCGGCCGCGCCGCGCTTGAAGGCCCACTCCATCCTCGGCTCCATCGCGAACCGGAAGACCCGCTGCACCGGCCTGGAGCACAGGAACGTCACCAGGACCGCCGCGAACACGGTCACGGCGACCGCACCGGCCGGCTCGTGCAGCACCGAGGGCTCGAACCAGCCCTGGTAGTCACCGGCCTTCACCACGAAGCCGTGCAGCAGATAGCCGTACAGCGTGCCCGCGCCGAGTGCCGTGAACCACATGTGGCGGCCCGGCACCCAGGCGAAGAAGCAGGCCGTCAGCAGCAGGGAGCAGCCGAACAGCACCAGCACCATCACCGGACCGGCCCACCACGGCGCGCCCAGCTCCTGCGCGGAGTCACGGTGGTAGAGCCACCCGGTGGTCATCCGCGGTTCCGCCCACCAGGCGAGTGCCAGTGCGGAGACGAACACGGGCACCGACAGGATCCGCACCGACCGGCGGCGCACCAGGTGGAAGTGCTCGGGCCTCATGCACAGGCCGAGCACGAAGTACGGCAGGAACTGCAGGACACGCTGCAGATCGAGGTCGTCGCCGATCTGCGGGGAGACGCTCGCCAGCATGGCGAGGCCGAGCGCCAGCGGCAGCGGGTGGCGCACCGCCTTCCAGATCGGCGTGGTCAGCCGCCAGACGAACAGCGCGCACAGGAACCAGGTCAGATACCAGGGGTCGAGAAGACTGATCTCCTGCTGCGGGTCGCTGTCGACGACCCGCTTGAAGAGCGGGTAGGCCGTCTCGAAGACGATGTACGGCACGGCGACGCCGGTGACCAGCCGCCGCAGCCGGTCGGGGCGCATGTCGAAGCTGCGCGAGAAGAAGCCGGAGATGATGATGAAGGCCGGCATGTGGAAGGCGTACACGACGGTGTACGCGGCCTCCATGAACCGGCTGTCGCCCTTGATGGGCTCCCAGAAGTGGCCTATGGCCACCAGCACGATCGCCAGGTACTTGGCGTTGTCGAAGAACGCGTCCCGCCGCTTGCCGGAGGCCGGCGCCCCGCTCCTCGGCGTATCGGTCGTCGACGCGTCGGTTCCCGGCGACGAGGCCGGGGGAAGCGGCGTTCTGCGGTTGCCGTTCGGTCGAGGCGAGTCCGTCACAGGGCCACCCGCCAGGAAATCGGGGAAGGGACCGGCGCACTCGCTGCGCTTCTGGGGGACGAGGCAGCGTGGAACATCTGAGGCACCCTAGCGTTCGCTGCGGGGAGGCGTAAAACTCCCACGTCATTCCGGTTGTCCATTCCGGATACCCGCGATCCGGGAATGCCGACGGTTATGCCGGCGTGACGGCCGACACACGCCGAACGCACCGCACGAGCAAGGCTCCAGAGCAACCGGCACGCCGTTTCCGGACGAGTTTCTCCTGGACGAACAGCACATATGCCTCGTCCGTCCCTCCCGAAGAGATGTCCGCTTCATTCCTCTTCGGGTCCTGCCTGGGGGCTCGTTGGGATACGTGGGGCGGCAATGGGAAATGGCCGCGGAGGTGTTGTGTGGATATGGCACCGGTCCGGTCGGATTTCATCCGCGAGTGGCGAGTCGAATTACCGTGCGAGACCGCGCCGTCGGCTCCGCACGGGGCCCGTCCGGCACCCGCCGCGCCCTCGCGCGGGCGGGCGCGCACGCGGAACCTGGCCGATGTGAGGCGGATGATGTGTCACGAGCCGCATAGGCCGGTCCTGTTGGTGGCACGATGGTTCTGGCGGGGTGCGCGGGGATGCGTCGCCCGGACCGGACGAGCGGACCGACCAAGGGTGTGATCAGTTGTGGCCATTTCACTGTCTGTGGTGCTGCTGTTGGCGATCATCCTTGTAGTACTGATCAGAGGCGGGTCCATCAAGGCCGGACCCGCGATCGTCGCGATCCTCTTCGGCTTCTTCCTCGCCTCCACCGGCATGGCCCCGTCGATCAATCGCTTCATGGACTCGATAGCGGACATGATCAACTCGGTCAGCTTCTGAGAACACGCACAGGGCCGTCGGAGGAATGAAGCTCCGGCCGGCCCTGAACCGTGTGGAGCGGGCGACGGAATCGACCCCGCGTAGCTGGTGTGGAAGGTTGCGCGACCGGGCCGTGCCCGGCCTGGCGAGGCACTGAACCGGACTGTTTCGAGTCGTCAGCCGATGTTCCTCCCTGTTGCTCCCCGTCCGTTCCTGCTGGATCGGGCGCGCTGGGGGCGCGGGCGGCTCTCTCCCGGCTCCCCGGAGAGGGGAGGCCGGGGAGGGTCTCTTCGGGTCTAGTCGACGGTCACGCGCTCGTCTGCGGCCGTCGGGCCGACACTGCGCTCACCGCAGAGCCGCAGACCAGGACTGCTGACAGCGCGATCAGGCTGGTCAGGACGTCTTGGAGCTGTGCGACGGGGACGTAGACGACCACGATAACGACGAGGGCGGCAGCCCAGGCTCGCGGTCGGGGGATCGAAGGTGGGTTTGCCGAGGTCACACTCATAGCAGTACCTCCTGGGTGCCCGCCCGTCGATCGCTGCTCCTGCCGGGAAGCCTGCGCAGTGATCGGTGGGCTTCTGGGTCGGGCCACTGTGGTGTAGGTCTCCCCTCGATGCACGGTGAGGTAACGGTGCGTAAGAGTGATCTAACTAATAGTCACGATGCGCAGGGGGGTGCGAAGTCATGACATCCGCGATGTGAACGGTAAGGCCCGCCCGGCAGGGTCGGCGGAGTCTCGGTGACCGAGTCGAGCCGGGAGCGCGCCCGGCGGAGCGGAGCGCAGCCGGGGCTTGAACGGGCACGGAAGAGGAAGATCGAAAGCCCGAGGGACACGCGGGGGAGGGGGCGCGACCGGCTGATCGGAACCCCGGAATGCGATCAGGGCCAGGTCGGAGGAATGATCCTCCGACCTGGCCCTGATGCATGTGGAGCGGGCGACGGGAATCGAACCCGCGTAGCTAGTTTGGAAGACTAGGGCTCTACCATTGAGCTACGCCCGCACATCGCGTACCGCACGCCCTGGGGGCGCGGTACTGACAGGCATCGTAGCGGGTGGTGCGCCCTCGCCGCACACCGCGTGCCCGTTTCGGCCCCGGCGTCGCACCACGCCCGGTGCAATGAGGCGGCCCGGCCGTGCGGCGGCATGTACCCTACGTGTCGCACCAGACGGGGTGTGGCGCAGCTTGGTAGCGCGTCCGCTTTGGGAGCGGAAGGCCGTGGGTTCAAATCCCGCCACCCCGACCAGTCACCTGATCACCACGAGTGATCGGCTTTGGGGCGCTGTAGTCGCTGCCGTTACTATGCAAGCTGCACGCCCGTGTGTCTCATCGTCTGAAGTCTCCGGGCTGCGAAACGGCCGGACCGTTCTGGTCCCGGTGGAAATCCAGAAGTCAGCCACAAGGAGACCGAACCGTGAAGAGCGCCGTGGAGACCCTGAACCCGACTCGGGTTCGGCTCACTGTCGAGGTGCCCTTCGAGGAGCTCAAGGACAGCCTCGACGCGGCGTACAAGAAGATCAACCAGCAGGTCACGGTGAAGGGCTTCCGTAAGGGCAAGGTCCCGGCCCGGGTCATCGACCAGCGCTTCGGCCGCGGTGCGGTGCTGGAGGAGGCCGTCAACGACGCGCTCCCGAAGTTCTACACCGATGCGGTCAACGAGGCCGAGCTGAACCCGCTGGGCCAGCCCGAGGTCGACATCACGGAGCTGAAGGACGGCGAGACGCTGAACTTCACCGCCGAGGTCGACATCCGCCCGACCATCGAGATCCCGGACTACTCCGGCATCGAGGTCGAGGTCGACGCCGTCGAGGTCACCGAGGAGGACGTCGACAAGGCCGTCGAGGAGCTGCGTGAGCGCTTCGCCTCCACCGCCCCGGTCGAGCGTGCCGCCGAGGACGGCGACGTCGTCACGATCGACCTCGAGGCCAAGGTCGACGGCGAGGTCCTCGAGGACGGCATCGCCAACGGCGTCTCCTACACCATCGGCTCCGGCGAGCTGCTGGACGGCGTCGACGCCGCGGTGACGGGCCTGTCGGCCGACCAGGAGGCCACCTTCACCTCCGAGCTCAAGGGCGGCTCCGCGGCGGGCAAGGAGGCCGAGGTCACCGTCAAGGTCACCCAGGTCGCCAAGCGTGAACTGCCCGAGCTGGACGACGAGTTCGCGCAGATGGCCTCCGAGTTCGACACCCTCGAGGAGCTGCGCGCGGACAGCCGTAAGCGCCTGGAGAACATGAAGCAGTACGACCAGGCCACGCAGGCCCAGGAGCGCGTCCTGGACAAGCTGCTCGAGCTGGTCGAGGTCCCCGTCCCCGAGAAGCTGCTCGAGGACGAGATCAACACCCGCAAGCACAACCTCGAGCACCACCAGCTCGGCCAGATGGGCCTCGACCTCGAGAAGTACCTCGAGATCCAGGGCAAGACCGCCGAGGAGTTCGACACCGAGACCCGCGAGGCCGCGGTCAAGGGCATCAAGACCCAGTTCGTCCTCGACGAGCTGGTCAACCAGGAGAAGCACAACGTCAACCAGGAGGAGCTCACCGAGCACCTCATGCGGCGCGCGGCCTCCTCCGGCATGTCCCCCGACCAGTTCGCGCAGGCGGTCGTCGAGGGCGGTCAGGTTCCGCTCCTGGTCGGCGAGGTCGCCCGCGGCAAGGCCCTGGCCGCCGTGGTCGAGAAGGCCGTGGTCAAGGACACCAACGGCGAGATCATCGACCTCGACGACGAGGAAGAGGACGAGACCGCCGAGGCCCCCGCCGCGGACGCCGGCGAGGCCCCCGCCGAGGCCAAGGCCGACGACGCCGACGCCAAGGCCGACAAGGCCGAGGAGAAGACCGAGGGCTGAACCTCGCGTCGTCTCTGACGGACGTACGACAGGCGGGCCCCGGACATCGCGCCGGGGCCCGTCTGCCGTACGGCAGGGCAGCACACCCGGGAGTGCGGGGCCCCGCCGGTACGCGGCTCCACCGCGTGGGCGCGGCCGGCCACCCGCGATCCGCAGACTCCCACCGGCGGATGCACAGACCCCTACCGGCGGATGCGCAGACCCCCACCGGCGGATCCGCCCACGGCGTGAGGACCCGGCGCACCCGGTGGAGCACCCTGCGCTCACAGCGAACACCCCCCGCTGCGGGATTCCCCGAAGGGGCCCGCGCGTTAGGGTCCATGAGTACGAGGGCAGGGGAGTCCGCGAGCACGGCCGGACGGCCCCACGCCCCGGCAGAACACGTGAGACGGCCCGGCGCCGTCGTAAGACGAGCAGGTGGATACGTGACGAATCTGATGCCTTCAGCCGCCGGCGAGCCTTCCATCGGTGGTGGCCTCGGCGACCAGGTCTACAACCGGCTGCTCGGCGAGCGGATCATCTTCCTCGGCCAGCCGGTCGACGACGACATCGCCAACAAGATCACCGCACAGCTGCTGCTCCTTGCCGCCGATCCGGACAAGGACATCTATCTCTACATCAACAGCCCCGGCGGCTCGATCACCGCCGGCATGGCGATCTACGACACCATGCAGTTCATCAAGAACGACGTGGTGACCATCGCCATGGGCCTCGCGGCCTCGATGGGTCAGTTCCTGCTCAGCGCGGGCACGCCCGGCAAGCGCTTCGCGCTGCCGAACGCGGAGATCCTGATCCACCAGCCCTCCGCCGGCCTGGCCGGCTCGGCCTCGGACATCAAGATCCACGCCGAGCGGCTGCTGCACACCAAGAGGCGCATGGCCGAGCTCACCTCGCAGCACACCGGCCAGTCGGTCGAGCAGGTCACCCGCGACTCGGACCGCGACCGCTGGTTCGACGCCTTCGAGGCCAAGGAGTACGGCCTCATCGACGACGTCATCCCCACGGCCGCGGGCATGCCGGGCGGCGGCGGCACCGGGGCGGCCTGAGCGGCCCACGGGAGCCCCACGGCCCCGTAGGACCCCCCACCGGACCCCCTCCAGGGTCCGGTGGCAGCCCCAGCAGCCCCGGCAGACCGCCTCAGCCCCTTTCCAGGAGACACTGTGAACGACTTCCCCGGCAGCGGCCTGTACGACCGCACCCGTGCCGAGTACACCGGCCCCGCGGCCGAGTCCCGCTACGTCATCCCGCGCTTCGTCGAGCGCACCTCCCAGGGCATCCGCGAGTACGACCCGTACGCGAAGCTCTTCGAGGAACGCGTGATCTTCCTCGGCGTGCAGATCGACGACGCCTCCGCCAACGACGTCATGGCGCAGCTGCTGTGCCTGGAGTCGATGGACCCCGACCGGGACATCTCCGTCTACATCAACAGCCCCGGCGGCTCCTTCACCGCGCTGACGGCGATCTACGACACCATGCAGTACGTGAAGCCCGACGTGCAGACGGTCTGCATGGGCCAGGCGGCCTCCGCCGCCGCCGTGCTGCTCGCCGCCGGCACCCCCGGCAAGCGCATGGCGCTGCCGAACGCGCGCGTGCTGATCCACCAGCCGTACAGCGAGACCGGCCGCGGTCAGGTGTCCGACCTGGAGATCGCCGCCAACGAGATCCTCCGGATGCGCTCGCAGCTCGAGGACATGCTCGCCAAGCACTCCACCACGCCGGTCGAGAAGATCCGCGAGGACATCGAGCGCGACAAGATCCTCACGGCCGAGGACGCGCTGAGCTACGGCCTGATCGACCAGATCATCACCACCCGGAAGATGGACAACTCCAGCCTGCGCTGACGCGTGGGGCCCGAGAGGCTGTATCGTCTGCCGCCCCTTGGCATGGTTCATGACGGTTCGCGCCGAAGCGAACCGTGCCAAGGGGGGCCCGGACGGGGGGCCCGGCAAGGTACCGTCGGACATAAGGCAGCACCAGGAGTCGCTGGACGTTGACGTTCAGGCGGCTCCCAGGCGAAGGGGAAGCACACCGTGGCACGCATCGGTGACGGCGGCGATCTGCTCAAGTGCTCGTTCTGCGGCAAGAGCCAGAAGCAGGTCAAGAAGCTCATCGCAGGGCCCGGTGTGTACATCTGCGACGAGTGCATCGACCTCTGCAACGAGATCATCGAGGAAGAACTCGCCGAGACCAGTGAGGTCCGCTGGGAGGAACTTCCCAAGCCCCGCGAGATCTACGAGTTCCTCGAGGGATACGTGGTCGGCCAGGAATCGGCCAAGAAGGCCCTCTCCGTGGCCGTGTACAACCACTACAAGCGGGTCCAGGCGGGGGAGAACGGCGGCGCCCAGAGCCGCGAGGACGCCATCGAGCTGGCGAAGTCCAACATCCTGCTGCTGGGCCCCACCGGCTCCGGCAAGACCCTCCTCGCCCAGACCCTCGCCCGCATGCTGAACGTCCCGTTCGCGATCGCGGACGCCACCGCCCTCACCGAGGCCGGGTACGTCGGCGAGGACGTCGAGAACATCCTGCTGAAGCTGATCCAGGCCGCCGACTACGACGTCAAGAAGGCCGAGACCGGCATCATCTACATCGACGAGATCGACAAGGTCGCGCGCAAGAGCGAGAACCCGTCGATCACGCGCGACGTGAGCGGCGAGGGCGTCCAGCAGGCCCTGCTGAAGATCCTCGAGGGCACCACGGCGTCCGTCCCGCCGCAGGGCGGCCGCAAGCACCCGCACCAGGAGTTCATCCAGATCGACACGACGAACGTCCTGTTCATCGTGGGCGGCGCCTTCGCGGGCCTGGAGAAGATCATCGAAGGCCGGGCCGGCGCCAAGGGCATCGGTTTCGGCGCGACGATCCGCTCCAAGCGGGAGATCGAGTCCAAGGACCAGTTCGAGCAGGTCATGCCGGAGGACCTGGTCAAGTTCGGCATGATCCCCGAGTTCATCGGCCGGCTCCCGGTCATCACCTCGGTCCACAACCTCGACCGCGAGGCCCTGCTCCAGATCCTGGTCGAGCCGCGCAACGCGCTCGTCAAGCAGTACCAGCGCCTCTTCGAACTCGACGGCGTGGAGCTGGACTTCGAGCGCGAGGCCCTCGAAGCCATCGCCGACCAGGCCATCCTCCGCCAGACCGGCGCGCGCGGCCTGCGCGCCATCATGGAGGAAGTCCTCCAGGGCGTCATGTACGAGGTCCCGTCCCGCAAGGACGTCGCCCGCGTGGTCATCACCGCGGACGTGGTCCTCTCCAACGTCAACCCGACCCTGATCCCGCGCGACGCCCGCGGCCGCGGACCGGGCGAGCAGAAGACGGCGTAGCGGCGCGGCGGCAACCGCCGTTCCCCGCACGCGTGAAGGGCCCCGGTCGAGTGACCGGGGCCCTTCACGCTTCACGTACTGAGCCGGGACGCGCACGGCGTACTACGCGGGGACGCGCACGTCCTTGCGGAGCTTCGTGGCGATGTCCGCGGCGGCGTCCTTGGTGATGTCCTTGGTGTTGTCACCGGGGGAGACGACGGCGACCGTGCTGTAGTCGGCCCAGATGCAGAACCAGTTGGTGGTCGGCTTCTTGGTGAGGTTGTTGTTGCCCTTGCCCGCCTGGCACTTCATGACCGCGCCGTCGAGGTCGACCGCCTCGGGCTCGCCCACCAGCTCCGTCATGAGCTCGTTGGACGAGTTCTCCTTGGTCTCCTTCTCGATGTTGGCGAAGAGCTTGTCCACGGCCGCCTCGGGGTCCTTGACCTCGCCGTAGGCGCCGATGAACGTCACGCCCTTCGCCTTGAGCAGCTCTTCCTGACCGGGGATGTCGGCCGGGTCGGGGTCCGTGGGGTCGTACCTGCTGAAGTCGGCCGTCGAGTAGGAGGCGCCCACCGACTTGCCGTCCTTCACGCCACCCTTGGCCAGGTCCTTCGTGGTGCCGGAGCTCGCGTCCTCGCCGCCCTCCCCGACACGCGTGTACTCGCCCAGCACCTTCTCCGGTGCCGACAGCTTGTGCGGGCCGTCGTCCTCCACGCCGCCCGCGCCGCCGCCCCCGCCGATCACGAAGTACACGCCGACACCGATCGCCGCCACGACCGCCACCGCACCGATGATCCAGCCGGCCTTCTTGGAGCTGCCACCCGGCGCCGGGGGCTGGGGCGCGCCGTACGGGGCCTGGCCGTACGGGGGCTGCTGCGGCGGGACACCCTGGCCGGGCTGCTGCGGGTAGCCGTACCCGGGCTGGCCGGGCGGCGGAGCCTGCTGGGGGTAGCCGTAGCCGGGCTGCGGAGCCTGCGGCTGCTGGCCGTAGGGACCCGGCTGACCGTACGGTCCGGGCTGCTGGGGCTGCCCGCCGTACGGGCCCGGCTGGTTGTAGCTCATTTCTGGGTTCCCCTCCAGATGCTTATGTGTCGCTGACATCCTGTCTCAGCTCCGGCGTGATCAGGCCATCGGGGGGTGCACCGTTACAAAGGAATCGCGTTTCGGGACTGGGCCGTGACACCTCTAAACTGAGGCGCGTGACCGAGAACTCTCAGCAGCCGCAGCCGCCCACCTCCGAACTGCCGACCCAGTACGCGCCGGCCGACGTAGAGGGGCCGCTGTACGAGCGCTGGGTGGAGCGGGGCTACTTCGAGGCGGACGCGAAGAGCGACAAGCCCCCGTACACCGTCGTCATCCCCCCGCCGAACGTCACGGGCAGCCTGCACCTCGGCCATGCCTTCGAGCACACCCTCATCGACGCCCTGACCCGCCGCAAGCGCATGCAGGGCTTCGAGACGCTGTGGCAGCCCGGCATGGACCACGCCGGCATCGCCACGCAGAACGTCGTCGAGCGGGAGCTCGGCAAGGAGGGCAAGTCCCGGCACGACCTCGGCCGGGAGGCCTTCGTCGAGCGGGTCTGGCAGTGGAAGGGCGAGTCCGGCGGCCAGATCTCCGGGCAGATGCGCCGCCTCGGCGACGGCGTCGCCTGGTCGCGCGAGCGCTTCACCATGGACGAGGGGCTGTCCCAGGCCGTCCAGACCATCTTCAAGCGGCTCTACGACGACGAGCTGATCTACCGCGCCGAGCGCATCATCAACTGGTGCCCGCGCTGCCTGACCGCGATCTCGGACATCGAGGTCGCGTACCAGGACGACGACGGCGAACTCGTCTCCATGAAGTACGGCGACGGGGACGACACCATCGTCGTCGCCACCACCCGCGCCGAGACGATGCTCGGCGACACGGCCGTCGCCGTCCACCCCGAGGACGAGCGGTACCGGCACCTGATCGGCAAGCTCATCAGGCTGCCGCTGACCGACCGCTCCATCCCGGTCGTCGCCGACGAGCACGTCGACCCCGAGTTCGGCACCGGCGCCGTCAAGGTGACCCCGGCCCACGACCCGAACGACTTCGAGATCGGCCGCCGCCACGACCTGCCGTCCCTCACCGTGATGGACGAGCACGCCGTCATCACCGTCCACGGCCCCTTCCAGGGCCTGGACCGGCTCGAGGCCCGCTCCGCCATCGTCGCCGCGCTGCGCGCCGAGGGCCGGATCGTCGCCGAGAAGCGGCCCTACGTCCACAGCGTCGGCCACTGCTCGCGCTGCAGGACCACCGTCGAGCCGCGGCTGTCCATGCAGTGGTGGGTCAAGGTCGGCCCGCTGGCGAAGGCCGCCGGTGACGCCGTCCGCGACGGCAGGGTCAAGATCCACCCGCAGGAGATGGAGAAGCGGTACTTCGACTGGGTCGACAACCTCCACGACTGGTGCATCTCCCGGCAGCTGTGGTGGGGCCACCGCATCCCGGTCTGGTACGGCCCCGACGGCGAGGTCGTCTGCGTCGGACCCGACGACGAGGCCCCCAGCGGCGAGGGCTGGCACCAGGACACCGACGTCCTCGACACCTGGTTCTCCTCCGGCCTGTGGCCCTTCTCGACGCTGGGCTGGCCCGAACAGACCGAATCGCTCGCGAAGTTCTACCCGAACTCCGTCCTGGTCACCGGCTACGACATCCTCTTCTTCTGGGTCGCCCGGATGATGATGTTCGGCCTGTACGCGATGGACGGCACCCCGCCGTTCCACACCATCGCCCTGCACGGCATGGTCCGCGACCAGTTCGGCAAGAAGATGTCGAAGTCCTTCGGCAACGCGGTCAACCCGCTGGACTGGATGGACAAGTACGGCAGCGACGCCCTCCGCTTCACGCTGGCGCGCGGCGCCAACCCGGGCGTCGACGTGCCGATCGGCGAGGACTGGGTCCAGGGCTCCCGCAACTTCGCCAACAAGATCTGGAACGCGACCCGCTTCGCCCTGATGAACGGCGCGACGGTGGACGGCCCGCTGCCGGACGCGTCGACGATGTCGTCCACCGACCGCTGGATCCTCTCCCGGCTGAACTCGGTCGTCGCCGAAGTCGACGCGTACTACGACGACTTCCAGTTCGCCAAGCTGTCCGACGCCCTGTTCCACTTCGCGTGGGACGAGGTCTTCGACTGGTACGTCGAGCTGTCCAAGACGACGTTCCAGGCGGGCGGCGAACCGGCCGAGGTCAGCAAGCGCGTCCTCGGCAAGGTCCTGGACGTCACGCTGCGGCTGCTGCACCCGGTGGTCCCGTTCGTCACCGAGACGCTGTGGACGACGCTGACCGGCGGCGAGTCGGTCGTCATCGCCGACTGGCCGCAGGACAGCGGCTTCCGGGACGCCGGCGCCGAGCGGGAGATCGGGACCCTCCAGTCCGTCATCACCGAGGTCCGCCGCTTCCGCGCCGACCAGGGCCTGCAGCCCGGCCAGCGGGTCCCTGCCCGGCTGTCCCTCGACGGCTCGGCGCTCGCCCCGCACGAGGCGGCGATCCGGCAGCTGCTGCGCCTCCAGCCGGAGGGCGACGCGTTCACCGCGACGGCGACCCTGCCGGTGGCGGGCGTCGAGGTCGCCCTGGACCTGTCCGGGGTGATCGACTTCGAGGCGGAGCGCAAGCGCCTCACCAAGGACCTCGAGGCCGCGCAGAAGGAGCGACGGCAGGCGGAGGCCAAGCTGGGCAACGAGGCGTTCCTGGCGAAGGCCCCCGACCACGTGGTCGACAAGATCCGTACGCGGCTGGCCAAGGCGGACGAGGACACCGCCCGCATCGGCACCCAGCTGGAGCGACTCCCGAAGGCGTAGGGCCTCTCGTTCGGCGCGGTGCCGGGCTCGCGGGCCCGGCACCGCGCCTCGCCGCGTTGTCGTCGGTCCCCAGGGCTCTGCCCCGGCTCCCTCCTCCGCCTTGCGATGCACGGCGCCGGGCCCCGCTCCCTGATCCGGCCCGATCCAAACGAAAGACCCTGGCCCCCGGCCGTCCCACGTCCTCGAAAGCCCCCGGAGCCCGAGCGGTTCCGGGGGCTTTCGGCTGCCGTGGGGCGGATGCGGGCGGATACGTAGACTGGCCCCGTGAGCGACCTCCCCCCGAACGGCAACCCCGACGACCCCGACGACCGGCCGGACCCTCTCTACCCTCTCGACTCCTTCGAGGAGATCATCGAGGCGGAGACCCACCGGGACCCCGACCTCGCGGTGATCGAAGCAGGCAGCCGCACCCTGCGCACGCAGGGCGGCCCGCCCGAGTCCGACGTGCCCGCGCGGCCGGAGGACCCCGAGGTCGCCCAGGCGCTGCGGGAGGTCGAGGGAGAACTGGCGACCCGCTGGGGCGAGACCAAGCTGGAGCCGTCCCTCGACCGGGTCGCCGCGCTGATGGACGTCCTGGGCGAGCCGCAGCGCGCGTACCCGTCGATCCACATCACCGGCACCAACGGCAAGACCTCCACCGCCCGCATGATCGAGGCCCTCCTCGGTGCCTTCGAACTGCGCACCGGGCGCTACACCTCGCCGCACGTCCAGTCGGTCACCGAGCGGATCAGCCTCGACGGCGCGCCGGTCTCCGCCGAGCGGTTCGTGGAGACGTACCGGGACATCGCGCCGTACGTCGAGATGGTCGACGCCCGGCAGGAGCACCGGCTGTCCTTCTTCGAGGTGCTCACCGGCATGGCGTACGCGGCCTTCGCCGACGCGCCGGTGGACGCCGCCGTCGTCGAGGTCGGCATGGGCGGCAGCTGGGACGCCACCAACGTGATCGACGCCGGCGTCGCCGTGGTCATGCCGATCGACCTCGACCACACCGACCGGCTCGGCACCACGCCCGCCGAGATCGCCACCGAGAAGGCCGGCATCATCAAGCCGGACGCGACCGTGGTCATGGCCCAGCAGCCGGTCGACGCGGCCCAGGTGCTGCTGAGGAAGGCCGTCGAGGCCGGCGCGACCGTGGCCCGGGAAGGGCTGGAGTTCGGCGTCGTCGCCCGGCAGGTCGCCGTCGGCGGCCAGCAGGTGACCCTGCGCGGCCTGGGCGGCGAGTACCCCGAGGTGTATCTGCCGCTGCACGGCGCCCACCAGGCGCACAACGCCGCCGTGGCGCTCGCCGCCGTGGAGGCGTTCTTCGGGGTCGGCGCCCAGCGCGCCGAGCAGCTGGACATCGGCACCGTCCGCAAGGCCTTCGCCGCCGTCGCCTCACCGGGCCGGCTGGAGGTCGTACGCCGGTCGCCCACCGTCGTGCTGGACGCCGCCCACAACCCGGCGGGTGCGCGGGCCGCGGCCGGGGCGATCGGGGAGGCCTTCCAGTTCAGCCGGCTCATCGGCGTGGTCGGCGCGAGCGGCGACAAGAACGTGCGCGGGCTGCTGGAGGCCTTCGAGCCGGTCTTCGCCGAGGTCGTCGTCACGCAGAACTCCAGCCACCGCGCGATGGACGCCGACGAACTGGCGGGGATCGCCGTCGAGGTGTTCGGCGAGGACCGCGTCCAGGTCGAGCCCCGGCTGCCCGACGCGCTGGAGGCGGCGATCACGCTCGCCGAGGAGGAGGGCGAGTTCACCGGCGCCGGTGTGCTCGTCACCGGTTCCGTCATCACGGTCGGCGAGGCCCGACTGCTTCTGGGGAAGGGCTGAGACACCGTGCGTACGCTCTGCGCGTCGACCCTGATCGGCGAGTTCTTCGTCATCGGTTTCGCCGGACTGGTCGCGATGAAGGATCCGGACCTGGCGGTCGGCACCGTGTGGACGGTCTGCGGCATCGCGATGTTCCTGTCCGTGGCGCTGTGCGGGATGATCACCCGGCCCGGCGGCGTCGCCCTCGGCTGGGCCCTGCAGATCGTCCTGATCGTCTCCGGCGTCTTCGTCCCGATGATGTTCATCCTGGGCGTGCTGTTCGCGGTGCTGTGGTGGGCCTCGGTCCACTACGGGCGGAAGATCGACGAGGCGAAGGCGAGGTTCGCGGCACAGCAGCGGGCGTAGCAGGTCGTCGTCGGCACCGGCGCTTTACCGCGCCCGGCACCCGGGCCCTCTCCGCCGACGCGGAGAGGGCCCGGCTTTTCCCTGTGCTCGGCGTACTGCTGATCGTGCTCCCCGCGGCGGCGGGGTCATCGGGCGAGGTCCGGGTGCCGGCCTCGCCGCCTCACCGGGTAGCCTCGGGCCATCCGACTTCCTGGCCTGCAAGGAGCCGCACACCATGACACAGCGCACCCTCGTCCTCCTGAAGCCGGACGCCGTCCGCCGCTCACTGGTCGGCGAGATCATCAGCCGTATCGAGCGCAAGGCCGGCTGGCGGATCACTGCGCTGGAGCAGCGGACCCTGGACCGTGCCACTCTGGAGCAGCACTACGCGGAGCACGTGGGCCGCCCGTTCTACGAGCCGCTGATGGAGTTCATGGCCTCCGGCCCGGTCGTGGTGATGATCGTCGAGGGGGAGCGGGTCATCGAGGGCGTGCGCCAACTGGCCGGCCCGACCGACCCGGTCGCCGCGGCCCCGGGTTCGATCCGCGGGGACTTCGGCGTCATCGTCCGTGAGAACCTGATCCACGCCTCCGACTCCGAGGAGTCCGCCGAGCGCGAGGTGAAGATCTTCTTCCCGGGCCGCGCCTGACGGTCGCGGGCACCACCGTCCGTACCGGCCGCGCGGGTATCGGCGTGCCTGTCGATCGCCGGAGTGCGTGACGGCCGTGCGTATCGATCACCCGCGTAGGTCTACTTGGCGTAACCGCCGTGCATCACCCATGCGCACAACGGTTGTGTACGACACGCGTACGACACGTGGTGTGAAGGTCACGCGCGACGATCACCCGCCAAGGCCGTGCATAACAATCGCATAGCGGCCGTGGGCTGCGGTTTTGGCCGCCTGGCGACGGTCTGGGGGCTTTGCCCCCAGGCCTTTTCGACATGCGGGCGGCGTTCGGGGGAACGCATGCCCCCGATGGCCCGTCTCCACAAGCAACGGGACCCGCCATCTGATGACAATGGCGAAGACCCTCGCGCCGTGTTCGCGAAGGCGCGTCTACGATGGAAGCCTTCGCGTCACCGCACCCACCTCGCCTACCTGAAAAGCCCTCAAAAGCCAGTGGGAAGGCCAGACGAATCCTCATGGGGAACTCTATGTCGTTCATCGGCCGTGACATGGCTGTCGACCTCGGGACCGCCAACACGCTGGTGTACGTGAGGGGTCGCGGAATCGTACTCAATGAGCCGTCCGTCGTCGCGATCAACACCAATACCGGTGGCATCCTCGCGGTCGGGTCCGAAGCGAAGAAGATGATCGGGCGCACCCCCGGCAACATCGTTGCCGTCCGCCCCCTGAAGGACGGCGTCATCGCCGACTTCGAGATCACCGAGCGGATGCTCCGCTACTTCATCCTGAAGATCCACAAGCGGCGGCATCTGGCCCGACCGCGGGTCGTCGTCTGCGTCCCCTCCGGCATCACGGGTGTGGAGCGCCGTGCCGTCATCGAGGCGTCGTCCCAGGCCGGCGCCCGCCAGGTGCACATCATCGAGGAGCCCATGGCCGCGGCCATCGGTTCCGGCCTGCCGGTCCACGAGGCCACGGGCAACATGGTGGTGGACATCGGCGGCGGCACCACGGAGGTCGCGGTCATCTCCCTCGGCGGCATCGTCACCGCCCAGTCCATCCGGGTCGCGGGCGACGAACTGGACAACGCGATCATCCAGTACGTCAAGAAGGAGTACTCCCTCCTGCTGGGTGAGCGCTCGGCCGAGCAGATCAAGCTCACCATCGGTTCGGCGTACGACCTCGACTCCGACGAACACACCGAGATCCGCGGCCGGGACCTCGTCTCCGGTCTGCCCAAAACCGTGGTCATCTCCGCCACCGAAGTCCGCAAGGCGATCGAGGAGCCCGTCAACTCGATCGTGGACGCCGTCAAGACCACTCTCGACAAGTGCCCGCCGGAACTGTCCGGCGACATCATGGACCGGGGCATCGTGCTGACCGGCGGCGGCGCTCTGCTGCGCGGTCTGGACGAGCGGCTGCGCCGGGAGACGGGCATGCCCATCCACATCGCCGAGGACCCGCTGGACAGCGTGGCGCTCGGTTCCGGAAAGTGCGTCGAGGAGTTCGAGGCACTCCAGAAGGTGCTGGACGCCCAGCCCCGCAGATGACACAGCTCTTCGATTCCGCCGTACGGGACGATCTCCTCTCGTGCGGCGGATCGTTGATATAGAGACATGAGATCCACCCGTACTTTTCGGCAGTTCCCGAAGCCCCCCGAACATTCCTGACGACTCCTTACGACTCCTGAAGACTCCTGTTCTCGCTACCCGTTTCGACGAGGAAGGCACGGCCGCCGCACGTGAGGGACACACGAGAGAGCCGGCTGCTCCTGGTGCTGCTGATCACCACCGCTTTCGCACTGATCACGGTGGACATCCGCGGCGGAGAGGATTCACCGGTCGACGGTGCCCGACAGGCCGCGGCCACGGTCTTCGGCCCGATCGAGAACGGAGTGTCCGGCGCGGTCGACCCGATCGGCAACGCGGTCGCCGCGGTCCGCGACTCCGGCGACCGGCACGACCGGCTCGCCGCACTCGAGCGGGAGAACACCGCGCTCAAGGCCGAACTCGGCAGCGACGACCGCAACCGCAGCAGAACCAAGCAGCTCGACAAGATGCTGAAGGTCGCCGGACAGGGCCAGTACGGCATCAAGGGCGCCCAGGTCATCGCCATAGGAGCGGCCCAGGGCTTCTCCTGGACCATCACCATCGACGTCGGCGCCAACGACGGCATCGAGCGCGACATGACCGTCCTCAACGGCGACGGACTCGTCGGCCGGGTCACCACCGTCGGCCCGCACACCGCCACCGTGCTGCTCGCCAACGACCCCGACTTCACCGTGGGCACCCGCATGGAGGCCGGCGACGAACTCGGCTTCGCCTCCGGCCAGGGCGACCGGCCCCTGCGCGTCGAACTCCTCAACGGCAAGGCCGAGATCAAGAAGGGCGACCGGCTGGTCACCTTCGGCTCCCAGGCCGACAAGCCGTTCGTGCCCGGCGTTCCCGTCGGCACCGTCTCCCGCGTCGACCCCTCCGGCGGCGACCTCACCCGCACCCTCTACGTCACGCCGTTCGTCGGCTTCACCAAGCTCGACATCGTCGGCGTCGTCGTCCAGGCCCCGGAGAAGGACCCGCGCGACACGGTGCTGCCCAAGAAGCCGAAGCCCACGCCCACCCCGACCGTCACGGTGACCGTCACCCCGTCAGCCCCGGCCGGCGGCCAGGACCAGCAAGAGCAGTAGGAGCTGTCACCCCATGCGCGTCAACCGGATCCTGCTCTCCAGCTCGCTGATCGTCGTCGCCCTGATGATCCAGGTGAGCGTCCTCGCCCGCCTCCACCTCCCGGGTGCCGTCCCCGACCTGCTCCTCCTCGTCGTCCTCGGCCTCGCCCTGGTATACGGCCATGTCGGCGGCGCCCTCATCGGCTTCGGCGCCGGGCTCCTCGCCGACCTCGCGCCGCCCGCCGACCACGCCGTCGGCCGTTACGCCCTCGTGCTGTGCGTCATCGGCTACCTCGCCGGACTGGTCAAGCCCGAGTCCGGCCAGGTGAGATCGGCGACCGGCCCCATGACCGTGGTGGTCGCCGCCGCGGTCGGCTCCACCCTGCTCTACGCCGGCGTCGGCGCCCTCGTCGGTGACACCGCCGCCCGCCATGTCGGCCTCGGCGGACTGCTCTTCAGCGCCGCCCTGTACGACCTGCTGCTCGCCCCGTTCGTCGTCCCCGGCGTCATGGCCCTGGCCCGCCGCGCGGAGAACGATCCACTCGCCGAGAACAGCTCCGCCAAGTCCGCGGACCTCGCCTCCGGCTGGAGCTCCGGCGGCACCGGGCTGCGCATCGGCGCCCAGCGGGGCCTTCGCGCGAAGGCGGCACGGGCCCGGGTGGCCCGCGCGGGCCGCATCAAAGGGGTGAAGCGGCTGTGACCTCGCAAAACTTCACCGGAAAGGGTGAACGGCGGCGGAACCCCGCCGAGCGGCCCCGCCGTTCATCACTCGTACCCGCAGCAGTCGTACCCGCAGCACTCGTACACGCACCGTCGTACGCGCACGGAGAGGGGGAGGAAGCCGCGTGACCAACATTCCCGAGACCGGGCGCAGCACACGGGTCCAGATCCGGCTCGTCGTCATCCAGGTCCTCGTTCTCTCCCTCCTCGGCACCCTCGGCGGGCGCCTGTGGTACCTCCAGATCCGCGAGGGCGCCGAGTACGCCAAGAAGGCCTCCGGCAACCACGTCCAGCAGGTCGTCCAGCCCGCGGTCCGCGGCTCCATCCTGGACGCCCGCGGAGTGGCCCTCGCCGACAACGAGACCCGGCTGGTCGTCTCCGCCTCCCGCACCGACCTCATGAAGATGCGGGACGACGGCAAGGCGGTCCTCACCAAGCTCGCCGGTGTCCTCGGCATGCCCGCCAAGGACGTCACCGAGAAGGTCCGGCTGTGCGACGCCAAGACCCCCCAGCCCTGCTGGAACGGCTCGCCCTACCAGCCCATCCCCATCACCGACGAGGCCACCGCCAAACAGGCCCTGCAGATCCGCGAGCGCGCCGAGGACTTCCCCGGCATCACCGCCGAGCCCCAGGCCGTACGCCGGTACGCCGCCCCCGGGCAGGCCAACACCGCTCAGGTCCTCGGCTACCTCTCGCCCGTCACCGACGAGGAACTCCAGAAGGCGCAGGACACCGAATCGCCGTACCTGCGCTCCGACCAG
Source organism: Streptomyces sp. NPDC085927 (assembly GCF_044540975.1). Lineage (NCBI taxonomy): Bacteria > Bacillati > Actinomycetota > Actinomycetes > Kitasatosporales > Streptomycetaceae > Streptomyces > Streptomyces sp. NPDC085927. Next base: position 176,322 of record NZ_JBITSN010000011.1, read on the forward strand.
GTCGGCCGCTCCGGCCTCGAGCGCGAGTACGACAAGGAACTGCGCGGCAAGGCCGGCGTCACCCGCTACGAGGTGGACAACCTCGGCCGCGTCATCGGCGAGGCCAAGGCCGACCCCGCCGAACCCGGCGCCAACCTCGTCACCAGCATCGACGCCCGCGTCCAGCGGGTCGCCGAGTACGAGCTGAACGAGGCGATGAAGGCCGCCCGCAAGGAGATGGACCGCAACACCAACCGCCTCTACGAGGCCGACTCGGGCGCCGTCGTCGTCATGGAGGCCAAGACCGGCCGGGTCGTCGCGATGGCCTCCAACCCGAGCTACGACCCCAACGCCTGGGTCGGCGGCATCTCCGGCAAGGACTACGCCGACCTCACCGGCAAGGACTCCAACTACCCGCTGCTGAACCGCGCCATCCAGGGACTGTCGGCACCCGGCTCCATCTTCAAGGTCATCCCGACCGCCGCCGCGATCAACGCCGGGTACTCCTTCGACGGGCCCTACGAGTGCTCCAGCTCGTACTCCATCGGCGGCCAGGTCTTCAAGAACTTCGAGTCCCAGAACCACGGCGCCATCAGCCTCGGCCGTGCCCTCGAGGTCTCCTGCGACACCGTCTTCTACCGCCTCTCCCACGAGGAGTGGAAGCGCGACGGCGGCAACAAGCCGAAGAAGAACGCCAAGGACTGGTTCTACAAGACCTCCCACCAGTTCGGTCTCGGCGAGCTGACCGGCATCGACCTGCCCAACGAGGTCACCGGCCGTGTCCCCGACCGCCAGTGGAAGCGCGACTACTGGAAGGCCAACAAGGACGCCTGGTGCAAGTCCGGCAAGAAGGGCGGCAGCTACGTCGAGCAGATCGCCTACGAGAACTGCCTCGAAGGCAACCGCCTGCGCGCCGGTGACTCCGTCAACTACTCCATCGGACAGGGCGACACCCTCGTCACCCCCATCCAGATGGCCTCCGTCTACGCGGCCCTCGCCAACGGCGGCACGCTCTACCAGCCCACCGTCGGCAAGGCCGTCATCAGCCCCGACGGCAAGCAGGTCACGGAGATCGAGCCCGAGGCGCAGAGCAAGCTGCCGGTGACCAAGAAGACCCTCGCGGAAATAGACGGAGCCCTCGAGGGAGTCGCCACCCGCGGTACGGCCGCCTGGCGGTTCGGCGGCTGGCCGCAGGACGAGATCCCGATGCACGCCAAGACCGGCACCGCGGAGGTCTACGGAAAGCAGACCACCTCCTGGTTCGCCACCTACACCAAGGACTACTCGGTCGTCATGACGATCTCCCAGGGTGGTACCGGTTCCGGCGCCTCGGGCCCCGCCGTGCGCAACATCTACAACGCGCTGTACGGCGTCTCCCCGGAGGGCGTCATCGACAAGAAGAAGGCACTGCTGCCCACCCCGCAGAAGACGCTGCCCAAGGTCAGGACGGACGGCACCATCGTCTCCCCGAAGATCTCCAAGGACCCGGCCAAGGAGCAGAGGGCCGCCGAGGAGAGCGAGCAGGCAGCCGACGGCCAGGCCCAGGACCAGGGCGCGACCACGACCACGCCCCCGCCCGCCAACCGCGACACCCGCCGCCGCGACGCACGGCGGGGAGGCGCACGGCGGGGCGGCGGCAGACGGGGTGACCGACCGTCCGGTGACCGTTCGTCCGGTGACGGACGGTCGGTCGACGGGCGTCGGCGCGGCGCCCTCCGGGCGCGCCGCGCGGCAGGCCGGAGGTCGGCGACATGACCGGCGGAGTCAACAGCTTCCACGTCTCCGGATACGGACCCGAGCGGGCCGGCTGGACGCGGCTCCTCGCCCGCGACTCCCTGGCCCGGCGCCTGGACTGGCCGATACTGCTGGCCGCGATCGCCCTGTCGCTGCTCGGCTCCCTCCTGGTCTTCTCGGCGACCCGGAACCGCACCGAGATCAACCAGGGCGACCCGTACTACTTCCTGGTCCGGCACTGGCTGAACACCGGCATCGGCCTGGCCCTGATGGTCGCCATGCTCTGGCTCGGCCACCGCGCCCTGCGCACCGCCGTGCCGGTCCTCTACGGCTTCTCGGTCCTGCTGATCCTGCTGGTGCTCACCCCGCTGGGCTCCACCATCAACGGCGCCCACTCCTGGATCAAGCTCGGCGGCGGCTTCTCGATCCAGCCCTCCGAGTTCGTGAAGCTCACGATCATCCTGGGCATGGCGATGCTGCTCGCCGCCCGGGTCGACGCGGGCGACAAGCCCTATCCCGACCACCGCACGGTCCTCCAGGCACTCGGCCTGGCCGCCGTCCCCATGCTGATCGTGATGCTGATGCCCGACCTCGGGTCGGTCATGGTCATGGTCGTCATCGTGCTCGGCGTGCTGCTCGCCTCCGGCGCCTCCAACCGGTGGGTCTTCGGCCTGATCGGCACCGGCGCGATCGGCGCGATCACCGTCTGGCAGCTCGGGGTGCTCGACGAGTACCAGATCAACCGCTTCGCCGCCTTCGCCAACCCCGAGCTCGACCCCGCCGGCGTCGGCTACAACACCAACCAGGCCCGCATCGCCATCGGTTCCGGCGGCCTCACCGGCTCCGGGCTCTTCGAGGGCTCGCAGACCACCGGCCAGTTCGTGCCCGAGCAGCAGACCGACTTCGTCTTCACCGTCGCCGGAGAGGAACTCGGCTTCGTCGGGGGCGGGCTCATCATCGTCCTGCTCGGCATCATCCTGTGGCGCGCCTGCCGCATCGCCCGCGACACCACCGACCTGTACGGCACCATCGTCGCCGCCGGCATCGTCGCCTGGTTCGCCTTCCAGTCCTTCGAGAACATCGGCATGACCCTCGGCATCATGCCGGTCACCGGTCTGCCCCTGCCGTTCGTGTCCTACGGCGGCTCGTCGATGTTCGCGGTGTGGCTGGCCGTGGGCCTCCTGCAGTCGATCAGACTGCAACGCCCCCTGTCCGCTTGACCCGACCCGGCCCACAGGTCCCCTCGTCCGACGTCCGACCCGGTTTCCCCGGCACCTACCGGGGAAACCGGTCGGTGAGACCACCGGCGACGAGTAGATTCGGGTCATGGCGGACACAAAGCGAGAAATCGAGCGAAAGTACGAGTCCGGCGACAGTGGACTCCCCGACCTGACCGGCGTCCCCGGCGTCGAGTCCATAGTCGACCGGGGCGTGGCCCACCTCGACGCCGTCTACTACGACACCGCCGACGAGCGTCTCACCGCCGCTTCCCTCACCCTCCGCAGACGCACCGGCGGCTCCGACGCCGGCTGGCACCTGAAGTTCCCGGTGGCTCCCGGAGTGCGCGACGAGATCCACGCCCCGCTCTCCGACACCGTCCCGGAGGGCCTGGCCCGGCTCGTCCGCTCCCGTGTCCGCGACGCCGAACTGAGCCCCGTGGTCCGGCTGCGCTCCGAGCGGGACCTGCGCCACCTCCTCGATTCCGCCGGCCGGCTCCTCGCCGAGATCAGCGTCGACGCCGTGCGCGCCGAACGTCTCACCGGAGACGGCGGCACCGCCCAGTGGACCGAGATCGAGGTCGAACTCGCCGACGGCGGCGACCCCGCCTTCCTCGACAAGGTCGACAAACGGCTCCGCAAGGCCGGCGTCCGCCCGTCGAAGTCGCCCTCCAAACTGGCGCGAGCCCTCGCCGAGACCGCACCGGCCACGGACAAGGCCAAGAGCAAGGGCAAAGCCGAAGCCAAGGTCAAGCTCAAGGCCAAGGACAAGGACACGGACGCAGTCACGGCCGGTCAGCCCGAGGCAGCCGCGCCCGCTCCCGCCCCGGCCCCCGCCGCGGCACCGAAGCGGAAGCACCGCAGCCGCCCGGTCGGAAAACCCGTCACCGCCGGCGACCACGTCCTCGCCTACGTCCGCGCCCAGCGGGACGCGCTCGTCGAACTCGACCCCGCCGTACGCCAGGACGTACCCGACTCCGTGCACCGCATGCGGGTCGCCACCCGCCGCCTGCGCAGCACCTTCCGCTCCTTCCGGTCCGTCCTGGACCGGGAGATCACCGACCCGATCGCCGTCGACCTGAAGTGGCTGGCCGCCGAACTCGGCCTGGACCGCGACCAGGAAGTACTCGCCGAGCGCCTGCTGTCGGGCCTGGACGCACTGTCGTCCGACCTCGTCTCCGGCCCCGTCCGCGACCGGCTGACCACCTGGGCCGAGGCCGGCCACAGCGGAGCCCACAGCAAGGTCACCGCCGTCCTCGACTCCCGCCGCTACCTCACCCTGCTCGACACCCTCGACGCCCTGCTGGCCGATCCGCCCCTGCGGAAGAAGGCCGCGGCCAAGCCGGCCAAGACGCTCACCAAGGCCCTGCGCAAGGACTTCGGCAAAGTGTCCGGCCTCGTCGCCCGGGCCCTGGACCTCCCGCCCGGCCGCGAGCGCGACGTCACCCTGCACGAGGCCCGCAAGAAGACCAAGCGCACCCGCTACGCCGCCGAAGCCGCCGGCCCGGCCCTCAAGGCTCCGGCCAATGACCTGGTCAAGAACATGAAGGAGCTCCAGAGCCTGCTCGGCGACCACCAGGACAGCGTCATGGCCCGCAAGACCCTGCGCGAACTGTCGGCCGTCGCCCACGCGGCGGGGGAGAGCGCCTTCACCTACGGCCTGCTCCACGGACACGAGGAACGCCGCGCGGAGATCGTCGAGACGACCCTCCCGGAAACCTGGACATCCGTCAGGAAGAGCACCGGCCTCTGACGCCGTCCACCGCCCCCGGCCGGTGTGCGGGGAGACCTCCCCGGCCGGGTTAGGCTGGATGGTCACCCGCCCCCAGCCCCGGCCGGGGGGACCCCAGCCCGCACACAAAGGTTCCCGAGATGCCTGCCGAAGCCGCCGAGTCTGTGTTCCCGCAGCTCGAAGCTCTGCTCCCGCATGTGCAGAAGCCGATCCAGTATGTCGGCGGAGAGCTCAACTCCACGGTCAAGCCTTGGGACAGCTGTGACGTCCGCTGGGCGCTCATGTACCCCGACGCGTACGAGGTCGGACTGCCCAACCAGGGCGTCATGATCCTCTACGAGGTGCTCAACGAGCAGGACGGCGTCCTCGCCGAGCGCACCTACAGCGTCTGGCCGGACCTGGAGGAGCTGATGCGCGAGCACCGCGTCCCCCAGTTCACGGTCGACAGCCACCGCCCGGTCAAGGCCTTCGACGTGTTCGGCCTGAGCTTCTCCACCGAGCTCGGCTACACCAACATGCTCACCGCCCTGGACCTGTCCGGCATCCCGCTCGAGGCCAAGGACCGCGGCCTGGACGACCCGATCGTCATGGCCGGCGGCCACGCCGCGTTCAACCCCGAGCCGATCGCCGACTTCATCGACTGCGCCGTCATCGGCGACGGCGAGCAGGCGGTCCTGGAGGTCACCCGGATCGTCCGCGCCTGGAAGGAGGAGGGCCGCCCCGGCGGCCGCGAGGAACTCCTCTTCCGCCTGGCGAGGACCGGCGGGGTGTACGTCCCGGGCTTCTACGACGTCGAGTACCTCCCCGACGGCCGGATCGCCCGCGTCGTACCGAACAGGTCGGGCGTCCCGTGGCGGGTGGCCAAGCACACGGTGATGGACCTCGACGAGTGGCCCTACCCCAAGCAGCCCCTCGTCCCGCTCGCCGAGACGGTCCACGAGCGCATGTCGGTGGAGATCTTCCGCGGCTGCACCCGTGGCTGCCGCTTCTGCCAGGCCGGCATGATCACCCGCCCGGTGCGCGAGCGCTCCATCACCGGCATCGGCGACATGGTCGAGAAGGGCCTGAAGGCCACCGGCTTCGAGGAGGTCGGCCTCCTCTCCCTCTCCTCCGCCGACCACTCGGAGATCGGCGACATCGCCAAGGGCCTCGCCGACCGCTACGAAGAGGACAAGATCGGCCTCTCGCTGCCCTCCACCCGCGTCGACGCCTTCAACGTCGACCTGGCCAACGAGCTGACCCGCAACGGCCGCCGTTCCGGCCTCACCTTCGCCCCCGAGGGCGGCTCGGAGCGCATGCGCAAGGTCATCAACAAGATGGTCTCCGAGGACGACCTGATCAGGACCGTCGCCACGGCCTACGGCAACGGCTGGCGGCAGGTGAAGCTCTACTTCATGTGCGGTCTGCCCACCGAGACCGACGACGACGTCCTCCAGATCGCCGACATGGCGATGAACGTCATCCAGAAGGGCCGTGAGGTCTCCGGCTCGGGCGACATCCGCTGCACGGTCTCGATCGGCGGCTTCGTCCCCAAGCCGCACACCCCCTTCCAGTGGGCCCCGCAGCTGTCGGCCGAGGAGACGGACGCCCGCCTGACCAAGCTGCGCGACAAGATCCGCGGCGACAAGAAGTACGGCCGCTCCATCGGCTTCCGCTACCACGACGGCAAGCCCGGCATCATCGAGGGCCTGCTCTCCCGCGGCGACCGCCGCGTCGGTGCGGTCATCCGCGCGGTCTACGAGGACGGCGGCCGCTTCGACGGCTGGCGCGAGCACTTCTCCTACGACCGCTGGATGCGCTGTGCCGACAAGTCCCTCGCGCAGTTCGGCGTGGACGTCGACTGGTACACCACCCGCGAGCGCGCCTACGAGGAGGTCCTCCCCTGGGACCACCTCGACTCCGGTCTCGACAAGGACTGGCTCTGGGAGGACTGGCAGGACGCCCTCGACGAAACAGAGGTCGAGGACTGCCGCTGGACCCCGTGCTTCGACTGCGGCGTGTGTCCTCAGATGGACACCAGTATCCAGATCGGACCGACGGGCAGGAAGCTGCTCCCGTTGACGGTCAAGAACACGGCGCCCGCTCCCAGCGGTGCGACGTCCTGAGCCGTCGTCCTGAGCCGTTCGGTGGGCCCACTCCGGAACATCGGAGTGGGCCCACCGGCGTTCGCGGCCCGCGACGGGGACGCGGTGTTACGGGTGTGCCGTATCGGGTGCGGGTGCGGGTGCGGGTGCGGGGGCGAGGGCCGGCTCGGGCGGGTGGGTGGTGAGGAGGGGTGGGAGGACGGCTTCCAACTCGTCCAAGGCCCTTCTGGCGACGGCGATGCGGGTGCGCAGGTCCACGTCGGGGTTCGGGACCGGAGCCGGGGCCGGGAGGGGCGTCGGGGCAGGGGCAAGGGCGGACGGAGTGTCAGGGGCGGGGGACTGTTCGCGTTCCAGTTCGCGGGCCTCCTCCAGGGAGCTGATGACGACTCCTATGAGGACGTTGACCAGGACGAACGAGGCGATCAGTACGTAGGAGGCGTAGTAGACGATGCTCCAGCGGGAGATCTCCAGGCCCGCGTGGACCGCGTCCCCGAGGCCGTCCAGGGTCATCAGCAGGAAGAGGGTGAGGACGGCGCGGCCGAGTGAGCCGTACTGGCCCGGGTTCGCCTCGCTGAAGAAGACCCAGCCGACCATGGCATAGACGTACAGCAGGAGCGTGCCCACCAGCAGGAAGCTGACGGTGCCGGGCAGGCTGCGGGCCACCGCCACGATGACGATGCGCAGTTGGGGCAGGAAGCGGGCGGTGCGCAGGACGCGGGCGAGGCGCAGGAGGCGCAGGACGGTGGTGTTCTCGCGGACGAGGGGCAGGAACGCGCAGGCGACGACGGCCATGTCGAAGAGGTTCCAGGGATCGCGGAAGAAGTCGCGGGGACGGTCGGCGTGGGCGCAGGCGCGTACGGCTATCTCGATGGTGAAGGCGGCGAGGCAGAGGTGTTCGGCGAGGTGTAACCAGTGGCGCCAGTCGCGGGCGAGTCCGCTGTAGGTCTCGGCTCCGAGCAGGACCGCGTTGGCGATGATCAGGGTGAAGACGGACAGGGAGAACCAGCGGGCCTCGGTGAGGGCGCGGGCTCTCTGCGCCAGGACGTGACGCAAGGGCCGGGGCATGGCGCCCGTGGGGGCAGGGTGGTCGTTCATCGTGCTGTATCTGCTCCTTCGTGCCGCGCGCCATGCCCGCAGTGCGTGCGGGCCGGCGGGTTCGCGCGGCGGTGACACTCCAGAGCAGATTTCTACAGCATTGTAGATTTACGGGTCTTCGTGTGGGCGGGGTGGTGCCGGTGCATCCGAATGGCCTGCCGGGGCGTCCTCCCTTCCATGGACCTGGAGAAGCAGGACGCCGAGAGAACGGCACCGCCCGCACACCGGCCCCCGCCGCGGCAGCCGGAGGCGGGTGAGGGGTGTCTGGTCGTGGCGATCCGCCTGCCGGTGCGTGTCGTCGTCCTCCTCGTGGTCCTGCCGGTGCGGCTGGTGTGGGACGCGGGTGCCGCCGCCGCGCGGTGGCTGGGCCGCGCCGTGTTCCGGCCGCTCGGGCGGGCGCTGCTGTGGGCCGGGCGCGCGGTCTTCGTGTGGCCGCTGGTGGGGCTGTGGCGGTACGTCCTCGTGCCGCTCGGCGGAGCGCTCGCCTGGCTCGGGAACCTGGTGGTCGTCGTGCCTGCCGGGTGGCTGTACCGGTACGTGCTCGTGCCGGTCGGGTCGGCGCTGGTGTGGCTGTACGCGCGCGTGCTGACACCCTTCGGGCACGGGGTGACGTGGGTGGTGCGCGGGATCGTGGCAGTCCTGGCCACGATCGGACTCGGGGTGTTCGCGGTCCTCGCCCGGCTCGCGCGGTACCTCGTCGTCGTGCCCTGCGTGTGGCTGTACACGTGGGTGCTCACGCCCGTCGGGCATGCCGTCGCCCGGTGCGTGAAGGGGCTGGTACGGCTGGCGGGCATGCTCGTCACCGGCATCGGTACGGTTCTGTACTGGATCACCCGGATCCTGTTCGTGCTGCCCCTGCTCGCCGTGTGGCGCTGGGTTCTGGTGCCGGTCGGGCGGGTGCTCGCCGTCGTCGGGCGGGAGATCTGGGACGCCCTCGGGCATGCCTGGCGGGTCGCCGGGTACGTCTCGCTCGCGGTGGGGCGGTTCCTGAGGACTCTTTTCCGGTGGGTCGTCGTGGAACCGGTGCGCTGGGTGTACACGCGTGTCCTGACGCCGGTGGGGCACGTGGTGCGGGACGTGGTGCTGCGGCCCGCCGCCGCGGCGGCGGGTGCCGTGGGACGGGCCGTCCGGCAGTCCCTGGCCTCCGCGCGCCTGACGCTGCGGCAGGCGCGCGCCGACCTCCGCCGGGTGCTCGTCGGGGAACAGCACCCGGCACGGGACGAGAACCGGCGGGAACCTATCGGCGGTGACACGCGTACTCTTGGTAGCAGGACGACCGCACTCACGAAGGACTGAACGACACTGGGCAAGCGACAGCCCGAAGGCCCGCCGCCCGCACCCGCGGTGCAGCGCATCCGACTGCGCTACACCAAGCGCGGCCGCCTCCGGTTCACCAGCCACCGTGACTTCCAGCGTGCCTTCGAGCGCGCGCTGCGCCGTGCCGAGGTGCCGATGGCGTACTCGGCGGGGTTCACGCCGCATCCGAAGGTCTCGTACGCCAATGCCGCACCCACCGGTACGGGCAGTGAGGCGGAGTACCTCGAGATCGCGCTCACCCAGGAGCGCGACCCGGAACTGCTCAGAACGCTCCTCGACGAGTCGCTGCCCACCGGCCTCGACATCGTGGACGCGGTCGAGGCCCGCACCCCGGGGCTCGCCGACCGGCTCACGGCCTCGGTGTGGGAGCTGCGGCTGGACGACGTCGACGCCGAGGAGGCCCGCCGAGCGGTGGACGCCTTCAACACGGCGGAAACCGTCGAGGTGCAGCGCCGGACGAAGAACGGCGTCCGTACGTTCGACGCCCGTTCCGCGGTCGTGGAACTGGAGAGCGTGGAAACGCCCTCATCACCGGCTGATAGGCCGAGCGGTCGGCCCTGTGCGATACTGCGGCTGGTTGTTCGGCACGTGACGCCTGCCGTTCGACCCGACGACGTCCTGTCCGGTCTCCGCGCCGTGGCCGATCTGGCGCCGCCGGTCCCCGCAGCGGTGACCAGGCTGGCGCAGGGGCTGCTCGATGAAGAGACCGGCACGGTGACCGACCCGCTCGCGCCCGACCGCGAGGCAGCAGCGACCGAGCCACATCCGGCCGGTGCCACTGCCACCGCGACGGTGCCGGCGTAAGGAAGGTTCCGCGTAGGGACGGACGTCGTAGCGCCGCCCTCGTACCTCGGGAGCCACCTGGGTCGGGCAGCGCACCCACCACAAGACTTTCGCCAGGCCGTGCGCATTCGGTGTACGGAACCGGCGAGACAGGACACAGAGAGCTCCCGTGCGGCGCCCGCGCCCCGGACGGCGGTAACCGCGCTTCGCGCGAACCGCGGACGTCACCGGCATCGCCGGACCAGGTGCGGCGCCCGGGAGCCTGACGGGAGAAACCCCCGCATGCTCGAACCGACCGAGCCCACAGAGGGCTCCGAACCGAACAGCCCCAGCGACACCCTGCCGCCGCGCCGCCGGCGCCGGGCCGCTTCCCGCCCCGCCGGCCCGCCCGCGACGGCCTCCGGCACGGCGGACGAAACGACCGCTCCGGCCATACCGGCCGCCGAGCCCGCCGACCTGCTCGACGAGAACGACGAGCTCGCGGCTGCGGAAGGCACCGGGGCCGAAACGGCCGCAACACCCGAGCCGGCGGCGGCCCGGGCCGAGGCGCCGGCCGACACGGACGACGCCGCTCCGCGCAGGCGCCGCCGCGTGGCGCGTCGCCCGGCCTCCTCCGCGGGCGAGCAGGAGGTGGCGAACGCCGCCGAGACCGTCGTACCGGCGACCGGGACCCCGGCCGCGCCGGACGCTCCGGCAGCCGAGCCCGCCGCGGACGCCGCGCCGGCCGCGGAAGCGGCCCCGCCGCGTGCGCGCCGTCGTGCCACGCGCCGCGTGACCTCGCCGACGACCACCGTCGCCGGGGCCACCGAGCCGGACCGCGGCGCCGCGAGTGCCGAGAGCACCGTGACCGCGGACAGCCCGCAGACCGCCGACACCGCGGTTGCCTCCGACACCGCGGACACCGCCGGGACCGCCGTCGCCGACGACGCGGCTCCCCGCCGTACCCGGCGTCGTGCCTCGCGTGGTGCCTCCGCCCCCGCGACCACCGAGACGGCGCAGGCCGGTCAGGCCGCTCCGTCCGCCGAGGCCGCCGCCTCCCCCGCCGAGGAGGCGAAGGCTCCCGTGAGCGAGACCACCGGAGAGACCCCGAAGACCCCCGCGACGTCCGAGACGTCCGAGACGTCCGAGACGTCCGAGGTGCCTGCCGCGGAGGACGCCGCTCCGCGCCGCCGTCGCCGTGCGGTCCGCAAGGCCGCCGCGGGGTTCGCCGAGCCCGCCCGGCCCGCCGCAGGGTCGGCCGAAGCCGCCGAGGCCGGGACGACGAAGCGTCCCGCGCGTCCCGCGGTCGCCGTCTTCCAGGCCCCCGTGTTCACCGAGCCCCAGTTCCAGACCCCGGAGCGGGCCGCCGCCGAAGCGGCCGCCGAGGCCGCAGGTGTGGTGGAGCCCGACGATCCGGAGGAGACCGAGGAGCTTCCTGAGGAGCAGCCCGTCGCCTCCCGCCGCCGGCGCCGCCGCCGGGGCGCCGCCGACGAGACCGAGGCGGCACCGGCCGCCCAGGCCGCTTCCGGCGGCAGCACCCGTGCCGAGCCCGCCCCCGACGCCCGCACCGAAGACGCGACGGACGCCGACGCGGACGCCGACGAGCAGGCCGAGGACCACGCGGACGACGACCAGGACGAGAACGAGGGCCCCGGCTCCCGCCGGCGCCGCCGCCGGGGCGGCCGTCGCCGCAGGCGCGGCGAGTCCGCCGAGGCCGACGCCGAGGGCGGCGAGCCCGAGGACGACGCCGAGCACGACACCGAGGACACCGCCGACGGATCCGCCGACGACGCGGAGGACACCGACGAGTCGGCCGAGGACCGTGACGACACGGGCGCCGCGGGCGGCTCCAGCAGCAGCCGGCGCCGTCGTCGCCGGCGCCGCCGGGCCGGGGACGGTGGCGGCGAGGCCGAGGCCTCCGGCGACGATCCCGAGCGCACCGTCGTCAAGGTCCGTGAGCCGCGCAAGGTCTCCGAGCCGTCGGACGAGGTGCAGTCCATCAAGGGCTCCACCCGTCTGGAGGCGAAGAAGCAGCGCCGCCGGGAAGGCCGCGAGCAGGGCCGCCGACGCGTCCCGATCATCACCGAGGCCGAGTTCCTGGCCCGCCGCGAGGCCGTCGAGCGCGTCATGGTGGTCCGGCAGTACGGCGACCGTACGCAGATCGGCGTCCTGGAGGACGGCGTGCTCGTCGAGCACTACGTCAACAAGGAGCAGGCCACCTCGTACGTCGGCAACGTGTACCTCGGCAAGGTGCAGAACGTGCTGCCGTCGATGGAGGCCGCCTTCATCGACATCGGCAAGGGCCGCAACGCCGTGCTCTACGCCGGTGAGGTCAACTTCGAGGCGCTGGGCATGGCCAACGGCCCGCGCCGGATCGAGGCCGCGCTGAAGTCCGGCCAGTCGGTCCTCGCCCAGGTGACGAAGGACCCGATCGGCCACAAGGGCGCCCGTCTGACCAGCCAGGTCTCCCTCCCGGGCCGCTACCTCGTGTACGTCCCCGAGGGCTCGATGACCGGCATCAGCCGCAAGCTGCCCGACACCGAGCGGGCCCGGCTGAAGACCATCCTCAAGAAGGTCGTCCCCGAGGACGCGGGCGTCATCGTGCGCACCGCCGCCGAGGGCGCGAGCGAGGACGAGCTGCGCCGTGACGTCGAGCGGCTGCAGGCGCAGTGGGAGGAGATCAAGAAGAAGTCCAGGAACGGCGGCAGCTCGAACGCGCCGACGCTGCTGTACGGCGAGCCGGACATGACCGTCCGGGTCGTGCGGGACATCTTCAACGAGGACTTCTCCAAGGTCATCGTCAGTGGCGACGAGGCCTGGGAGACCATCCACGGGTATGTCGCGCACGTCGCGCCCGACCTGGCCGACCGGCTGCAGAAGTGGACCAGCGAGGTCGACGTCTTCGCCACGTACCGGATCGACGAGCAGCTCGCCAAGGCGCTCGACCGCAAGGTCTGGCTGCCCAGCGGCGGTTCGCTGGTGATCGACCGGACCGAGGCGATGGTCGTCATCGACGTCAACACCGGCAAGTTCACCGGCCAGGGCGGCAACCTCGAGGAGACGGTCACCAGGAACAACCTGGAGGCGGCCGAGGAGATCGTGCGCCAGCTGCGGCTGCGCGACCTCGGCGGCATCATCGTCATCGACTTCATCGACATGGTCCTGGAGTCCAACCGGGACCTGGTGCTGCGGCGCCTGCTTGAGTGCCTGGGCCGGGACCGTACGAAGCACCAGGTCGCCGAGGTGACCTCGCTGGGCCTGGTGCAGATGACCCGCAAGCGGGTCGGCCAGGGCCTGCTGGAGTCGTTCTCGGAGACCTGCGTCCACTGCAACGGGCGCGGTGTCATCGTCCACCTGGACCAGCCCACCTCCACCGGAGGCGGCGGCAAGCGCAGGAAGCGGGCGCGGGCCGGGGCCGGGGAGCACATCCACGAGCACGAGGCCGACGTCGTCACGACGGCGGAGCAGGAGGCGGAAGCGGAGACGGAGGCCGAGGTCGCCGCCGAGGCCGCCGAGCCGGTCGCGCTTCCGGCCCCCGAGTACACCCCCGACGAGGAGCTGTACAGCAGCGCCGCCGAGGCGGAGGCCGCGGCCACCCGCGGACGCACCCGCCGCCGGACCAGCCGGAGGGCCTCGGCCCCCGCGGGCGCCCCGAGGCGCGAGGAGCGCCGCCGCGAGCCGGCCGCCGCCGAGACCACGGACGCGGCCACCGCCGAGGAGCTGTCGGTCCAGGTGCCGACGGCTCAGGACACGACGGCCGCGCAGGAAGCCGCGCGTCCGGTGCAGCCGGAGCCGGCCGCCGAGGCGTACGCCGTACCGGCCGCCGCCGAGGACCCGGTCGTCGAGGCCCCCACTGAGGCACCCGCTGCCGAGGAGGCCGCTCCCAAGGGCCGTACGCGCCGCCGGGCCACCCGCAAGGTGTCCGCGCCGGCCGGTTCCCCGGCGGGCGCCGAGGCCGCGGTGGTGACGGTCACGGAGACCGTTCCCACGGCCGCCCCGCCGGAGCCCGAGCAGGTGGCCGAGCCGGTGGCCGGGCAGTCCCCGGCCGAGGCGCCCGAGGCGGCGGCCGAGACCGCCGCGCCGCCGCGCCCGCGCCGCCGCGCGGTGCGCAAGCCGACCGTGTCCACCGCGTCCGAGGAGGCGGCCGTCGTGGTCGTCCCGTCGGCCACGGCGGACCAGGCGGCCCCGGTGGACGGGGCGGCAGCGGTCGCCACCGAGGCGGAGACCGTCGAGGAAGCCGCCGAGGAGACGGCTCCGGCCAGGAAGACCGCCCGCGCGACGGCCAAGAAGGCCACGGCCAAGAAGGCCGCCACGAAGAAGGCGACGACGGCCAAGAAGACGACGACGGCGAAGAAGACCGCCGCCAAGAAGACGACGGTCAAGAAGGCAGCCGCCAAGACCACCAAGTCGGCTGCGAAGAAGACGACGGCGAAGAAGACCGCGGCAGCGGCCCAGCAGCCGTCGCCCTCGGTCACGGCGTCGACGGAGGACTGATCAGGACCCGTCCGACGGGGCGGCACGCGGGGAGGGGGGGGGGGGGGGGGGGGGGCGGGGGCGGCCCCCCCCCCCCCCCCGCCCCCCCCCGCCGCCCCCCGCCCCCCCCCGCCCCCCCCCCCCCCCCCCCGGCGCGGCCG
>NZ_JBITSN010000011.1:190885-221160 GCF_044540975.1 Streptomyces sp. NPDC085927
GGGGGGGGGCCGGGGGGGCGCCCGCCCCGGGGGGGGGGGGGGGGGGGGGGGGGGGGGGCGGGGGGGGGGGGGGGGGCGGCGGGGGGCGCGGGGGGGGGGGGGGCGGGCCCGCCCCCCCCCCCCCCCCCCCCCCCCCCCCCCCCCCCCTCCCCGCGTCTTCCTCGGGCCGGCGCCGCCTTCGGCCGCGCCCCGGCCACGGGTCACTCGGTGCAGTTCGGGCAGATGCCGCGGTACGTCAGCTCGACGTCGGAGACCGTGTATCCGAAGCGTTCCGACTCCGGAAGGGCCGAGAGGGCGTCGCCCGTGGGGTGCACGTCGCGGATCGTTCCGCAGCGGTCGCAGAGCAGGTGGTGATGGGGACGGCGCGCATTCGGGTCGTAGCGCGTGGCGCGGTGGTCGGTCGAGACCTCGAGGAGCTCGCCCAGGGACACCAGTTCGCCCAGGGTGTTGTAGACCGTCGCCCGGGAGATCTCGGGCAGCCGCTCCGTCGCCCGCGCGTGCACCTCGTCGGCGGTCAGGTGGATGTGCTCTCCGGCGAGGACCTCGGCGACGACGCGCCGCTGTGCGGTCAGGCGCCAGCCGCGTTCCCGAAGCCGCTTCAAGAGATCACTCATGCACGTCACCCTAACCAGCGATGGAACCCACCTCAAGAACAGGTATGGTTCTGAAAGTTGCCTTGACTTAGACCTTGTCCAACGTAGGGTATGCGATGCGGGCCGCGGAGCGGCTTGCGCGGATACTCGGACGGCCAGGACCGCAGGCTTTGATCCAAGCGAAGAACCACTCACCGAGGAGCGAGCTTTGACCGAGAACAACCAGAAGCCGTTGACGACGGCTGCCGGCGCGCCGGTCGCCGACAACCAGAACTCCCTGACGGCCGGTCCGCGCGGTCCGATGCTCCTGCAGGACGTGTGGTTCCTGGAGAAGCTCGCGCACTTCGACCGTGAGGTCATCCCGGAGCGCCGGATGCACGCCAAGGGCTCGGGCGCCTTCGGCACGTTCACGGTGACCCACGACATCACCCGCTACACGAGCGCGAAGATCTTCTCCGAGATCGGCAAGAAGACCGACCTGTTCGTCCGGTTCTCCACCGTCGCGGGTGAGCGCGGCGCGGCCGACGCCGAGCGCGACATCCGCGGCTTCGCCCTGAAGTTCTACACGGACGAGGGCAACTGGGACCTGGTCGGGAACAACACCCCGGTCTTCTTCTTCCGCGACCCGCTGAAGTTCCCGGACCTCAACCGCGCGGTGAAGCGCGACCCGCGCACCAACCTCCGCGACGCCGAGAACAACTGGGACTTCTGGACCAACCTCCCCGAGGCCCTGCACCAGATC
This sequence comes from Streptomyces sp. NPDC085927, assembly GCF_044540975.1. NCBI lineage: Bacteria > Bacillati > Actinomycetota > Actinomycetes > Kitasatosporales > Streptomycetaceae > Streptomyces > Streptomyces sp. NPDC085927. The sequence goes on from NZ_JBITSN010000011.1 coordinate 192,221, forward strand.
ACGATCGTCATGTCCGACCGCGGCATCCCCGCCTCGTACCGGCACATGCACGGCTTCGGCTCGCACACCTACAGCCTGATCAACGCCGAGGGCGAGCGGTTCTGGGTCAAGTTCCACCACCGCACCCAGCAGGGCATCAAGAACCTCACCGACGCCGAGGCCGAGGCCCTGGTCGGCAAGGACCGCGAGTCCCACCAGCGCGACCTCTACGACGCGATCGAGAACGGCGACTTCCCGAAGTGGAAGCTGTTCGTCCAGGTCATGCCGGAGGCCGACGCGGAGAACTACCGCTTCCACCCCTTCGACCTCACCAAGGTCTGGTCGAAGAAGGACTACCCGCTGATCGAGGTCGGCGAGTGGGAGCTCAACCGCAACCCCGCGAACTACTTCGCGGACGTCGAGCAGGCCGCCTTCACCCCGGCGAACGTGGTTCCGGGCATCAGCTACTCGCCCGACAAGATGCTGCAGGGCCGCCTCTTCTCCTACGGTGACGCCCAGCGCTACCGCCTCGGCGTGAACCACCACCAGATCCCCGTCAACGCCGCGAAGAACCCGGTGAACACCTATCACCGCGACGGCGCCATGCGGGTCGACGGCAACCAGGGATCCACCCCGGGCATCGAGCCGAACTCGTACGGACGCTGGCCGGAGCAGCCGGCCTACCGCGAGCCGAGCCTGGCCGTGGGTGCCGTCGCCGACCGGTTCAACTACCGCGAGGACGACGACAACTACTTCGAGCAGCCCGGCAACCTGTTCCGCCTGATGAGCTCCGAGCAGCAGCAGGTTCTCTTCGAGAACACGGCGCGCGCCATCAACGGCGCGTCGGAGCAGACCGTCGCGCGGCACATCGCCAACTGCACCAAGGCCGACCCGGCCTACGGCGAAGGCGTCCGCAAGGCGATCGAGGCCCTGGCCGCCGGCAGCCTCTGAGCCCGGCCGCTCGAGGGAGCGGGCAGTACGTCTCGCACCGTGCCCGGCGCCGGACCACACAGTGGCCCGCGCCGGGCACGGCGCAGTCACCGCCCGACGCCCTCGCGGGCACGACCGGCACAACCGCTCGACCAGCACGAACGCTTGACCAGCACGACCGCTTCACCAGGAGAGATGCGCATGAGCAGGGACGGTCTGACACCCGAGCAGACGGAGCGCGTCGTGGCCCTCGCCATGGATCTGGCCCGCGAGGGCAGCACCGAGCAGGTGGTGGAGTTCGTGGAGCACGGACTGCCGGTGGACGTGAGCGACGCGGCCGGCAACACCCTGCTGATGCTCGCCGCCTACCACGGCCACGCCGACACCGTGCGGGCCCTGGTCCGGCTCGGCGCCGACCCGGATCTGCGCAACGCCCGGGACCAGACCCCCATCGCCGGCGCCCTGTTCAAGGGCGCGGACGAGGTGGTCGGGGTACTGCGGGGGGCCGGCGCGGATCTGGACTCCGGCACGCCGACCGCGCGGGTCGCGGCGACCATGTTCGGGCGCGCCCACCTGCTCGAGGACCGACCCGCCGAACGGGGCCCCGTCCACCGGATGCCCGGCACCGTCACCGGTGGTCCGGGCCCGGTTTGACCCCTTGGGCCACGCCCCGTAACCTTGACCGTCGGCGTGTCCATCGGGACTGCCACATCCCCGTAAACCTTTTCCTCCCGGGTGCATGGACCGGCTCGGGAGAGGTCGCCCGTGTGTCTGTCGGGTGGCTGGCCTGCGGGGTGCCGTTCTTCGAGTGAGAGTGAGATCCGCGTGTACGCCATCGTGCGCAGCGGTGGTCGCCAGCACAAGGTTGCTGTCGGCGACATCGTTGAGGTTGACAAGATTTCCACGGGCAAGGTCGGCGACACGGTCGAGCTCTCGACCCTGCTCGTCGTCGACGGCGACGCCGTGACCAGCGACCCGTGGGTCCTGGCCGGCATCAAGGTCCAGGCCGAGATCGTGGACCACCACAAGGGCCAGAAGATCGACATTCTGCGCTACAAGAACAAGACCGGCTACCGCCGTCGTCAGGGCCACCGCCAGCAGTACACGGCGATCAAGGTCACTGAGATCCCCGCGGCTGCGAAGTAAGGGACTGAGGAGAGATGGCACACAAGAAGGGCGCATCGTCCACCCGGAACGGTCGCGACTCCAATGCCCAGCGGCTCGGCGTGAAGCGCTTCGGCGGTCAGGCCGTCAACGCGGGTGAGATCCTCGTCCGCCAGCGTGGCACCCACTTCCACCCCGGCGCCGGCGTCGGCCGTGGTGGCGACGACACGCTGTTCGCGCTGGAGGCCGGTGCGGTGCAGTTCGGCACCCACCGTGGCCGCAAGGTCGTGAACATCGTTCCGGTCGCCTGATCGGAAGCTTTCGCGAGGCGGACCTCACTTCCCTGGCGGGAAGGCGGGTCCGCCTTTCGCGTGTTAACACAGGAAACACGTACGCACGTACACCTGACTGTCTCTGGAGGCACCCCACATGACCACCTTCGTGGACCGCGTCGAGCTGCATGTCGCCGCGGGTAGCGGAGGTCACGGCTGTGCCTCCGTCCACCGTGAGAAGTTCAAGCCGCTGGGCGGACCCGACGGCGGGAACGGCGGGCGGGGCGGCGATGTGATCCTCACCGTCGACCAGTCCGTGACCACACTGCTCGACTACCACCACTCCCCGCACCGCAAGGCCACCAGCGGCAAGCCCGGCGAGGGCGGCAACCGCAGCGGCAAGGACGGCCAGGACCTCGTCCTGCCGGTGCCGGACGGGACCGTCGTCCTGGACAAGGCGGGCAACGTGCTCGCCGACCTGGTGGGGCACGGGACCTCGTACATCGCCGCCCAGGGCGGCCGGGGCGGGCTCGGGAACGCCGCCCTCGCCTCCGCGCGGCGCAAGGCGCCCGGATTCGCGCTGCTCGGTGAGCCGGGAGACCTGCGGGACATCGGCCTGGAGCTGAAGACCGTCGCCGACGTGGCGCTGGTCGGCTACCCGAGTGCGGGCAAGTCCTCGCTGATCTCCGTGCTCTCCGCCGCCAAGCCGAAGATCGCCGACTACCCGTTCACCACCCTCGTGCCCAACCTGGGTGTCGTCACCGCCGGTTCGACCGTCTACACCATCGCCGACGTGCCGGGGCTCATCCCGGGCGCCAGCCAGGGCAAGGGGCTCGGGCTCGAGTTCCTGCGGCACGTGGAGCGGTGCAGTGTGCTCGTGCACGTGCTGGACACGGCGACGCTGGAGTCCGACCGCGACCCCGTCTCCGACCTCGACATCATCGAGGAGGAGCTGCGGCAGTACGGCGGTCTCGACAACCGTCCCCGCGTCGTCGTCCTCAACAAGACCGACGTGCCGGACGGCAGGGACCTCGCCGAGATGGTGCGGCCGGACCTGGAGGCCCGCGGCTACCGCGTCTTCGCGGTGTCCGCCGTCGCCCACCTCGGGCTGCGGGAACTGTCGTTCGCGCTGGCCCAGCTGGTGTCCGAGGCGCGGGCCGCCCGCCCCAAGGAGGAGTCGACGCGCATCGTCATCCGGCCCAAGGCCGTGGACGACGCCGGGTTCACCGTCACCCGCGAGGACGAAGGACTGTTCCGGGTACGTGGCGAGAAGCCCGAACGCTGGGTGCGCCAGACCGACTTCAACAACGACGAGGCCGTCGGCTACCTGGCCGACCGGCTCAACCGGCTCGGTGTGGAAGCGGCACTGATGAAGGCCGGGGCCCGGACCGGCGACGGCGTGGCCATCGGCCCCGAGGACAACGCCGTCGTCTTCGACTGGGAGCCGACGGTGACCGCCGGTGCGGAGATGCTCGGCCGGCGCGGCGAGGACCACCGCTTCGAGGCGCCCCGCCCGGCCGCCCAGCGCCGCCGCGACCGGCAGGCCGAACGGGACGAGGCCGAGCAGGAGTACGACGACTTCGACCCGTTCCGCGACAAGTCGTAAGGTCCGCAGGGCCCCTGCGGGGCCCTCAGGTCCGGTAAGGGCCCGAGGGGAACCCCGGACAGCTCCGGCGGCGGACATTCCCGTCCGTCGCCCGCTGCTCACCTTCAGGACCCGCCCGGGCAACGGGACGTTCCCGTGCCGGGGCGGGTTTCCTCTTGTCCGCTTTATTGTCATGCACGCGCACCTCCGGGTTCAGTGCGCGGACCTTCCGGACCGAGAACTTCCCCATGTCCACGTCGCATGCGAGGCAGGGGAGTCCACCCATGTCCGGAGCAGTATCGCCCGACCGCCGCCGCGTTCTGACCGCCGGTGCCGCCGCACTCGGCGCAGCGGCCTCCGCCCAGCTGTGGCTGCCGGCCACCGCTCGCGCGGCGGAGCGGAAACCGTTGCCCGACGGGGTGTTCAGCCTCGGAGTCGCCTCCGGCGACCCTCCCCCACTGCCTTGAAGGCGTGGGGGGACCCCCACCCGGACGGGATCGTGCTGTGGACCCGGCTCGCCCCCGATCCCCTGAACGGCGGGGGCATGCCGGACCGCACGGTACCTGTCGAGTGGCAGCTCGCCGAGGACTCCCGCTTCAGGTGGATCGTCCGCCGGGGCACCGCCTGGGCCCGCCCCGCCCACGGCCACAGCGTCCACGTCGACGTACGCGGGCTGCGCCCGGACACCCGGTACTGGTACCGCTTCCGCGCCGGCGGACAGCTCTCGAGGGTCGGCCGCACCCGCACCGCGCCCCCCCCCGCAGAGCGCGGGCGGCCACCTGAGGGTCGCGCTCGCCTCCTGCCGGAACTGGCAGCACGGCTACTTCACGCCGTACGCCGACATGCTGCAACAGGACCCGGACGTCGTCGTGTTCGTCGGCGACTACATCTACGAGTCCAGTCCGTCGGCGACCGGCGTACGCCGTCACGAGGGCGGCGGCGAGCCGTACAGCCTGACCCAGTACCGCAACCGGTACGCCCAGTACCGCTCCGACCCGGACCTCGCGGCGATGCACGCCCATGCCCCCTTCGTGGTCACCTTCGACGACCACGAGATCGACAACGACTTCGCCGGCGAGATCCCGCAGGACCCCGGCAAACAGCCGCACGACGCGTTCGTGGACCGGCTGACCGCGGGCTACCGAATTTCATTCGCAGTGCATCGGGCTTCAGCCCGATGGTGAAGCGAATCTCGTGACTGCGGCGCGGAGCGCCGCGGTGTCGTTCCGGCGGAGCCGGACGGAGCCGGACGGGGGGCGGTCGCCCGGGGTGAGGCAGGCAACGAATGTTCCCGGCGACAGGTGATGTGGCTCGTTCGTACGATCCTCGTATGCGGCTTCGGTACGCCTTCAGGTTGTACCCGGACACCGGCCAGCGGACCGCGTTGGCCAAGGCGTTCGGGTGTGCGCGGGTGGTGTTCAACGACGCGGTGCGCGCTCGTGAGGACGCCCGTAAGGCCGGGCAGCCGTTCCCGAGGGCCGCGGAGCTGTCCGTGCGTCTGATCACCGAGGCCAAGCGGACAGCGGAACGGTCCTGGCTGGGCGAGGTCTCCGCAGTCGTGCTCCAGCAGTCCCTGCGCGACGCCGAAACCGCCTACCGCACCTTCTTCGCCTCCCTCAAGGGCACCCGCAAGGGCCCCAGGGCCGGCCCGCCCCGCTTCAAGTCCCGCAAGGACACCCGTCAGTCGGTCCGGTTCACCGCCAACGCCCGCTGGAGCATCACCGACAGCGGCCGGCTGAACCTGCCGAAGATCGGCGCGGTGAAGGTGAAGTGGTCCCGCGCCCTGCCCGCCACCCCCACCTCGGTCACCGTCATCAAGGACTCCGCCGGCCGCTATTTCGCCTCCTTCGTCATCGACACCGACCCCGCCGCCGACGCTGCCCGGATGCCCGACACCGACCGCACCATCGGCATCGACCTCGGCCTGACCCACTTCGCGGTCCTGTCCGACGGCACGAAGATCGACTCCCCGCGGTTCCTGCGCCGCGCGGAGAAGAAGCTGAAGAAGGCCCAGCGGGAACTGTCCCGCAAGCAGAAAGGCTCGAAGAACCGGGAGAAGGCCCGGCTCAAGGCCGCTCGCGCCCACGTCAAGGCCGCCGATGCCCGCCATGGGTTCCACCACCAGCTCTCCACACAGCTGATCTCCGAGAACCAAGGGATCGCCGTGGAGGACCTGTCGGTGGCACAACTGGCACGCACCCGGCTGGCCAAGTCCGTCCACGACGCCGGCTGGGCCTCATTCGTGAACATGCTGGAGTACAAAGCACAACGGTACGGACGGAGCCTGGTCACGATCGGCCGGTTCGAGCCGACGAGTCAGGTCTGCTCCACCTGCGGCGTCAAAGACGGGCCCAAACCCCTGAACGTGCGGGAATGGACCTGTACCGCCTGCGGCACCGTCCACGACCGGGACCACAATGCCGCGATCAACGTGAAGACGGCCGCCGGACTGGCGGTATCGGCCTGCGGAGCGCCGGTAGGACCAGAACCCGTTCTGGCACAGCGCGAGGAAACAGGAAGCCACGGATTCCCGACCGAACCCCGTGCCGCGTAGAGGCACAGCAACAAGTCGAGAAGGCCAGAATCCTCGGGCTCCAGCCCGAGGTGCAAGTCGACGGGCGTACTACGAGCACATGCCGGTCCGCGCGAGCGCCGTCCCCGACGGCCCGCACACCGGATGCACCGCCGGCTGGAGTTCGGCCGGCTCGTCCGGCTCAACGTGCTGGACACCCGGCAGTACCGCAGCGACCGGGCGACCAGCCAGGAGGGCGCCCAGGACCCGTCGCTGACCATGCTCGGCGCCGCGCAGAAGCGGTGGCTGATCGACGGACTGCGCCACTCGCCCGCCCGCTGGAACCTGATCGCCTCCCAGGTCATGATGGCCGAGACCGACCTCCAGGTCGGCGAGGGCAAGCTCTGGTTCTACGACGCCTGGGACGGCTACCAGGCCGAGCGCAACGCGCTGCTCCAGGAGTTCCGGCGGGTGAGCAACCCCGTGGTGCTCACCGGAGACCGCCATCTGACGATGATCAGCGACCTCAAGGAGGACTTCGCCGACCCGTCCTCCGCGGTCGTGGGCGCCCAGTTCGTCGGTACGTCCATCTCCAGCAACGGCGACCAGGACCAGGCGGCCTTCCGTGAGCAGTGGGACCCGCGGCGCGCGGACAACCCGCACTGGAAGCTGCTCGACGCCCACCGCGGCTACCACCTGTTCGACATCCGCCGGGGCGGTATCGACGCGCGGGTGCGGGTGGTGGACACCGTGGTGAAGCCGCAGGCCACGCCCCGTACGCCGGCGCGGCTGCGGGTGGAGGCGGGCCGCCCCGGGGTTCACGTGGTGTGACGGCCGGCTGGCGGCCGTCAGCCGGCCGTCGGGCCGCCACTCGACGAGGGCGGAGCCCGGGACCGTGCCGGTCCCGGGCTCCGCCCCGTTTTCCTCACCGAGACCGAAAAGCCGCCGAATCTTTATGGGGAATTCTTCGGGAAAGGGTGAACGGACAAGATGAATTTCCTGTTGTCGGGCGCTTCCCTCTTTGCCGCACCCCGAATATGAAGAAAAGGTGCAGCCTCGCCTTGCGGACCGTGAAGATCCGTGCGTTCCGGAAGGGAGCGAGGTTGCCGCGGCGGCCGTCGGCGTACGCGCGGTCGCAGGCTTCCCGCCTGTGCGGTTACTCACAGCGACGATCCGGGCGACCCGGGAACCGTCGTCCGGCCGCCGGGGGTCTAAGGTGAATGAAAGGTGGCGCGCACATATGCGATGAAGGGCGCTCACCTTGCATTGCGGTAACCACAAGTGGGACCATTTTGCAGTTCCCTGATGCCCCAAGGTAGGTCACCTGTGTCCCAGCACATAGCCAAGCCCCGTACCACCGCAGTGATCCTGGCCGGTGGCACCGGCCAGCGGGTGGGTCTTTCGATCCCCAAGCAGCTGCTGAAGATCGCCGGCAAGGCAGTCATCGAGCACACCCTGACCACCTTCGAGAACACCGACTCGATCGACGACATCATCGTGCTGATGGCGCCGGGCTACGTGCCCGACGTCGAGAAGATCGTCGCCAAGGCCGGGTTCAAGAAGGTCACCCGGGTCATCGAGGGCGGTGCGACGCGGAACGAGACCACCGAGCGGGCCATCTCGGCGCTCGGCGAGGGCCTGGCCGAGGGCGAGGACCGCAACGTCCTCTTCCACGACGCCGTCCGCCCCCTGCTGTCCCAGCGCGTCATCGACGACTGCGTGAGCGCCCTGGAGCGCTACCAGGCCGTCGACGTGGCCATCCCGTCCGCCGACACCATCATCGTCACGCGGACGCACGGCGACGACGGCGAGTTCATCACCGAGATCCCGGACCGCGCCCGGCTGCGCCGCGGGCAGACCCCGCAGGCGTTCAAGCTGTCCACGATCCGCCGTGCCTACGAGGTCGCCGCCGGCGACCCCAACTTCCAGGCCACGGACGACTGCTCGGTCGTGCTCAAGTACCTGCCCGACGTGCCGATCCACGTCGTCGCGGGCGACGAGTACAACATGAAGGTCACCCAGCCGGTCGACGTCTTCATCGCCGACAAGCTGTTCCAGCTCGCCTCCACGGCCACCCCCGAGCAGATGGGGGAGGCTGCCTACCGCGAGCTGCTCACCGGCAGGACCGTCGTCGTCTTCGGCGGTTCGTACGGCATCGGCAAGGACATCTGCGAACTCGCCGAGTCCTACGGCGCCACGGTGTACGCGCTCGGCCGCTCCACCACCGGCACCCACGTGGAGAACCCGGAGGAGGTCGACGACGCGCTGTCCAAGGCGTACGCCGAGACGGGCCGCATCGACTACGTCGTCAACACGGCCGGTGTGCTGCGCATCGGGAAGCTGGCCGAGACCGACAACGCCACCATCGAGGAGGCGCTGAAGGTCAACTACCTGGCACCCGTGCAGATCGCCCGGTCGGCGTACAAGTACCTCGCCGAGAGCAAGGGCCAGCTGCTGCTCTACACCTCCAGCAGCTACACCCGGGGGCGCGCCGAGTACAGCCTCTACTCCTCGACCAAGGCCGCGATGGTGAACCTCACCCAGGCCCTGGCCGACGAGTGGGCCGGCGAGGGTATCCGCGTCAACTGCGTCAACCCGGAGCGCACCGCCACGCCGATGCGGACCAAGGCCTTCGGCCAGGAGCCGGCGGGCAGCCTGCTGTCCTCCGAGGCGGTGGCCCGTACGTCCCTGGACGTGCTGCTCTCCGAGCTCACCGGTCATGTCATCGACGTGCGGCAGCAGGACCCGACGGCGGGCGCGGCCCGTGCCAGCGGCTTCGAGCAGGCACTGGCGTCGGTGCTGGACCGTCAGGACGGCGTGTAATAATTGGCGGCAAATAGACTCCGGTAATTCAGGCCTCTGCGGCCTCCCGTTTACGCAGTTCTTGCGCGGGTGTTCGCGGGGGCCTGAATCCGTCGTCAACGAATTACCACACGCACAAACCGGCACTCACCCCTCCAAGAGCAGGTTTCTCCGTTGATATCCACCGCTATTCGCGTCGCCCGGGTGGGAAGCGCGGCCGAGCTGGCCGCGGCGGTCCTCATGCTGCTGGGCTTCCCCTGCCTCATGCTGGCCGCGCTCGTCCCGAGTGTCCCCGCCTTCGCGGCCGCGGCCGCCGTGACGTACCTGGCGGACCACTATCTGCACCGCAGGGGCAGCTACCTGGTCAACCGCCTCAGCAAGGTGCGGGCGGGCCTGTCGATCCGCTTCCTGATCCGGCAGCTGCTGCTGATCCTGCTGCTGGCCCGGATGTCCCTCGCGGACAACCTGATCTACTACGGGGCGATCGCCTGCTTCATCGCGTTCTACGGCCTTCAGGCCCCGCACGGCGCGCTGACCACGCTGATCCGCAACCGCCGGCGCATGCCGGTGGCCACCCGCAACGTGGACCTGGCGTCCCGCATCCGGATCCCGGACGCGCCGCCGCGCGTGCTGACGCACCGCGCCGCGGAGAAGATGCTCCACCTCGACCTGGTGGCGGTCGGCGGCATACTCCTCGCCGCGGCCCTCGACTCGCCCCTCGTCGGGTTCGTCTGCATCGGCATCACGGTGGCCCTGGGCGTCGCGTACGTACTGGCCCTGGTCCCCTACGTGCGGGGCCGGCGGATACCGCCGAAGGCCGACCAGGTTCTGGTGGCGGTCGACGACTGGCTGCGTGAGTACCGGCCCGAGACGGTGCTGTACTTCTCCGGCTCCAGGGACTCCGCGTACCAGGTCAACATGTGGCTGGAGACCATGGAGCAGCTGGACACCCGGCCGCTGGTCATCCTGCGCGAGCGGGTCATCCTGGCCAACCTGGCCCCCACCACGGTCCCGGTCGTCTGCGTGCCCGGAGGGGTGCACCTGATGAACCTGGACCTGTCCACGGTGCGGGTCGCGCTGTACGCGGCGAACGTCGGCAAGAACATCCACCTGCTGCGCGTCCCGACCATGAAGCACGTCTTCATCGGGCACGGCGACAGCGACAAGCTCGCCAGCGTCAACCCGTTCAGCAAGGTCTACGACGAGGTGTGGACGGCCGGCCGCGCGGGCCGCGACCGTTATGCCATCGCCGACGTCGGCGTCCGTGACGACGACATCGTCGAGGTCGGACGCCCGCAGCTGGCCCCCATCGAGACCTGGCAGGCCACGGCCGCGGGTCCCGCCGAGGGACACCGCCCCACGGTGCTGTACGCCCCCACCTGGGAGGGCTGGGACGACAACCCGGGCAACACCTCGCTCCTGCTGGCCGGCGAGAACATCGTGAAGCGGCTGATCGCGGCCGACCCCGCGGTCCGCGTCCTCTACAAGCCGCACCCCTTCACCGGCACCCGCAGCGCGCAGGCCAAGGCCGCCCACGAGCGGATCACCGCGCTGATCGAGCAGGCCGCGGCCGAGCGCGCCGCCGACCCCCGTTTCACCGTCGACACGGCGGCGCAGGACCGGGCGCGGGCCGAACTGGCCCGTATAGAGGCCCGGCTGGCCGAACTGACCGGCGGCAACGACAAGGGCGACGAGGCCGAGGCCAGCCGTGACGGCGTGATCGACGTGGCGCTGCACGAGGAGACCGCCCGGCTGCGCACCGAGTGGAACACCGCGTACTGGAACTCCTTCCCCGACTGGGAGCACCGTGTCATCACGGGGGCCCAGCCGCGCCTGTACGACTGCTTCAACGTGTCCGACGCGATGGTCTCCGACATCTCCAGCGTCGTCTCCGACTTCATCGCCAGCGGCAAGCCGTACGCGGTCACCGACTCCGCCGAGCTGGGGGCGGAGGAGTTCAAGCGGCAGAACACGGCGGTGCGCGCCGCCGTGATCCTGTCCAACGACGCGGCAGGGCTGGCCGAGCTGCTGGAGGCGGTCCGCGACCCGCAGGCCGATCCGCTGGCCGGGGAGCGGGGCGAGCTCAAGCGCTACCTGCTGGGCCCGGACGAGCCGGCCTCCATCGACCAGTTCAACGCGGCGGTCGCGCAGCTCGCCCGGAAGGCCGAGACGCGCAACCTCGGCCAGGAGTCCCGGATCACGGTCGGCGGCCCGGACGTGGAGCCGGCGGACGCGCTGCCCGCGCAGACGGCGTCGGTGACCGGCGAGACGGACGGCACCGCGGTGAACTGAGCGGCTCAGGCCCCGGACACATCACAGGGCTCGGCCCCCGAGGAGCGACTCCTCGGGGGCCGAGCCCTGTTGTGCGTCGGGCCGTTGGCCGACCTTCCCCAACACCCTTGTGGTGTAGGTCACTTGGATGGTGGTTCGAGGCAACCTTCTGTCTCGGACGCCCGTCTAACCAGGCAGCGAATGAGGCGATACAAGGGGAAAAATCCCATAACAAGGGGGAAGCGTGACCGTGGCGCAGCCTGACGTCACCGTGGTCATCGGGGCGTACGAAGCGATGCCGTACCTGGTCGAGTGCCTCGCTTCCGTGGAGGCGCAGACCATCGATCCGGAGCGCGTAGAGGTCGTCGCCGTCGACGACGGCTCGACGGACGGCACGGGGGAGTACCTGGAGGAGTTCGCGGAGCGTGCGTCCCTGCGCGTCACCGTGATCCGGCAGGCGAACTCGGGCGGCCCCAGCGGCCCGCGCAACGTCGGCCTGGACAAGGCCCGCGGGCGGTACGTCTTCTTCCTGGACGCCGACGACCGGCTGGGCCCCCAGGCCCTCGAGCGGATGGTCGCCATGGCGGACCGGGCCGGCACCGATGTCGTCCTGGGGCGGATCGAGGGCGTCAACCGCGGCGCCCCGAAGTCGATGTTCGGCCGTACGGTGGAGCGCACCGACGTGCACTCCTCCAACGTCATGTACACGCTCAGCGCGCAGAAGCTGTTCCGCCGCGCCCTGCTGAACCGGCACGGCTTACGGTTCGACGAGTCGCTCTACACCGGCGAGGACGCGCTGTTCACCATGGAGGCGTATCTCAGGGCGAACGGCGTCTCCGTGGTCGCCGACCACACCTGCTACTACCTGGTGGGCCGCGACGACGGCAAGCACGTGACCAAGAGCGGGAGCTACGTCCTGCGGTTCGACTCCGCCCGCCTCCTGATGAACCTGATCGCCGGCCTCGTCCCCGAAGGCCCCCAGCGTGACCGGCTGATGGTGCGGCCCTTCAGCATCACCCTGCTCCCGCAGTTCGGCCCCGGGTTCCTCAAGAACAGCGACCGGGTGCGGCGGCGCAAACTGGAACTGGCGAAGCCGCTGATGGACGCCCACTGGACCGAGGGCGTCGCCCGGCACCTGAAGGTCGAGGAACGGCTGAGGCTGCACCTGGTGGCCGAACAGCGGCTCGAACTCCTCCTCGACACGGTGAAGTTCACGGCGTCGAAGAAGCAGGCACCGGCCCTGATGGAGCGGCGGGGCCGACGCGTGTACCTCGTGTACCCGCACTTCCGCGACCGGGCGGCGGGCATCCCCGACTCCGTCTACCTCGCCACGCCCCGTGAGGCCCGCGCCTTCCCCGGCTACCGCGAGGGCGGCACGCCCACGGTCCTGCGCCGTGCCGCCCGCAGGGCCCGCCGCCTGCTGGCCTCCGCGGAGAAGGTCACACCGGAGGCACCGGCCGCGAGGGCGGCGTGACGGAACCCGTCGTGCCGGCGTCGGCTCCCGTACCGGCGCCGGATGCGCGGCGCGGACCGGGCAGCCGGTCCTCGGCGAGCCGCTGAGGCGGTGGCTGCCGCGCCTCGGCCTGTTCACCGCGCGCCCTGTGCTTCAGGGCGGCCGTGGACAGGGCGCGCAGGGCCGCGTTGCAGCGCTCCTGGGACGTCGGCTCGTCGGGGCCCAGCAGGCGCAGCTTCAACTCCGCGCGAGCGTCTGCCAGCTCGTCCTTCTCTGGGTACCGGACCGCCTCCAGCAGCGCCGGCACCCCGCTCGCGTCCGGGGTGAGCACGGTCGCCGCCGCCACCGTCGGGAACGCGGCACGGAAGGCGTCCTCGGACATCCCGCTGGTGTTCGCCACCGCGTACGGCTTGCCGCTGGCCAGGAAGTCGCTGATGACACTGGACACATCACTGATCAGCAGGTCGGCGACGTTGAAGCAGGCGTACAGGGCGGGCCGTACACCCGTGACGACCTGGTGCTCGTCCGGGGGCAGGGACGCCCAGTACGCCTCCTCCCAGGCCGCCGTGGCCTTCGCCACCGCCTCCGCCCGGCCGGGCGGAGGGGCCGACTGGGCCAGCATCCGCTCCACCTGGTCGGCGCCCTCCCGGACCCCGGCCGCCGTCAGCCGGTCCAGCCCAGCGGTGATCCGGTCCAGCTCGGAGGCGGATCGCGCGGATTCCGCGGGAGCCGCGGGCCGTTCCCGGTTCGCCGCCCGGATCAGCTCCCGGATGCGCCGGTCGGCGGCGCCCGCCGCGGGCTCCACCGAGCCGGTCAGCGGATGCGGCTTGTACAGCAGCCGCACACCCGGGTCCGCGAGCAGCGCCCGGACGAGGTCCTCCCCGGCCGCGACCACCGAGGTGTTGCCCGGGTTGCCGTCCCAGCCCTCCCAGGTCGGCGCGTACAGCACGGTGGTCCGGGCGTCGGCGGCCGGCGGACCCGACCGGGGGTGCACGGCGTGCAGTTGAGGGCGGCCGATCTCCACCACGTCCTTGTCCTCGACGCCGACCCCGGCCCGCGCGTACCGTTCACGCGCCTCGGGGCCGGCCACCCACACCTCGTCGTAGGCCTTCGCGTACGGGTTGCAGGACGACAGCTTGTCGCTCTCTCCGTGGTTGACGAAGGCGTGCTTGATCGTGGGGATGCGCAGCACCTGCGAGGTCTTGCCGGAGTTCGACGGGTGGATGAGCACCCGCAGCGTGGAGTGCTCGAGCCGCATGAGGGTGGACACCTTCGGCAGGCACACGACCGGGAGGTCGGTCGCCGCGATCCTCGCCACCATGAACCGTTCGCGCAGGATGACGACAGGCCGTCCGTCGAGCCTGCTCATCGTCTCCAGCCACATGTTGGCCTGGTAGGCGGAGGACACCCCGCCGGAGAAGTACAGGCCGACCGTGGGCCGGTAGTCGGCCAGCCAGGCGTCGAACCAGTCGAGCACCTCCTGCTCGCCCGCCGGACGCCGGGAGGGCAGCAGTCGCACCAGCAGTGCGACCAGGCCCGCCGCCGCGAGCACCACCGACACCGCGGTCCCGGCCGCCGCGGGCAGGGGCTCCCGGGTCGCCGCCGCCGTGGCCAGGCCGGCGGTCGTGGGCAGGCCCAGGAGCAGCAGCCGGTGGCCGGGGCGGCGCAGCAGCGCGGTCGGGGCGGGGGACAGGCGCAGCGCCGCGGCGTCGATGTTGCGGGTCAGCACCGGCAGCGTGCGGGTGCGGCGGACCAGCACGGACACCGCCTGGACCGCGCAGTGCAGCGCGTAGAAGACGAGCAGACCGGCGACCGGCCACGCGAACTGCGGCTCCCGGTCGTGCTCCCCGAGCCGCAGCAGGCCCACCACCAGGAGCAGATCGCGCAGTACGTGGCGGACGGTGATGTCCGCGTGCGACTTGGCCAGCAGCGACAGCATGCCGGGCTGCCACCGGTACAGCACGCCCTCGGCGGTCAGGGACACCGCGGTCGCGGCGAGCAGCAGCGGGACGTCCGGGAGCAGGGCCCCGGCGGCCTGTGCCACGAAGGCGGCGGCCAGGACGGCCGCCATCAGTCCTCTGGCGGCGAGCGGGCGGCCGGACGGACGGGGCGAGGCACGGCGTCGGCCGACGCTCGCCGCGAGCCGGCGACGGGATCGGGACAGCCGGCCGGACCGGGACGGCCGACCGGTTCGGGACAGGGGCAGGGGCACGCGGTCACTCCAGGGTGCGTCGCGGAGACGGACGCACGGGTTAACGCGTACCGACGTCCGGACGACACGCGCGTGTCCGCACCGTGTGCGGTGACCGGTGACTGCTATGGCCCGAAAAGGCCCCGCGGCCGGGGCCTGCCCCGGCCGCGCGGCCCGGCGTGGCCCTAGCCGCGCCCTCCCTTGAGTGCCTTGCGCAGGGGGCGGCCCACGACCCGGCGGGCCTTGCGGTACACCGAGCGGGACGCGGGGGCGACCACGGTGGTCTTCCCGGCGGCGCTCTTGGCCGCGGTCTTGACTCCCGCCTTGACGCCGGCCAGTTCCTTCTTCAGCTTGGCGTTGTCCGCGGTCAGTTCACTGACCCGGGTGTGCAGCCAGCCGAAGCGCGCGATGAGCGAGGCCGGGTCGGTGTCGATCCACGGCCGGACACCGCCGGGGAAGTCCAGCGAGCGCAGCCGCTCCTCGTACGCCGCGCCGCCGTCGCCGTGCGTGAACGTGTTGTCCAGCCCGTTGCGGTCGAGGAACGAGGTGAACCGCTCGAACCGCTCGTGGTGGTTGCCGGTGAGCGCGCTGAGGTCGGTCTCCTCGTACAGCCGCGCCGGGTCGATCTCCTCGGGCAGCTGGTCGAGGGTGTGGTGCGGGATCTCGAAGTAGCGGCACAGCTCCAGCGTGCGCGAGTCCGAGCACAGCACGTTCGCGGGCGTACCGGCCAGCAGTGCCGCGATGTTGCCGTGGATGCGGGAACCGAAGGAGAAGTCGAAGTCCCGCAGGTCGTCGATCCAGGTCACCGGGTCGATGTAGACGCGGACCTTGCCCTCCCGGTACATCGGGTGGTCGGGGTGCGTCGGCATCCCGGTGACCTTCCCGTTCGGGTCGGACAGGTCCCGCCAGTGCAACTGCCTTGCGTCGCTGAGGTTCTGGCCTATGAACCGCAGGTTCGGGTAGCGGGCGTGGGTACGGGTGATGACCCGGCCCAGACCCTGGCTGCGGACCGCGTTGTGCGAACCGTTGATCGCGATGCGGGAGTCGGCGGTCAGCTCCTGCGACCGCTTCTGTACGGCGAGTTCCTTGCCGTACATGAACAGCGAGGGGCAGCCGATGACGTCGACGTCCTTGAACCCGAGGCCGTTCAGGTACTTCTCGGTGAACTCGCCGCGCACGCCGATCGACGCGCTGCGGTCCAGCACGGCGGAGACGAACTCGCGCACCGCCGGCTCCATCGGCTTCAGCCGCGCCGGGTTGTAGTCGAGACCCGCCTGCGCGCCGATGCCGACGACGATCACCGGGATCTTCAACTGGCTGATCAGCCGCGTCAGCCGCCGCAGACTCCCCTCGAACGACGGCCGGAAGGCGTTGGCGAGCGGCACGACGAAGGCGTCGTACTCCTCGTTGATGCGTCCCGCGGGAGTCCCGTCGGCCCGGATGCCGTTGGACACCACCGTGGTGTGCGGTGTCTCGAGGATCTTGTGCGTGGCGTCGCTGAAGATCAGGTTGCCCGCGTTGCTGGCGAACACGTCGCGTTGGAGGGCTTCCTCGACCGAAAAGACGTCGTAGGGGCTCTTCCCCGATCTGAGGAGGATGCGCTGGATGCGAGAAGCGTTGGGTGACACCAGTTCACACTATGTTTCCGAAAGCTTTTATTTCTATAGGCAACCAATGCAAGCTTTTTCACATCATCCCTCCGTGAGGGCACGATTACGCACGGGCGTCCGGAGGCTGGACGGACGGGCGCCCCCCGCCCCACTTCGCGTAGATTGCCGGTGGGGACGCCCGGGCCGGCCCCGTGGTCGACACGAGGGGACGGAGCAGCAGGTGGCAAGGGCAAGGCAGGCCGTGAGCGAGGCCCGCAGGATCGTCGTCAAGGTCGGATCCTCCTCGCTGACGACCGCGGCGGGCGGCCTGGACGCCGACCGGGTCGACGCACTCGTCGACGTGCTCGCGAAGGTCCGAAACGAAGGTGTGGCCCGCAGGGCCTCGGTCGAGGGTGGTGGCGGGAGACGGGCGGGCGGGGGAGAGCGCGAACTCGTCCTCGTCTCCTCCGGTGCCATCGCCGCCGGACTCGCCCCCCTGGGCCTCGCCCGGCGACCGCGCGACCTCGCCCGCCAGCAGGCCGCCGCCAGCGTCGGCCAGGGCCTGTTGATGGCCCGTTACACCGCTTCCTTCGCCCGCTACGGCGTCCGCGTCGGCCAAGTACTGCTCACCTCCGACGACATGAGCCGCCGCGCCCACCACCGCAACGCCTCCCGCACCCTCGACAAACTGCTGGCGATGGGCGCCTTCCCGGTCGTCAACGAGAACGACACCGTCGCCACCGACGAGATCCGCTTCGGCGACAACGACCGGCTCGCCGCCCTCGTCGCCCACCTGGTCCACGCCGACCTGCTGGTCCTGCTGTCCGACGTGGACGGCGTGTACGACGGGGACCCCGCCCGGCCCGGCACCTCGCGGATCTCGCTGGTGCGGGGCCCGGAGGACCTCGCCCACGTCGAGATCGGCAGCGCCGGGAAGGCCGGCGTCGGCACCGGCGGCATGGTCACCAAGATCGAGGCCGCCTCGATCGCCGCCGCCGCGGGCGTCCCGGTCGTGCTGACCAGCACCGTGCACGCGGGTGACGCCCTCGCCGGCGCGGACACCGGCACCTACTTCCACCCCACCGGCCGGCGCTCCGCCGACCGGCTGCTGTGGCTCCAGCACGCGTCCACCCCCCAGGGCTCGCTCACCCTCGACGACGGCGCGGTGCGCGCGGTCGTCGAGCGCCGCAAGTCGCTGCTGCCGGCCGGGATCGCGGGCGTCGAGGGCGAGTTCAGCGCGGGCGACCCGGTCGAGCTGCGGGACCGCGAGGGACGGCCGGTGGCCCGCGGCCTGGTCAACTTCGACGCCCGGGAGATCCCCCAACTGATCGGCCGCTCCACCCACGACCTCGCCCGCGAGCTCGGCCCCGAGTACGAACGCGAGGTCGTACACAGGGACGATCTGGTGGTCCTGCATCCGTAAATGTGCCGGATCGCGCGCCCCCCGCGGTGGACGTTCCGCAAAACCGCCCCACGACGCCCGGCGGCCTGCTCAACTTTGTCCCAGGGAACACATCCGCCCGGCCCCAGGGCCGGTCTGTGCGTGAAGGAGGCCGTCGTGAGACGAGTGCGCCCTGGGACGACGACGTCCCGCGGTGGTGCCGGCTCCCGCGCGGTCGGCGAGGAACGCGCCCTGGCCGGCGTCGCGGCGGGCGACCGGTTCCAGAGCGGCGAGCCCCGGGACCTCCCGCGCCTGTGGCACGTCACCCTCAGCGTCTCCGGCGGCCGGGCCCCGATCGCCGAGGTCCGCCGCGCCCTGGAACAGCTCGCCCACGACCACCCCTTCCTGCTGACCAGCCGGTACGCCGAGGACCACGCGGAGATCCGCTACTGGGAGGAGGCCCGCGACCTGCACGACGCCGCCGCCGTGGCACTGCGCCTGTGGGGCGAGCACCGGCAGACCGCGGGGCTGCCGCCCTGGGAGATCGTCGGCCTGGAGGTCATCGACCGGGCCACCTACCACCAGCGCATCGCCGCGGGCTACGGTCCCGCGCCGGCGACGCCGGTGGGGGTACATCCGTTCTGACCCGGGAGACCGGTTCGGCCCTCGGTGAGCGAGACGGCCCTTCGTGCCGGCCACCGCGGCCCCCGGTGTCTCGGGGTTCGGGATACCGGTGGCCGGGCCCTCCGGCCGCACTACCCTTCCCTCATGACCACGCTTTCGCCGTACGACTCGATGTCCCCGGTCAACCAGGCCGCCTACCGGGCCAAGGGGGCCGCCGCCACCCTCGCGCCGCTGCCGCGCGCGGCGAAGGACGACGCGCTGCTCGCCGTCGCGGACGCGCTGGAGGTCCGGGCGAGCGAGATCGTCGAAGCCAATGCCCAGGACGTCGCCAAGGCACGTGAGGCGGGCATCAGCGAGGGCATGATCGACCGGCTCACCCTCACCCCGGAGCGGGTGCGCGCGATCGCCTCCGACGTGCGGGACGTGGCCGCGCTGCCCGACCCGGTCGGCGAGGTCGTCCGCGGCTCCACCCTGCCCAACGGCATCGACCTGCGGCAGGTCCGGGTGCCGCTCGGCGTCGTCGGGATCATCTACGAGGGCCGCCCCAACGTCACGGTCGACGCCGCCGCCCTGTGCCTGAAGTCCGGCAACGCGGTCCTGCTGCGCGGCTCGTCCTCCGCGTACCGGTCGAACACCGCGCTGGTCCGGGTGCTGCGCGACGCCGTGGGCGGCGCCGGGCTGCCCGCCGACGCCGTGCAGCTGGTGCCCGGCGAGGGCCGGGACAGCGTGCGCGAGCTGATGCGCGCCCGCGGCCTGGTCGACGTCCTCATCCCGCGCGGCGGCGCCTCCCTGATCAACACGGTCGTCCAGGAGTCGATCGTCCCGGTCATCGAGACCGGCACCGGCAACTGCCACGTCTACGTCGACGCCGACGCCGACCTCGACACCGCCGTGGAGATCCTGGTCAACTCCAAGGCCCAGCGGGTCGGCGTCTGCAACGCCGCCGAGACCCTCCTGGTCCACCAGGACATCGCCCCCGCGTTCCTGCCGCGCGCCCTGGACGCCCTGGCCGGGGCCGGGGTCACCGTGCACGCCGACGAGCGGGTGATGGCGTACGCCAAGGACTCCGCGGCGACGGTCGTGGAGGCCACCACGGAGGACTGGGAGACCGAGTACCTCTCCCACGACATCGCCGCGGCCGTCGTCGACTCGCTGGACCGGGCCGTGGAGCACATCCGGCTGTGGACCTCCGGCCACACCGAGGCGATCGTCACCACTTCGCAGCAGGCGGCCCGCCGGTTCACCCAACTGGTGGATTCCACCACCGTCGCCGTCAACGCCTCCACCCGGTTCACCGACGGCGGCCAGTTCGGCTTCGGCGCGGAGATCGGCATCTCCACGCAGAAGCTGCACGCCCGGGGGCCGATGGGCCTGCCGGAGCTGACCAGCACCAAGTACATCGTGACCGGCGACGGACACGTCCGCCGCTGATCCACGCCGCGGGGGCAGACGGACGAATTTCCGTACCGTCTGCCCAAATTGACCCCTCCGGTCTACTCTGGAGACGTGCCGGAGGACGTGGGGGGCACGCCGTTCCCTGACGGCGGGGAGCCCGACGACGACCACGACCGCGGAGTGTCGGACGAAGAGTTCGCCTCCGTGGTCTTCGACGAGGCTTTCATCGGCGCGGCCGTGGTCCACGAGCCGACCGCCGTCGAACGCCTCCTCGCCGCCGCCCAGGCCAGAGCCGAGGCCTCCGAGGCCGAGGCCCACCGCACCCGCCCGCCGACCGATCGGTACGACGGGTACGACGGCCACGGACGGTACGGCCGCCGCCACCGGGCCGACGACGACGGTGACGACTTCACCGGCGGGGACGACGGCCCCGACGCCCCGGAGGACGACTACGGCTATCCGGGGCCGTACGGCAGACAGGTCCGCTGGCACCGCCCGGTCGCCTGGATGCTCGCCCTGGTGATGGGCGTCGGCATGGTCGCGCTCGCCTTCTCGGCCGTCTACCGGGGGTCCTCCGCGAACAACCGGCAGGACCCGGTGCCGCCACCCGCCTCGACCGGCCTGGAGCAGGGCGGCGGCGCGGCTCCGTCCGCCTCCGCCGACTACTCCCGGCCGGACGTCCCGGTGATCCCGAGCAGCCCCTGAGGCTCGTCGTGCGGGGACGCCGGCGGGGCCGCCGGCCCGGGTGGGAAGCCGCCGCAACTTGGCGCGCGCCACGGAGTTTACGCGGGCTCCCCGCGACCTACTCTGAAGATATGGCAGGGCCTGCGGACCCACCCGGAGGGGCACCCGAGGGCACCCCCGGAGGTGGCGAGGACGAGTACCGGTCCGTCGTCTTCGACGAGACCTTCGTCCGGGCTGCCCGCCTCCAGGAGTTCTCCGCCCGGGAGCGCATCACCGACCACGCCCCCGCCGTACGCCGCCGGCCGCCCCGGCACCGGGGCCTGTCCCGGCAGGTGCTGCTCCTCGTGGTGCTGATCGCCATGGCCTTCGGCACCGCGATCTACATGGGCGTACGCCATCCCTCCCGGACACCCGGCGCCGGGGAGGCCGTCGAGCCGCTGCGCATGACCGTGGTCCCGCTCGCTCCCGAGGGCAAGGTGCCCGGCACCCCCGATATCGAACGGCTGTACGACAACAGCCCGGCGGCGCAGTTCCGTGTCGGGGCCGAGGGAGTGACGCTCCCGGCGTCCCGCCGTACCGCGCACTTCTCGGACGGGCAGATCGTGACGGCGCTGCTCACCGCGAAGGACTACATCGTCCGGTCCGCCCTCGACCCCGAGGTGCTCACCGGCGGGCAGACCCGCTCCGTACGCATCCTGCTCGGCGTCGACCAGCAGGACCAGTTCGACCGGAGCTTCACCCGGCCGGCCCCGGACGGGCGGCACGCGCCCACCGGATGGCTCGTCCGCTTCGACCCCTCCCGCGCGGAGCTGGCCGACCGCAGGATCCGCGTCCAGGGCACCCTGCAGGCGGCCGAGACCGACTCCGGCACCCTCGAGGTCACCGCGGACCACACCTCGGTGTACGCGCTGCGGCCGGCCGACGCGGACCCGGGCTCCCGGGTGTCGCTGTTCACCGTCCGGCGCGAGCTGCACTTCCGCTTCGACCGCGAGGACCTGCGCCTGCACCAGGCGCAGCTCGTCGTCTCCCACGTCCAGGCCGGCCCGCTGTCCTGCGCCGAGGACTCCGCGAGCCGTCTGCGCCCCCTGCTGGCGGGCGGCACGGCCAAGGAGGGCGGCCCCGCGGCCACCGACCCGTACGCCACGGACGGCACCCCGGCCCTGTGCGGCTCACTGGCGGCGGAGGCGCAGCCCTGGGTGTGACGCCCGTGTCTCAGGTGCCGTCGCGCGGCGGCAGGTCGTCCCCGGTGTCCGGGTCCGACGGCGTACCCGGCGCCTGGGGCCCGTCCGGTCCCTGCGCGGGCCTCGGCCCCGAGGACGCGAAGCCGCCGAAACCGCGGCGGACCCGGTCGCCCAGGTCCCCGGCGCCGCCCGCGATGTCGCTGACCAGCTTCATCAGCGGGTCCTTGGAGTTCTTCACATCACCGGCGTAACTGCTCGCCGAGTCGCGCCAGGAGTCCCGTACCGAGGCGCCCTTGTCCTCGTCGCGCCGCGGGTAGTGGCCGTCCATGACCCGCTGGTACTCGCGGGTCTCCGCCCACTTCTTCAGCTCGGCGGCCCGGACGGTAGTGAACGGGTGGGAGCGGGGCAGCACGTTGAGGATCTTCAGCACGGAGTCGCGCAGATCGCCCCCGGCGTCGTACTCCTCGGCCTGCTCCAGGAACGCGTCGACGTTCATCTCGTGCAGGTGGTTGCCACCGGCGATCTTCATCAGGCCGCGCATCGAGGCCTGCAGATCCTGGCCCACCAGCAGCCCCGCACGGTCCGCGGACAGCTCCGACTTGCGGAACCACTCGCGCAGCGCCGTCACGATCGCCATGATCGCGACGCTGCCCAGCGGAATCCAGGCCACCCGCACCGCGAGGGACGTCAGGAACAGCAGGATGGTCCGGTACACCGAGTGCCCGGACAGCGCGTGCCCGACCTCGTGCCCGACGACGGCCCGCATCTCCTCCTCGTCGAGCAGCTCGACCAGCCCCGTGGTGACCACGATGATCGGCTCGTCCAGGCCGATGCACATCGCGTTCGGCGTCGGGTCCTGGTTCACGTACATCGGCGGGACCTTCTCCAGGTCCAGGATGTAGCAGGCGTCCCGCAGCATGACGTTGAGGTGCGCGAACTGCCGTTCCGAGACGCGCACCGAGTCGGACAGGAAGAGCAGCCGAAGGCTGCGCTCGGGCAGCAGACCGCTCAGCGCCTTGAAGACCGTGTCGAAACCGGTCAGCTTGCGCAGCGCCACCAGGGCGGAGCGGTCGGCGGGGTGTTCGTACGCACGCGAGGAGATTCCGGGGAAACGCCTGCGCTGCCTGCTCGGCACCTTCTCGTGCCCGTTGTGCTGATGGCCGTCGGACATGTGTCCCCCATGTGCGTCTGTGTGACCTTCGCGGTCCGTTGTGACCTTCGCGGTCCGTTGTGACCTTCGCGGTTCCCGGTGCCGTCCCTCGGCGGTCCCCCGTCCGGCCCTTCGACCGCCCCGGGACGAGGCCCAGCCTAGGTGGAGAAGGCACGGACCGGCAGACCGGTGGAGCGGAAGAGCAACGCGGCCGGGAGCGCGCGTGGAGCACCGTTCCCGAGCCGCCCGGCTCCCCGGGAAGGACGATCAGGAGCGCGGGATGGTTGCGTGACCCCGCCGTCCCCCACCCGCCCGGGAGGCACCGGGGAGCACGGGGGGAAGCAGTGGGGAGGCACCGGAGAGGCATCGAAGAGGCGGCCGGGACCCGCAACGGCGGAGTCGGAGTGATCGGCGCGAAGGCGCCCGCATACGATGAGCCGACGTCTTTATCCCGCCCACACGCGATAGGTACTGCCGAAGATGAGCTTCCACAGCGCCGCTGCCCAGTTGGTCACCCTCGCCGCCGAGGGCGGAGAGCACAGTGGCAACCACGAGAGCCTCAACCCCTACCTGGTCGGTGGCTGCGTCCTGGCCGGTCTGCTGCTCCTGCTGTGGATCACGACCCGCTTCAACCGCGACCGGTAGATCCCCCGGACCCCCGGGGCCTGTTCGGGCATGGCCAAAGGACGCACCTGGCGGCCGGAGCGTTCGGAGAGGGCCGGTAGGGTCTGCACGCATGGGAGAGCAGGACATGCCTACCGGTCCGGTGGAGGGCACGGCCGGGGAACCGACCGAGCCCGTGGTCACGACCGGAGCGGGGGCCGAAGGCACGGCCGAGCAGCCGGCGAGCGGCGCCGAGCACCGTCCGGCGCCGCGCCGGGCCGGCGGCCCGGGCAGCGGACCGCCGCAGCCGGGCAAGCGCCGCCTCGGCGTCATGGGCGGCACCTTCGACCCGATCCACCACGGGCACCTGGTGGCGGCCAGCGAGGTCGCCGCGCGGTTCCACCTCGACGAGGTGGTCTTCGTCCCCACCGGGCAGCCGTGGCAGAAGAGCCACCGGGTGGTCTCCGCGGCCGAGGACCGCTACCTGATGACGGTCGTCGCGACCGTCGAGAACCCGCAGTTCTCGGTGAGCCGGATCGACATCGACCGCGGCGGGCCCACCTACACCGCGGACACCCTGCGCGACCTGCGGGCGCTCAACCCCGACACGGACCTGTTCTTCATCACCGGAGCCGACGCCCTCGCGCAGATCCTCACCTGGCGGGACAGCGAGGAACTGTTCTCCCTCGCGCACTTCGTGGGCGTCACCAGGCCCGGCCATCATCTGACCGACGCGGGTCTGCCCGAGGGGGGCGTCTCGCTCGTCGAGGTCCCCGCCCTGGCCATTTCCTCGACGGACTGCCGTGCGAGAGTCGCCAAGGGAGATCCCGTCTGGTACCTGGTGCCGGACGGGGTCGTGCGCTACATCGCCAAGCGTGAGCTGTACCGCGGCGAGTGAGCCGAGAGGGGCACCGGTGAACGACCGATACGACGCGGGGTACGGGGACGGCGGGGACGACCCGTACGGGCTTGTGGGTTACGACGAGTACGGCCGGCCCGTCTACCGCCAGGCCGACACCCAGGCACCGGCCCAGCAGGCCCCGCAGCAGCCGTACGACCCGTACCGGCAGCAGGGGCAGCAGGACCCGTACGGGCAGGAGCAGGGGCAGGGCCCGCAGGGCTACGACGGCGGATACGGATACGGCTACGACCCGTACGCCCCCGGCGGCTCGCAGCAGCCTCCGCAGCCCTACGACTCCTACGGGACCGGGACCGGGACGGGTACCGGGCAGCAGCAGCCGCAGACGCCTCCCTACGACCCCTACGGGGCCCAGGGAGGCTACGGCACCCCCCAGGGCGGCGCGACGGCCGCCCCGTACGACCCCTATGGCGACTTCTCCGGCGACCCCTACGGGCAGACCGCGCAGGGCGGTACCGGGCAGCAGCCCCGGGTCGTCGAGCAGACCGCGCACATCCCGCAGCAGCCCGGCCCGGCCGACGGCGGAACCGACCTCGACGGCCATGACAGCCGTGACGGCCATGACGGTCGTCACGACCGTGACGACCGTGACGACCGTCCGGCTGCGGACTCCGAGGCGCCCGAACGGGAGTACCGCACCGAGCAGTTCGCCTTCGTCGAGGAACCGGACGGCGACTCCGAGGACGTCATCGACTGGCTGCAGTTCACCGAGAACCGCACCGAGCGCCGCGAGGAGGCCAAGCGCCGCGCACGCGGCCGGATCGTCGCCCTGGTCGTGGTCTTCGCCCTGGTCGCGGCCGGCGGCGTCGGCTACCTCTGGTACGCCGGGAAGCTCCCCGGTCTGTCCGGCTCCGACGCCGGTACGGGCACCACGACGGCCGCGGGCGCCCAGAAGCGGGACGTCCTCGTCGTCCACCTGCACGACACCAAGGGGGACGGCACCGCCACCGCGCTGCTCGTCGACAACACCACCACCAAGCGGGGCACCACCGTCCTGCTGCCCAACTCCCTGGCCCTCGCCGCCGAGGACGGCACCACCACCACACTCGCCAAGTCGGTCGAGGACGACGGATCCGGCGGTACCCGGAGCGCCCTCGACACGGCTCTCGGCACCGACATCGAGGGCACCTGGCGGCTGGACACGCCCTATCTGCAGAACCTCGTCGACCTGGTCGGCAACATCGACATCGACACCGACGCCGACGTGCCCGACCCGGACGCGAAGAAGAAGGGCGAGGCCCCCCTGGTCAAGAAGGGGAAGAGCCAGACCCTCACCGGGAAGATGGCCGTCGCCTACGCCACCCACCGCGCCTCCGGCGATGCGCAGGACGCCCAGCTGGAGCGGTTCGGGCAGGTCATGCAGGGGGTGCTGCGGAAGATGACGTCCGACGCGGGCGCCGCGACGACCACCATCCAGACCCTGGGGCAGATCATCGAGCCGCCCCTGACCGACAAGGACCTCGGCTCCTTCCTCGCCCGGCTCGCCGACCTGGCCAAGGGCGGCGACCACAGCACCACGCTGCTGCCGGTCCAGGACGACGGCACGCTCACCGCGGAGACGAGCGACAGCGTGGTCAAGGAGGTGCTCGGCGGCACCGCGAAGAGCCCCGACAAGGACGCCGCCGTCAGCGTCTCCGTGCGCAACGCCACCGGTGTCGCGGACAACACCGAGAAGGCCCGGGTCGTGCTCCTCAACGGCGGCTTCACCTTCCTGGAGGGCGGCACGGCCACCGCGGCCGCGGCCTCCGGGGTCGTCTACGCGAACGACGCCGACAAGGAGAACGCCTCCGAGGTCGCCAAGACCCTGGGACTGCCCACCGAGTCCGTCACCAAGGGCAAGGTCTCCGGGAACGCCAGGGTCTCGGTGGTCCTGGGCCAGGACTACGAGCCGGGCACCTGACCGGACCGCGGTACGCCCGGCCGGACGCCCTTACGGGGGCACCCGGCCGGGCCCGCCCCGAAACGCGTGGGGCGCGCCCGGCGGTCCGTGAGACCCTTGAAGGCAAACGACCGCCGAGCGAAAGCCTTGTAGTGACCGCAACCGACCGTTCCATCGAGCTCGTCTCCACCGCTGCCCAGGCCGCGGCCGACAAGCTCGCGCACGACATCGTCGCCTACGACGTCAGTGACGTGCTGTCCATCACCGACGCTTTCCTGCTGGCCTCCGCGCCCAACGACCGTCAGGTCAAGTCGATCGTCGACGAGATCGAGGAGCGGCTCAGCAAGGAGCTCGACGCCAAGCCGGTCCGCCGCGAGGGCGACCGCGAGGCCCGCTGGGTGCTGCTCGACTACGTCGACATCGTCGTCCACGTCCAGCACAGCGAGGAGCGCGTCTTCTACGCCCTGGAGCGGCTGTGGAAGGACTGCCCCGAGCTGGAGCTGCCCGAGGACGCCGTGGCCACCCGCGGCAAGGCCGCCGAGCACGCCCGGCAGAAGGAGGCCGAGGAGACCGCGGAGCCGGGTGGTGAGTGGCGTTGAGCCCCGCCGCTGAGACGTTCGGTTCCGGCGGAGGCCGGGGCCGCCGCGTCATCCTGTGGCGGCACGGCCAGACCTCCTGGAACGTGGAGCGCCGCTTCCAGGGCAGTACGGACGTGGAGCTGACCGGGACCGGCGTCGCCCAGGCGCGCCGGGCCGCCCGCCTCCTCGCCGGTCTCGAGCCCGACGCGATCATCGCCTCCGACCTGAGGCGGGCCGCCGACACCGCCGCGGAACTCGCCGCCCTCACCGGCCTGCAGCCGGTCCACGACGAGGCCCTGCGGGAGACCTACGCGGGCGTCTGGCAGGGCCTGACGCACGACGAGATCATCGCCAGGTACGGCGACGAGTACACCGCCTGGAAGCGCGGCGAGCCGGTGCGCAGGGGCGGCGGTGAACTGGAGACCGAGGTCGCCGACCGCGCCGCCCCGGTGGTGCTCCGGCACGCGGACAAGCTCCCGGACGGCGGCACGCTCGTGGTGGTCAGCCACGGCGGCACGATCCGTACCACCATCGGCCGGCTGATCGGCCTCGACCCGCGCACCTGGGAGAGCCTGGGCGGGCTCACCAACTGCTGCTGGTCCGTCCTCGGCGAGGGCGCCCTCGGCTGGCGGCTGCTCGAGCACAACGCCGGCACCCTGCCGGAACCGGTGCTCGGCGACGACGACTAGGGCCTGTCCTGAACCCCCGGGCGTGGCCCGGGGGCCGGATTTCACTTTCCGGCAGGTCGCAGGCTAAAGTTCTTCTTGTTCGCCCGCCGAGCGGGAAGAACACTCGGGGCTATAGCTCAGTTGGTAGAGCGCCTGCATGGCATGCAGGAGGTCAGGAGTTCAATTCTCCTTAGCTCCACAGATCACATGACGAAGATCCCGTCCTCGGTACGAGGGCGGGTTTTTCGTTGTTCCTGGTTGAGTGGGAAGGCGCCGACGGGCGTATACCTCTGTGAGGCGCCCAGCCGTGTCCCGACCGGTACCCAGACGTCGCTGACCGTAGTGGTCCGGCCGTGGCAGAATCAAACGACCGGAAGGGGGCGCGGCCCTACGGGAGGGAGTTGTTGATGCCTGCGAGCATCCACGGGGAGGTCGACCACCTCTTCGGCGGGGTGTTGACACGACGGACCTCGACCCGGCTCCGCCGCCCTTCCTGCGGTTCCGCGCACCTCGCCCCGACTCTCGGTGACAACGGCGGTGCCTCCTACGTGTGTGCGGCCTGCGGCCACAGCTGGAGCTGAGCGATGGGTGCACACAGGCGAAGGTGCGACTGGTGCGGCAGAGGGACGCCGATCGTCCGGGACATGGAGCCGGTCAACTCCGAGTACCAGTACTGGTGCGAGGAGTGCGCGCGGGCGCTGATCATAAAAGGCGACCCGATCGAGACGTACCGCGAACTCGAGGGCGAACCGATCTACGGCCGGCTCCTCGATGAGCACTGCACGCTCAAGCGCTTCTATTCGTTCGTGACCGCGTGACCGCGTGACCGCGTGACCGCGCGTTGCGGTTCGGGTGACATTGCGGGCAGAACCGGGCGCAGCGGAATCGATTTGGTGTTGGGCCCCGGTGACCGTGTAAAGTTGGCGTCGCCGCCGGGGCAACCGGGCGGGATGTGACCTGGGGCTATAGCTCAGTTGGTAGAGCGCCTGCATGGCATGCAGGAGGTCAGGAGTTCAATTCTCCTTAGCTCCACAGCAGTAGAGGGCGGATCATCCGATCGGATGATCCGTCCTCTGCGCGTTGTCGGATGTGCGACCGTGGGGGGCGCCCCCGCGGGCGGGCCCCCCCCCCCCCGGGCCGCGGCCCCCCCCCCGCCCGCCCCCGCCCCGGGGGGGGCCCCGCCCCCGTCC
>NZ_JBITSN010000011.1:221170-246491 GCF_044540975.1 Streptomyces sp. NPDC085927
GGTGGTATGTATTACATTTCTCCTGACCACCAACCCTGTCGGGGGCGCATCATCCTCTGGTTTCACCCGTCCTGGGGGGGTTGTGGTTTGGGCGCCGGGGGGGCCCGCCCGGGGGGGCGCCCCCCACGGACCCGTGTCAGCGGCCCAGCGCGCGCCGGCCGCGGCCCTGGGAGAGGACCGGCAGATTGCGGGAGGGCGCCTTGGACTGCGTCCCCTCCTCGACGCGCAGGGCCAGCGCCGGGCAGCGGCGCACCGCGCGGATCGCCTTGGCCTCCGCGTAGCGCGGCACCTGGGCCTGGGCGACGGTCGGGAAGCCGTCCGCGCCGAGCTGGAAGACCTCCGGGAGGATGTCCGCGCACAGGCCGTGGCCCCGGCACAGCGTCCAGTCGACGAAGATCTTCTGGCGGCTGGGGCCGTTCTCCTCCCCGCCCCCGCCCGGGATGCCCGTAGGGGCCCTGCCCCCCTCGAAGAGCGGCAGCACGCCCTCCACGGGGCGCCCGCAGCCGTTGCCCAGGACATGGGCGGCGAGGTCGTCGGTGAACGCCTTGACGGTCGACTCCAGGAACATCGCGGAGCCGTCCGGATGCGAACACGCGCCGCGCCGCTTCACGTTCTTGGCGACCTGCTTGACCGCCTCCAGGGCGGCGGGGCCGCCGCCGTTGAGGATGTCCTCCAGGCCGCGCGCGGCGGCGGGCAGGCCCAGGTAGCAGGGGCCGCACTGGCCGGCGCTCTCCTCGGCCAGCCACTTCGCCACCATCAGGGACTCGCCCAGCGGGCAGGTGTCCTGACTGATCGGCAGGATCGCGCCCGCGCCGAGCGCGCCGCCCACCGCGTCCAGGGAGTTGCGGGAGACGATCGCCTCGTTGACGGTCGCCGCGTCGATCCACTTGCCGTGGTAGCCGCCGGTGAGCACGCCCTGCGGCATCGGCGGCGCGCCGGCGAGCTGGAGGACGTAACGCAGCGGTACGCCCGTCGGGACCTCGATCACCATGGGGCGGGGGACCGCCCCGGAGACCGTGAGCATGACGGTGCCCGGCTCGTCGTACAGGCCGGTGTTGCAGTAGCGCTCCGGGCCGATGCGGGCGGCGATGGCGAGCTGCGCGAAGGTCTCGGCGTTGGAGAGCAGGGTGGGCGCGCCGCCCACGCCGTTCTTCGAGGCGCTGACCTTGCGGCCCGGCGGGACCGCCGGGCCCCCGTCGATGGAGCGGATCAGCGAGGCCGCGGCGCCCGTGACCATGCGCACCGGGTTGAGCTGCACACGGGCGCGCAGCGCGGACCGGCGCCCGTTGTTGAGGCCGCGTTCGGCGAGCGCGGCCTCCATGGAGCGCTTGGTGGACTCCCGGGTGACCCCCACCACGAGCGTGCGGGCACCCATGGCCTCGGCGCACAGCAGCGCGCCGTCCAGGATGAGGTGCGGAGCACGGTTGATCATCACCGTGTCCTTGCGGCAGGCCGGTTCGTCCTCGCTGCCGTTGACGACGACGACCGGCCGGACGCCGCGTTTGATCGCCGTCTCGGCGACCGAACGCAGCTTCTTGTGGAAGGGGAAGCCGGCGCCGCCGCGTCCCCTGAGGTTGATGCGTTCAGCGAGCTGGGCGAGCTGTTCGCCGCCCATGGGTTCGAGCGGCCCGTGCACCTTGAGGTGCATGGGGAGATCGAGCCGGTCGACAAGGTCGAAGCCCGACGTGAGCTGGGGAAGTCCGACGACGCGGACTTCGGGTACGTCGGGCAGAGCCTCGTTCACTTGAAGCCTCCGGAAGGCGTGTTCCAAGGTTCGCCCGATCCCGGTGCGTCGAAGTCGTACGACGCACCGGGAGATGGATCAGTGGCGGGACCGCTGTTGTACGTGTCACTCGGGTTGTACGTGTTGTAGAGGCCGTTCGACTCACCGGTGTCGCGCACATCACTCGAACCGTAGCCGGAGGCGGTCGAATTGTCGTAGGTGGGGATGTTGTATCCGGTGTCCTGGAGCGGGTCGTAGGCCGACGGCGGGGCCTCGCCGACCGGCGGCGGGGACGGGATGGGCCAGCTGCCCGAGGTGCTGGAGGGGCCGTCCAGGCGCGGCGCCTCCATGGTCTGCCCGCCCATCGCCTGGCCGCCCATCGCCTGGCCGTCGAAGGTGGGGACGGCCTGCGTGGGCTGCATGTCCAGGGGCAGTTCCATGCGGGCGGTCTGGTCGGCGTAGAGGGGCTGCTGCGGCTGGGACGGGATGGAGACCGCGCGGTAGGCGGCCGCGAAGCCGTCCGTGGGGTCCGGGGCCGGCGGTGCGACACGTTCGGCGGTCTCGTACAGCGGCCGGGCGGCCGGCTCGGGGCGGGACCGGGAGTTCCGTCTGCCACCGCCCTCGTAGCCGGGGAGCGACGCCTCGGCGGCGCGGGCCCGGCTCTCGTCGAGCTTGTCGCGGCCCTGCTGCTCGGCGAGGCCGAGCAGGCTGGTCACCCGGTCGGCGACCTTGCGTTTGACCCGCGCGGGGGAGGCGCGCAGGAAGAGGGCCGCCATGACGCCGAGCAGGGACAGTCCGTACAGGATCAGGAAGATCGGCTTGGCCGGTCGACCCGCGTAGAGCCCGTGGACCAGCGCGGCGCACCAGGCCGGGTAGGCCAGCATGTGCATGGCGCGCCAGCGGGCCGCGACGGGGGCCGGCGAGGCGAAGCGGTTGCGCAGGACGCCGGTGATGCCGACGAAGATCATCAGCATTCCGGCCAGGGTTCCCAGGCCGAGGAGGAAGGACCTGCCAAGGGCTGCCTCGTCGTCGGTGAGGGCCAACCCGAAGGGGATCACCGCGGCGATCCACGTCGTGTGGTCCAGGGCCAGCTTGATGCCGATGTGCACCAGCAGGAAGGCGATCGAGGCGACCGCGGTCGTCCGGTGCACCGCCTGCGCCAGGATGCGCTGGCGCGGACCGAGCAGGACCCGGTCCTGGGCGACCAGTCCCCAGATCACCGAGCAGCTCAGGCAGACGAGCGACAGGACGCCCACGCCGAAGTTGAGGAACTCGGCGAACCAGTCGTCCGCCGTGCTGTCGTCCGGCCTCACGCCCTACCTCCCCACGTCACGACGGAAGGAACGACGGCATGCGGGTACGACCGACCGGCAGCCGGCCGGCCCTGAACGGGCGGCGGGCTGCTGTCTGGACGAGGGTTCATGGGGGAACTCCGAACGTTCGGGAGAAGCGGTCCCGGGCCGCACTCTAAACCTCGTTGTACCGGGGAGTACGAGGTTTGAGTTATTGCGCTGTTATCAAAAGACAATCCGGCCGTTGTAATGCCCCATAGGGGTCGTTACGCGAAGTAACCTTTGACTGATATTCAGGGAGGCGGTCGGGCGGGAGCGCTTTCCGCGGGCGGGCGAAGCGTGTCGCGGCGCGTTCCGGGCCTGCGGTACCCTGGCGCCATGCGTGCCGTACGCCTTCTGCTTAGCGAGCCGCGCTGATCAGTCCCGGCCCTGGTCGAACCAGTTGGTCGGAATCGGCGCGGCGTCCCCTCCTGTGCGAGGGGATTTTTCATTTCCGAATGTCGCAGCAGCCGTGGGCGCAGACGATCGATGGAGCTTTGAGGATCATGAGCGAGACGAACCCCGCGGCCACCGCCCCTGTGTCGGCGGAGGCCGCGCCGCACCGCTACACGGCCGCCCTGGCGGCCGAGATCGAGGCACGCTGGCAGGACTTCTGGGACGCCGAGGGCACGTACGACGCGCCCAACCCGAGCGGCGACCTGGCGGGCGACCCGGAGGCGGTGGCCCGGCCCAAGAAGTTCATCATGGACATGTTCCCCTACCCCTCGGGTGCGGGACTGCACGTGGGCCATCCCCTGGGATACATCGCCACCGACGTCTCCGCCCGGTTCCAGCGCATGACCGGCCACAACGTCCTGCACACCCTGGGCTTCGACGCCTTCGGCCTGCCCGCCGAGCAGTACGCGGTCCAGACCGGTACGCACCCGCGCGTGTCCACCGAGGCCAACATCGAGAACATGAAGGCCCAGCTGCGCCGGCTGGGTCTGGGCCACGACCGGCGCCGGTCGTTCGCCACGATCGACCCGGACTACTACAAGTGGACCCAGTGGATCTTCCTGCAGATCTTCAACTCCTGGTACGACGACGAGGCCGGCCGGGCCCGCCCCATCACCGAGCTGATCGCCCGCTTCGAGTCCGGTGAGCGCCCCGTACCGGGCCACACGCGCGCGTGGAGCGAACTGAGCGAGGCCGAGCGCGCCGACGTCCTGGGCGGCTTCCGGCTGGCCTACGCCTCCGACGCGCCGGTCAACTGGTGCCCCGGGCTGGGCACCGTACTGGCCAACGAGGAGGTCACCGCCGACGGCCGCTCCGAGCGCGGCAACTTCCCGGTCTTCAAGGCCAAGCTGCGCCAGTGGAACATGCGCATCACCGCCTACGCCGACCGGCTGCTGTCGGACCTGGACGCCCTGGACTGGCCCGAGGCCATCAAGCTGCAGCAGCGCAACTGGATCGGCCGCTCCGAGGGCGCCCGCGTCGACTTCCCGATCGACGGCGAGAACATCACCGTCTTCACCACCCGCCCCGACACCCTGTTCGGCGCGACCTACATGGTGCTGGCGCCCGAGCACCCGCTGGTCGAGAAGTTCACCCCGGCCGCCTGGCCCGAGGGCACCCACGACGTCTGGACCGGGGGCCACGCCACCCCGGCCGAGGCCGTCGCCGCCTACCGCGCGCAGGCCGTGTCCAAGTCCGACGTGGAGCGTCAGGCCGAGGCCAAGGACAAGACCGGCGTCTTCATCGGCTCCTACGCGACCAACCCGGTCAACGGCGAGCAGGTGCCCGTCTTCATCGCCGACTACGTCCTGATGGGCTACGGCACCGGCGCGATCATGGCCGTCCCCGCGGGCGACCAGCGCGACTTCGAGTTCGCGCGCGCCTTCGAACTGCCGATCCGCTGCATCGTCGAGCCGACCGACGGCCGCGGCACCGACACCTCCACCTGGGAGGACGCCTTCTCCTCCTACGAGGCGAAGATCATCGACTCGTCCAACGACGAGGTGAGCCTGGACGGCCTGGGCGTCGTCGAGGCCAAGGCGCGCATCACCGAGTGGCTGGAGCGCCGGGGCATCGGCGAGGGCACCGTCAACTTCCGGCTGCGCGACTGGCTGTTCAGCCGGCAGCGCTACTGGGGCGAGCCCTTCCCCATCGTCTACGACGAGGACGGCACCGCCCACGCCCTGCCCGAGTCGATGCTGCCGCTGGAACTGCCCGAGGTCGACGACTACTCCCCGCGCACCTTCGACCCGGACGACGCCGACACCCGGCCCGAGACGCCGCTGTCGCGCAACGAGGACTGGGTCAACGTCACCCTGGACCTGGGCGACGGCCGCGGCCCGCGCGCGTACCGCCGCGAGACCAACACCATGCCCAACTGGGCCGGCTCCTGCTGGTACGAGCTGCGCTACCTGGACCCGCACAACAGCGAGAAGCTGGTCGCCCCGGAGATCGAGCAGTACTGGATGGGCCCGCGCGAGGGCATGCCGCACGGTGGCGTCGACCTGTACGTCGGCGGCGCCGAGCACGCCGTCCTGCACCTGCTGTACGCGCGCTTCTGGTCCAAGGTGCTGTACGACCTGGGGCACGTGTCGTCGGCGGAGCCGTTCCACAAGCTGTTCAACCAGGGCATGATCCAGGCCTACGTCTACCGTGACAGCCGCGGCATCGCGGTGCCGGCCGCCGAGGTGGAGGAGCGCGAGGGCGCCTACTACTACCAGGGCGAGAAGGTCTCCCGGCTGCTGGGCAAGATGGGCAAGTCCCTGAAGAACGCGGTCACGCCGGACGAGATCTGCGCCGAGTACGGGGCCGACACCCTGCGCCTGTACGAGATGGCGATGGGCCCGCTGGACGTGTCACGGCCGTGGGACACCCGCGCGGTGGTCGGCCAGTTCCGGCTGCTGCAGCGGCTGTGGCGCAACATCGTCGACGAGAACACCGGCGAGGTGACCGTCGTCGACACCGAGCCCGGTGAGGACACGCTGCGCGCCCTGCACAAGGCGATCGACGGGGTGCGCCAGGACCTGGAGGGGATGCGCTTCAACACCGCCATCGCCAAGGTCACCGAGCTGAACAACCACCTGACCAAGCAGGGTGGCCCGGTGCCGCGCCCGGTCGCCGAGGCCCTGGTGCTGCTGGTGGCGCCGCTGGCCCCGCACATCGCCGAGGAACTGTGGCGCGCGCTGGGCCACACCGGCTCGGTCGTCCACCAGGACTTCCCGGTCGCCGACCCGGCGTACGTCGTCGACGAGACCGTCACCTGTGTGGTGCAGATCAAGGGCAAGGTGAAGGCCCGCCTGGAGGTCCCGCCGTCCATCTCCGACGAGGAGCTGGAGAAGGCCGCACTGGCCGACGAGAAGGTCGTCGCCGCGCTGGACGGGGCCGGGATCCGCAAGGTGATCGTGCGGGCGCCCAAGCTGGTGAACATCGTTCCGGCGTGACGGCGTGACGGCGTGACGGCGTGACGGCGTGACGGCGTGACGGCGTGACGGCGTAGGACGGGGCCGGCCGGTTGCCGGCTGCGGGCCGTCGGCTGCGGGTTCGGGGTCATCCCCTACGGGCAGGTTCGGGGTTCTTCCGGAACTCCGGGCCTGCCCGTTGCGTTTACCGTTGAAGAACGGCGCGGTGTGTGGCGGGTGGCCCCAGGGCCCGGAGGAGGAGTCTCGTGGAAGCAGTGATCGCAGTACTGGCCCTGCTCTTCGTGCTCTTCGTCACGCTGGGCGTGTACGCCACCGTGAAGGTCGTCGGCGCCGCCAAGCGCAGTGCGGACCGTCACATCACCCAGGCCCGCCGCACGGTCGAGGACCACACCCTGAAGGTCAAGTCCTTCGCCCAGTCCGGCCCGGCCGGTGAGATCGCCCAACTCAGGCTCAAGCTGCGGACGTCCATGCGCGCCACCCAGGACGCGCTGGATGCCGGAGCCGCGGAGGACCAGTCCCTCAAGGAGTCCCTCGGCCTTTTCGAGCGGCTCAGCGCGCACGGGCACGAACTGGACGCCGAACTGAGGCGCCTGGAGTCCGAACCGGACCGCGGCACCCTCGGCAAGCGGCTGCCCGAGCTGCGTGAGCGCACCCATCGCATCGCGCGGTCGGCGGACTCCCTGCGCTGGGCGGCCCGTGACCGCGCCCGCCACTTCGCGGAGGACGACCTCGACTCGCTCAGCACCCAGATCGACCTCGAGACCGGTGCCCTGCGGCACTGGACGACCACCGGCCAGCAGCCCGCGCCCGGGCCCGCGGCCACGTCGGAGTCCTCGCCCCCGCGCCGGCCCGAAGCGCACGTTCCGGACGGCCCGGCGGCCGGCCGGACCCGGCCGGACACCTCGCGGCCCGACGCCGCGCGGGAACCCGCGTCCGAGCCGGCGCGGCCCGCGATCACACCGGCTGCGCCGCGTCCCGTCTACCCGTGGCAGAAGAAGCCCCGCCCGGAGAGCACCACTTGATCCGGGCGCACTGATCCGGACACGGCCCCGCCCGGCCCGCCGGGCCGGGCTGCCCAGGGAGCGGTACGCCAGGTAACCTCCAGCTCATGTCCCGCCATGTCGCTATCGTCACCGATTCAACGGCCTACCTTCCGGCCCGGACGATGGAGCGGCACGGCATCACGGCAGTCCCTCTGACCGTGGTCCTCGGCGACCGCGCGCTCGAGGAGGGCACCGAGATCTCCACTCGCTCCCTCGCCCAGGCGCTCCAGAAGCGACGGCCGGTGACGACGTCCCGGCCCGGCCCCGAGGTCTTCGCCGAGACCTACCGCAGGACCGCCGAAGCCGGTGCCACGGGCATCGTCTCCCTCCACCTTTCCGCCGAACTCTCCGGCACCTACGACGCGGCGGTCGTCGC
The DNA here is from genome assembly GCF_044540975.1 of Streptomyces sp. NPDC085927. NCBI lineage: Bacteria > Bacillati > Actinomycetota > Actinomycetes > Kitasatosporales > Streptomycetaceae > Streptomyces > Streptomyces sp. NPDC085927. The sequence continues at coordinate 229,018 of NZ_JBITSN010000011.1, forward strand.
GGCCCGCGAGGCACCGGTGCCGGTGCGGGTGGTGGACACCGGCATGATCGCCATGGCGCTCGGATTCTGCGCGCTCGCGGCAGCGGAGGCCGCGGAGGCGGGGGGCAGCGTGGACGAGGCCGTCACGGCCGCGGAGAAACGGGCGGTCGGCACCGCCGCCTACTTCTACGTCGACACCCTGGACTATCTGCGCCGGGGCGGCCGTATCGGGGCCGCGCAGGCACTGCTGGGGTCGGCGCTCGCCGTGAAGCCGCTGCTCCAGTTGACCGACGGCCGTATCGAACCCCTGGAGAAGGTGCGCACGGCGTCGAAGGCCATCGCCCGCCTGGAGGAGATCGCGGCCGAGCGGGCGGGCGCCGCCGAGGTCGACATCGCCGTCCATCATCTCGCCGCCCCGGAGCGTGCTTCGGCCCTCGCGGACCGGCTGAAGGTGCGGGTGACCGGACTGGCCGAGCTGCACGTCAGCGAGGTCGGCGCGGTGATCGGGGCGCACACGGGGCCCGGTCTGCTGGGGGTCGTGGTCTCGGCCCGGTGAGGCCGCGGCGGGCCTGCGCCGGCCCGTACGGGTGAGGGAGTTGTCCACAACCGGGCAGTAATCCACGGGAATCAAGCAAGATCATCGCGAATGCGGTGGTGTGCCCGATCCTCCTGGCATGGCACATCGATCACACTCGCGTTCGCGTTCGTACTCCCTTCCACGTTCAGCGACGGTGGCCAGTGGCCCGGGCCGCGCACCCGCGTCCGACGGCCGCGCCCGACACCGCCGGCCGACCACTGCCGACCCCGGCACCGGCTCCGGTGCCGGGGTCGGGATCGCCATGGGGGCCGGGCTGGGGCCCGGTGAGCGGGCCCGGCACGGGCACCGGCTCCGGGGCGGGCGGGACCGCGATACCTCGGCGGAGGAACTCCGGCGCCGGACGGAGGCGCTGTTCGGGGAACCGGACGGGCGCGGCGGCCGGGGAGTCGGAGGCGGCGGACGTGCCCGGGGCGTGCCGAGCTGGGCCGTGGGTGGCGTGGACGAGCCGGTGACGCGATCCCGGAGGGACAGCACGGTCGCGGTCGGCACGGTCGCGACCGAGGGCGATGTGGACGTCGGGGACGGACGGACGTGGGCGGAGGCCCCCGAGCCGGTCGCCTCGGACCCGGTGGGGCCGGGGGAGCGTCGGCCGGCCGGCCGGATGGGGCTCGCGTTGAGGGAACGGTTGCCGTTGTGGGTGCGGACGCGGTGCGGGCTGGAGCGGCGGAGCGTGGTCGCGCTGTCGGTGGTGCTGGTGGTGGCGGTGGGCTTCGCCGTGCAGCACTTCTGGACCGGGCGGACGCAGCCCGTGCGGGCACCGGAGGTGGTCGGGGCGGCCGTGCCCCACCGCGGGAGTGGAACGGAGAGCCCGCCGGTGACCTCGGCGGGGGCCGCCGACGAGGCCGGCGGCACGAGGACGGGCGCCGGCACGGGCATGGCGGGCACCGGCGCGGGGACGGCGCTGCCCGAGATCGTGGTCGACGTCGGCGGCAAGGTGCGCGATCCGGGGGTCCATCGTCTCCCGGCCGGCTCACGGGTCGCGGACGCGCTGCGGGCGGCGGGCGGAGTACGGCCCGGAACCAGCACCGACGGGCTCAACCGGGCCCGCTTCCTCGTGGACGGGGAGCAGGTGATCGTCGGCGGCCCGACACCGGCACCGGTCCCGGGGGCCGGTCCGGCCCCGGCGGCGGGTGGTCCGGCCGGAACGGCGCCGGGCGCCGGGCCCGCGACACCGGTGTCCCTCAACACCGCGACGCTGGATCAGCTGGACAGCCTCCCGGGGGTCGGTCCCGTGCTGGCCCAGCACATCCTCGACTACCGCACCCGCAACGGCGGTTTCCGCTCGGTGGACGAACTGCGGGAAGTGAACGGCATCGGCGACCGCCGCTTCGCGGACCTGCGGAATCTCGTACGGCCATGAGGAGCCCGACGGACTCGACGGACGCCGGGCGGACACATACGGGGCACCTCGCCCCCGCGGACTCCGCCGCCCACGCCCGGCCGGCCGTGCACGCCGCCTCCGGGAAGCGGCTCGGGGCCTCCCATCCTCGGCAGGAGGGACCGGCCGACCTGCGGCTCGTACCACCCGCGCTGGCGGCCTGGGCCACGGCGGCGGTGATGCTGCACGCTCCTCCCGGCCTGGTGACGGGCACGGTGATCGCCGCCCTGCTCCTGGCCGGAGTCCTCCTCACGCCGCGGAACCGCCGGGCGGGACCGGGACCCGCGGAGCCGCGACCTGTGGGACCGGGAGGTGCGGGACCGGGACCTGTGGGAGCGGGAGACACGGGACCGGGACATGCGCGGGTCCTGTCGCGGGTTTCCGGAGCCGCGGTGCTGCTGTGCATCGCCGCTGCCGCCGGATCGGCGGGTCTGCACGGTGCCGATGTGCGGCGGGGTCCGGTGCCGGAGCTGGCGCGGGAGTACGCCTCGGTCACCGCCGAGGTCGAACTCACCGCCGATCCCCGGCTCACCCGGCCGCGGCCCGGCGGCAGCCGTACGGCCCCGCCGGCCGTGCTCATCGAGGCCGACGTGCGGCGGGTGGAGGCGGCGAGGGACGGAACGACGGTGGCGACCCGGGCGCCGGTGCTGATGATCGTCGACGCGCGTCCGTCCCGTGCCGTCACACGGGACGGGCAGGAGCGGGCACGGGGCCCGGAGGGACAGTCACCGTGGCTCGGGCTGCTGCCGTCCACCCGGCTGCGGGTCGAGGCCCGGCTCGCGCCCGCGACGGCGGGCGGTGACCGGTTCGCGGCCGTGCTGCGCGTCGGGGGCGCGGACGGGCCGGAGACGGTGGGGGAGCCGTCGGCGCCGCAGCGGCTGGCCGGGCGGCTGCGCGCCGGACTGCGGGCGGCGACCGATGGGCTGCCGGCGGACGCGCGCGCCCTGCTGCCGGGGCTGGTCGTGGGCGACACCTCACGCGTCACCCCGGAACTGGAGGAGGCGTTCAGGGAGACCGACCTCACGCACACCCTGGCTGTCTCCGGGGCGAACTTCACGATCCTCCTCGCCCTGCTCCTCGGCCCGCCGGGGCTGGCGCAGTATGCCGAGCGCCGCGGGCTCGCGTCCCGTCTCGGCCTCCCGCTGCGTACGACCGCGCTGCTCGGCGGGGCGCTCTCGCTCGCCTTCGTCGTCGTGTGCCGGCCGGACCCGAGCGTGCTGCGGGCCGCCGCCTGCGGATCCGTCGCGCTGCTCGCGCTCGCCACCGGCCGCCGCCGGTCCCTGATCCCGGCGCTGGCGACGGCCGTCCTGCTGCTGGTGCTCCACGACCCGTGGCTGGCCCGCAGTTTCGGCTTCCTGCTCTCCGTGCTGGCCACCGGCGCCCTGCTCACGCTCGCGCCGCGCTGGAGCGCCGGGCTGCGACGGCGCGGGGTGCCGCCACGGCTCGCGGAGGCGCTGGCCGCGGCGGGCGCCGCGCAGGCGGTGTGCGCGCCGGTGGTCGTGGTGCTGTCGTCGCGGGTGAGCCTGGTGGCGGTGCCGTGCAACCTCCTCGCCGAGTTCGCGCTCGCCCCGGCCACCGTGCTGGGCTTCCTGGCTCTGGCCACCGCCCTGCCGGCGCTGCCGGTGGCGAAGGCGCTCGCCTGGTGCGCGAGTTGGCCCGCGGAGTGGATCGCGCGGATCGCCCGGACCGGGGCGGCACTGCCCGGCGCCGGAATCGACTGGCCGGACGGCTGGGCCGGGGCGGCACTGCTCGGGGCGCTCACCCCGGTCCTCCTGCCGATTGGCCGGAGACTGCTGCGGCACCCCTGGTGGTGCGGGGCCTGCGCCCTGCTCCTGGTGCTGCTGGTGGTGCAGCCGCCACCGCTGACCCGCGCGGTCACGGGCTGGCCGCCGCCGGGCTGGCGCATGGTGATGTGCCGACCATTCCCTGTTGGGTGAGCGTGTTGAAGCGGCACGACTGGTAGGTGGGGCACGTGGGGTGGCAGGTCTATTGGGTACCTGAGCGGCGGTTGATACCGGCGGATCGGATACCCGTACTCGCGGGGATGAAGGACCTGTCCGAGCGTGAGGATCGGCTCGGGATCCATCCGGGAGACCCGATCATGCTGTCGCCGGATTACCGGATCGACGAGCTGCTGAGCCGGTACCTGTGCCGGTCGGGGTTTGCGAAGTTGGCACCGGAGACCAAGCGCAACTACACGGACGATTACTGCCTGTTCTTCGACTTTTTGTGGGACCGGGGGAGGGTATGGAACCAGGCCACGGACGATGACCTCGCGGATTTCGAGTACTGGCGGACCCGGGCCAGCGCGAATCCGGGGCGGGTCGGCGGATCGCGCTGGAACCGGGGGTTGGCCGCGCTGACTCGTCTCTACGAGTGGGCTGAGCGGCGCGAGCACGTCGTGCGGAATCCGGTGCTGATGCGCGACTTTGTAGGCCGGTCCGGGACGGTGATCCGGGTTCCGCAGGCTCGGGCGAAGGACGCCAAGACCAGCGACGTTCACTGGCTGACACCGCGGACGTTTCGCCTCTGGGTGGACGTCGGTCTGCGTGGCCACACGGCCCAGGGGGTGCCGGCGGCGGGCTGGGTGGGGCGGCTGGAGGACCGCAATGCCGCCTTCGCGGACCTGCTGCTGTCGTCGGGGATGCGGCTGACCGAGGCCGCATCGCTGCTGACCATCGAGATGCCTCGCACGCGGCTGGGCGGCGCCCGCTACTATCCGGGACGTCTGGCGCCGGTGGTGACGAAGTCGAGGCGGGCCCGCACCTTCTACGCCTCAGCGCCGGTAGTCGGCGAGGTCGAGGGCTATGCGGAGTCCTCGCGGGCGGACGTGATCCGCCGGGCCCAGGCCAGGGGGCGATACGAGCGTCTGCCGCAGATGCGGCTGGTCACGAAGGTCACGGGTCTGCGCAAGAAGGTGCTGCACTGGCGCGACCAGGACGGGATCGAGGGGCGGACTGCGCTGTCCGAGGCGGACGTCGCCGAGCGGCTGACGCTGTTCATCGAGGGCCCCGCCGGGCCGGAACCGCTGTGGTTGTGGTTGAACGAGTCCGGTCTGCCGTTCCGCCCGGCGTCGTGGGAGAACGTCTTTCGCACCGCGTCGCTGCGATGCGCCGAGGTGCTGGACGGTGTCGTCGCCGAGCCGCCGTATTGCACTCCGCACATGGCCAGGCACTCCTTCGCCCTGTTCATGCTGGTGGTCCTGCACCACGTCGTTGACCTGCGGATGGGGCTGACACCGGAGGAGAGGCGGGACTTCCGGCTTCTCTATGGAGACCCCTGGCGGATGGTCCAGGACCTCCTGGGACATGCCCAGTTGGAGACGACCCGGGAGATCTACCTCGCGCCCGTCTCGGACCTGCAACTGCGGTCGCTGCTGGCAGAGCCCGAGCCCGCGGAGGGCGACGGTGAGGGATGGTCCCAGGACCGGGTCACCTCGCTGCTGGCGAGGATCGCCGAGGAGAGCGAAGGCATTCAGGACATCGACGCCAAGCTCACCGCGGCGGTGTCGGCATGAGCCGCCGCGGCCGCAAGGCATCCCTGCCCACAACTCCCTTCCGCCGTACCCCTGTTCTCGGCGAAGACCCGAGCGACGTGGTGGTACGCCACACCACCAAGCAGGGCTCCACACGCGCCTATGACTTCGGGCGGCTGCCGATGCCGGCGCCGATGCAGCGCTCGCTCGCGGTGCTCTTCGCGGCGAAGTGCACCAGTGGCGCCTGGACGTCGCTGAAGACGAGCGAGGGCACGTGGCGGCACCTGAAGGCCCTGGGCACGTTCTTGTCCAGTCAGGAGAATCCGCCGGCGGACGTCCCGGATCTGACGGCCGCGACGTGGTCGGCCTGGAGGCTGAGCCGCAAGACCAAGGCGCAGACCGGCTACGACCAGGTCATGGTCACGCAACTGCTGCTGCGGGCCGACAGCCGCCTGCCGCAGGAGGTCAGGGCGGTGATGGCCCGGCGCCTGCCGGAGCCGAAGGTGCAGGAGCGGGCTTTCGACCCGGATGAGTTCCGACAGATCAAGGCCGCGGCCCGGCGGACCTTCCGGTCCGCGCTGCTGCGGATCCGTGAGAACACCGAGTACCTGAACGCCTGGCGCAACGGCGAGTTCGTCCGAGGTAGCAAGGAGTGGGAATTCGGCGAGGCCCTGGACCTGCTGGCACGGACCGGGGACCTGCCCCGCCGGACCAGCGCGAACGGCAGGACCCGGACCGTCGTTCCCCGCTACATGAAAGTGCTGGGCGGGGGCAGGCCGGAGGACACCTGGAAACGGCTGTTCCTGACGCGGCTGGAGGCGGGCGCGCTCGGCGTCGTGCTGGTCACGGAGTTCGGCTTCAACGGCACCACCATGTCCGAGATGCCGGTCCCGCGGGCCGTCCCCGACTCCGGAGAGAAGAGCGGAACGAAGGTCTACCGGCTGGAGCTGGAGAAGCGCCGGCGTCACGCCGGGCACCACTTCGAGTCGCGCAACCTCACCGACCACGGCGCCGACTCGGCCGGGCGACTGATCTCGGACGCTCTGGAGGCCACGGCCCACGCCCGTGCCTACGTCGCGGACCGGGCCCCCGAGATCGATCGGCTGCTGGTCTGGCGGAGCAAGGGCAACAGGAGCGCGACCGCGACCAACTCGGTCGGCGAGCTCATCCGGGTGGGCCCGTTCGGACTCGGTGCCGACACGGCCGCGGCCTCCCTCTGGGCACAACAGCAGGGACTGCCCAGCAAGGTCCTGCGGCGGGGCCGCAAGACCGTGAATGTGGTGCACCGCCGCGAGCCCGGCCAGAACACCCAGGACACCCATGACCGTGTCTACGTGCTGCCCGAGCCTCAAGTCCAGGAGGCCGCGGGAGAGGTCATCGCGGACGGCGTGAGCGATGCCGTCGAGGCGGCCCGCCGGACCGTGCTGCAAGCCCGGCTCGCCGACGCGCAGCAGGACGGCGACCAGGAGACGGCGACGGCGTCGTGCTCGGACTACGAGCACAGCCCGTTCACGCCGCCCGGCGCGGGCTGCGGGGCATCGTTCCTGCTCTGCACCGCCTGTCCGAACGCCCGGGTCGCTCCCGTCCACCATCCCCGGCTCGCCTATCTGCACGCCGCCTTGGAGAACCTCCGCAGCGTCCTGGACCCGGCCACCTGGATGGCGGACTGGTACGACGCCCACGCCCGGCTGGAAGACCTGCGGCTGCGGTTGGGCGCCGAGGTCTGGAAGCAGGCACAGCAGCGGGTCAGCGACTGGGACCGGCAGATCATCGACGACCTTCTGAACGGACATTTCGACTCGTGAGTACGCCGGCCGCCGAGCTTCCTCTGACCGTCCCGTCCACCGGCACCCCCGTCATCCCCGGGGACCTGTTCGTCGACGGCTACACCGGGCCGGTGTCCCGCTACGGCGACGACGCCTGGTCGATGGACCCGATCAACGCCAACCCGAGCACGGAACGGGCGCGCGTCCTCTGGAAGCCCTTCCCCGCTTCGATGCGCGAGGAGTTCCGCTACCTGGCCTGGCTGATGATCAATATCGCGCTGCCCGACATCTTCCTGGAGGGGCGTCCTCCCTCGATGCGGACGAGACAGTCGGCGGCCACGATCTATCGCACCGTTCTTCAGTGGAGGCGGTTCGCGATCTGGCTGAACAAGCACGGCGTCACGACCCTGGCGGCCTGCACTGACGAGCACTTCCGCGACTATGCACTGTCGTTGAACCGCAAGAAGAAGGCCAACCGCAACACGGTCAGCGCCGACCTGGTCGGTCTCACCCGGCTGTGGATGTTCGACCTGACCAGCCCGTTCTCGCTGGACATCCCTGAACCGCCCTGGGAACGCGAGGGGATCGACGACTTCCTCCCGGCCGCGTCGGCCGGCGGGGAGAACATCACCGAGGCCATCGCCCCGGAGACGATGGGCCCGCTGCTGATCTGGGCCCTGCGGGTGGTCGACGACTTCGCCGAGGACGTCCTCGCCGCCTGGGCCGAGAACCGGCAGCTGACCACGACCGCGAAGACAGCTCCGCGGACCAAGGAGGGCCTGACCCGGCTGAACGCCTACCTCGCCGAGCTGGCCGATCACGGCCGCCCCATGCCCACGATCAACGTCAACGGGCGGCGGCTGGCCGCGTCCCTCTACATCGCCGGCCTCACCAACTCGGCCCTGGCCCAGATCAACATCGCAACCAGCAAGCGGAAACGGTGGAGGGAGTATCTGGCCGCCCACCCGGGCGGATGCCCGCTGCCCTCGCCCATCAACGGCACGGTCGGCGAGGCGAGATGGACTGAGGGCATCGAATTCGACGAGGCGCCGTTGCTCATGCGTCACCTGGGCACGGCCTGCTTCATCGTCCTGACCTACCTGACCGGGATGCGGCCCGGCGAAGTACTCGGGCTGCGGTCGGGATGCTGCCCCGACCCGGACGAGGACGGTCAGCGGCACGTGATCCACGGATACGTCTACAAGACAGCCGTCGACGAAGACGGCAACCACCTCTCCACCGGTGAACTCCGGGACGTCCCCTGGGTCGCCATCGCCCCGGTCGTCTCCGCCATACGTGTCCTGGAGCGGATCGTCCCCGCCGGGGAACTCCTCTTCGGCAGCCAGTTCCACCAGTTCGGCGGCTTCGGCCAGCGGACCAAGGTCGCACTTCGCGCCGAGACCCTGCGCGAGCGAGTTGAGCACTTCGTGAACTGGGCCTCGCAACTGGCCCACGATCTGGACCGTCCGCACGAAGCCATCCCGCCGGACCCGCACGGCGCGATCGGCACGGCCCGCTTCCGCCGCACCCTGGCCTGGCACATCGCCCGCCGTCCGGGAGGACTGATCGCCCTGGCGATTCAGTACGGCCATATGCGCACCGCCGTCAGCGCCGGCTATGCCTCCCGCAGCCGCGAGGGCATCCACGACCTGCTCGACATCGAGACGGCCCGAGCGACCGCCGACACCCTCGCGACCCTGGCCGCGGACCGGGCCGCAGGCGGCGGAATCTCCGGACCGGCCGCACGGCGGGCCATCCTCGCCGCTAGCCAGGCCCCCGCATTCGAGGGCGTCGTCTTCACCGCCCGGCAGGCCCGCAAGCTCCTGACGAACCCCACCCTGGCCGTTCACGACAACCCGAACGCCTTCCTGACCTGCGTCTATAACCCGGACAAGGCACTGTGCCGACTCCGGGCGAGCCAGGAAACCCCCACCCTTGAGCGCTGCGTGTCGACCTGCGCGAACATCGCCCGCACCGACCAGCACGCGGCCGAACTCACCCTCAAGGCCGAACGACTCGACAAGCAGGCCACCGGCGAACTCGTCCCCGGCCCCCTGGCCGAACGGCTTCGGGTCCACGCCGAGGGCCTGCGCGACCTCGCAGACAAGCACTTCCGCGAACGGATCACCCTCACGGAGACACCCGCATGAGCCCCGCAGCCGACGAACGCGATCAGATCCGCGCGGCCATGGACCGCATCCTCGGCGGAACCCCGCAGCGGTCGAACGGAGCCTTGACCATCGTCGCCCTCGCGACGGAGGCCGACGTCCCCCGCAATGCCCTCACCCAACGGCACTTGGACCTCAAGAACGAGTTCTACGAGAAGGTCCGGGCCCGCGGTGAGATGCCCGACAGCGAGAAGAGGCTCCGTCGGCAACTGGTCAAGGCCAAGGAACTCCGGGCCGAGGCACTGAAGGAGATCGAACGCCTCAGGACGGACAACGAGGCACTGGTCGGCGCACTGCATCAGGTCGTGATGGAGAACCGTCAGCTCCGGCTCCAGCTGACCCAGCAACCGAACAACGTTCACGTTCTGCCCACTCAGCCTCAACCACCTGCAAGGTGATTGCCAACGAGGCCCTTGTACGTGCACTCCATCAGCAGCAGATGGAGAACCGGCAGCTTCGTCAACTGATCGCCGAGCCGGACCCACACGTTCGTGCACTGCACCAACCCCGGCCGCCTGCCCGTCCGTGACGCCGCCGGGGGCGACCACCGCCCGCAACCGGAGGGGAAGCACAGAGCCCGCGCGGCGGTGTACCTGCCGCAGGATGCGTTCCCGGGTCGGCCTGACGCACCGTTGTGCTAATCTTCTCGGCTAGTTGCATTACCGTCAGTCCACCTATCCAGTACGGCCGTTGCGTTTGAAGTGGCCCGGTCGCACCAAGGCTCCACCCGTCATTGATCGGCGAGTGTCCTGAAGGAACGGTGAGTTGGGCGGTGCGCGCCGCAACCCTGGACGGCCACCCGGCCGGGAGGGCAGGTGGGGGCACGGTGCCGAGTCAGGTCCAAGCCCTCGCTCTCTGCTGACCAAATCGGTGAGCAGGTCGAGAATCTAGGACGACCGCTGTGTCCCACGTACCCGCGTCTGCCGCCGAGCCGCAGGCCCCCCTCTTCACCGAGTCGGACATCGTTGATCACCGACGCATTGGCGCACATCTGCGGCCACCTGCCTCGCAGGCAGTGATCGACAAAAGCGTCGCGGCGTGTATCTCGGCCGGGTTGAGCCTTGAGCTAGCCGAGACGCTGACCGCCGCCGCTGCAGACCAGCAGCAGCTTCGCCGATCCCTGCGCGCGCCAAAGGTGCAGCGTTTCGGCTCCGAGGAGTTCACATACATCGAGTTCGATGTCGTGACTTGGCGCGTCCTGCCGTCGCCGGACAACATCCGGTTCGAGGACGAGCACGCTCGTGGCACGATCGGCATGCCTCGGTTCGGGGCCGTCGAGGGTGAGGCGTTGCTTACCTTCGAGATGGACTCGGCCGAGAAGCTGATCGACGCGATGGCCCCGCGGATCACCGACATGGTGGACAACAACCCGCACGTCGGCTCCATCCTCGACCGCGGTATCGAAACACCGGGATGGCTGAGCGCCCTCCGGGTTACTACGGACGTAGGCGCCGTTACGAGGCTTGAGTCCACGGATGGCTTCGGCCGTATCGTGGCCAGCCACAAAGGTCTCGGCATCACGTTTAAGGACGTTGCGTGGAATCTGCGTCCCCGCAGCCGTCGAGCGACCAACCTGCTCAAAGACCTTGTTGAGTGGGCTGGAAGCGACATGGTCACCGACGAGCAGGCTCGCAAGGTCCGCTGCTCGATCATGCCCAATGCCCGGGTGATCATCGGCTTCTCGGCCCCGCGAGGGTTCGACCGGGCACGTCGGCGTTTCGTGGCGCACTTGCACATGGCGCCCCCCATGAACTTCTCCACCGCTACGACGCTCAACGCCAAGGCAAACGCCGCGGTGGACAACCTCTACGAACGAGGTCTACTCCCCGTCCCCAGTGGGATGACCGCGGAAATGGTGCGCGACATTCTCGATGGCTCGGACCGTGAGCACGGCCTTCTCGCCGACCAGGTCGCCGTCCTGGCCTGCGGCGCACTCAATCCTCATCCGAACAAGCGCCAGGCCCGCGCGGTAAACGAGGCAATCGTCGACCTCACCGGCGCCAAGCCCAAGCTGGAGGAGCGCACTCAGCTGGCCGCTGAGGTCGCCCTGCGGGGCTTTCCTGCGGATAAGCGGCTCACTGCCCTGCGCTCATCGCTCGACCGGGCCTGGCGCTGGTCGGCCCTGCGCGGCGTCGAGCTGACCTGCACCGACCCGCTCGACCTGCTGCCCGAAGCGCTCCGCGAACTCGTACAAGCCGGAGACACCGCCGGCCCGGCCACCGCCGAGCTCGCGACGCTGGCTAGCTACCACTTGGTCGGGGGCCGCACTCAACTGCTGACCCGTTCCGAGTTCGGCGGCCGCGGCAGCAACACCGAGCCTCAGCAGATCATGCGGCAACTGGCCAAGACAGACGTCGGCCTGCGGCAGCTGTGTCAGATCGTTCTCGATGGCCGGGCTGGACGGGACCCCCAGGAGCTGGCCAAGGGCACCATGCCGGAGGACAAGCCCATCGCGGGCGCCGAACCCCTCACCCCCGCGCGGCTCCGTGAGCTCATCGACCTGTCCGACGGGGAAGGCATCACGCACGACAGCCCCGAGGACCGTTTCGCGGCGGCGCTCAAGGAGTTCCAGGGACGCCTTGACGACCTGCACGCCGCCGCCCAGGAGGTCGGCGACGTGACCGGTACGGACGGCGTGGCGCTGGTGGACACGTTGGGGTACGACAACTCCAACGTGCGGAACACGCTTGTCGAGATCACTGACCTCGTCTCGGAATGGCGAGGCGCACGCCGCCGAGCCGACCGGATGCGGGCCGACCTGGACGAGAGCGGTAACGCCCGATGAACCGCTTGACGTGCACGCTCACCCCAGAGAACTACAACACCGCGTGCGATCTTGCTGGATCCGCGCTGCTGCGACGCCTCCCCGTCGCCTCGACGATCCTGCAGATCACAGAGGATGGGGCTTGGAACGAATTCTCGACAGGCGTCTACATCGCCGCCGACTTCGAGAACGTCATCCGCTACACCGGAAGCGCGATCCGCGACGGATCGGTCGGTGACCGCGTCCAGGAACACGTACTGTCTGGACGCGCCGCACAGTGGACGCGCCTGATGGTGGTCCCACTGGTAGCAGACACCGAGGAGGACCTCGTGCGCAGGATCGAAGGTCGGATCGGAGCGGTCCTGCGGCCGCTCGACACCAAGCGGCTCCCCACTCTCGGCAGACCCCGACGGCCTGCCGCCCGCAGGACCGCTCGGTAATAGGACCAGAGGAGACAGGGAAGGCCCCCGCTGTCGTATGGGGGCCTTCAGGCTCAGGCGCCAGCAACTCCTTCGAACGGTTCATCGTCATCCTGCTCGCCGGCCACGTACTTGTCGGAACCACCATCCTGCGCACCGACGTCGACATCACTGCCCGACGGCTTACCGTCCGGCGCGAGAGCGGCCCGCCGAGGAATGACCTGCTCACACCCGACACGTGCGTTTGCCCGCCGGGCACACCGGCCCCTGGCTCCTATTTGCTCGGTTGTGGTCTTTTCGCGAACGACCTGCCAGTGATACCTCTAGTGGGTGCGTCGGCGGGATGCGGCGGCGGCATTCAGGGGGAGATGTTGGATCCGATTCAGGGCCCGCCAGAGGTGGAACGCCGGGCAAGTGGCGCGTCGCTCCTCCTCAACTATCCAACGGCCATGCAGTTTCCGGCCATGCCGTCGCCCGAGCAGATCGTCTTCACCTACCCTCCCGACGAGTTCGAAAAGTTTGTCGAGGAGTGGGTGCCCGCGCTGGACAGCCTGTACGTGCGGGTCGAGCGCCAGGGAGGGGCTGGCGACCACGGCATCGACGTGGCCGCATTCCTCACCCGCCAGGGCCTGGAAGGTCCCTGGCACAACTACCAGTGCAAGCGCTACAAGGGAACGCTGGCCTGGAGCACCGCCGCGGGTGAGATTCGGAAGATGTTCGCGGGCGTGGTCACCGGTCAGTTCATCGTGCCGGAGCAGTACACGTTCGTCGCCCCGTCCATCGGCCCCAGCCTGCAGCAGGCCCTGCAACGCCCGATCAGTACCCGCAAGAACTTCGTGGAGGCGCTGCGCGAAACCACGGACAAGGTCATCACGGACCTGGGCCCACGGTTGAGGCGCGAGGCCGAGGAGTTGGCAGCAGACACGCCGTTCGAGATCTTTCAGACCGTCAACATGAAGAAGATGCTCGACCAGCACAAAACTACTGACTTCTGGGTGAAACGATTCCCGCCGGAGTCGCCGCCCCGCCCGGCCGTCATGGCACCGCCCGAGAAGCCGGAGCCGCGTGAGGCCCGCTACGTACAGCAGCTCGCCCAGGTCTACGCCGAGCGCTGGCCCAGTGAGGCCAGCACCGTTACCCAGATCGCACAGCACCCCACGGCCGGCCCGCACTTGCGCCACCAGCGTGAAGCGTTCTTCAGCGCCGAGTCTCTGCGCCGCTTCGGCGAGGAGGCATACCCTCAAGGTCATTTCGAGGCCATTGTCAAGGACATATACGACGCAGTGGTCGACGTGGCGAGGGATGACCACCCCACGGGGTGGAGGCGCCTCCATGCCGTCACCTCGCAGGCGATCAGTGCCGGGCTGACGCAGACGGTTTTCGCTCAGCACGTGAGACCTCTGGACCGTACCGGGGTATGTCATCACCTGGCGAACGAGAACGAGCTCACGTGGTGTGAGGGAGAAGGGACATGAAACCGCTGAACAGCCCGCTGGAGATCGGCGTGCGGGCACTGGTGTTGCTCTCGGAGAGCCATCCCGATGCTCTGGACCTGGCCCAGCTCGCGCTCTTAGACCATGCCGTGCTGCACAGCGCCGAATTCGACGGACCGCCCAGCCTGCACCCGGATCTGCCAGCTCGCTCGGGAGAGCTCGGCCTGAAACGCACGGTCCTCGAACAGGCACTTCTGGTTCTCATCCGCGCCGGCCTGGCCGAACTCGAAGCTGACGGGACCGGCCTGGTCTACCGGGCCACGGAACGCGGCCCGGCCTTCGTAAACGTCCTCGAAGCCCCGTACGTTCTGCGGCTCCGCGAGCGCGCCGAGTGGGCCGTTCACCAATGGGCCCCGGACATCGATGTACGCGCCACTACCCAGTCCCTGCTAACGACTCCTCCCGGCCCCGTGACCTCTCGCCCGTTCGAGGGCCATCGTGGGTAGTCTCCAGCTGGTCCACCTCACTTACGCTGGCTCGGGCAGGCCATCAGCGCAAATCGCTTTCGGCCCCGAGCTGACCACCATCTATGGTGCCTCCGACACCGGGAAGACCTTCATCGTCAGGTCTGTCGAGTACATGCTCGGCGGTGCCCAGTTGGACATGGTCGACGAAGCCGAGGGATACACCCAGATCCTCCTTGGGCTGCTGCTACCCGATGGCAGCCCGCTGACTCTCGTCCGGCGCCCCGGCACCAACTCCACGCATCTGCATCGCGAGGACCTCCGTGACCTGGTTCATCGCCCGGCGGACGCCATCGTGAGCTCGGTGCACAACGCCCGCAGCAAGAACAGCCTCTCGATTCACCTGATGCGCGCCATGGGTCTGGACGAGGTCCTCATCCGCAAGAACGAAGCCGGTGGCACCCGCCCCCTGACCCTGACCGATCTGGTGCACCTGTCCGTGGTTACAGAGGACCGCATGATCGCCATGCCCTCCCCGGTCCTACGCACCGGCACCGCCACCACCCGCACCGCGGAGACATCGGTCATGCGGTTCCTCCTAACTGGGGAGGGAGACCCTTCCGTCGACACCGGACCCAACGCGGGACAGCGGCGTGTCAACAGGGGACAGATCAACCTTTTGGACCAGCTCGTGATCGACTTGTACGCGAAGCTTGAGTCGGACGAGTCTGAGCGCGACCTCAGGGACCGCCTGGCGCGGGTCAAAACCGCGATCGACGCGCAAAACATCGCCCTGCGCGCGGCCGACGAAGGTCACCGCGAAGCGGTACGCGAGCGCATGATGCACGCCCGCCGTCTTGCTGGGCTAGATGAGCGGCTGGCCGAGGTCAGCGATCTGCTTGGACGGTTTAGCCTGCTGGAGGACCAGTACCGCTCCGATCTGGAGCGTTTGGTCATGGTCAACGAGGCTGGCAGCATCCTCGGCTACTTCCGCGTCGGAACCTGCGTCTTTTGCGGAGCGGATCCTGAGCACCAGCACCCTGGCCACAGTCAGCAGGAGGCCACTCAACTCCACATTGCGGTGCAGGCGGAGGCCGCGAAGACGACCGCACTGCTCACCGACCTCCTGCCGACCATCTCCGACCTCGCCCGCGAACAGGAAGAGCTCACCCGGACCTGGCAGTCCGTCAAGGCCGACCTGGAGGCGCTGGATGAACTCATCGCCGAAGCCGAGGGCCAGCTCGCACCGCTCCGAGAGGGCCTTCAAGAGCTGCTGGACACACGATCTGTGGTCGAGCGGCAGCTGGAACTGCACGCGCGGATCGCGGAACTTGAGGACAAGCGCTCTCGCCTCGACGGGGAGGGAGCGGTGCCCGCTGCCCGGCCTGCGCAGTACATCGCCGCCCGAATCGTCAACGACTTCGACTCGGTCCTCCAACGCACCCTGAGCAGCTGGGAAATACCGGCAGTCGACAACTCCGGGTACGACCAGTACAACGCCGAGATCCGGGCCGGAGGCCGCCCGCGCGCCGGTCGAGGCAAGGGTGTGCGATCCGTGCTGCATTCAGCCTTCACTACCTCCCTGGCCCGCTTCTGCATCGAACGAGACCTCCCCCATCTCGGCTTCGTCGTCCTGGACTCCCCGGTGGTCACCTACCGCCAGCCAGTGAAGAACACCCCACAGGACCCCGACCTGCCCGACGTGCGCATCACATCCACCGTCGTGGACCGCTTCTACGAAGACATGCTCGCCTTCCCCGGCCAGGCTGTGATCATCGAGAACGGCGATCCGCCCCTCGGCGTCCTCTCCGAGGCCACCACCTATAATTTCACCGCCGCCGACGGACGCCCTGGCTTCCTCCCGTGAATGCCGCCGATTCGATGTTCTGCTGGGCCTGCGCTGCAGCAGCGAGGCATCTGTTGCCCTAATAGAACTCAAACGTCTGCGGGTGCAAGTGATAGGTCGCGTGCGAGCCGGCTGGCTGGCCTTTAATGGTGCGCCCATTTGAGAGATGGGTTGACGGTCGTCAGAAAACGGTAACGATATTTTTCCCAAGGTTGTCAGGTCTCTTTAGCGGCTCAGCTATTAGGCTTCTTACACGCAAGGTAGGTAACCGACGGTGTATCGGGGCTCGTGTGCAGCGTTAAGAGCCAACGGCACAGCCGTTCATTGCCTTGGTTCGAGATCCGCCGCGAACAGGACGGCAGCCGCCTTAAGGATTCCGTTAAGGCGGCGCAGGTCAGCGTTCTCTTTCTCAAGCTGACGAACTCGGGCAGTGGCGCCCGCGGTAGTTTCAGCATTTCGACCAGCTTCCGCATCGGCCTTTTTGACCCAGTGCCGTAGAACCTCTGGGTGTACCCCCAGCAATTCCCCGACCTGCCGCACGAGGCCGGAGCGTCCGGGGTTGGTCGGCCTCATCTCAATGACCATCCGGACTGCCCGTTCAATCAATTCTGGCGGGTACTTCCTCGGGGCCGGCATAGCGACGTCCTCTCCAAGAATCCTGGCTTCGTCGGCGGTCGCTTCTAGACTCGACAAGGTCGAAGCACAGCGCCCAGCGCTGATTATGCACAACTGTTCATGGCAGTCAAATGGGCGCAGATGTCAAGTCAAGTTCGTGCCTCGCCTTGATCCGCCAGACCCTCAACTCCACACCTTCGGCATGCATGTGCGTCGGTTGCGTGAGGCTCGTGGACTCACTCTTGAGGAGCTCGCCAGCAGAAGTGGTATGAGCTTCCGGGGAGTGGTCTACATCGAGCACGGACGTCGCAACCCAAGCTTGACCACCTTGATCAAGCTTGCCCGCGGCCTGCAGACCGAGCCGTCCACGCTCCTCGCAGTCTTCGACGGCTAAGAGGTCATCTCATTTGGTTCGGTAGGCTGTCGGCCGTGGCAGGGATCGTTGAGCGGCTGGTGCCGGATGAATTGTGGGAGCTGTTCCAGCGCGTGGTGCCGGAGGCGCCTTCGCGGCCCCAGGGCGGCGGCCGGCGCCGGCACGGCGACCGTGAGGTGCTGGCCGCGATCGTGTT